>JARLHL010000017.1 GCA_031292275.1 Desulfocapsaceae bacterium | reverse complement strand
TCCTCTCACCAACCAGAGGCAGGACGGATATGGCGGAGCGCTGGCAAACCGGATGCGTTTCGGCCTGGAGGTGGTCTCGGCGGTGCGCAGGCGGCTGGGCCCCGATTTTCCGGTCATGGTCCGTCTCAACGGCAATGATTTTATGAAGGGCGGTATCGGCCGGGCCGATCTGCAGACCTTCGCTGCTGCCCTGGTGGCGGCGGGGGCCGATGCCCTCTGCATCAACGTCGGCTGGCACGAGGCACAGATCCCGCAGATCGTAACTCAGGTGCCGCGCGGGGTCTTTGCCTATATGGCCCGTTCCATCCGGCAGCAGGTGGCCGTACCCATCATCGCCAGCCACCGGATTAACGATCCGCAGACAGCAAGAAGGCTGCTGGAGGAAGGCTTCTGCGACATGGTAGCCATGGGCCGGGCGCTGATTGCCGATCCGCAGCTGCCCGAAAAGGCCCGCAGCGGCCGGGAAAACTCCATCGTCCATTGCGTGGGCTGCGGCCAGGGCTGCTTCGACAACCTCTTCAAGATGAAGCCGGTGGAGTGCCTCTGCAATCCGCGGGCGGGACATGAAGCTGAGGGCCGGACCGAGACGGCGGTTCAGGCCAGAAAGGTGATGGTCGTGGGCGGCGGGCCGGCCGGCATGACCGCTGCCCTGGCGGTGGCAAAGAGCGGCCACCATGTCATCCTGCATGAACGGGGATCGAGACTGGGCGGCCAGCTGCATCTGGCCGGTGCCCCTCCGGGCCGGGAAGAGTTCAGCGGACTGGCCGGCGATCTGAGCCGTCAGCTGGCGGAGAAGGGAGTGAAGGTGGTGCTGAACTCCGAGGTGGATCGGCAGCTCCTTGCAGCAGAGCGGCCCGAGGCCCTGATCCTGGCCACCGGCGGGCAGCCTGCCGTGCCGCCCATCGAAGGTGCCGGGCTGGATCATGTAGTGCAGGCCTGGGATATCCTGTCGGGTGCCCGTCATGCGGGCGAACGGGTCGTGATTATCGGCGGCGGTGCTGTAGGCGTCGAGGTCGCTCTCTATCTGGCCGAACAGGGGACGCTGTCGGGCGAGGAGCTGAAGTTCCTGCTGGTCAACAGGGCCGAGAGCCTTGAAGAGCTTTATCGACTGGCCACCACCGGCAGCAGGAAGATCACCCTGGTGGAATTGCTGGATAAGCTGGGCAGCAACTTCGGCAAGACCACCCGCTGGGGGATGCTGCTGGATGTGGAGCGATACGGCATCAAAAGCCTGGTCTCCACCAGGGTTGCGGCCATCACCGAAGGCGGGGTCCGGATCGAAGGGGGAGGGCAGGTTGAAGAATTGACCGCCGATACTGTGGTGCTGGCTGTGGGCACCACGGCCTATAATCCGCTGCAGCAGGTGGCCCGCGAGCTTGCCATCCCCTGCCAGGTGGTGGGCGATGCTGCGACCCCGGCCACGGCCTTCGAGGCTACCCATAGCGGTTTTAAGGCCGGCCGGAGCATCCGATGAAGGCCCTGAAACTGCTGCCGCGGCTGATCGCCCTGGCCAGGCGTTCTCCAGGGTGGCTCACGCTGCTGAATTTCGTCATGGGCAGACTGATCCCCTTCAACAGGCCGCACGGCTTCCGGATTGTCGAGTTTGCCGAAGACCGGGTCGTGACCTGTGCCAGCTACCGACGCGCCAACCATAACCATATCCGGGGCATCCATGCCTGCGCCATTGCAACGGTGGCGGAATTTTCGGCGGGCCTGCTGCTGCTCTCCCGCCTGGATCCGGGTCGCTATCGTCTGATCATGTCCAGGATTGAGGTCGACTATCTCTATCAGGCCAAAAAGGACATCACGGCCCGGACCTCGCTTTCCGATAAGGAGTTGCAGGACAGGATTGTCGGGCCGCTTGCGACCGCCGAGTCCCAGGACATTATCATGATCACCGAGGTCAGCGACAGCGATGGCAACATGGTGGCCCGGGCCCGCACTACCTGGCAGATAAAACGCTGGGATGCGGTTCGGACCAAGGTCAAATAAACCGGTATGCATTTTGAAGGATGGCGGCAATGGGACATCATCAGGAAGGCAGGGACGGGCTCGTTCCCCTTATAGACAGGCTGAATAAGTATCCCATAGGCCTCTTCGACAACGACAAGCTGCGGCGCATTCTGGAGTTGCTCTTCACGCAGGAGGAGGCCTTTATTGCCTCCCGTTTTCCGCTTCAGGAGGCCACGCTGCCGGAGTTGTGCCGGCAGACCGGGATTGCCGCGGAGCGTCTGCTGCCTGTGCTTGAGCAGATGGCCGACAAGGGGCTCATCATGGACCTTCCCTATGGAGGGGTCACCTATTATCTGCTGATGCCCGGCCTGATCGGCTTTTTCGAGTTCACCTTCATGAAGCAGCGGGCCGACTTGCCGGCGGAGGAGCTGGCGCAGCTGATGACCGAATACCTGTGCGGCGATCCCGGACAGGGGCAGGGCAAGGAATTCTTCGGCTCCAAGACCCCCTTGACCCGGTCTTTGACCTATGAGGAGCATATCCCGGTGAGTTCGGTGATCACCACCTACGAGAGCGCCCGGGAGATCATCCGGCAGTCGGACTTCGGGGCGGTGGGCATGTGCTATTGCCGGCATAAAAAACAGCATCTGCATGAGGACTGCAGGAAGGGCGCGCCGGTGGAGGGGATCTGCATCTCGCTGGGAACCGCGGCCAGGTTCATGACCCGGCGAGGCTTTGCCGAAGAGCGCACAACCGACCAACTGCTGGCGGTGATCGACCGGGCCCGCGGGCTGCATCTGACCCATATCACCGACAACATCCGCCACAGGCCGTCCTTTATCTGCAACTGTTGCTCCTGCTGCTGCGAACTGCTCGGAGGCATCCGCCAGGGCTTTGCGGGCGGGATAGCCAGGGCCGCCTTCACGGTCGGGGTGGATCAGGGGTCGTGTATCGGCTGCGGCCTCTGTGCCCAGGCCTGCAATATTGCAGCCCTGGACATGCAAGCAAGCGGCAGTGCCAAAAAGCGGAGGCTTGCGATCCGGGAAAATCTCTGCCTGGGCTGCGGGGCCTGCATCGGAGCCTGCCCTACCGGTTCGCTTTTCCTGCAACCGGCGGTCCGTCCCTTACCTCCGGAAAACAAGAAGGATCTCTTCATAAAGATCCTGAAGGAGAAAGGACGCCTCACGCCCTTCCTGGTCAGCGGCATAAAGAAAAAAATCAGCCGGATCTTCGGCCTGTAGGGCTTTCCCCGACCCGGATGCCGAGCTTGGGATAAAAATAGGGAATAAAGAAAGAACGAATCGTAAAGACATATTCGCAGCCGGAAAGAAGAGCGGTGAAATTGCGCGCATCATGCCAGAAGAGATCTTCAAGCCAAAAGCTTGCGTACATGCCGCCAAAACTGCGTTCGCTCAGCACCCGTTCAACTCTCTTGTCCACAAAAATGAAATTGGTTGCTTCTCCATACGGGCTGTCGTAATCCGTTACAAACAGGAAACCATCAATGGTGTCATACTGCCGTATCAGGTCATAGCCTGGCAGGCTAAGGTCCAGGATAATCCCGTTGTGAATCAGGCGGGAGCGTGGCGGCCAGGTGTGGTATTCCCCGGCGTGCCGCTCCAAGGAAAATGTGTTGATTGGATCCATTGACTCTCTGTAAAAGCGGTTGCTTTCGGCAGACTGCGATTGCCTTTGACGGTCGCAGTCTATCTTGCCCGACAGGTTGTTTCATGTCAACTGAATGTGAGGATGGGGATTGTTTTGACTGAAATTACACTAAAATAGCGCCGAGGGTACCTGGTTCGGAGGGGCCAATCGCCCTCAGCCTTATCTTTTCGATTATTCCGCAGTGTCCCAAAACAGTTGGATCTATTCAGTAAGTATAAGAAATTCTACCAAAAAATCCAGGAGTGCATGGTCAGGACGTAGCAGCCCAGGATACCGTTGGTGACCGCGTGGGCAAGGATGCACTGGGCGATACTCCTGGTTTTATAGAGGAGGAGGTTGTAGAGGGATCCGGCCATGATGCCGGCGAGCCAGAGGTTGTGCTCCATCCCGAAGAGGACTGCGCTTATGCAAAAGGATGTGAGTGTGAAGACGCCGATCGGCACCTGGTCGAAGTCGGTCCGGATAATATAGCGGACGATGAAGGAACGCCAGAACAGCTCTTCCATGATCGGCACAATGATGGAGGAGCCAAGCAGGCGAAAGGCGATGAATATGATGTACAGTGAGGCAGGCTGGATGGATGCGGGGTCGTAGGCGTTCAGGGTCCCGAAGACCGCAAAGGGCCAGGTCATCCGGATCCAGAGGGCGAAGACCCCGAGGCCTACGGCAAAGCTGAACAATGTCGGCAGCCCCTGTCGCAGATCGCTCCACCGGAGTTCGGGGTAATCGGCGCGGAAATACCAGAGCAGAGCGGCAGTAGCGACAATCCTGGGGATATAGAGAAAGAGAAAGGTCTCAGGGGAAAGGGTGAAGAACCCCAGTGATATCAGGTAATGCAGCCCTTCATTGACCCCGATAAAGATCATGTAGAGGCCAAAGGGAGCAACCCGCGCCAGTATTAAGGGATTTATCGGAAATTTCCTGCCTGCCGGGGACGGGGAAGATTTTGGACTCATCGGGTCATATTTCCATTGAGGCTATGGCGATTACGGATAAAGACTTGAGACCGGGGGATCGGAAGACGTTTCCTGGCAACCCCTACGAACAGAGCCGCTAACAAAGGAATAACACGATGAAAATGGCTGGCATATCTTTTGTCCGTTCTTTCATTTTATTACGGTATCATGAAAATTCGATAATGAATAATAAAACATACCTGCCTGCAATATTTTTTGCAGCAGGGAATGCAGGCAAAATAATAAGGGAGTACCGTGTTCCGGCGTTATTCCCTGCCGAAACCGCCGCCGCCCGGGGTCTTGATGATGAAGATATCGTCCGGTGCCAGGAGGGCCTCATCATTTCCCCGCAGCAGGGTGGCGGTCCCATCGGGATGCAGGACGCTGTTCTCACCCCTCTTTCCGGGCAGACCGCCAGCTAGGCCGTAGGGTTCGGTTTGCCGGTGGGAGGAGAGAATGGTGGCGGTCATGGGTTCGAGGAAGCGGATCTTCCGGACAACCCCGTCACCGCCGCGGAACCGGCCTCGGCCGCCCGAACCCCTGCGGATGGCGAAGGATTCGATCCGTACCGGGAACCGCCATTCGAGGACCTCCGGGTCGGTCATCCGGGTATTGGTCATATGGCTGTGGACGGCGCTGGTGCCGGGATAGCCGGGGCCTGCTCCGGTACCGCCGCAGATGGTCTCATAGTTCTGGTAGGCGGTGTTGCCGTAGAGGAAATTATTCATAGTTCCCTGCGAAGAGGCCAGCACTCCCAGAGCCCCGAAGAGGGCGTCGGTGATGGCCTGGGAAACCTCGGTATTGCCTGCGATCACCGCTGCCGGATACTCGGGGCTGATCATGGTCCGGGGCGGGATGATCAGCCGCAGCGGCTTCATGCAGCCCTCGTTTAGGGGGATGTTGTCCTCGACCAGGGTCCGGAAGACATAGAGGACGGCGGCCTTGCAGATGGCGGTGGGGGCGTTGTAGTTGCCGTCGTCCTGGGCTGAGGTGCCGGTGAAATCGATTACGGCCTCCCTCTTTTTCCTGTCGATTTGGATCTGCACCCGGATCTGCCGATCGCCATCCATGGGGTAGGTGAAGCTGCAGTCTTGAAGGACGTCAATCACCCTGCGCACTGATTCTTCCGCATTATCCTGGACATGCTGCATATAGGCCTGAACCGCGTCAAGGCCTGTATCGGCGATTATCTTCCCGAGCGCCGCCGCTCCGCTGGCATTGGCCGCGATCTGGGCAGTGAGATCGGCGATGTTCTGGTCGATATTGCGGCAGGGATAAGGCCCGGAGGCCAGCAGGGCCCGGGTTTCCCTCTCCCGGAAGATGCCGTTGCGGACCAGCAGTAAGGTGTTGATGAGCACGCCTTCCTCTTCGATGGAGCGGCTGTCGGGCGGTGATGAGCCCGGGGTGCGGCCGCCGATATCGGCATGGTGGCCCCGCGAACCCACATAAAACAGCACCTGTGAGCCGTCATCGGCGAATACCGGGGTGATCACCGTGATATCAGGCAGGTGGGTGCCGCCGTTGTAGGGGGCATTGAGCATGAAGACGTCTCCCGGCTGCATGGCCCCCCCCTCCCTGATCACCGTCCTGACCGAATCCCCCATGGAGCCCAGATGGACTGGGATGTGGGGGGCATTGGCCACCAGCTTGCCGCTCTGATCGAAGAGGGCACAGGAAAAATCCAGCCGCTCCTTGATATTGACGGAGCTGGCGGTATTGGCAAGGGTTGCCCCCATTTGTTCGGCAATGGACATGAAGAGGTTATTGAAGACCTCCAGCATGACCGGGTCGGCGGCGGTGGGGGCGGCCTGGCTTCGTCTTTCCCTGTACCGTTCGAGGATCAGATTGCCGCGCCTGTCGGTCCGGGCCTGCCAGCCCTCTTCGATCACCACCGTCCCGGTCGGCTCGACGATGATGGCGGGGCCGGTGACCCTCTGTCCCTGCAGGAGATGGTCGCGCCGATAGAGCGGCGTTTCCAGCCGTCTGCCGGAGCTGAACATGGCGACTCGGGTCTGCGGCAGGGGCGCCGGTGCGGGCGGCTCCCCGGCCGGCTGTTCCGGGTGGGAGGCAGCCCCGGCGCTTCCCACCGCTTCGACCAGGACCGCCTCGACCGTCAGGGCCCGGCCGGGGACGGCAAAGCCGAAGCGCCGGAGATGGGTCCGAGCGAAGTCCGCCTCCATCTCCGGCGCTTCGGCAAGAACGACCGGCAGCGCCGTGTCTGTCCCCTGGTAGCGGAGGCGGGCCCTATACTCAATTCGTATCAGCTCCTCTTCCACTCCCTGGGCAAGCACTTGGGCTCGGGCCTCGTCTGCCAGCAGCCGGCAGAGGTCGGTGATGACGGTCTTTGCCTCCTGGGTGAGGGGCAGCTCCACTTGCCTCTCCCGCAGGGCCCTGATATCGGCCAGCCCCATGCCGTAGGCAGAGAGGACGCCTGCCAGGGGGTGGAGGAAAATGGTCTTCATCCCCAGGGCATCGGCGACCAGGCAGGCATGCTGGTCCCCCGGCGCCGCCGTAACAGCTCAGGGTATAGCGGCTCACGTCATAACCGCGCTGGACGGAAATCTTCTTGATGGCATTGGCCATGTTTTCGATGGCGATGCGCAGAAAACCCAGGGCCACCGCCTCAGGGCTCTGCTCTTCTCGGTCGGTCGCCTTGGCGATCATTTGGGCCATGGCCGCAAATCCCTCCTTGACCGCAGCCGGGTCCAGAGGCTGATGGGCCTTTGGGCCGAAGACCTTGGGGAAGTATTCCGGCTGGATCCTTCCCAGCATGACATTGCAGTCAGTGACGGTCAGCGGGCCGCCCCGGCGGTAGCAGGCCGGGCCGGGATTGGCCCCCGCCGATTGGGGACCGACGCGAAAGCGTGCTCCGTCAAAGATCAGGATCGAGCCGCCGCCGGCCGCCACGGTATGGATATGCATCATGGGTGCCTGCATCCGCACCCCGGCCACCACCGTCTCGAAGCTCCGCTCGTACTCGCCGTCATAGTGGGTGACGTCGGTGGAGGTGCCGCCCATGTCAAAGCCGATCAGCCGGGTGAAGCCGCCCTCCTCCGCAGCCTTTACCATGCCCACCACGCCGCCCGCGGGCCCGGACAGGATCGCATCCTTGCCCTGGAAGAGCCGGGCGTCTGTCAGGCCGCCGCCCGACTGCATGAACATCAGCCGAGTCGAATTGCCCAGGGGCCTTGCCACCTGTTCCACATAGCGTCTGAGAAGAGGGGAGAGATAGGCGTCGACCACGGTGGTGTCTCCGCGGGAGATCAGCTTCATCAGCGGGCTGACACGGTGGCTGACCGAGATCTGTTCAAAGCCGATATCCTGGGCCAGGCTGGCGATTCGTTTTTCATGGGCGGGGAAGCGATAGCCATGCATAAGGACGACGGCCACCGCCCGAATGCCCCGGTCGAAGGCCCTCCGCAGGCCGTTTCTGGCCACCGCCTCGTCCAGAGGGGTGATGATTCCGCCTGTGGCCGAGACCCGCTCCGACACCTCCAGCACCTCCTCGTAGAGCATTTCCGGCAGGACGATGTGACGGGCGAAGAGCAGGGGGCGGTTCTGGTAGCCGATGCGCAGCGCATCGCCGAAACCGCCGGTTATGACCAGCAGGGTCCTGTCTCCCCGGCGTTCGAGCAGGGCGTTGGTGGCCACCGTGGTCCCCATCTTCACTGCACCGATCAAGCCCGCAGGGACGGGTTCGGCAGCCTTCAGCCCCAGGATGTCCCGGATGCCCTGAATGGCTGCATCATGGTATTGTTCGGGATTTTCAGAGAGAAGCTTGTGGCTTGTCAGACTCCCGTCCGGCCTCCTGGCCACTATGTCGGTGAAGGTCCCGCCGCGGTCTATCCATATCTGCCAAGGTGTCATGGTCTGTTCATCTACACGGTATGGGAAAGGTTTCTCAATTCTCAAGGGTTTTGTAAAATAGCCGAAAAGACGCGGGTATTCAAGACGGTCTATACAAACTTCCGCGCAGGCGGCGGCAGGGAAAGCCGCACCGGCAGAAATATCTGGCCTGATGGCTGCGATATGTTTATATGGAAGCTCTTGAGAAACCTGGCTTTGCCATGCCGGAGAGGGGATGGTCTTGTTGCGTTGAGGGCAGAATTGAATTCTGTCTCCAAGAAGAACAGCAATTTTCGGACATTGCAAAAAAATAATCTGTCTCCCGTTGAGGACAGTGAGTTTAGCCAGCCGATCTCCGGATGTTCTCCTCATTATCCTGGGATTCCCGGCTGTGATGCCTGCATTGCCGGGGGGCTCGTGGCATCCGCTCTTTATAAACTTTTGCAGGCCTATTTTCAGCTACATTTGTATGCAAAAAGAAACAACAGCTTCACCGGTGGCAATCCTGATCACCGTCTGCATCGCCCAGTATCTGGTTCCCTTCATGCTGACCGCGGTGGGTGTCGCCCTGCCCTCTGTCGGCCGTGATCTGGGGGCATCCGCCCTGCAGCTTGGTCTGGTCGAGCAGCTCTATGCCTTGTCGCTGGCCATGTCGATCCTCTCCTTTGGGCGGCTGGGCGACATCGTCGGTCACCGCCGGGTCTTTCTTTCGGGACTTTTCCTGTTTACCCTCCTGACGTTCTCTTTGGCTTTTTCCAGGAATATCGCCATGGTGATGACCCTGCGCTTTTTCCAGGGCCTGGGCGCCGCCATGTTTCTTGCCGGGAGTCTGGCGCTGGTGGCGGCGGCCTATCCTGCCGAGCAGAGGGCCGGAAAAATCGGTATTGTTTCCGCATGCACCTATACCGGGCTGTCGACAGGCCCGGTGATAGGAGGCTATGTGACCCTGCATTTCGGCTGGCGGTATGTCTTTCTCATGGCAGTGCCTATCGGCATGGCGGCCATCGCCGTGGGGGTTTTCAGGATGCGGGAGATGGGCAGAAACGCCTCTGGTGAAGGCATGGACTGGAAGGGGAGCCTGATGTATGCGCTGAGTGTTGGCCTAGTTATGACGGGTGCCGCCCGGGCCGGGGAGGCCCTGCTGGGGCTGCCGGTGATCGCAGCGGGCATCGGCGGCCTCTTCCTCTTCATTCGGATGGAGATGCGATCAGCAAGCCCTCTGCTCGATGTGTCGCTGTTTTCCGGCAACCGTTTTTTCGCCTTGAGCTGTCTTGCGGCCTTCGGCAATTATGCCGCGACATTTGGCATCACCTTTCTGATGAGCCTCTTCCTTCAGTATTCCAAGGGGCTTACTGCAAGGCAGGCCGGATTCGTCCTGCTCATGCAGCCTCTGATGCAGGTCCTGGCGAGCCTTGTTGCCGGCAGGGTAGCCGACAGATTCGAGGTTGCCCGGTTGGCCACCGGCGGCATGCTGGCCAGCTCCGCAGGACTTCTCCTAGCCGCCCTGACGGTAGGGCCGGATATGCCTCTCTGGCTTGTAATCGTTGAACTTATGCTCATAGGTACAGGCTTCGGAATTTTTATAACGCCCAATTCAACGGCCATCATGGGCAGCGTTAAGCGGAGACAGTTCGGCGTGGCCTCGGGGATGATCGGCGCCATGCGGACCCTGGGCATGGCCGCGAGCCTGACGACGGTTTCTCTATGCTTTTCGCTTTTCATGGGGAAAAACGCCATCACCCGGGCTACCTTGCCTGCCTTCATTACCAGCATGAAGACAGGCCTGCTTGTCTTTGCGGTTTTTTCCTGTCTGGGGGTGGTGCTGTCCTTTTCCAGGGGAAAGAAGTGCCTGCAGGCCTCATAATCGGGGCAGATCCAGCCGGAACACGCTCAATTGCCCTCCTGGCCGCTGCTCTGGAGCAGGAACTTCCCTGAATGAGGCAATAGCCTTGCACCGGACTGTCTCCCCGGTCCTGCGTGAGTCCCCTCCTGTTACTTATCGCAAACCGTGCGGTACAACAGGTCAAACCTGTCCCCGGTGGGGATGTTGGCCCCCAGATTCACCTGATAGGCAGAGTTGGCGTCACTGGCCTCGCCGCTCCAGACAACATTATGGGGCCATCCGGCAGCATATGCCGCTCCATAGGCCGATAGGGACAGTGTCGAGAAGGCCACTGCCCGCAATTGCGCAACAGTAGCCATCTTTGGAGCCCCGACATAGCCGGATGCCGTTGTCCAGGCAGCGGGGTTGCCTGTATAGGCAGTGCCGTTGCAATAATTATAGGCGTCCGTCCATAATAATTGGCTCGAGGAAGGCGGCCCGGCAAAGACCGACAGGGGTCCGCTCCCGAAAGTTGTGAGTCTTGTCGCCGTATACAGCTGCCCATTGATGGTTACAGCGGCCTGCACTGTGATATCCCGTTCGCCAAGAATGTCTGTCAGGTCTATTACTGCCTTCCCGGCCGGGTTGGTCACTGAGGTGGTGTCCGCCAGTTCGCTGCTCAGTGCGCCCACTGTCGTCGCCGTCGGCGTGACATCCCAATACAGACCGGTTTTTTTGTTTCCCCAGCCGCTTGCCATGGCGGCTGCATGGTTTGCGGCAGACACGATATGCCAGCTCACTGTCGCCCCGGAGACGGGGTTGCTATTGCTATCCCGGACGCTGGCAGTCAGTGCCGCCGTGCCTTTGCCTGTGCCGACGAAACTGCCTATGCTGGCAGGGCCGGTGAGAACGATACTGGGCTGGTTTACAATAAGCCCACAGCCGTTTGAGGTGCTCCCCCCTGTCGTTGCGGTGACGACAGCAATTCCTGCCGTCAGCCCTGTAAGATTCAGGCTGAACTTGCCATTTACATCCGTGGTTGCCGTGGCAGGCGGGTTGAGAAATGCGCCGTTGCCAGACCAGCTCAGGCTCACCGTTGTACCTGGCACCGGCGCACCATGGTTGGTCAGGCTAAACTGTACATTTGCCACTGTCATCCCGACCGGGTAGTACTGCGCGGTGACAACGGTCAGATAGAGCGTTCCGCTGGCAACGTTCAGCGTACAGATTGCCGTGCGGGAATCCGGCAGCGTGGCCGTCATCATTACTGTTCCGATGGCCTTTCCCTCAAGGAAGGGCAAGATAAAATGCCCGTTGGCGTCCGTAGTTGCCGTGGCAGGCGGGTTGAGAAATGCACCGGTACCGCTCCAGCTCAAAGAGAGTGTCCTGTTGGCCACAGGCAGATCGCCCTCCCGCATGGTGAAGCCGACGTTAGGAACGACCGGGCCCACCAGATAGTCGGTGTTGATGTCCGGTGCCAGACCGAGCGGTCCGGCACCGATGGTCAGGGTGCAGCTCACTGTTTGGCCGCTGGGCAGCGAGGCCGTCAGCGTTACTGTGCCGGCGGTCAACCCCAGCAGACTGGTCAGGTTGAAATGTCCGGAGGCATCGGTCGTAACGGCCGTGGGCGGGGTGCCGAAGGCCCCTGCTCCGCTCCATCCCAGAACGAGAGCTGTGTTCGCCACAGGCAGGCCATTTTCTTTCAGGGTGAAACCGGAGTTGACCACGGTCTGACCAACAGGGTAGGTCTGCGGGCTGTCGGGAGTCAGGCTCAAAGTGCTGGTGGCTGGCCCTGCCACAACGATGGGAAGGGCCAGGCGGTAGCCCTGCACCTCGGCATATTGTGTGCTTGCTCCTGTATGAAGCGGGGTGAGCTGGAACGTCACCTCTCCGTTGTCATCGGTGATTTTGCTGAGGGTGGTGGTGGCGGCATTGGCGGAAGGTGCGCTAAAGAGATCAGTAAGAATGGCGGAGGCTTGAGCAAGAAGGGTGTGAGAAGCCGGAGGCTGTGCCCTGGCGATGGTGAAGCCGTCCGGGCTACTCATGCTTACAGCCTGGCGTCGCAGGGGCTGGCCATTGCGAAAGACCCTCAGCAGGATATTCGTTGGAATGCCCTTGTAAAACTGTGCGGAATTTTGGTTGACCCACACAATTTCAATGACATTTTTTGCCTGGTATTCCAGGATGATCCGGTTTTCACGGTCCACAAATTCATGGCGGCTGCCGTCCACTGTCCGCAGCTCTGCCACCTTGGAGTGCCGTATCTGCTCCTCCCACGGCATCTGAAAATAGTAGGTCAGGTGCAGGCCCACTTCGGTATTCGAACGGCCCTGTTCAGTGGTGCTCTGGTTCACATAGCCGGATATCAGCGGCACCGGAGTGTATTCCAGGCCGTAGCTCCAGATTTTGGGATCCTTTTCCTGAGTATCGGAGCTGAATATGCCCACGGCGTTGCCGTACCACCGGGAATATCCTCCGGTCAGGGCCAGGTTGCGATAGAAGGGCAGGTAGCCTTTGGCTCGTATATCCCATCCCCGAGCCGGACGCTCCTGGTAATAATAGAGCTCTGACAGGGGATCGCTTTCCTGCGTATCCTTCCAGCCGGAGAGTGGGAAATAGCAGTTGGATGCGAGCTTCAGCCAGTCATACTGGGCCTCAAGACCCAGGCCGCCTCGCTGGTGGCCGCGGGTGAAGTCGTAATCGTAGAAGGCGTTATAACCGAACATCCACTTGCCGGAGTCTTCGCTCTTTCCTTCTCCTGTGGCAAAGGGAAACCAGCGCTGGCCCAGGCCCAGGTTGCCAATCCAGCGGCTATCCCACATCGAACGCGTCCCGACCTGGCTATAGGTTGTGGTGTATTTGCTGTCATGCAGGGGGAAAAGTGCATCGCCTTCGCCGGAGAGTTTTCCGTCACTGCCGATGCTGAAGTTGAGGCGGGCGCGGCCGCCGTCGACGAGACCGGACAGGGTCCTCTCCCCGAAGGAGTTGGCTGCGCCCTGGCCGTAGGACAGCCCGCGCTGCAGGACAGCGTCAGCCCGGTCTAAACCGTCGCTGTCGGTACGGCGTCCGGCAATGGCGTCGCTGAAGCCGGAATCTTGGTTGACGACGGGGTCGTCGCCCGGTTGATAGACATTGCGGCCCAATCGCGGATCCGGACCGGGGCCGGATGTACTGCCTTCCCCTGTCAAGCCGGCCAGTATGGAGGAAGCGCCGTCACCTGCCTTGCTCCCTGTCAGGGACATAATCAGGGTGAGGGTGAGGACAAAACCCAGAAGGCGGCAAAATAAACTGTGAGGAAGACGGGCGGGGGGCCTCGCGGGAGCCGGGTGGAATTCTGCCGGACAATACAATGTTTTTTTCATGTGCTTCCCTTGATAAAAATTATCAAATAAGGAGAGTCGACATCAAAAATTCAGAGTTTCCTGTGGCAATGTAGTGTTAACTCTAACTGGCTGCCGGAATTCAAGCTGGTTGATACCTGAATTTCCAACAATTTGTTTCAGGCAAATATTTTCTTTGGAGGGGGCTGCATAATATTGCACTATAATGAATAATAGACTTGTTGCATAGGAAAAATATATAAATAATCAAAAAAGTATAGTGATAATAGGGGCGTATTTGGCAGCAGCGAAATTTTCATGTTCGGCAGCACTGTGCAGTTTGCCGGAAACGTATCGAGGCCTTGAGGGAGTTGCAGGGCAGTCGGGTTATGGGAGGAAGCTATCCGCCGATTGAAGTCATGGTGAGGGGGTACTCAAGACTCATGTGCAGGGGAAAAATACCTGCAACAAGGTCCCGCGACCAGGCGCACTCTCCACGACGATGGCTCCGGCATGGGCCTTGAGGATTCCCAGGACAACGGGGAGGCCAAGTCCCCGCCCGGTGAACTTGGTCGTGAAAAATGGATCGAAGAGAGTGTCGATATCCGCCTCCGGGATGCCGCAGCCCTCATCCCTGACTTCCAAACAGGCATAGCTGGGAGTCTCTGGCTGCCAGTCAAAGGGGAAGCGATGTCTGGAGGGGATATTCGCGGTAACCACTCTCTTGACGGTCACCTCGATTGCACCCTTACCCTCTCCCATGGCCTCCAGGGAGTTGGTGAGCAGATTGGTTAGAATATGCTGTACCTGTTCGGCGTTGGCCTTTACCGTTGGTCCCGGGTTGGGGAAATTGGTTTTGACGACGGCGGTATTGAGCACTGAGATCGGGACCTGTTGCAGACTCTGCCTGCAGATGGCGGCAAGGTCAACCGGCACCTGTTTCCCCGTTGTCTGACCCAGATAGGTACGCATCAGGCTGCTGACCTCGGCTGCCCGGTATGTGGCTTTCATCGCATGCTGCAGGCAGACTGCAAGCTCTGAATCGGGCGGCAGGTCTTCAAGGGCAATATCCAGATTCCCCATCACGGCGGTGAGAAGATTGTTGAATGTGTGGGCGATGGCCCCGGCCATGCGTCCCAGGCTCTCATTTTTCTGGAGCTGGCGATTGCGTTCCTCAAGCAGGGCATTTTCCGCCTCAATCCGCTTACGGTTGGTTATATCGCGGATAACGAAAACGATGGCCGCAGCCTGACCGTCGGCACCGCGGATGAAATCGCGGTTCACCTCGATGTCGAAGGTGGTGCCATCCCTGCGCAGACCGCGGTATTCATGGGGACTCGGCATAGCGCCGTGGATCCTTGCAGGGATATTGGCCAGTGCCCGCTCCCGATCCTCCGGGACGATGAAGTCGGTGATCAACTGTCCGGCGCCGATCATCTGCCCATCCAAACCGAACATGGACGCGCCCATCGGAGAGACCATGCCAATCCGACCCTCCATGTCCGTGATGGTGATGCTGTCGGGTGAGGCATCAAGGATCGAACGGTATCGTTCCTCCCCTTCCTTCAGTTTGGCCGTTCTTTCTTTGACCCTCTGCTCGAGGTTCGCATTTATGTGTCTTATTTCATTGAATTTCAAGGAGAGTATGTCGGCCATTTCCCTGAAATTGTCAATCAGATTTTTTGCCTCGCTTATGGTGCTGTCAGGCCATATTATTCCTTGTTCGTGTCCCAGCTTGGCTGGCAGGTCCCGGGTGACCAGGCACAGCCTCTCGAATGTGACGAGGAGCCAGTGGCTGGCCAGTTCGGCAAGGGCCAGGGCGCAGATCAGGATCAGGAACAGCAGGCTGAGCTTGCCGGTATAATTGTCAGAGAGCATCTTTTGGAAGGGGGCCACTGGCAGCTCGAGAATCAGTTTCCATTCCGACAGAGCCCCCAGGCTGGTCTCAGATACGTAAAAGGACTTGGTCCAACGCTCGTAAGGTGAGGCATTTGGCGGCAGGACCGGCGTCCATTGGCTGATGTCCGACTCGAGGTATTTGATCGTCCCCGGAGTCTTGGTAAAAGGCGTCATGACCGTCTGATCGGGACGGTTTGACATAATGACACTGCCGTTTCTGTCAATCAGGGTATAAAACATGGCATTGTGGTTGGATGCCTTGTCAAGGAGGGCCCGAATCTCCTCCAGGCCCAAGACCCCTGCTATGGAGCCGGTATACTGTCCTTTGGCGGTCACTGGCGCAAGCATTGCCACCATGGGACCGGGCCTGGCGATCCTGTCCATGACCACTTCCGAGATCATGGGTTTGAGGGTTTGACGAAGCTCGGTGACAAAGAGATGGCCGGTGAGGGTTTTATTGATGCAGTTCTGCCCCTTTTCATCGACAGGAGGATAGAGGGCGGTGATTGTCGCCTCTGTGTTGAGAAGCCCTATTCTTTTGAAATTATTGATATCCGTTTTTACTGCAAGCTCCAGGCTGGGCTCCATCTGCTGCGGAGAGGCGGAGACGGCCAGCTCTGCCAGGTGAACAATGGCGATTTTTCTGTTGCCAAGCCAGGTCTGCAGGAAGTGGTTGATGTCTTCGGCAGTCTGAATCAGGGTGATATGGATGTTGCGGGTCGTCTCGTCCAGATCGGATCGGCTCTCCGCTGTCAGCATTGTCAGGACCGGGCAGAGCAGAAAAAAGGACAGCAGATTGCAGATGAGGTCTTTGAGCGATGTCGGTGCCGACCTTGAGCAGAGAATGAAACCTGTGAAGATCAGGCGGGCGATCAGGGCATTGGCAAGACCGTTTATTGCCTGTTTGATTATGTCGGTATTGCTGAGAGTAACGGGCATGACAAGATAATGGAACAGGAGAGCCAGCGGCGTGCCGATAATCAGCCAGAACAGGGTGTCGGCCGTTACCATGCCGACCCGGTGGCGGGACATCAGCCAGCCGACGGTGGCCGTTTCGGCAGTCGGCACGATGCAGAGAAAGAGATGACTCCAGGGTAAGCAAAGAGGGGCGGCGATAATGGCTGCAGCCAGCGTCCCCCAGCCGGGACCGAAGAGCTGTAGAGCCAGCATGGCGAAGATGCTGCCGAAGATGAAACGGATATCGAGAAAGAGGGAGACGTTGAGAAAGTTTGCCGCCAGGCCGGCTGCAACTATCGCAAGGAAGAGGGCAATACGGTACTTTACGGGTACCGCAATGCCTGTTGGCAGAGTGTTAAAGGCGCAGGGGCGTAGAGTCGGCTCAGGATTTTCAGTGGCGGCATTCATGTCATACATATTTATAATCCTGCCACACATATTCAGTTTAATCAAGAACCAGGTGGGCAATTTGTCTGTTATGGTTCGCCCTGTCCCGGAGGACGTTTCTGGTCTTTTGGGGGGACGGTTGAAAAACAGCACGGCCCCAGGGGCCTTGCGGGACGTTCCGACTGCAGGTTGTGAGCGCTTTGTGTGAGCTGATTGGATCAGCACTGTTGTAACGGGGAAGAAGCGGAGGTATGATGTCTCCGGATGCTGTCTGAGCTGTCTGTCAGATTCTGTGGGGGGGCGGAACACGCAGCGGAGGACTTCGGTCTTAACAGAGTACCGTCGCTCCCTGGATCTGAGTTTCGGCGATTAGGAATGTTATTTTGCCCGCGGGAGAACAAATATGCGTAGTCCGGAACATTCCTCTGGAAAAACCATGGCCCCGTGTCCTGTTCAGAGTCTGCGCAAACAGGCCGAGGAAAAATATCGGAGCCTGGATAAACTGCCCCTGGAGACTCTCGGGATCGAGGAGACCCGGTCGCTGATCTATGAATTGCGGGTACATCAGATCGAGCTTGAGATGCAGAAAGAGGAATTGCGCCGGGCTCAAGAGGATCTGGAGGCCTCCCGGGAGCGCTTTGTCGACCTCTATGATTTTGCCCCGGTGGGCTATATAACTATGACTCAGGATGGGATGGTCCTGGAAGCCAACCTGGCTGCCTCCTCCCTGCTGGGCCTGCCTAAGGCTGAACTTCTGCGTTGGCCGCTCGGCCGTTTTGTCCTGCCAGAATCCTTGGATGATTATGATCGCTATCTCCTGCAGCTCTTTGAAAACGCTGACCTGCAGACCTGCGAGTTGAATATGCTCCGATTCGACGGCTCGGTCTTCTGGGCCCGCCTGGAATCCACAGGAGGAAGGGATGCCAAGACCGGCCAGCCGGTCTGCCGTATTCTGCTGACCGATATCACAGAGCGCAAACGTTTGAGGATTTATCGCCAACTTTCCAATGAAGTTCTCGAAATACTGAATGAATCAGACGTCTTTCAGACTTCAATTCATCGCATTGTCGACAGTATCAGGAGGAGGACAGGGTGCGATGCAGTGGGGATACGTCTCCAGTCAGGGGATGATTTTCCCTATTATGCCCAGCAGGGGTTCCTTGAGGATTTTCTGGCCACGGAAAACAGCCTGGTCGCCTGCGATCAGGACGGCCACATTGAGCTGGGTCCCGACGGCAGTGTCAGACTGGAATGCATCTGCGGGCTGGTTATCTCGGGGGCTGCCGATCCCTCCAACCCGCTTTTCACCCCTGTGGGAAGTTGTTGGACCAACGACAGTTACTTGCTGCTGTCACTTTCTCCCGATGAAGATCCGCGAATAAACCCTCGAAATCGTTGTATTCATGGTGGATACCGTTCCATAGCACTGATCCCGATCCGGGCAAAACAGCAGATCGTCGGCCTGCTGCAGCTCAACCATCGCCAGAAGGGAAAATTCAGCCTTGATGAGATCAATGCACTCGAAGGTATTTCCAGCCATATTGGCGGTGCTCTCCTGCGCAGGAAGGCAGAGGAAACCCTGCGGGAGAGCGAGGAAACCTACCGGGCCCTGATCACCGGGCTGCCCGATCTGGTGATGCGCTTCGACCATGAGGGCCGGCATCTCTTCGTCTCCGAGAATATCGAAGAGATTCTCAATCTGCCGGCCCGGGAGATTATCGGAAAAACCCATCGGGAACTGGGGTTCCCGGAGGAGTTCTGCCGGAAATGGGAAGAATCCATTGGCAGGGTCTTTGCCAGCGGTGAGCCTTTTGAAGATGAAACGAGTTATGAGGGCAGACAGGGAACGGCCATCCACAACTGGCGGATTCTGCCTGAATGTGATGGGCATGGCGGAGTTCAGACTGTGATTTCATTGGGACGTGACGTCACCGCCCATCACAGGGCCGAAAAAAATTATCAGACGCTCTTTAATGAAATGCTGGATTCTTTCGCCCTGCATGAGATCATCTGCGACGATACGGGTGCGCCGGTAAATTATCGATTCCTGGCCGTCAATCCCGCATTTGAAAAGATGATGGGCCTGAAGGCCGCGGATATTGTCGGCCGGACGGTATTGGAGGTGACACCCGAGATTGAATCGCGGTGGATCGATATCTACGGCAGGGTTGCCTTTACAGGGCAGCCCATCCACTTTGAACGCTATGCCGCCGGTCTGCAGAAACACTTTGATGTCAAGGCCTTCCGGCCAGGACCGGGCCAGTTCGCCTGCATTTTTGCTGATATCACCGAGCGCAAGCACGATGCGATAGAGAAAAAGAAATTGACCGATCAATTGCATCAGGCCCAGAAGATGGAAGCCATAGGGACGCTTGCCGGTGGAATTGCTCATGATTTCAATAATATTCTTGGTGCGATCCTCGGCTATGCAGAAATGATCCAGGATGATTGTGCGCCGGATTCCAGGACGGCCCAGGACATTCGCGAGGTCATCCGGGCAGGGATGCGGGCCAGGGATCTCGTCAAGCAGATACTGGCCTTCAGCCGCCAGGTCGAGACCGACCGGGTCCCTTTGCAGCCGGAGACCGTCATCAGGGAGGCTGTCCGTCTGCTGCGCTCTTCGCTGCCGACCACCATTACCATTCAGCTGGATCTGGATCCCAATGCCGGGATCATCCTCGCCGATCCCACCCATATTCATCAGATACTGATAAATCTTTGCACCAATGCCTTTCATGCCATGGAAGGGGCGGGGGGGATCCTCAGCATTTCCCTGAAGCGGAAGGCCATCTCCTCCGCAAACGGCAGTGCTCCCAGTGCCGATTTCGCTGACTTTATCGTGCTTTCAGTGGGTGATACCGGAACAGGGATGGCCCCGGAGACCCTGGAGAGAATGTTTGATCCCTTCTTCACCACCAAGGAGACTGGCAAGGGAACGGGAATGGGCTTGGCCATCATCCATGGCATTGTCCAGAGCTACGGCGGATTTATTACGTGTCACAGCCGGCTTGGAGAGGGATCGGTATTTCATATCCATCTCCCCGCCCAGGTCGAGGAGACCGCGCCTCCGGTCAATCCGGTCCAGATCACCCCTGTCGGCACAGAGCGTATCCTCTTTGTTGACGACGAGAAGGTTTTAGCGGAGATGGCCAGAAACATGCTTGTCCGCCTCGGGTATTCTGTAACAGTCCGTACCGACAGCCTTGAGGCCCTGGAGATTTTCAGAAATCAGCCCGATGCCTTTGATCTGGTGATCACCGATCAGACCATGCCCGGGATGACGGGTGTGGATCTCGCCAGAGAGATGCTGGAAATCCGGAAGGATATATTGATCATCCTCTGCACCGGCTATAGCAACCTCATTACTGAGGAGCAGGCCGAAGCCATGGGCATCAAACATCTTGCCATGAAACCCCTGATTAAAAAGGACTTCAGCTTCCTCATCCGCAGGACCCTTGATAGGGACAGATCGGGCCGAGGGTGAAATAACAGATTTTCTCATGGATTTTCCCGGCGGTCTGGTTTAGATAATGAGCCGATGGAAGAATCGGCGACAGCCTGGGGGGTGATCGCTATAGATTTTTCAGATATTTACTCTTACAAAAATCAAGGAGTACGGAGCATGAACGCGTTTTGCAAACTCTTCATCTGCGCAGGTATTGCCGTCTCTCTGGCCGGTTGCGGTCTGGGAACGATGAAGCCCAATTACACTTCAACCAATAATGATCTCCTCCGCATCGGCGGGGATAAGCCCAGTGACAAGGAACCGGAGATCATCAATTCCGGATCGTATTGCCTTCAGATCATCGATAAATGGAAGGCTGATGGAAAGACCCCGGACGGCCAGACCATCTGGTCGAAGGACAGTCTGCGCAAGGCCCTTCCCTGCCGGTAATTGCTGCCGGGAATGGGGAGCCGGGATCCTTTCAGGTTTTCCAAAAAAGAGCCGCGAGGCGGGATGATGCTGAACGAGTACATGGATGAGTTTTCGTATCGCACCTTCTCGGATCTGCTGACCGGTTACCGACTGTCCGCGGTTCTGATGCAGGCCCATGACTCCGGTGTCTTCGATGCCGTCGGGCCGGAGGGCGGTGAAAGCGCGGAAATCTGCGCCCGGATGGGCTGGGAGCCGGCTTACGGCGATAGATTCCTCCGCTGTCTCGGCGGCCTGGGTCTGCTCATTCGGACCGGAAGCGGTTATGCCCTGGGGCCTTTTGCCTCTACTTATCTCTGTTCGGCCTCTCCGCATTATCAGGGCAATACCCTGCTCTTTGAAAGGCAGCTGCAGGCGTCGTGGACACAGCTGACCGCCACTCTGGGTGCAGGAAAACGGGTTTTTGCCACCGGCGACAAGGATTCCCGGGCATTGCAGAAGGCCTTTTCCACCTTCCTCGGTGCCATGGACGAAGCAGCAGCTATCCGCGCCCGGGAACTCTGGAGTTGGCTTCCCGTGGCGGCCTCGGGGGGGATCATCCTGGATACAGGCGCCGGCTCCGGGGCCTATCTTTCTGATTTTTTACGGCGCTACTCCGCCTGGACGGGGATCTTCTGCGATCTGCCGGAGGTGGTAGCCGACAGCAGTCTCCACCAGCGCCTGGCTGGCACAGCAGATCGTCTCCGCTGGTGCGGCTGCAATCTGCTGGCGGACGGCCCTTCGGATTTTGATTTGATCGCAGGACAGTCCTGTGATCTTGTCCTGCTCTCCAACATCATCCACTGCCAGGGGGCTGAGGAGACAGAGGGTCTGCTGCGGAAGGCGGCGGCAAAGACCAGGGATCGGGGGCTGCTTGTTGTTCACGACTTCTTTAGCGACGGCGGCTGGCGCGGAGCCCTGTACGATATCCATATGATGCTCAATACCTTCAACGGCAGGACCTATCCGCTCCCGGACATTATTGCCATGGCCTCGGCCTGCGGCTTCCGTCACAGTACTGCAGGTCGGCTTCCTTCGGGTTCAACGGCCCTGGTTCTGGCCAGGGACGCCGAGGTCTTGACCTCTCTTCCCGGCTGATAAGGCCCTGTCCCAGTGTTCAGGCCGGGCCTTCCTCTCTGGGGCTGAAGATCACCGCCATGGTCCTGACGATTCCCAGGGCCAGCAGCAGCCCCGCAAATCCCATCAGGGTGCTGCCTACCAGCGGTGTATGGGAGTAAAGCATCACGATCAATTCCCGGATGATGAAGATGATGGCAGGATCGATCATGCTGTGCAGACGGATGCGTTTGACCTTCAGATACTCAATGAAGCTGCGAAACAGCTCGATCATGACCAGGAAGGTCAGAATGTCGCTTACGGAACGGGACAGGTCGAGCTTGAAGAAAAACTGTTCAAACAGGACGTTTATGGGGTAGAGGATCTTCAGGAGCCCGGCCATCAGGATAAATATAATATAAAAAATAAGTATATTAATGATATATCCGACCATGGCGTGGAACATTGCCAATGCCTGTAGCTTCCGGCGTGCCGTCACTTCTTTTTCTTCCATCTTCGTCTCCGCTGTTTTTTTAAAGATAAACAGGGGTTGATAGGAAGAAATTAGGGAGAGATGAGGTTTTTGTTGCCGCTCCGGGGCCGCAGATTTTCGCAGGAGTGCCTCACATCCTCTCTCCCGCGCTTGCTGCCAGTTGTTCCCCCTGCACGGTCATAACAGGGCCGGGCGGCGCTGATGACGAAGGTTTGAGACTATGGTTAGCATTTTGCGGATTCTACCGGTAGCTGAGAAAAGTCTCTTCTGACGCACACAGCCAAGAAAAGGTGATTATGGTGCACTAAAAGGTGGTAGAGAAACTATGGATACCATCGAGGATCAGGATATTTCATGGCCTGATTCGGATATGACTGTAAAGATCGCTTTGTTTCCTTGACAGTAAAATCTTTCTATGAAAGACTTTTTGTGATAGTGGAAGCAAGATCACTGTATTATTCACATCAATCAGGAGATTCAAAATGGCTCTCAGTGCAAGAAATCTGATTAGAGGAAAGGTGAAATCCATCAAAAAAGATATGGTTATGGCGGAAGTCACCTTGGAGATTGCCAGCGGTGTCGACATTGTCTCCGTCATCACCACCAACTCTGTGGAGCGGCTTGGCCTGGCCGTTGGCAGAGAGGTTGAGGTTGTGGTCAAGGCAACCAGCGTCATGATTAACGCCTGATGTCTATTGCATCTTTCCGAGGCGGGACTTGGGCTTGCCTGCCTCTGGAAAGACCTTTTGGCAGTGTCCTTTCTCACTTTTCCATTCCGGCATATTCCGTTTTTGGCATCCGCATGGAATTTTTTTCACAGATGTCTTCGTTGCGAAAGGCCTTCCCCGCAGTCAATAATGGCGGCTGCGTTCTTCGACGATGGACAGCCAGACCGGCTCAAATTGTCGCCAGTAGGAGCGGACTGCCTCCTCGCCTGCCCTGGTCAGTTCAACGCTGTCAGTAATACGATTATTCCCTTTAAAATCGACAAGCGGCTGTGAAAAAGCAGCATTAATTTCCAGGATCAGCTCCCGGGCGTGTCTGAGGTCGATTTTAGAGACCTTTGCGGCTTTTTTCAGTGAGCCCAGGGCCTGAATTTCATTTAAGAGAACAGCCTTCCTGTAGCCAAGAGTCGCCCCTTTCTCCATCTCGATAATGACACAGCAATCCGGAGGGACCATTCTGCCTTTTTTCATCCTGTTTTCTCCTCGTATGCGTTATTAAAAAAAAGAATAACGAAAGACAGCATAAAACCAGATCAGGCCCCGAAGCCGGGCAGGAGGCTGCTTTCGTCATGCTGCACCCTGAGCCTCTAAAAGCAAAAAAGAGGCCAGAGGGGAGAGATAAATATTTTACTGCAAATTATCAGGATGTTATCTTGATGTTCTGTGAAAGGGATTTTGGCGGGGATCGATGACCTTCAGCCCTTTTTGTAGGGTGCATGCGGACAAAAATGCGGCGAAAACGACAAAAAGGAAGGGAAGAATCCCTTCCCCAGGAGAATGACCCCAGGCGATTGCCTGTGCATCTTTGCTGAGTTGTCCGGGGCAGGCTTTGAGGGCGGTCCAGCTGGATATGCATTGCACTTTTTTTGAGTTTGCCTGAAACCCGCTCGACCCCGCCAGCCGCTGTTATCGTTCATGGTGATCGGGCGTGGTGCTCGGTCCGATAAAACCAGCCCTTATCCTGCTGAAAATAAGCCTGGAAGTCCTTGGTTTCCCCTCTATTGAGAATCTCGTTTCCGTAGGCCCGGATCTCGCTGTAATCGGTGGCCGCCTTCTGGCCCATCTCGCCGTACAGTTTGTTGAGTTCAAGGAGCAGTCCGTTCACCTTGGCCGCCATCGGACTTGATGAAGAAAAAGATTGTCCCATGATACCCGAGTCTTTCCAGCACTTCGCTGAGCACCGGTACATCGTTGTGACATACCCTTTCAGACAGGCGGTCCCCTCCACTCAATCCTCCCCTTTTTCAGGAGCTGTTGAAACTCCCCGGCCGGGAGCGGCGGGCTGGCCAAAAATCCCTGGATCAGTATGTTGCCCATCCCGTTGAGCACCTGCCACTGGGCATCGGTTTCCACACCTTCTGCAACGATGGTCAGATCCAATATTTTAGCCAGGGAAACGATAACCGAGACAATTGCGTAGGTTTCATCGTCTTCGACAATATCTCTGATGAAGGAGTAGTCGATCTTCAGGCCGTCTATGGGAAGCCGTTTGAGATAGGAGAGCGAGGAGTAGCCGGTGCCGAAATCATCGAGATAGAATTTCATGCCCAGTTGCCGCAAATCACCCATGACCCGCCGGGCATGGTCAATATCCCCCATGATTATGGACTCGGTGATTTCGAAGTAGAGCCTCCCCGGCGCCAGCCCTTCACACTTCAGGGTCTCTCGCAGCAGACCTAAAAGATCCTGGCCCGCAAACTGATGGGATGAGATATTGACTGATATTCCGAGGTGGTATCCCGCATCCTGCCAAAGTTTGGCCTGATGGGCTGCGGTCTGCAGCACCTGTGCGCCCAGGGGGAGAATCAGGCCCGAGTCTTCCGCCAGGGGGATAAATTCGGCAGGCGATATCAATTTTCCCTCATCTCTCCAGCGAACCAGGGCCTCGGCGCCGATAATTTCACCGCTGTCCATATGGACAAGAGGCTGATAAAACACCTCAAAGTCACCCCGATCCAGCCCTCTTCGCATCTTTGTTTCCATAGAGATGCGGCGGTGGGCCTTCACATCCAGCTCCGGAGTATAGAACTGGTAGTTGTTGCGGCCCAGGGTCTTGGCGCGGTACATGGCATTATTGGCATATTTTATGAGGCTTACGGCTTCAAGGCCATCTTCAGGAGCGATGGTGACCCCGATACTGACGGTTATGAAGTATTCGGCGTCACCGTGATAAAAAGGATTTTTGAGACAATTGATGAGGCTGAGCGCTATCAGGCTGACCTCTGCAATACTTTTCACCTCGGGAAGGAGGACCAGAAATTCATCCTCTCCCAGGCGGGCCATGGTATCTCCAGCCCGCAGGAGGGCTGCAAATCTTCCTGATGCCTTGATCAGCAGGCTGTCGCCGGCCGTATGGCCGAAGGCGCCATTGATGTACTTGAAATTATCCAGATCCAGATAGAGAAGGGCGAGTTTAGCAGGATTACGCTTTATTCTCGTCAGGGCCATCTCCAGTCGGTCGTTGATCAGCAGCCGGTTGGGCAGGCCGGTTAAGGCATCATGCTGGGCCTGGTGCCGCAGGGCATCCTGTTGTCGCTTTAAGTCGGTAACATCGTGAAATATTGAGACATAATTTGTAATTTTGCCATGCTGATCCCTGACTGCGCTGATCGTCAGCCACTCCGGATAGATCTCACCGTTCTTTCTCCGATTCCAGATCTCACCGGCCCACTGTCCCTTTTCCCTGAGATCCTTCCACATCGTGTCATAAAATGCGGCCGTGTATCGTTCCGATTTCAGGAGCCTCGGGGTCTTGCCGATCGCCTCCTCCGGACTGTAACCGGTGATGGAGGAAAAGGCCGGATTAACATGCATGAGAATTCCATCTGCATTGGTGATTGAGATACCCTCAATCGCATTTTCGAAGGCAGTATGGGCAAAGACTAGTTTTTCGTCCGCAAGTTTGTGGAGGCTGATATCCCGGATGATCGCCATGATGAATTCAGGTTTCTGTCCCTCCTTCCACAGGGGGGAGGCGGTGAGATGAACCCATATGATCTGACCGCCCTTTGTGATGTAGCGCTTTTCCATGCAGACCTCATTGGCCTTTCCGTCAAGGAGATCCTTGATCTGGGCCTTTTGGTCATGCAGGTCTTCCGGGTGAGTGATATCGAGAAACGTAAGCCGATGCAGTTCCTCCTCAGCATAGCCTGTGATATCGCAGTATTTTTTATTGATCCGCTCATATTGACCGTCATGGATATTGGCCTTTGCCACGCCAACGGCGGCCATTTCGAAAAGAGTCCGGAAGTGCTGTTCGCTTTCCGTGAGGGAGGCTGTTCTTTTCTCAACCTGGTCGGCAAGTTTTCTGTTGAAGACGAACAGCATCAGACCTGTGCCCAGGAAGAGCAGGATCGTTGCGGCCAGGGTGGACAGGAGCAGGTTCACTTTTCGCTGTTTCTGGAGAGCGATGCTGTCGCGGAGGTCGGAATAGAGAAAACCCTGCAGGGTATAGTTGGCCGGCAGCATCTTGAGTCTGACGAGGGTGTCGGCGATATACTTCCACCGTGCCGGGCTCATATGGCCGATCTCGACCAGATCCGGCTGGATCAGTCCCTTCATCGTTTCAGCCTCAAAGAGCAGGTGATCCAGGTCCGTGTCCTTCGCATAGCGGGATTTGATCAGTTCGGCGATCTCCTGGGGATGTTTCATCGCATATATCCATCCCAATCGGACGGCACGGAGAAAACCTTCCACCCTCTTTTCGTGGTTACGAATCTCGTCCTCGGTGGAGACTATGCAATCCCCATAAAAATCGATGCCGTAATTAGAAGGCCTGATGGTTGTTACTGCTATCCCCTGCTTGTCGAAGAGGTAGGGCTCGTTGGTCATATAGGCTGCCTCGGCATCGACCTTGCCGCTAATGAGATCGCTTATGTCCCAGTTATTGAGGACGATATTGACGGAATCAAGAGAAATTCCCTCTTCCTCCAGCATGGCCAGGGTCTCGAAGTCCCAGTGGGAGGTGAGCATGATCCGTTTCCCGCTCAGGCTCTGGGGAGTGGTCAGGCCGCTGCTTTTGAGGGTGACGACGCAGGCCGGCGAATGCTGGAAGATGGCGGCAAGGACGACGAGGGAAGGGTTTTGCTGGCGTTTGATGAGAACGGCCGGCGATTCAATGGCGAAGTCGGCATCTCCCGTGAGAAGAGTCTCCGCGGGGTTGACGCCAGGCATTCCTTCGATCAGCTCCACGTCCAGTCCCTCATCGCGGAAGTACCCCTTTTCAATGGCGGCATAGTAGCCGGCGAACTGGAAATTATGGCGCCATTTGAGCTGAAGTCGTATCTTTTCTAAATTTTCCACAGGGTTCTGATGCTGGCTTGATCCGGAAGGGGATGCTGATGCAGTCATGAGATGCAGAAAGACAAACAGAATCGCCATTACCGGCGTTTTCCAAAACCCCGTGCCGGGAAAGACCATAGCGGAAAAGCGCCCCGAAGGCATTCGTGCTCTTGGGGAAAATGGTTCTACTGTACCCATTTTGCAATTCATGGCGGACTTAATGTGTCAGGAAGTGATCGGAGGATTATCTGTTGTATCAATAGATACCAAAAAGATAAAGGGAATTTTAGATAAAATAATATGCATTGTATCTGCCGAACGCTGCAAAAATAACAGATTTATGTGTTTGTCAGGAAATAACAGCCTCAAGGCAGGGGCAGGAGAAGGGATCTCAGGGAATACACATGTTTTTCGGCTCTTGCCGATTGAAATACGTTTAACTCGGATGATCCTCTTGTTTATGTATCTGAGCATATGTTTTTCGAGGATTTCCTGCCCCTTAATTTTCTCTGATGTTTACTGAATACTATCAGACTATTGTGTTTTGGCGAGGGATCGCCTACCAGCGGAATTCAAGCCCCGCCAGGATTTCTTTATGCCGGTAATCCCCGCTGCCTGCCTGATAGCCGACCGAGGTCCAGATGCTCAGCCGTTCGCTGAGGCCAAGCTGGAGCCCGGTTTTCACCTCGATGCGGTTGGCGGGAGCATCTTCGGTAATGGCCTCTCCTCCGAAATTCAGTGCATTATCGGTCCCTTGATGGAGCCAATTTGCCTGGAGGAAAGGCTGCCACTGCCGGAGACCCGCGCCAAGGATCCGGCCATAAAGGCGAGCCCCGACCCGTGTCGTGATTCCGCCACCTTTCAGCTCGCTGATGCGCACATCGCCAAACTGATTCTGCTCAACATAACTGTCTGGTGAGTAATTGTGGTAGATGATCTGGGCCTGGGGCTCGAGAAACACCTGGCTTGCCGCCGTGTTTTGCAAGGCAAGAGGCCAACCGGCTTCCAAGGAGGCGGAAAGGCCCTCGCTCTCGTAGGAATGCTGAACAAGTTGATCTCCTTGCAGGGTGTTTAAGTACCAGGCATACTGTATCCAGCTATCGAGATAGGGCTTGGAGCCTGGGCCTGTTTCGGGATACCAGGTACCGTAAAGACCCAGGCTCTTCCCCTCGACCTTCCCCTTAGCCCGGCGATTGTTGTTTTGCGCATCCGTCTCGCTGGTGGCCTGGCCAAAGCCCGTCATCACACCCAGATGGAGGCTGCCCATCGCCCCCTCTTTTCGAGCAAATTCAGCCCCAAATTGGGCCAACTGTGTGTTTTGCTCCAGATTGCTGCGCCCACCCCAAACCTGCTGATCCGTTTCCGTGGCCACAACCCGGGTCCATATCGCAGGGGATACCTGATTTTCCTTGATCGTCAGCAGCCCTGTCTCCCCTAAACGGTCATGGAGGCTGTGATCAAACATGGCCTGAGCGGCAATCTGATTACCCAGGTAAGCCGCCGGTTCCGGCCGGATAATATCTACCGACCTTGGGTTTAGTGTCGGTGCCTGCACCTCAGAAGTCAGATACCAGTTTCCGCCATTTCCGTCCCTATCTCCCTTAAATAACTTATATTCGTAGATGTCAAGCAGCACCGGAGCGGACAGGGAAAAGGTTCCCGTTGAGTTGCCGTCGACCTGGACTACCTCGATGCTCTTGGCCACGGTATCGACCCCTCTGCCGCCGGCATTGACGATCTGCAATCGAGTACTTCCTGCGGTATTGCCCTGCGCCACCAGGCGATCGCTGGGGACAGTATCGCCGTCCAGCCGGCTGTTTAGTATAATCAGGCCGTTGTTGCCGGTGTAGTCGCCCTGCACCACCAGATCCTTAAAGCCCCCTATCTGCATAAAACCAATTGTTCCGGCAAGATCCAGATTGTTGACTGTGGAGCTTGCCGTCATATTCCAGCGGCTGCCGTCATCGATGGTCACATCCAGGGGATCAATCCAGCCGGTGAGAGTAGCGCTGTTGATGAGACTCATCGCCGCTCCCAAGGTACCGATGATATTGTTATTCAGCTGGCCGCCGCCGTTGCTGCCATCTAAGATCAGGCTACCGGCATTCACGCAGGTGTCGCCGCTGTAGGTAAGGGGTCCGGAAAGGGTCAGGCTGCCATTGCCGGTTTTGACGAAACCGCCGCTGCCGCTGATGGTCCCGGCGTACAGCGAATCGTTTATGCCTGCTATGGCATTGTTGGCAGTGAAGGTGGCTCCGTCCAGCTGGATTTCTCCGCCGGGGCCGCCGGTCAGGTGGTTGGCAATTTGATTGTTGCCGTTCAGGGCCAGGGTGCCGCTATCAACCGCCACCTCGCTGCTGCTGGCAAAGGCGTTTTCCGCATCGGTGCGAACTGTCCCCGCAGCGATGCGGGTTTTTCCGCTGTAGGTGTTTTGTTGCGAAAGGATCAAGGTGCCGCTGCCCGCCTGTATCAGGTCGCCGCTTCCAGTGATAGTCCCGCTGAACGTAATCTCGTCGCTGCGGTTAAACAGCAGGCTGCCGTTGTTGTTTATATTGCCCGCCACCGTACCGCTGGTTCCTCCATTGCCGACTTGCAAGGTTCCGCCGCTGATGGTGGTGGTCCCGCTGTAGGTGTTGTTCGCCGAAAGGATCAAGGTGCCATCGCCACTCTTGGTCAAATCCCGGCCATTCCAGCCAGAGGTGAAGGTTCCGGATTTATCAGCCAAAACCACGTCCAGCTCAAAGGCCTGATCAGCATCAAGGGTAAAACTGCCGTGGGCCGTATTGGGGACCAGGGTATTCCAGCTGAGCTCCGGAGTGGCCAGAAGCTGATTGTTGGCTATAACGAGGCTGGAGGTAAGATAGTCGCCCGGGGTAGTCAGGCTGGGTATGCAGACTGTACTGGCCAGATCCTCGGTTCGTCCGGTAATGCCTCCTCCGCCACTGGCATCAATCAAAATGTAGGCATTGCCTATAAGGTTGCTGGCTTTGGCAACATCCGGGCCGATGCTGCCCCCATACACCTGTACCTTTGCCCCGGTAAGGTCCACCTTGTCGATTCCGGTAACTGTGAGAACGGTATCGCCGGCGCTGATGTCCGGCCTCAGGGTAAAGTTGTAGTGATCAAAGTTATTAAGGAATCCGGTTACGCCGCTGTAGTTGACCAGATTCAGGCTGTTGCCGGTGCGAAGGTCGCCTGTGCCGGAGATTGTGCCGCCGCCAAAAAGGCCAGCAAAGCTTGACTGGGCCCCGTCCTTGATGGTAACGGTATTGCCTGTTGCCGCGCCAGTGCCTGAGTTGACATAGCCGCCGAACACAGAGGCAGTAAGAGTGCCGCCAGAGATTGTGAGGCTATTGCCGGTGGCCGCGCCGGAATTGCTCCTGCCGCCGATAACAGAGATATCGATACTGCCGCCAGTGATGTCAACGCTGTTGTTTGTTGCAGCGCCAGAAAGACTGAAGCCGCCGTAAACCGTGTTGTGGACGGTGCCGCCGGACAGGGTGACGGTATTACCCGTTGCCGCGCCAACTCCAGAATTGACGTAGCCGCCGCCAACCGAATTGTCCACGGTGCCTCCGGACATGATGACGGTATTGCCCGTTGCCGCGCCGGCTCCGGAATTGACATAGCCGCCGACAACCGAGTCGCCGACGCTGCCGTCGGTCATAGTGACGGTATTGCCCGTTGCCGCGCCAGAAATGCTCCTGCCGCCACCAACAGAGACGTCAATAGTGCCGCCAGTGATGTCAACGCTGTTGTTTGTTGCACTGCCGGAACGGCCTAGGCCGCCGTAAACCGAGTTGTGCACGGTGCCTCCGGATATGGTGACGCTATTACCTGTTGCGGCGCCGGTTCCTGAACTGATATAGCCGCCGAAAACCGTGCTGTTCAAGGTGCCGCCGGATATGGTGACGCTATTATCTGTTGCGGCGCCGGTTCCTGAATCGATATAGCCGCCGTAAACCGCGCTGCTCACGGTGCCGCCGGTCATGATGACGCCATTGCCGGTGGCGGTACCAGAAGTGCTCCGGCCGCCGACAAGATTGCTGATCGAGCCAGAACTGAGTGTTGCCGTATTGCCTGTTGCAGCGCCAGTTCCTGAAATGACATAGCCGCCGAAAACAAAGCCGCAGGTGGTATTGCCGGTGATGGTGACGGTATTGCCCGTGGCCGCGCCGGCTCCTGAATTGACATAACCGCCGCTGACATTGCGGAGCCGGCTGTCATGGATTGTTACAGAATTGCTGGAGGTTGTGCCAGTGTCGCTGTAGCCGCCTACAACATCGTATTGAATTGTGCTGGTGGAGATATTTACCGTATTGTTTGTGGCAGCGAGAGTAGAGCTTTTGCCGCCGTAAACAACGTTTCCAATGTTGGTGACATTGCTGATTGTCAGGGAATTATCTGCGGCCTTGCCAGAAAAGCTGTAGCCGCCGTAGACATCACTTGTAATACTGCCGCCAGAGATCGTGACAAAATTCCGTTCCACAGAATTGCTTCCACTCGTTACGCCTCCAAAGACATAGCTCAAGGCACCTGAGTCGGCTGAGTTTACAGTAACGGAATTGTCAGAAAATGAAGAGGAGGGAAAGAGTGATTTATTACTCAAACTGAAGGGATCGGTTTGCAGGCCGTATCCAGGATAGACAATGGAATCTGCCCAGCTTGAGCTGCAGGTGGCCACGCCCAATAGGGCCAGTGCCAGTGCTTTGCGCCTTCTGCGTTGAAATTGCCGTTTGTTCATACGTAAACCTCTTCGTGGAAATACAAAATTTACCTAAGGGAGACCTTGTCAGCTGCGCCGTGGCCAGGGCCCATGGGCTGCACCAGGACATGGGCCCTGGCCTTTTATTTTTCCTGCCGGTGGATTCTGCCATCCCTTGAGATGGGACGGCCGCAGAGGAGCTCTGCGCGAAACCTGGGAAAGTGGGGACAAAAAGTGGGAACAGAAAGTGGGGACGGATTTATTTTTTGCCAGAGAGCGGCGGAGGGCAAATCCGTCTCCGGCACTTGTATTTCATCACCCCCGCGGAGGCGGGAGTTGAACTCTCTTTATATGATAGGATATTTGGTGCCGGCCAAGAAGTCAAATCAAAAAAGATAATGGCCTTGCATGAAACAACGTACGCTTTAATCGGATGATCCTTTTTGCCGTGCGAGGGTAATGCATTGTTTAAGAGCGGCGGCAGCGGTGCGGGGACAGTCGGCGGCCACAAGGGCCGATACCACCGCCACCCCGTCTGCGCCGGCGGCAATCACCGCAGCCGCATTATCCTCCCTGATCCCGCCGATGCCGACCAGGGGCAGGCGGACTGCGGCTCTGATCCGCCGGATGCCTTTCAGGCCCAGAGGCGGGGCGGTGTCCTTCTTGGTGGGTGTGGCGTAGACAGGACTGATGCCGATATAATCCGCACCCCGGTCCTGGGCCCTGACGGCGTCTTCAACGGACTCAGCCGAAATGCCGATAATAAAGCCGGCAGGGGCCAGACGGCGGGCATCGGTAATCTCCATATCCTGCTGTCCCAGATGGACCCCGTCGGCACCGACGGTCAGGGCCACATCCAGTCTGTCATTGATTATGAGGGGTATCCCGACGGGCTGCAGCTGGGCCAGGAGAAGACGTGCATGGGCGATGAAGGAGCGCGTCGAGGCCTCCTTTTCCCGCAGCTGCACGCAGGTGACGCCGCCGGCGACTGCCGCTTTGACGATATCGCCGATCGTCCGCCCCCGGGACAGGGCCCGATCAGTCACCAGATAGAGGGAATAATCCAGTCGTCTCATCGGAGGCTGATGCGGCAGCGGTCCGCAACTTTTTCAGGGCTGAGAGTATAAAGGGCGTCCAGCAGATGGACCAGAAAGGAGCCGGGTCCTTTTGCTGTAGTGCCGGCCTCTTCGCCGGCGATGCCGAAAAAGGCTAAAGCCGTGGCGGCGGCCGAGACCGGATCGGCGTCAACGGCAAGGAAGGCCCCGATGACGGCGGTGGCCGAACAGCCGGTGCCCGTCACCACGGGCATCAGGGCATGACCGTTGGCGATGCGCGCAGATCTGCTGCCATCGGTCACCAGGTCAACCGGGCCGGTTATGGCCAGGGTGGTCTGCAGACTACGCGCTAGCTGCCCGGCGGCAATCTCTGCATCGTCTACGGAATGGATGGCGTCGACGCCTTTGCCTGCGGCCTTCTGGTCGCAGAGCGACAGGATTTCCGAGGCATTGCCGCGAACGACGCTGACCCTGGTTGAGGCCAGGATGTTTTTGGCGGCGGCGGTCCGCAGCCCCGTGACCCCGGCTCCCACAGGGTCAAGGATTATGGGTGTGCCGGTTTCACTGGCCTTTCTTCCCGCCTTCAGCATGGACGCCAGCCAGGTATCGGTGAGGGTGCCGATATTGAGGACTAAGGCCCCGGCAAAAGCCACCATGTCCTCAACCTCGTTTTCGGCATGGGCCATGACAGGTGAGGCCCCCGTTGCCAAAAGGACATTGGCCGTCATATTCATCACCACAAAGTTGGTGATATTGTGGATGAGCGGTTTGGTTGCCCGGATCTTCCGGAGATTTTCAGCAGCCTTGCTGGCCAGATCTGACATGGTTCGCCTCGTTTTGCCTGGAGGATTGATGGGGATTAGGGCGCAGGCAGGAAAACCATGAGAGGATATTGTTACGATATTTCAGCAATTCCCTACGCTGGAACTATCCAGATCAGGTTCAATGGGTATGATCTCAGGCCTGGCGCCACCCCTGCATAAAAATGCATTCGCTTCATCCTGTGTATAGAAGAGATCGTCAATTTTGTCAATCACTACCGGGAGCCTCCTGAGCCGGTACCCTGTTTACTGCCCCGCCATGGTTCTGCGCACCGCAGCGGCTCTTCTTTGCCTTCATGCGCCTTTGGCCCGGGAGATCCGCCCAAAGCCGTTGGCGTATCACCTCTTGTCCATCATGCATATCTCCTCGGAAGCAACGGTCTCGTCCTGCCGAAGTGATGCGCTTTCATATTGTCCTGTTGCAGGTCAGTCTGTCTGGTCCGGCCAAGCCGGTTTAAGAGAGGTCGTGGTGTCTCATGGTCCCGATCAATCCCCCGCGACAGGTCTCGCGAAGGGTATAAAGACCATAATTGAACTTGACATATGCAATTGTGCACATTAACAATTCGTAGCTCTTAAAGAGACATTAATCAATCAGGCATGCGCTGCATCGGCAGGTATGCAGGCCTTATTTTGCAACTGGACCGCCGCAGGGCATGTGTGACTTTATTGCAGCATGACGCGCTGGCGCCCGGGCAGAGGGCGGGTACCATGGAGATCCGGGGGGGCCTGCAGGATTTGGCTCTGGAGGGAAGGATCAGGAAAACCGCCCTCTGACTGTCAGTCTTTTGGGATATGGCATCCATGGCATATCCCGCACACAGATCACAAAAGGACAAGACCGTATGAATGAGCCGGATCTTCCCGCCAACATTCTTGATCTCAGCACCCTGCCGACCCTGCCGCAGACCCTGGTGGATCTCATTGACGCCAGTGAGCGCGAGGATTCCGATATTCAGGAACTGGGCGCCATCGTGGCCAGGGATGTATTCATCAGCACCAGGGTGCTCCAGCTTGTCAACTCGGCCTTTATCGGTGCGCGTTCGTCCTTTGCCGATATTGTTCAGGCCGTAATTTATCTGGGTATCGATACAACCAGAAACCTGGCAATTTCGGTGGCAGTCCAGGAGGCGTTCAAGACAGCGTGTGCAGATAAGATTCTGAATTTGAATGATTTCTGGCAGCATTCCTTTTTGACTGCGGTGCTTGCCAAATCGCTGGCCCAGGCCATCGGCGGCGTTGACCCTTCAGAGGCCTATCTGGCGGGGCTGCTCCATGATATCGGCAAGCTGCTGCTCCTGCAGGCCTTTCCTGAATCGTACAGGCAGGTCCTCGACGGGAGGCAATCGGTGGAAATCGCGGTCCGGGAGAAAGAGGCCCTGGGGATTACCCATTTTGAGGCGGCGGCCCTTTTAATCGGAAGCTGGCGTCTGCGGCCGGAGATTGCCGTCGCCGTGGCCAGCCATCATCATGGCTTCGGCAGGATTATGGAGGCGTCGTTGTTTACGAAGGTCCTCTTCTGCGCTAATCACCTAGCCCAGAATGCATCGTCGGGCTTCGATGCTGACTCCGAGGCCTTATGTGATATCCTGGCAATCCAAAGAAAGGCCCTGCAGACCTGCACCAGAGAGTCTGTGAATGTCGCCCGGGAGATAGCGGAAAAAATGGGAATAGCTGCCGGCAAGGGTGCGGCCGCTGCCGGAGATGCGTCCCCTGTGTCCCGGATCGACGGACGTCTTGCCGACAGGGTAAGGACAGCATCGCGGTTGAACGGCTTTCTCGACAGTCTGGTCAGGGCAGACAGCCTGGACAGGGTCTACCAGGTTGTCGAGGAGAGTCTGCAGATCCTCTTCGCCATCGACAGTTCCCTGTTCCTGCTGCCCGGCGACACGGCGGGCGAACTGACCGCAAATGGCTCCGATCGCAACCCTATTCCGGCAAGGGTGAAGGGGCTGCGAATTCACAGCAATCAGCCCGGAATGATTGGGTGCTGCCTGGAACAGCTTGCCGTGCTTGATTCTGTATCTTTTGTGACCGGGCATGCATTGGGACCGGAAGATCGGTCTGTGCTGGAGATGCTGGGGGCCGGCGGCTTGATGGCCGTGCCTGTTTGTATTGCCGGTCATGAGCCCGGCTGCCTTCTGATGGGAGTTCCGCCTGCAGGGATGAAATGCCTGCGCGATCAGGACGGTGCGCTCATGCTTCTGGCCGGTCATGCCGGGATGCGGTTCCGGCTTGAAACGGCCTATCGGAAAAATGCCGAAGACCTGGCGGCCACGCGAATGGAGGCCGTTTCGGAAGTTGCCCGGTCCATTGCCCATGAGATCAGCAGCCCTATTGCTGTGCTTCTGAACTATCTGGCGGTCCTGGAACTGAAGCTAAAAGACTATCCGGCCCTGCTCGCTGATCTGGAACGTGCCGGCAGGGAAATCGGCAGAATCGGCGAGATCAGCGAGCAGCTCAGGGACCTCTCCGGCCAGACCGCTGAGCTGACCCGGGAGCCGGTCGATATCAAGTCTCTGCTTGTCGATATTATAACTTTTTTTCGGCAGTCTTTGGCCAACAGGCATAGTGTGGATGTGATCTTGAGTCTGGAGGATGGACTGCCTGGGGTATCGTCAAACGGGAAGAAAATCCGCCAGATTTTGGGAAATCTCATCAAAAATGCCATTGAAGCTATTGGTGAAGCGGGCCTTGTTCAGGTGCGCGGGGAGATTGTCCCGCTAGTCGGAGAGGGGAAGGCTGAGGTCAGGATTTCCATTGAGGATGATGGTCCGGGCGTCCTTCTTTCCAATGTGGAGGATATATTTCATGCCGGGATAACAACGAAAAATGATGGGCATGCGGGTCTGGGCCTCGCAATTGTCAGGACGCTTGCAACAGAACTTGGCGGGATCATTTCCTGCGACAAGGGATTGCGGGGGGGGATGGTCTTTACCCTCACTCTGCCGGTGTGAGGCCCAACAGCAGGGGCTTTCAGGAAAGCTGTTTCCCGGCGCCTTCCGGGGCAATCTATATGAAAGCTCTCCAGATGTCGGACGCATCCATACCGGAAAAAAGAGCTTTTATAATTTGGTGTGAGTCTGGTCCAGCCATGCCGGATGAGCCGTGAATGTCCCATGCAAGATGTTTGCGCATGCTCTGTTTCTTCCCAGCAACAAAAATCTCACCTTTTCAGGCAGCCTTCCATGGACTTTGGGGAAAGGCCGCATAGTAGGTTAGGGATTGTGATCGAATGCGTGCGAAAAGCCTGTTGCTGGCGTGATTCAGATAAGTCATAAGTATTGTAAATTAATTTGACTTCACGCCTCATTTAAAATATTTTGAAACTATATGGCTCGGATAAATTTCATGAGAGTATGCTGGCAGTATAAGGCAGGAAAAAGGGAAAAAAGCATATGCAACATTCGATACTGGTTGTTGACGACGAGCCGCAATATTGCTCAACGCTTAAGTTCCTTCTTGAAGCTAATGGCTATTGTGTTGAAATAGCTCAGTCGGGACGGGATGCGCTCTCCTGTTTGCAGAAAGACTTTTTTCATGCTGTCCTGCTTGATCTGAACCTGCCGGATACCTACGGTATCCAAGTTGCCGAATATATTAAACAGAATCATCCGGATACCGCCATCATCATCCAGACCGGCCATGCAACGGTCAACAGTGCAATCCAGGCCATGCGGTATGGCGTCTTCGATTTCCTCTGCAAGCCCAATAAGGCGGAGCTGGTTCTCGAGACCATCGCCCGTGGGATAGAAAACAAGCAGTTGAGGCTGAACCTGGAACAGAGCGAGAAGCGGTTCCGCCTCTTGGCCGAGGCAACCTGGGAAGGGATCGCAATTTTTATTGATAGTCGGCTTCGGCATGTCAACACCCAGCTCTGCGCAATCTTCGGATATACCGAAGCGGAGCTGCTGGTCCTCCCTTTTTCCGATATCATTGTCAACTGGGATGACTGCAGGGCGGCAAGCCACGAGAGGGATAATGATACAACCGGGGCGGCCGAATGCAGTGGCCGGCATAAGGACGGCCGGATCATTCCGGTGGAGGTGCGGTGTAAATATATAGACGGTCTGAGGAATCAGGTGGTGGCAATACGTGATGTCTCGGCCCGGAAGGCTGCAGAGCGCAAGAGGTTGGAATTGCAGAGAAGGCTTGCTGATGCCAAACGCATGGAGTCCTTGGGGCTTATGGCCAGCATCGTTGCTCATGATCTGAATAATATCCTGACCGGCATTGTAACCTTTCCGGAGCTCCTGCTTTCCAATATGTCTCCCTCCGATAAATTCAGAAATGAAATCGAGCTCATCCATAAGGCCGGGAGACAGGCGGCGGATGTGGTTGCCGATTTGCTGGCCGTGGCCAGGGGGACAAAATGCAAGAAGGAGCCGCACAATCTGAATCTGCTGATCAGCAGCTATATTGATTCCATTGAGTACAGGAAATTGGAGTCCGACTTTCCCTGCCTTACTATAGATGTGGGGCTTGAACCCGATCTGCCGAGCCTGAACTGCTCGGCGATTCACATTGCCAAGTCAATCATCAATCTGGTAATGAATGCTGCCGAGGCATGCGATGAGAACGGCTATGTCACTATCCGGACCATAAGAAGAAATCTCATAGCCCCGATCCGGGGATATGAAGAGATTCCCGCCGGCGAGTATGTCGTGCTCTCCGTTTCCGATAATGGTTCGGGTATCCCGGCTGATGGCCTGGAGCGCATCTTCGAACCCTTCTATTCAAAAAAGGAGTTGGGACGGAGCGGTACCGGGCTTGGCCTGACGGTCATCTGGAATACCGTCAGAGATCACCAGGGATATATCGATCTCGCCAGTAACTGGGCAGGAAGTCGGTTTGATCTTTATTTCCCCGTGTCCCAGGATGAGGAAAGGGTTGCCCTGGAATCTCTGACCCTTGAGCCGATGTTCGGGAAAGGGGAAAAAATCCTTATTGTCGATGATGAAGAAAGCCAGAGGAAAATAGCCTGCCTGATCCTGCAGCAGCTCGGCTATTCACCGCGCAGTGTCGACAGTGGCCGGAATGCCGTGGAATATATCAAGAAGGAACAGGTGGATCTCGTTGTTCTGGACATGATTATGGAACCGGACATGGATGGTTGCCGGACCTTTGCCGAGATCCTCAAATATACTCCGGGGCAAAAGGCCGTTATTACATCTGGCTACTGGAATAAGGCCGATCAGGAGAGGATGAAAGCCCTGGGGATTTCCCAGTATATCACCAAGCCTTACAGTCTGGCCTGCATAGCCCGGGCCATCCGGTTAGAAATTGATCGGCAGGCATGATGTCCATCAATACAGCTGACTTGCCAGGAAAAAAGGAGATGGCAGGCTGTCGTCCCTGCCGGAGCGCATGTTTTGATCCCGATCTGTCCCCGTTCACAAATCTTCGGCTTATTTAACCTGTCGTTTCAGTATCTTTGCGGTCGTTGAGATCACCTCTCCAACAGGGGATCGTTTGTCTGTAATACATCCCCCCGTCCAGATTATACGTAATAATCCCCATATGAAAAATGACCACCAGTTCTTTTCAAGACAGAGAGGCGGAAGGAGGATTTTATTCTTCTTCGGCAGATATTGTCCTGTCCCGCCTTGTACTCTTCTTAACCTAGGCTATATAATGCAAGTGGCATGTGAAGGCGTCCGGCAGCAGATCGACAGAGTGAGAACTGGATTTTTTATGGAAATCATAGAAATCGGCTAGAGAGCTTTTCGTACTTTTTGTAATAATCAACGCGGTTACCGTTGCCTCAATAATTGAATTCGAATATGTAAGGAATGTTCATGAAAATTTTGATTGCCGAAGACGAATATATAACCCGCTTGATGATTCAGGTCAGCCTGGAGAAGTGGGGATATCGAGTGGATTGCGTCAGTAACGGCCGAGAGGCCTGGGAGGCCTTGCAGAAACCCGATGCCCCGCAGATCGCCATCCTTGACTGGGAAATGCCGGATATGGACGGGGTGGAGGTCTGCAGGCGCGTGAAAGAGCTGGAGAGAGAGACCCCCATCTATATCGTCCTGCTTACCGGGCGTGACAGCCGAAACGACATCCTGCATGGTTTTGATATGGGCGCCGACGACTATATGACCAAGCCCTTCGACGATAATGAACTCAGGGCCAGGGTCAGGGTTGCGGAACGCCTGGTGCATATCCAGATTTCCCTGGCTGAATCGGTGGAAGAGCTGCGTTATGTCCTGGATCAGATGGAATCTCTCCAAGGCACTTTGCCGGTCTGTACCGGCTGCCAGAAGATTAAGGGGGGAGACGATGCCTGGATCTCGCTCGACGAGGCGTTACATGACGAGTCAGAACACCGTCTTTTGCCTATGCAATGCCCGGAATGCATGGGAAAGGCAAGGCGGCCCTGAAAGGGATATCACGGTCCCTGCCGGTGAAGATGCGGTTGAGAATAGGGGCAGAACGAAAATTCTATTGACAGGGGTATTTGAATGGCATAATCTGAACACGTTTTTTGCAATCGTAATATAAAGCGGATGCTTCTGTTGCTGCAATGCCGAAAAACGTGTCTCATGCTTCTATAAGGAGGATGCCATGGCTGTTCAAAAAAATCGACTGCCCCTGAAGAAATTGGGAGCCTACTATCTAGGACTCTTCCTCTGGCTCTCGACATCGGCCATGCATATTCCGGATGGCTACCTCAGCCCGGCTACAAGTCTGATCATGTTTCTGATAGTCCTTCCTTTCTGGTGGCTGGGCATCAGAAAGATTCGTCAGACCATGAATGCCCGGAGCGTGCCGCTGATCTCGCTGATGGCCGCCTTTTCTTTTGTCATCATGATGTTCAATATCCCCTTGCCGGGGGGTACTACCGGCCATGCAGTTGGGGCGGCCCTGGCGGCTATCGTTCTTGGGCCGGAGGTTGCCACCGTTGCGGTTTCCATTGCTTTGATTATTCAAGCCCTTTTCTTTGGGGATGGGGGGGTCCTGACTCTCGGAGCCAATTGTTTTAATATGGCCGTGGTTGGTCCCTATGCCGCGGCTGCCGTATACCAGGCCTGCACCAAGGGGATGAAGGCCGGATCCTCCCGCCGCCTTATCGGCGCGGCTTTGGGAGGTTGGCTGGGGCTGACGCTGGGCGCCTTCTTCGCCGCGGTGGAGTTTGGCCTCCAGCCCCTGCTTTTCACGGCCGCTGACGGGACTCCGCTCTATGCCCCGTATCCGTTGTCGGTTTCTCTGCCCGCCATGCTTATCCCGCATATGCTGGTGGCCTCAGTGTTGGAAGGATTGGTTACCGCGCTGATCGTTTTCTATCTGCTGCGATTCAATGCACATATATTGGAGGCTGCAGGAAAACCGGGGGCGGTTTGCGGCGAGGTGACCTTCGGGAAGCTGCGCTGGCTGTGGGTCGGACTGGCTGTCCTGGGAGTGGCCTCTCCCCTTGGACTGCTGGCTCCCGGCACGGCCTGGGGGGAATGGGGGCTTGAAGAACTGGCCAGGCTTGGTCTGCAGTCCATACCGGCAGGGCTTGAAAAATTGTCCGGACTCTGGGGTGCGCCCATGGCCGATTATGCTCTGCCCTCCCTCGGGAATGCCAATGTGGGATATATCCTCTCGGCCGTGCTGGGGATACTTCTGGTGGGAATAATGACCTGGTTGTTCACCCTGCTTGTCACCGGCGGTTCCGGCAAGTCCCGGCAGGGCGTATAATGGTCACTGACGGAGATTGCCGGTTTTCCGGCATACCCGGCTGCAGTCCGGAGGGTGATTTACTGCCGTGACGTGCTTCCGTGAGGAGGCTGCTGCATGCGGTAATGCGGATGGTTCCTTTCTCTGGTGTTGGCGCTGGGCCTTTCACCTTCTTTAAAGTCTCTCGTCTTTGGGGCCTATGCAACGACGCAGCCATTTTCTGGAAAAAACCCTGAGCGGCATCACCGAGACGCTGGAGAGATCCCTTTTCGCCGAGGCAATCAGCCTGAAGTCCGGTCTTTTTCAGTCCCTTGACCCGCGGGTGAAGGTCCTGGCCACCCTGGCTATGCTGATAGGTGTGGCCCTGTCCAGGAGTGTCTGGATCATCGGTGGGGTGTATCTGCTGGCGTTGTATTTTGCCAGGGCCTCGGCAATTCCGATGGATTTCTTTATCCGGCGGGTCTGGCTGGCCGTCTTCCTCTTTACCGGCCTGATAGCTGTGCCGGCCCTCTTCATAACCCCTGGCCCGGCCCTGCTTCATCTGCCCTGGGGCCTCGTCATCACCCAAACAGGAGCGCGGAGCATGGTATTTCTCCTGCTCCGCGTCGGCACCTCCGTCTCCCTGGTGCTGCTGCTTATCCTGACGACACCGTGGAATACCGTGCTCGGGGCGCTGAGCGTTTTGAAAATACCGGATGTCTTCGTCATGATCCTGGGAATGACCTGCCGTTATATCTTTCTGCTTCTGCACATCGCCAATGATATGTTCCTGTCCCGCAAGAGCCGGGTAGTCGGGCGTCTGTCGGGGTCCGAGGAGAGGCATATGCTGGCAGTCGTTGGTGCCACCCTGCTGAGCAAATCCCTGAATATGAGCAGCGAGGTCTATCTGGCCATGGTCTCCCGGGGCTACCGCGGCACGGCAGTGACCTTCAAACCCTTCCGGATGCGGATCAGGGACTGGTCCTGGACCGCCATTTTTGTTGTAATAACCGCGCTGATCCTCTCTTTCGGGCACTGATTCCCGGAACTTTACTCTGGAGAAAGACTCTTGACTGCAACTGTTTTCGATGTCCGCAACGTCTCTTTTGCCTATGATAACCAGCTGATCGCGCTGGAGCATGTCAATCTCACCGTTCATGAGGGAGAGTCTCTGGTTATCCTGGGTGCCAACGGCAGCGGCAAATCGACCCTGCTGAAACTACTGGATGGGCTGTATTTCCCGACCGCCGGGGAGATCAATGCCTTTGATGAGCCGCTGACGGAGACCCGCCTGCGGGATGATGATTTCAATTTTGCCTTTCGCCGCCGGGTCGGTCTTGTTTTCCAGGATGCCGATGTCCAGCTGTTTTGTGCCTCGGTGGGGGACGAGGTGGCTTTTGCGCCTTTACAGCTGGGCCTGGGGCATGATGAGGTCAGACGGCGTGTCGATCAGGCCCTTGTTGCCCTGCGGATTGAAAAGCTGCGCGACCGTGCCCCGCATCGTCTCTCCGGCGGGGAAAAAAGGCGGGTTGCTTTAGCCTCGCTGCTGAGTCTGAACCCCGAGGTCTGGCTGCTGGACGAGCCCACCATCGGCCTGGACCCCCGCAGCCAGTCATGGCTGGTCGACTTTATCCGCCATCTGCGGGAGCAGAACAGGACGGTAATCACTGCGACCCACGACCTGGCCTTTGCTCAGAAGTTTGCCACGGGTATTCATGTCTTCGATGAAAACCATTGTCTGGCGGCATCGGGACTGCCTGAAGAGATACTGGCTGATCACGATCTGCTGCATCGCTGCAACCTGTCCCATTATCACGCTGCCGTCAAGGAAGCGCATCACCATTGAACCGTTGTCCTGGCATTATGCCTCTTCCCCGAGGTTGCATCAATGAAGATTCCCGAATACGATTTCATCGTCATCGGCACAGGTCCTGCGGGCCTGTCGGCAGCCCTGACTGCCGCCAAGGCGCAGAAGAAGGTCCTGATCCTGGAGCGGGAGGGCTCGCTGGGCGGGGTCTGCGTTAATACCGGCACCTTTCCCAGCAAGACCCTGCGTGAGGCCGTCATTCATCTGACCGGGCATCTGACCCGGAAGATATTCACTGCGGATGCGGCCTGTCTGTTTGCTGAGACTGAAATCTCCATGGACCGGCTGAAGCAGCGGCTGCGGGACGTCCGGCTCAAGGAGTATGCCATCATCGAGGCCCAGCTCAGCCGCGATAGCGTCGATCTCATCAGGGGGACTGCTGCCTTTGAAGACTCGAAGACCATCAGGGTCAGGAGGCTGAACGGCGACGAGATTCTGGTCCGCGGCAGCTTCATCATCATCGCCACGGGCTCCAGACCCCGGACACCGGCGGAGATCCCCTTTGATCGCGAGGTCATCTTTGATTCCACCAGCATTCTGGACATGAAGACCATCCCCTGCTCCATGCTGATCCTGGGCGGCGGCGTCATCGGCTCCGAATATGCGACCATCTTCGCGGCACTGGGAGTGAAGGTGACCCTGCTGGATACGGGGCCGCGCCTGCTGAAATTCCTGGATTACGAGATCAGCGACTACCTGAAGAAGAATTTCCCCAAGGGGAACATCGACTACATCAGTAATTGCGGCGCCTTTCAAATCAGTCGGGAAAACGGCCGGGCAGGGATCAGGCTGGATACGGGCCGGGAGTTTCACGCCGATGCGCTTCTCTTCGGGCTTGGCCGGGAGGCGAACACCGTCGCTTTGGATATCCAAAAGGCCGGGATTGTTTGCAATCAGTGGAGCTATATCCAGGTAAACGACCTTTACCAGACCTCTGTCGCTGATATCTATGCAGTGGGAGACGTGATCGGCTGGCCGAGCCTGGCCGCCACCTCCATCACCCAGGGCCGTCTGGCCGCCTGCAATGCCCTGCAGAAGAGGGCCGACGGGTTTCCCCATCTCTTCCCCGTCGGCATCTACACCATCCCTGAGATTTCCTATGTGGGGATCACCGAAGAGGAGGCCCGGGCCCGGGGCTACAAGATCGTCGTCGGCAGATGCGCCTATGAGGAACTGCCCCGCGGTCAGATATCCGGCGAGAGCGAAGGCCTGGTCAAGATGATAGTGCATAGTGATACCCGCGAGATTCTGGGGGTGCATATCCTGGGCGCCGGGGCCACGGAGATCATCCATATCGCCCTGCTGGCGCTGTTTCATAATGCGAAAATCGACCTCTTTGTGAATAATATTTTCAACTACCCCACTTATTCCGAGGCCTTGAAGATCGCTGCCCTCTCAGCCTCCGACCAGATTGAGGCGGCATCGGGAACAAGGCCGGTCTGATGTACCGGGCCCGTCTGCGCCTGAGGCTTGGCGGCAAAATCCCATGGCGGGGAATTTTTGAAGTAACTGTTCAACGTATCGTTCTAAAATTCCCTGTAAGAGGAAGGGCTTTCCCTTGCTGACTCATCGTATAATTTGCAATTTTATAGAGGATTTGGCTATACTGTAACTGAGGCCCTCTCAGGCAATTGATCCTTTGGTTGGAGTTTGGGGCCTGTATTGCGTCGGCAGATACGGGGGATTTCTTCTATGGAGAAGAGGACCGCTCCATCTCATATCGGCAGAATTGCCTCGGTACATGGCAGCGTTGTGGACATTCGCTTTCAGGATGATCTGCCTGCCATCTCGGCGCTGCTGTATGCAGGGCCGGACAGGAGCATTGCCATTGAGGTCCTGGCCCATCTCGATTCCGGATGTGTGCGGGGCATAGCGCTGTCTCCTACCCAGGGTCTCTGCCGCGGGATGGAGGTGGAGGATAGCGGCGGTCCCCTGAAGGCGCCGGTGGGGCCGGCGATCCTGTCCCGGATGTTCGACGTCTTCGGCCAGACCATAGATCGTCTGGAGGCGCCGTCGGGGCTGGAATGGCGGAGCGTGCATCAACCTCCGCCGGCCTTGTCCCGGCGTTCGACCACATCCGAGATATTTGAAACGGGCATTAAGATTGTCGATGTCCTGATGCCCCTTGAGCGGGGTGGAAAAACGGGGCTGTTCGGCGGTGCCGGGGTCGGTAAGACGGTATTGCTGACCGAAATGATTCATAATATGGTCGGACAGCACCAGGGCGTGAGCCTGTTCTGCGGCATAGGCGAGCGTTGCCGGGAGGGCGAAGAGCTGTATCGGGATATGAAGGCAGCGGGGGTCCTGCCCCATATGGTCATGGTCTTCGGCCAGATGAACGAGCCGCCCGGTGCCCGCTTCCGGATCGGTCATGTCGCCTTGACCATGGCGGAGTATTTCAGGGACGACGAACACCGGGATGTGCTGTTGCTCATCGACAATATCTTCCGTTTCATCCAGGCAGGATCCGAGGTTTCGGGCCTTATCGGGCAGATGCCGTCCCGCCTGGGCTATCAGCCCACCATGAGCACTGAACTGGCCAGCCTGGAAGAGCGGATCGCCAATACCGACCAGGGGGCCATTACCTCGATTCAGGCGGTCTATGTGCCTGCGGACGATTTCACGGACCCGGCAGCGGTCCACACCTTCTCGCATCTTTCGGCCTCCATTGTCCTCTCGCGTAAACGGGCCGGCGAAGGCCTGTATCCGGCCGTAGACCCTTTGCAGTCCAACTCCAAAATGGCGACTCCCGGCATTATCGGTGAGCGTCATTATCTGCTGGCCCAGGAGATCCGCAAGACCCTGGCCCAATATGCCGAGCTCAGGGACATCATCGCCATGCTGGGTCTGGACCAGCTGTCGGCGGCGGACCGCAGCACCGTGGCCAGGGCCCGTCGGCTGGAACGGTTTTTGACCCAGCCTTTTTCGACAACCGAGCAGTTCACCGGTCTGGAAGGGAAATTTGTCAGCCTTGATGACGCCCTGGATGGCTGCGAACGCATCCTGGCCGATGAGTTCAAGGATTATCCTGAGAGCTCCCTCTATATGATCGGGGCGATCGGCGAGGCCAAGAGCAAAGGCGGACAGAAGAAGGGCGCCTGAGTGTGCCTTGAGAGTGCAGCAGCTGGAAAACGGTAAAGCCCGGCGGAGAAGGTGTCGCCGGGGACAGAGGAGGGGAGAACGGCTGTGGTGAAAGTACCGTCCATGACATTGACAATCCTTCTTCCTGCCCAGATTTTTGCGCGCAAGACAGGGGTGACGCGTATGGTGGCCGAGACCGGACAGGGATCCTTCGGGATACTGCCCCGCCGGCTTGATTGTACGGCAGCGCTGACAGCCGGAATTTTGACTGTTGAGGCTGAAGATGAGGGCGAGCGCTATATAGCCATAGACGAAGGCGTGCTGGTGAAGGCGGGTCCGGAGGTGCTGGTGTCCGTTCGCAACGCCGTGGTTGGCGAGGATCTCCGCCTGCTGCGGCAGACTGTCGAGAAGGTGTTTCTGGATCTGGACGACGGGGAACAGCAGGTCCGATCGGCCCTGGCCAAGATGGAGACCGCCTTCATCCGCCGTCTGACGGGGATTCGGCATGGACCTGCATGAGCGTCTGAAAAAAAGCCGGACCGCCTTCAGCGAAGGGATCGGCGCCAGGGCCGCACGCAAACTCAAGGCCCGCAGCAGCACCTCGCACACCCTGTGGTACGGTCTGGGCATGATGGGCCTGATCGGCTGGTCCGTGGTCCTCCCCACCCTCTTGGGAGCAGCCCTGGGGATCTGGTTGGACCGGCACCATCGTGGCAGCATCTCCTGGACCCTGACGCTGATGCTGATGGGGCTGCTTCTGGGGTGTCTCAATGCCTGGCACTGGGTGGATAAGGAGGACCGGAAGATGCGGGAAGAACGGGGGGATAAAGATGCATGACATGCTGAATCTGCTGCCGGTCGCGCTGGCTGGCCTTGCCCTTGGCGCCTTTTTTTACGGGGGCCTCTGGTGGACGGTGCGCAAGGGGCTTGGGGCCCAGTATCCGGCGCTCTGGTTTCTGGTAAGCTTTTTGCTGCGTACCGGGCTGATTCTGGTCGGACTCTACTGGGTGGCAGATGGCCAGTGGCAGCGCCTGCTGGTCTGTCTCTGCGGCTGTATCACCGCCCGTTTTGCCGCGATCAGGCTCTGCCGAATTGAAACCCAGGGATACCGGAGGGCAGACCATGCAGATTAGTCCCGACAATATCCTCTACTGGCAGCATGGTTTTTTGAAACTCAACGCCACCATCGTCTTCACCTGGGCCTTGATGCTGATTATGGCTGTGGGCGCCAGGCTTGTCACCTCCAGGCTCTCCACTGGCCCGGAGCGGTCCCGCTGGCAGAATCTTCTGGAGGTCGTGGTCCTGGCCATTGAAAAACAGATAGGGGATGTGGGGCTGAAGGAGCCGCGCAGATACCTGGGTTTTCTGGGGACGCTCTTCCTCTTTGTTGCCGCCGCCAGCCTCTGCACGATGATTCCCGGGTACACCCCGCCTACCGGTTCGCTGTCGACGACGGTGGCCCTTGCCCTCTGCACCTTTGTGGCTGTTCCCTTTTTTGGCATCGAGGCCCGGGGGCTTGCCGGTTATTGCCGGTCCTATATGGAGCCCACATGCATCATGCTGCCCTTCAACATCATCGGCGAGATCTCCCGGACCCTGGCCCTGGCGGTGCGCCTGTTCGGCAACATGATGAGCGGCGAGATGATTGCAGGCATACTCCTGACCATCACTCCCTTCATCTTTCCTCTGTTCATGACCGTTCTGGGGCTGCTGACCGGGATGGTCCAGGCCTATATCTTCAGTATCCTTGCCGCAGTCTATATTGCAGCCGCCATGGAGAGCGCAGGGCCTGCAGGCAAGGCGGGAACTGCATCATCAACACCATAAAGGAGGCCCCATGGATAATCTGACAGTTATTGCCGTCGTGTCGATTTTTACGGCTGGTTTGACCATCGCCGTCGGGGTGATCGGGCCGGCGCTGGGAGAAGGGCGGGCCGTATCCACGGCACTGAGCTCGCTGGCCCAGCAGCCCGATGCTGCGTCGACCATCACCCGTACTCTCTTCGTCGGTCTGGCGATGATCGAGTCCACCGCCATTTACTGTTTTGTGGTCTCGATGATTCTGATCTTCGCCAATCCATTTTGGAATCATATAATTGCCCAGACGGGAGGAAAATGAGCCATGCTTATCGACTGGTTCACCGTTTTTGCCCAGACGGTTAATTTCCTGATACTGGTGTGGCTGCTGAAGCGTTTCCTTTATCATCCCATTCTGAATGCCATCGATGCGCGGGAGAGGCGGGTTGCGGCTGCACTGGCAGATGCCGCTGCGCAGCGGGACGAGGCACGGCTGGAGTATCAGGCGTTTCAGCAGAAGAACGAGGATTTTGAGCGGCAGCGGCGCTCCCTGCTGGCTCAGGCTGCCGAGGCAGCCAAGTCCCAGGGCCAAGCGCTGCTGGAGGATGCGCGCAGGGAATCGGAGGAATTGGTGGCTAGGCGGCGGGAGGCACTGAGCAAGGATTTTATGAGGCTCAGGGAAGAAATACTGCGCAGGACCCGGGACGAGGTCTTTGCCATTGCCCGGAGGACCCTGGGAGACCTGGCCTCGGCAGGGCTTGAGGAACAGATGGTCGATGCCTTTGTCCGCCGCTGCCGGGCTCTGACCGATCAGGAAAAAAATGTTCTCCGGTCTTCCTGCCTGGCCGGAGCGGAGCCGGTTCTGGTGTGCAGCACCTTTACCCTCTCCGATGGGCTGCGGGAGACGGTTGAGCGTACGGTGCGGGAGGTCCTGGCCTGCGATGGAGAGGTTCGTTTTGAAACCGGACAGGACCTGCTTTGCGGCATTGAGGTGAGTGTGAATGGGCAGGAGGTGGCCTGGAGTATTGCAGGCTATCTGGCGGGCCTTGAAAATAATATCGGCGAACTTCTGCAGGTCTGATTGTGAAACGAAGTTCGATGGGATGTACAGCCTGATGACCATGAAAGAGAAATCATATCCGGAATGGCTGACTCCGGCGGCAGGCCCTGAAGATCTGCTGGACATAGTAAGCCGGGCCTTTGCCGGGATCCGCAGGGGGCGGGAGACCTTTGCGCCGCAGCTGGCTGCCCATGAGGTTGGCCGCGTTCTGAGTGTTTCAACGGCTACAGCAAAGGTCTCGGGTCTTCCGGGTGTGGGCCTTGAGGAACTGCTGCAGTTTTCGGGAGGGGGCTTTGGTATTGCCTTTGACGTGGACGAGCATGAGATCGGGGCCGTCCTTTTGACTGACTACCGGGATCTCCGTGCGGGGGAAAAGGTCCTGCGGACAGGACGGGTCATGGATGTGGCCGTGGGAGAGGAACTGCTGGGGCGCATTATCGACCCTTTGGGCAATCCTCTTGACGGTCGCGGTCCCATAGCCTGCCGCCAGCGCCTGCCCATTGAGCGGCCGTCGGCGGCGATCATGGACCGCGCGCCCGTTGCCGTTCCGCTGCAGACCGGCATCAAGGTCATTGATGCCCTTATCCCTGTCGGTCGCGGCCAGCGTGAGCTGATCCTGGGAGATCGTCAGACCGGGAAGACGGCCATAGCCATCGACACGATTCTCAATCAGCGGGAAACCGGGGTCATCAGCGTCTATTGCGCCATCGGCCAACGGGCAGCAAGCGTGGCGAAGACGGCGGCGGTCCTCAGGGACAGGGGCGCTCTTGTTTCCACCGTGGTGGTTGTGGCTGAGGGCAACGACCCGCCGGGGCTTGCCTATATTGCCCCTTACGCCGCCACCAGCATAGCCGAGTATTTTATGGAAGCGGGCCGTGATGTACTGATCGTCTATGATGATCTCACCCATCATGCCCGCGCCTATCGCGAGCTTTCCCTGCTCCTGCGCAGACCTCCCGGCCGGGAGGCTTTTCCCGGAGATATTTTTTATATCCACTCACGCCTGCTGGAAAGGGCGACCCGCCTGCGGGAAGGGCTGGGGGGAGGTTCGCTCACCGCCCTGCCGATCATCGAGACCGAGGCCCAGAATATGTCCGCCTTCATCCCCACCAACCTGATCTCCATCACCGACGGGCAGATCTGCCTCTCTCCCTCGCTGTTCGAACTGGGTGTACTTCCTGCCGTCGATGTGGGCAGATCCGTATCGCGGGTGGGCGGTAAGGCCCAGCGCGCAGCCTACCGGGCGGTGGCCGGCGATCTCAAATTGGCCTATGCCCAGTTTGAAGAGCTTGAGACCTTTGCCCGTTTCGGTGCCCGGCTGGATCCGGAGACCCGCAGGACGATAGAGCATGGACGACACCTGCGTGCCTGTCTGAAGCAGCCTGAATTTTCACCGGTGGCGGTGCCTGCGCAGATCATGGTCCTGCTGGCGCTGACCGCCGGATTACTGGATACGGTTCCCCTTGAGCAGATGGCTGCTGCCGAGGGTTGCCTCTCCGGGGCCGCCGCCCTCCTCCCCGGAGACCTGTGTGAGCGTCTGATTACGGCCGAAAGGCTGAGTGACGAGGACCGCCTGCAGATTATCGCCATCGCCCGCGATGCCCTCCTCAGCCTGCAAGGCCGGCTCGATGGACCAGGGGCTGATTCTTCCCTCCGGCAAAAGGAGGAGACATGAGCGATACCCAGGCGAGTCTTCTCAGGATGATTGGAGGGGCGAAGGACCTGCAGTCCGTGGTCCGTTCAATGAAGGCCCTGGCAGCATCAGGCATTGTCCAGTACGAGAGATCGGTCGCTGCCCTGGCCGAGTACTCCCACACCATTGATTTAGGCCTGTGCGTCTGTCTGCGCCGGGCTGGATCTACGCCTGCCGACACCGGCAGAGGAAAGGATATGGATGTCGGCGGGGCCATCATCTTCGGTTCGGACCACGGGCTGGTCGGCCAGTTCAATGAGGTCCTGGTGGATTTCGCCCTTAAGACCCTGGTGGATTGGGGCGGCTGTCTCCAGGTGTGGGCGGTGGGGGAGAGGATTGCCGCACGCCTTGCAGACGAGGCCCTGTCTCTGCGGGGCGGCTTCGTCCTGCCCAACGCCGTTGCCGGCATCACCCCTCTGGTTGGCCAGATCCTCATGGAGACTGAGGCCTTCAGGAGTCAGAGTGAGGGGGGGCCGTTTTACCTCTTTCACAACCGTCCCTGTCAGGGTGGCTATACCCCGGTATGTCAGCGATTGCTCCCCCTCGATGACGCCTGGCGGCGGAGGCTGCAGGCGCTCCCCTGGCCGACTGCCCAGCTTCCCCAGGTCTTCGGGAATAGCGCAGCCACTCTGGGCGCTCTGATCGGCGAATACCTCTTCGTATCCCTTTTCCGGGCCTGCGCCGAGTCGCTGGCCAGCGAGAATGCCAGCCGCCTGGCAGCAATGCAGCGGGCGGAAAAAAACATCGAAGAGCTGCTCGAGGAACTGGGCGGGCGATTTCACCGCCTGCGGCAGAGCTCTATTGATCAGGAACTTTTTGATATTATTTCAGGTTTTGAGGCTTTATCTGCGAAATCGGATTGAGAGCACTCTTGGCGGCCTTATGATACAGGTCGCCGCCCGGGGGCTTCAGGCCAAGGTGATTTTTACCTCATTTTTCATTTCCCAATTGCCGGCCATGGATATATACTTTAATTGAGACAGGAGGTTCTCTTAGAGAGTATAGTCTCGGTCAAAACAAAATTCTTCCCTGATATCATTCAATATTTCCAAGGTTGTATCTGAACTGAGATTCGTGTTGTCCTCTTTGTTGTATTGGAAAGTTTTATAGAATGCTGTTCCAGCCGCTCTCTCTTCCAAGGAGGTAATGAATTATGGAAATCAAAAAGATCGTCGTCCCTGTGGATTTTCAGAAGAATACACAAAGGCTTGTAGAATACGCGGTATATATCGCCAGGCAACTCTCGGCGGAGATCAGCTTCTGCCATGTCCTGGAGCCCTTTGTCATGGGGGATATGATGCTGGGCAGCCCCTCCTTCAGCGACTTTGATGTGAAGCGAAGTTCGGATGCGGAGGAGAGGATGGCCAATCTGATTCAGGATATCGATCTCGTCAGTCCGCACAGCAGCGGCAAGGTCCTTCTTGGCGACACGGTGGACGAGATTGTCGGCTATGCAAAACAGGAAAGCGCCGACATGATCATTATCGGAACCCACGGGGCCAAAGGGCTTGAAAAGATTTTGCTGGGGAGTGTGGCCGAACGGGTCGTAAAAAGGGCCGGCTGCCCCTGCCTGGTGATGAATCCGTACAAGTAGGCTGCGGAAAAAGGGATGCGGTTTCGGAATCATGGTCGCGATGTCGGTCCTTAGCCGGCGTCTTGACGGAACCGCTTCTCTTCAATCGAGAGTCAATCCTCATTCCCCCCCCAAAAAAATCCCCCAATATCTGCTCACTCCCATTGATTGCCTGTTCCGACTGACTCAAATGCATATGCCTTCTTTCGCGATTGCAAGAAGATGTCGCATCATATTCTCCCGCCTGCCCGGCAGGACCTGACCTGGGGGAGGAGTACGGGGCGTGGAGCAAAGGCTATTGCCCCGTCTGCGGCAGTCTCCCTTTGCTGGCTGTGATCCGGGGAAATTCGGCCTCTCCGGCCCTTGTCTGCACCAATCAGAGCTTGTCTGTCGATTCCGGGGCCTTGGAGTCGATCATGTAACGTGAGAGGAAGAGGGACTGGAGAAGAATGAAGAGTACTGTCAGGCCAAGCATCCCGAAGAGCTTGAAGTTGACCCATGTGTCGCGGTCAAAATGACTCATGACGTAGAGATTTGCCGCACCTGAACACAGGAAAAAAGCCACCCAGCCAAGATTGAGGCGCTGCCACACAGGCTTTGGCAGGCTCAGGCTGCCGCCCAGTATCCGTTCGACGGCAGTCTGCCGGCCAAAGGCCTGGCTGGCCAGAAATCCGCCGCCAAAGAGCCAGTTGATCACGGTCGGCTTCCATTTGATGAACTGATCGTCATGCAGATAGAGTGTCAATCCCCCGAATATTATGACGATTGCCAGAGTGATGAGCTGCATGACCGCCACCTTGCGGGTCTTCATCCAATAGATGCCGACCTGCAGAAAGGTGGAGACTATGACTACTGCAGTCGCCACATAGATATCAAAAAATTTATAGGCGATAAAAAAAAGCAGGATGGGAAAGAAGTCAAAGAGAAGTTTCATAGATGCATTCTGAAAAAGTGTATGAAGTATGCCGCCTGCCGCTCAAGCCGGCCTGACGAACCGATTTTTGTACTATACCTGCCGTCTGTGAAATTAGCACTGGAATAACGATCTGCCGCATTCCGGGGGGCTCTGTCTTCACCCCTCCTGCAATGCAGACGCGCGCGGCATGGCCACCAGCAGGCTGCAGGGCAGATGGTCAAGGAGCGAATGGCCCACCGAGCCGCACCACCAGCGGGCAAAGGGTGAACGCTGATGATGGCCGACAATCACCAGGTCAGCGCAGGTCTCGCGGGCGAAGCTGATGATGGCCTCATCGGGTTCCTTCCAGGCCCGGACTGCTCCCGTCACCTTAAGCCCCCTGCTGCCGAGGGAGGAAACCCCCTGCGCCAGTACCGTATTGGCCGTGGCCAGTTCTTTTTCCAGCAGGTCCTCGGGGAGTTGACCGGCGACCATGGCCAGCGCCGGAGGTGAGGGGATCACTGCCAGGAGGTGGCAGGTGGCGTTGCACTTTACAGCCAGGGCGATGCCTTCCTGCATGGCATTGCGGCATTCGACGCTGCCGTCATAGGCGAAGACAATGGTGCGATACATACTGTATTCCTTTTGGGGCGGTGGTTGTCAGGGTTTATAAGAAAGTCTCGTCAAAGCGGCGGCATTGCCTTGCCGAAGTGACAGGCTTTCATGATTCGTCGTGGGCCGGCCAGCCCGCACCAGCCAAGCCGGTTAGTGAAATTCCTGTTGGGTCTCTGCTCTTTGAGAGAGGCTCCCGCCGCCGAGGGCAAGATAAAGCAGCGCCGTATCCTGATACTGTCGGATGCGGGCATGGGTCAGACCAAGGCGGGCCTGGTTGAATAACCGTTCAGCATCGAGAACCTGCAGGACGCCGATATTGCCGGCACTATAGCTCAGACGGGCCAGGTTCAGTGAGGATTGGGCCGTCTCCAGCGCATGTTGCTGGGCATCAATCTGCTGGGCGTCATGTTCAAGTGCCTTTAGAACGTCGGCCACCTGGCCGAAAGACTGGAGCACAACCTGTTTGTAGGAGGCCAGGGCAGCCTCGCAGGCCTCTTCGGCTGCCCGTTTTTTTGCCTGCAGGGCTCCTCCGTTGAAGATCGGCGCCGTCAGACCTGCGGCCAGGGCCCAGGTATTTGCTGAGGCATTGAAAAGGTTGCCGGGCGTGAGCGATTCCTGCACGGTATTGGCCGAAAGTGTAATGGCCGGATAGAGATTGGCGGTGGCCACACCCAGGGCCGCAGTGGCTGCGTGCAGCTGTGCCTCGGAGGCCATAATGTCCGGGCGGGCGCGCACCAGTTCGGAGGGCAGGCTCAGCGGCAGTTCGGAGGGCAGGGTAAATGCCGACAGATCAAAGTCAGGTGTTCGCCAGTCTGCCGGGGCCTTGCCGGCCAGAATGGCCAGCGCATGCTGGGCGACGCTCAACTGCTGGCGCAGGGGCGGCAGCAGGGCCTGATCCTGGGCCAGCTGGGCCTGGGCGCCCAGCACTTCCGTCATCGTCCCCGATCCGGCATTGCGGGCGATCCGGACCAATTCAATATTCTTATGATCGTCGGCTATGATGTCCTCCAGCACGGCCAGTTGGGCCCTGGCGGAGGCTATTCCCAGGGCCTGGGACATCACATTCCCGCTGAGCGAGAGCCGCAGGGCATCGAATTGATAGCCTCTATAGGCGGCCACCGCCTGAGCCTCTTCTACCGCCCGGCGTTCGCCGCCGGCAATATCGAGCAGGTAGCTCACCTGCGGGCCCGCGGTATAATAGGTGAAGGGCGGGATCTGGATATCACTGGGGCCGAACAGGGCCACCCCGTATTTTTGCTGTCCTGCCGCAGCCTCCAGGGATACCTGCGGCCAGAGGGAGCCGGCCGCCGCATTGACCTCTTCACGGGCCTGCATCAGCCGGGCCCTGGTTGCCGCGAGGGTGTTGTTATCGGCCAAGGCCAGAGTCATTACCTGATCCAGGGCCTGCGACCGGAAGGCCCGCCACCAGTCCTGAGCCGGGCCCTGATTGTGGACGAGATGCTGGGCTCGCCCGATCCCGTCGTCGCCGTTGATGATATACTGTTTTGTGCCGGGAGGCTCGGGGGGAGTGAAATCCGGATCGGCCGCACAGGCGGACAACAGGAGTGCGCAGGCAATGAGGATTGCTGGAAGGTGTCCGCTTTCTTTGAAAAAAGTCATGGCATCATTTCTCCGCAGTCACTGGTTGGGTAGTTTCAATCCTTCGGGCCCGCCGAAAGAGCAGAAGAAGGGGCAGCATCAGCATAGTCACCACCATTATAAGCCTGAAATCATCGAGATAGGAGATCATGGCCGCTTGTCTGGTGATCTCGCTATTGAGCAGGACCAGGCTGTGCGGACCGGCAAGATCGATATGCATGGCCTGCAGGCCGGGGTGAGCCTCCGTGTTGTAGGGAGTGATCTGGGCGGCCAAGCCTGCATGCACGATCTGCATGTTCCGGGTAAAGAGTGCCTGGACGATGGAGATGCCGATACTGGAGCCGATATTCCGGAGCAAATTGAAAAAGGCCGTCCCTTCGGTGCGCAGCTGGTTCGGGAGGGCGGCAAAGGCCACGGTGGCCAGCGGCACGTAGACCAGGCCGATACCGAATCCCTGCAGTGCTCCGGTCTCAATGATGGGCCATTCGTCCATCAGCGGCGAAAAATGCGACATTCGACCAAGAGAGACGGAGGTCAGCACCAGCCCTGTCCCCATCAGGATTTTTGCGTCGACGCGGCCGAGCAGGCGGCCGACCAGGATCATTGCCAGCATCAGGCCCAGACCCCGCGGCGCCGTCACCAGACCGGTGGTGATGACCGGATATTGCAGGACCTCCTGCAAGAGCGGCGGCAGCAGCGCCAGTGTGGCGAAAAGGACGATGCCGACAATGAAGATGAAGACGGTGCCGACGACAAAATTGGTATCCTTGAACAGGGCGGTGTTGATAAAAGGGCGTTTGTGGGTCATGACATGGACCATGAAGACATAAAAGGCAGTGGCTGCGGCAATTGCCTCGATGATGATTTCACGGGAGGTAAACCAGTCCTTGAGGCCGCCCCGATCCAGCATCAGCTGCAGGGAGCCCACAGCGATGCTGAGGGTGATAAAGCCGAAGAAATCAAACCGGTTCGCCTGACGGTTTTTTTTCGACGGCAGAAAGAGCAGGAGCCCGAGAAAGGCCAGGATACCGATGGGAAGGTTGATATAAAAGACCCAGCGCCAGTTATAATCCTCGGTCAGCCAGCCGCCGAGCACGGGCCCCAGGATGGGACCCAGGGTTACGCCTACACCCCAGAAGGACATGGCCTGGCCGTGGTTTTCCGGTGGGTTGATGTCGAAGAGGATGGCCTGTGACAGGGGAACCAGCGCCGCGCCGCTTATCCCCTGCAGCAGCCGGAACACGACGATCTGCAGCAGGGTGGTTGACATGCCGCAGAGGGCGGAGGCAACGGTGAACCCGGCGATGGAGATCAGGAACACCAACTTCCGGTCAAAGCGCGTGGCCAGCCAGCCCGTCAGGGGAATGGTGACGGCTGCGGCAATGATATACGAAGTCAGGACCCAGACCATCTGATCCTGGTTGGCCGCAAAGGAGCCCTGCATATGCGGCAGGGCCACATTGGCGATGGTGGCGTCAATAGACTGCATGACCGTGGCCAGCATTACTGAAAAGGTCAGCAGGATACGGTTTTTAACGGGTACAAAGCCCGATGCCTCCGCCATGGTCTAGTTCCCCGATAGGACGCGCCGGTATCCGGTGTCCACCTCTGCCGTGACCGAGAGGCCTGACTGCAGCGGCTGGCCGGCTGTATTGTCGAGGACGATGCGGACCGGCACCCGCTGCACGATTTTGACCCAGTTTCCCGTGGCGTTTTCGGGCGGCAGCAGCGAAAAGGACGAGCCGGTGCCGGGGCTGAGGCTTGCGACCCTGCCGGAGAGTTTTATCTTTGAATACGCATCGACTTGGATCTCCGCCTTCTGGCCGGGCCGTATATGGGTCAGTGCGGTCTCCTTGAAATTGGCCTCGATCCAGATATCCGTATTGGAGACCAAAGCGAAAAGCGGTGTCGCCGCCGTTACATAATCTCCGACCTGCAGCTGTTCGACCTTGGTCACAGTTCCGTTGATGGGGGCATGGACCGTGGTGTAGGAGAGATTCAGCCGGGCCCGGTCCAGTATTGCCTGGGCCTCCTGGACGGAGGGGTGGTCGTCGACGTTGATGGCGGGATTGCCGCCCAGATTGGCCAGGGTGGTGTCGGCGCCCTGCCGGCGGGCGGCCAGCTCCTGCTCGGCGGTCTCCAGCAGCTGGGAGGCCTTGTCGAGCTGGGCCTGCGAAGAGATACCGGACTGGGCCAGTGTCTTCTGCCGGTCATACTCCCGCTGCTGATAGGCCAGGGTACTTTCCGCCGACTTCAAATCAGCCAGCTTCTGGCGATAACTGGCCTTCATGGCCGTAATCTGCAGCCGGGCCGCAGCCAGCCGGGCTTCTGCCTCCCGCTCGGCAATGACAAAGGGCCTGTCGTCAAGCCGCAGCAGCACATCGCCTTTATGGACGACCTGGTTGTCCAGCAGGGGAATTTCATCCACCCGGGCGGAGATGTCAGTGCTGACGGATACCCGTGCGGCCTGCACATAGGCATCATCTGTGCTGATATAGCGGCCGCCGGTGAGATAGAAATAGCCGACGACGACAGCCATCACCAGGGGTATGCCGAACATGAAGAAGCTCCTTCTTCTGCCGACAAAATTATGTTTAATGACGTCATCATGACTGTTCTTCATACGGTCGTGTCCTTCTGCTTGTGTGCCTGCATGAGGGCTCTTATGTTAAAGGTGACGATTCGGGCGATATCGGCCATTCTCTTTTCGTCATAGGTGCCCCATCCCATTTTTTTCAATACCGTTACCCGCGAGGATTTGAAGATCGTGACTTGACCGAGCAGGGTTTCGGTGATCAGCTTGACCTCGGATGACTGGGCATCTCTTTCGAGAATGGTCGCCACCAGGGCCTCAAGGGTCTCCCGCAGTCCTGTGCTGAATCCTTCGTACAGTCTTTGAAAGGCGGAGGTGGGGTCCATTTGCTCTCGGGTGTAAATTATTGATATTTGAGCGCACTCTGTGCTTTTTTCCTGCAGTACGAAATGGACGAGCCTGCAGATGTATCCTTCAAGCAGGGCCAGGTATTCCGCCGGGCTTGTTTTTTTGTCGTCCAGGGCCTGGCGTATCTGATCCAGATCGCCGCCGAGGTTCTTCCGATAGTATTCGATGATATGGTCCATGACTGCGAGATACAGACCTTCTTTGCTGCCGAAGTAGTAGGGGATGGCCGCAATATTGACGCCGGCCGCGGCGGCCAGACTGCGCGTCGATGCGCCCTTAAACCCGACCTCGCTGTAGATCTTCAGTCCTGCTTCAATCAGCTTCTGTCTGGCGGTAGCGCCGCGTTCCAGCCTTCCGGGCGCCGCAGATCGTGTTTTGGTTTTCATGGTTTCTCCGCATAAAGGACGTTTGTCACGGCGCCAATATAAATCAATCGATTGATTTAATCAAGGTCCCCGGGACGATGTTTTCGGAGATAATGGACAGGAAGAAATATCTGGCCTCGCTTAATTCTGCTGTGCCAGGATTCGGGAGAGGATCTGGGGAAAGTCGGTGAATATCCCTCTGACGCCCGCCCGTATAAACCGCTGCATCTGGGCGGGGCTGTTTACCGTGTACAGGTTTACCTGACATCCGTGCCGATGGGCTGCACGGATCTGCTCTTCATCGGTGCACAGTGCACAGGCGTTATAGATGGGGAATTCATAGCCTCCCCAATCCTGCGGACCGATGATCGAGGGGCCGATGAGGGCGTTGATTTCGATGTCCGGCCGTTGTTTATGCACTGTCCTGATGGAGTCGTGGACAAACGACGAGATGATGATCTGCTTGGCAGGGACTGTCTGCCGCTCGATGCATTGCAGGACGGCTGCTGCTGCGGGGAAACCTTGCAGGGGCGGCGGGACCTGCTTGATCTCGATATTGACCCGCCAGGATGTGTCTTTGACAAATTTCAAAACTTCTTCCAAGGTCGGAACGACAGCCCCTTTAAACAACTGCAATTCTTGCAAAGAGACCTGTCCGGCGGCGATCTGACCGAAGGGATCGCTGTCGATAAACCACGAGCCTGCATCCAGCGAGCGGATCTCCGCCAGGGTAAAGGTGGTGCAGGGGTTGCGTGCCCTGTGTGGAAATTGCCTGCCTGCATCGGTTGTCCGTTGCAGGGTTTCATCGTGCAGGACGATCAGCCGGCCATCCAGGCTTACGCCGACATCTATCTCAAGGATATCTGCGCCTGTTGCCCAGGCCTTGCGGATGGCTGCCAGGGTGTTTTCCGGAGCCAGGCTGCGGGCGCCGCGGTGGGCGATATTCAGGGTCATACGGTTTCTGGTAAGGGGTGGATAGCCACCGGAACCGGGCGGACAGATTGAGAAAATGAACAGGCCATGCAATCTGCAGGGGGCCTCCCAGTCTTATCCCGCCCCGTCCCGGGGGCTTTGGGTCTTTGTGCGCAGCCTGTGCAAATATGAAAAATCATCAGAGCTGAAACATCAAACCTGACTGGCAACACGCGCTCTCAGGGGGCCGGACTTTCCCCTGATCGGGATCTCCTGCTCCCTCTCCGCCAGGATAGGTCTGATTGTCAAAAAAGTACAGAGACGCCCAATATTTTTTATCAATCCATAGACATTAACAATACTATCATATAAAAATAATAGAATACGGGATTCTTGCAAAAAGACAACAGATCACTATCTCATCAGAGACGATGACGGAGATATCTGCTGAGAGGTATTACACATCGCGGTCTGTAAATATTTGTTCTGATGAACAGCAGTTGTTGATTTTTGCAAAATTCCTGTATCGATAGTATAAGTATAATAAATACAAGTGAAGGGAGAGAGAGGGCGGAGATGGGCGGCTTGAGAGAGAAAAAACCATGGATATGGATAACCGGGCTTTTTCTGTTTCTGCTGGGTCTTTTCGCCGTCATGCTTAAACCGGTTCACCCCACGGAGTCCCCGGCCGGTTCTGGGCAATTGCCGGCATTCTTGGGCCCGGCAAAACTATCCCGCATCATCGTTGCCGATGATGTCTTCTCTGTACCCTATTCCTTTCTTGATGCCGCCGGCAGACCTGCAGGGATAAGCGTGGATATCTGGAAGTTGTGGAGCAGGAAGACGGGGATCGCCGTAGAGTTTCGTCTTCTGCCCTGGAATTGCGCCCTTTCTGCTGTTCAGAGCGGCAATGCCGATGCGCGCGGATCTATGCCCATCATACCGGGATATACGAATGTTTTTTCATTCACCTGCCCGCTGTTCAAGTCCGATGCAAGTATATTCTTTCATGAAAAAATAAAAGGCCTGAGGGGTTTGGAGGATCTGCAGGAGTATCCTGTCGGGGCAGTCAACAGTGGCAGCAAAATGGAGTGCCTTTTGCACCATCCCCAGGGAGCCATTTCCGGAGGAGGCAGGATAAGCATCGAGACCCGGAGTGTCATGGAGGATGAGGCCCTGCTGCTAGAAATAAGTACCACCGTGCTGACGAGTCTTGGCTACACGGTCCTGGCCGCGCAGGTATGCCGGATGCAGCGTTTAGCCTGAGCAAAGAATATGCAGGGACCATTGATCTTTTGTTGACAGATGTGATAATGCCTGGAATGAATGGCCGTGAACTTGAGAGGCGGATACGGCAGGACAATCCTGCGGTCAAATGTCTGTTTATGTCGGAGTATACCGCCGAGATCATTTTATATATTTTGTTTCTGGAGAAAGGGATCTCCTTCCTCCAGAAACCGTTTACCCAGTCATGGAACTGGCGACGGAGGTCCGGCGGGTCCTCCGTCAGGAAGGAGACAGGGTCCATGAGTCTGGCCGGTCCGGGGAAAAAACAGGACTTGCCGGTTGAGTATCAAACCGTATGAGCGCGACTTCTGCTTGGAAAGGGAAGATGATCAATAACAATTATGAGAGGAGAAGACCAGATGAAAACGGCATCAATTAAGTTCAGACTCGTTACCGGGGGGATTGCGCTGGTTTTATTGCCGCTGCTTCTCGTTGGTTATTTTTCCATTACAAAGTCATCCAAGGCCCTGACCGATCTTTCGGAAAAACAGGCGGCCAACGTTGCCGCCGACCTCGCCCGATTAACGGATAATATCCTGAGGGAGGAATCGATCCTGGCCCAGGCCCTGGCCATGGATCCCCAGGTGGTTACTCTTCTCACCGCCATCAAACAGGAAGGAGCGGAGGGGGGTGCAGAGAAGGCCGGCAATCTCCGTCGCAGTCTCGGTACAATCTTCCCGCAAATAAGTGCCAATCATCAAGGTATCTATGTTACCGATTCCAATGGGAATCAGATAACCGGGATATTGGAAGGCGGTGGGGAGTACAAGGGAAACAATATCGCTGGTCGCGACTATTTCCAGATTGCCAGGTCGTCCGGGAAGACTGTTGTCGGCGATATCCTTCCCTCCAAGGCTACCAATAAACTGATCTTCGCCATCTGTGTGCCCGTCAATTCGGCGTCGAATGAATTTATCGGGACCCTGGTCCTGGTGCTGAAGGCGGAGTTTTTTACAGACCTCATCTCCAGCCGGAAGGTGGGCAGCACCGGATACGGATTCATGATTGACAAAAATGGATTGATCCTTGCCCATCCTGCCGCTGAAAATGTTATGAAGCTTAACATATCCACGCTTCCCGGTATGGAAGAGATAGCCAGGAAGATGGTCAGCGGCGAAAAAGGAGTTGGATCGTACGTCTTTAAGGGGACGCCAAAGATAGCAGGTTTTGCCCCCCTGACGGAGGCAAACTGGTATGTGGCTGCAACCCAGAATGCCGACGAGTTTCTGATGGCGGCGCATGCCATTCGGACGCTGACTTTTACCATCGGTCTGGTGGCCATGGTGCTGACTATCCTGACAGTCCTGTATTCCGCAGGCCTGATTGTAAAACCGCTGAACAGGGCAATCGCCAGCCTCAAGGATATTGCCGAAGGCGAGGGCGATCTGACCATGCGTCTTGATGCCAGGTCCCGGGACGAGGTAGGTGTGCTGGGCTTCTGGTTCAACAGATTCATCGAAAAACTACAGTCTATAGTCAGGCAGATCGCGGAGAACTCGGACAGGGTCAACGCCTCGGCCCACCAGTTGTCGACGATTGCCAGCCAGCTGTCGGCCGGGGCTGAGGACACCTCGCAGCGGGCGTCCACTCTGGCGACGGCCTCGGAGGAGATGACCGCCAACCTGTACAATGTTGCCGCCGCCATGGAGCAATCCTCGACCAATACCAATATGGTCGCTTCGGCGGCAGAGGAAATGACCTCCACGATCAATGAAATCGCCGATAATGCTGAGCGGGCCAGGGAGATCTCAAGCAAGGCGGTGGCCCAGGCCAAGAGCGCCTCCGAGAAAATGGGTGAGTTGGGCAAGGCTGCCGGAAAGATCAGTATGGTGACGGAGACCATTACGGAGATATCCGAACAGACCAATCTGCTTGCCCTCAATGCCACGATTGAGGCTGCGCGGGCGGGGGAGGCCGGCAAGGGATTTGCGGTTGTTGCCAATGAAATTAAGGACCTGGCAAGACAGACGGCCCAGGCTACCCTGAACATCAAGAGCCAGATTGATGACGTCCAGCGGACGACCCAGTCCACCGTCGTGGAAATCGACGAAATTTCGGAGGTCATCAGCGGGGTCAATGACATTGTGGCGACGATCGCCACGGCAGTCGATGAACAGACCGCTGCCACACGGGAAATCGCCAGCAATATCTCTCAGGCCAGTCAGGGGATTCAGGAGGTCAATGAAAATGTCAACCAGAGTTCAACCGTGGCCATGGATATCGCCAAGGACATTGCCAAGGTCAATCTCGCGGCCACGGGAATTTCTCAGAGCAGCAAGGAGGTCCACACCAGTTCGGAGGATCTGCAGCGCATGGCCGCAGAGCTGAATACCATTGTAAGCAGCTTTAAAGTTTGATCGGCATTTACGATCATGATGGCTGCCGGCTCCCTTTCGGTACAGGAGATCCGGCAGCCTGGTCTTTCAGAGTCCCGTCGCCTCCCCCCCCCGGTCCAGCAAATATTCCGGATCTTCTTCTTCACAAACGGAAGCCTGCTCATGGGATCAGGCAGGAACCGCTGCCTTTTTTGTACGCGTCTGCCTTAACCCGCTTGGCAATTCTGTTCCCCTCAATTGACTGTACCGCTTCCGGCAAGGCCCTCAGGGGCGACCAAAATCAGCAACTGCCTGAAAAGATATGGCAATGGGAAGGAATCATAACAAATTCAAGGAAGGGGAATTGCATTTCTGCTGCCGTCAATATACAATATGTAATGATTGGAAGGACGGTTGCGCCATGCTGGTTGGTGAAACAGGCTCGAAAGATCGGCGGAATAGGAGAATGTTTCGTCGGGCAAATATGAGAGAGGGGGGGGGTATGAAGATAGTGATTGTCGGCGGCGGGGCCATAGGCAGACTCTTCGGTTCCTTTTTGGGCAAAGGGGGACATGAGGTTAATCTGATCGATATCAATCAGGATATTGTCGGTGCGATGCAGGGAGAGGGGATAGGCTTGATGGCCCAGGATGAGCAGGACCGTGATATTATCATCTCGGTTCCGGTAACCGCCCTCCATAACGGATCCAGAGTCGAGAGCTGTGACCTTGTCTTGGTCGTGGTGAAATCCCAGGCGACTCTGGCCGCTGCCCGAAGTGTTGCCCATCTGGTCACCGATACCTGCCCTGTGCTCTGTATTCAGACAGGTCTTGGGAATTTGGAGTCTGTTCAAACTGTTATCCCCCCGCAGCATATCCTTCTGGGCCTGACCTTCATGTCGGGGACGGCGCTGGGAGATTCCCGAGTCCGCCAGGGAGGGATAGGTACAACCTATATCGGTGAGCTGAACGGGAATTTTACGCCGCGTCTGGAAAAGATAGCAGCGATTTTCAATGATTGCGGAATTGTAACCAGGATGGCCCACCGGATCATGGGCAGGCTCTGGGCAAAGGTTATCGTCAACTCCGCCATCAACCCCTTATCGGCTATCTTGAAGGTGCCCAACGGCTGTCTGACCTCCAGAGAGGAATCCATCATGCTGATGAAGACCCTTCTCGATGAAGGCCGGCGGGTTGCCGAGGCCATCTCGATTGATCTGGTCTGCGAGGATCTCTACCAGCTTCTGCTTGATACCTGCCGGCAGAGTGCCAATAATCTCTCGTCCATGCTGCAGGATATCCTCAATGACCGGACCACCGAGATCGATGCCCAGAACGGGGCCATCTGCCGCTATGCAGAGTTGAACGGCGTCGCCGTGCCAACCCATCAGGCCATCGTTCAGTTGATCAAGCTGCTTGAAAAATGGAAGCCGGGCATCGAACACGTGTAGGGCCTGCCGTGGGGAGTCTCTTCGGCAGCCTCGTGCCGGGTGTTTCCGCATACTGTCCGGCTTTTTCGATTCCGGACTGATATGGAGATGTGAAATTTCAAGAATGGGGGCAGTAATGGCTCAATGGGAAAAGATCCTGGTGGCTGTCGATGAGGGAGAAACCACTCTGCGGGCGCTCCGCTATACTGCTCGCATGGCTGCTGCCATGGGGGACGTCTCCATCTGTCTTCTCCATGTATACCCGGAGCCGCCGCCGGATTTTTACGTGAACGGCGGGCAGCTTGCAGACTATCAGGCGGCAAAGGAAAAGAGGGCTGAAATGATATTCGCCCAGGGGGAGCGCATCCTTTTCGAAGCGGGCATCAGGCCTGCCCGTGTTCAGCGGCTGGTTCACCTGGCCGCAGGCAGGAGCATCAGCCAGGTGGTCCTGGATGTGCAGAAGGAGGGTGATTTCGGCACGGTTGCTGTCGGTAAACGCGGGGTATCCAAGGCCGAGGAATTTCTCTTCGGCTCAATTTCCAATGCGCTGGCGAGACACAGCAACAGATTTACCACCTGGGTGGTGGGCTGACCATGACTGACTGGAGCCTTTTCCCCCCGCATATCCTGCCGAAGCTGAGAGACCACTACGCGGTCAAGAGCATGCGCAGGGCGCCAAAGCTGTTTGGAGATACCAGCAATTTCACCAGTATCGACTACGGCGATGTCCTCCATGTCGGGGACCGCTACCTCCTCGTGGTCGGCTATACCAAGGAAGGCCGGTTCGGCATTGACGAGCAGCCAAAGCAGTGGGTGCCCAAGGTCTACGATCTGGAGTCGGGAGAACGGAAGATTGCCAAGCTGACCTTCCATGAAACCTACACGGTGACCATCGGCCATCTGGAGGTGACCTGCTATCGCAGTCCTGAAAAGGAGGCCAGGGTCATCGAGCTTGTGAAAGGGAACCCGTATTTCATGCAGGGGTATTCCAGCCAGGACCAGGCAGGCAACCTCGTTCGGGTCCTCGATGTCATTCAGGGCCAGAGGCTGGACAAACACCTGGAGAATTTAGGGGGGACCCACAGGGAGTATTTTGACAGCCACTGCAAGAAAATACTATCGAATTTTCTCGAATCCGTACGGGGCATCTCCCTGCTGCACGCCCACGGCCTCAAGCATGGCGACATCCGGCGCGATCATATCTTCGTCGACCATGCCGACGGCAGATTCCGCTGGATCGATTTCGACTACGATTTCTATCTGCCGGAGAGGCCGTTCGCCCTTGATCTCTTCGGGCTCGGCAATGTGCTGCTCTTCATCCTCGGCCGCAAAAATTTCCGCCCCGCCGATATCCTCAACGATCCTGATATGGGACCTGAGGTCTTTGCCGGGCTCGATACGGGCGACCTTTCCCTGGTGGCCGCCGACCGGGTCTTCAACATTCGCAAGATCTATCCCTACATCCCCAAATGCCTCAATGATATCCTGATGCACTTCTCGGCCGGGACCCAGGTGATGTACGACTCGGTGGATGAATTTCATGACGATCTTGTCGCCTGCATCGACAGGATTTAATCCGTCAGGGGCGATTCAAGCTCCGAGGCTTCCGTCACCGATCGGGGCAGGGTCCTTTTGGTCTTTACTCCAAGTTCGGGAAATCCCATGGCCAGGGCTATGATATTGCCGCGGCCATGGGTCAGTTTGTTCATTGCCGCATCATAGGTCGTGGTGCAGGCGGCCAGCTGTCTGCCGATCTTGTCCATGTCCTCGATAAAGCCGCAGAGCTTGTTGTAGAGAGCCCCTGCCTGTTCTGCAATCTCCTGGGCGTTTCTGCTCTGGTGCTCAAACCGCCAGATATTTTCAATGGTCCGCAGGGTCGCCAGCAGGGTTGTCGGGGTCACGACGATGATCTTGTGGGTAAAGGCGTCGGAAAAGAGCTTCTCGTCATGCTGGAAGGCCGCCATGAAGGCCGCCTCGATGGGCATGAACATCAGGACGAAATCCAGGGACCGGATACCCTTGAGGCCACTGTAGTCTTTTCGGCCCAGTCCGATGATATGCTCCCGGATGGCGTTGACATGCCGGCTCAGGAATATCTGCCGCCGCTCCTCCTCCTCGCAGGAGACGGCCTGTTCCCAGGCCGAGAGGGAGACCTTGGAGTCGACGATGATATCCTTGCCGTCGGGCAGATGGATGATGACGTCGGGCTTCAAGAGCTGATTTTCCTGGTCTCTGAAGCCGCCCTGGGTCTCGTATTCATGCCCCTGCCGCAGGCCCGACTGTTCAAGGACCCGTTCGAGGACCATCTCGCCCCAGTTGCCCTGGATCTTTCGGTCGCCCTTCAGGGCCCGGGTCAGGTTGATGGCCTCCGTGCTGATCCGCTGGTTGAGGTCGCGCAGGTGCAGGATCTCCTCCTTAAGCGAGACCCGCTCTTTGCTGTCGCTGAGGTAGATGTCGTCGATTCGTTTGCGGAAGGACTCCATCTGCTCCTGAAAGGGTTGGAGCACGGCTCCCAGCCGTTCCGAATTCTGGGCGCTGAAGGCGGCGGTCTTTTCTTCAAAAATCTGTTGGGCCAGGGTCTGAAACTGCAGGCGCAGTTCTTCCCGCGCCCTCTCCAGCAGGGCCAATTTCTCGCCGCCGTGCTGTCTTTCCTGCCTCAGCTGGGCCGCAAGTTCGGCCGACCGGATCTTCTGCTCCGTGGCCGCTGCCTGCATTGTGGCCAGTTCATCCCGGAGTTTCGCGATTTCCCTGTCCTTGTCCGTCAGCTGTCGTCCCCGCAGCCTGGCTTTTGAGAGAGTCAGGATCAGGATGGTGATTACGGTACAGGCCAGGGCCGAGAGAATCAGCAGGGCCGCATCCAGGTTATGTGCAATCAGGTCGTGCATCGTCCCAGGGTTCAGAGGAGGTTGGCGGCTGCAGCGGCGGCTGACGACCGAAAAAAAAGCCAGGGGGGCAGCGGTCTGCGGCCCCATGGTGGTGATTTACCCCATGGGCTTCGAGTCCAAGTCGAAATCAACCCGGAGGCCAGCCCATGGGCCTGCCGCCCATGATATGGACATGAATATGAAAAATCCTCTGCCCGGACTCGAAGCCGTTGTTGATCACGGCCCTGAAGCCGTCGCCGACTCCCTGCTCGGCGGCTATCAGGCCTGCAACCCTCAGGAGCTTGCCTACCAGGGCATCATCTTCGGCGGTCATGGCCGAGGGATTGACGATATGGCGCCTGGGAACAACGAGGAAGTGTTTCGGGGCATGGGGCTCAATATCCCAGAAGGCCACCATGTCATCATCTTCATATAATTTTTCCACCGGGATCTGGCCTGCGGCTATCTTGCAGAAGAGACAATCTTCCATCGGTGCTTCTCCTATCATGCTAAGATTGTTTGTAAAGAGATTACTGCACATATACTAGGAGGGATAGGGCTTGTCAAATTAAAAGCACGGCGGCCTCCTGCGCCGCCAAGGGAGGAATCATCAGCGTAGAAGGATTGAGAGGTTTTTGCGGAGATGGTGACCTGTGGGTAAACTTAATGCTTGATTTTACTGCGGCATTATCGCACTATTCTCGTAAAGAGATGTGGTTTTCCGGTTTTGAAGATGGAGTTTTTAAAAAAAATATGAAAAAAGACCATGCCCTCAATTCGGTTGCGGACCTGACAGTCGGACTGGATGCCCTTGGTGGCCTCACCTGTCATGATAACGGTGAGTTGATCAAGGTGCTGTTTGAGGACTCTCCCTTCTTCCTCGTAATCTCCGCGCCCGACGGCCGGATCCTGAAGGTGAACAGGGCTGTCGGCCATGCCTTGCAGTATTCTTCCGGTGAGATGGCGGGCACGCCGCTCGCCGCCTATGTCCCGGCAGGCGACCTGGCTGTCCTGACCGGTATGCTTGAGCAGATGGCCATGGGGCGGCAGGCGGTGAAGCGAAAGACGGGCCTGATCGGCAAGGATGGCCGCATCTTCCTGGTGGTCTGGTCGGGGCGGATGATTCCCGGCCCCCAGGGGAAGACCGCCAATTTTCTGGCCGGTGTCGACATTACCAAACTGTGGCAGAGTAATGAGGAATTCAGCCGGATTCGCGATTATCTGGAAAATATCCTCGATAATTCGCCGGATGCCATTGGAATCGTTGATGCCAAGGGCCGATTCGTCAAATGGAACCGGATGGCGGAACAGCTCTATGGGTATTCCTTTGAGGAACTGCGGGGGAGGAGTGCCTTCGGGCTCTATGCCGACCAGGGAAAACTGCAGGAAATGCTGGCCTGCCTGAGGTCGGAAGGGTTCGTGCGAAAATATGAAATTGCGATGCGCCACAAGAATGGCGCGCTTTTGCCCTTCGAGGTCTCGCTGACGATGCTGAAGGATCGGGGGGGCAGTATCCTGGGCAGTGTCTGCGTGGCCAGGGATCTGGTGGATACCAAGCAGACCATGAGAGACCTCGAGGCCACCAACAAAAGGCTTCAGGAGGAGGTCGAGGAACGGCGGCAGACCTGGACGGCCTTGGAGGCATCGCAGAACCTCTATCAGACCATCTTCGAAAATACCGGTACAGCGATGGTGATCATCGAGGCGGATTCCACCATCTCCCTTGCCAATGCCGAATTCGTCAAGCTCTCCTGCTGTCTACGGGAGGAGATTGAGGGGAAGAAGAACTGGACCGAGTTCTTCAAGGACGAAACACTGCAGTCAATGGGACAGTTTCACTCCCTGCAGCAGGGCGGTCCGGACGGCGCGCCGAGGAATTTCGAGGCCTGCTTTGCCAGTGTCTGCGGCCAGCTCAAGCATGTCTGCGTCACCATTGCCGCTATCCCGGAGACCCGGAAGAGCGTGGTCTCCTTTCTCGACATTACCGAGCGAAAACAGGCGGAGGAGGAACTGCGGCGATCCAACGAGGAACTGGAGCAGCGCAGCCGCGAGATCTCGCAGTTGAACGAGATGCTCGATCTGCTTCAGGTCTGTCAGAACGTCGATGAGATTTATTATGTGGTCGGCCGGTGTGTCCGAAAGCTGTTTCCGGCGGATTCGGGGAGGCTGTATCTTTTGAATAAGGATAGAGCCTTCCTGGAAAGCGCCCTGGAGTGGGGAGAGAATGTCACGGGTGAGCAGACGTTCGTCTTTCACGATTGCTGGGCCCTGCGCCAGGGGAAACTCTATTCCGTCGGTGATTCCGGCGGCGGGGTTGCTTGCAGGCATGTGGGCGCGCTCGCCAAGGGAGGATATCTCTGTGTGCCGCTGATCACCGATGGCGGCATCAAGGGGCTGTTCCATCTCCAGATACGACCGTTGAATCCCCTGATTCCCTCCAAAATCTCCAGGCGGATCATGGACTCCAAAGAACGTCTGGCCGTGGCGGTAACGGATCATATTTCTCTGGCCCTGGCCAATTACGAACTGCGCGAGACCCTGCGGATGCAGTCAATTCGCGATCCTCTCACCGGGCTTTTCAACCGCCGCTTCATGGAGGAGTCCCTTGAGCGTGAGCTCAGCCAGGCCAGACGGACCAATTTCACCGTGGCGGTCATGATGCTGGATATTGATTTTTTCAAGCAATTTAACGATACCTATGGCCATGAGGCTGGCGATGAGCTGTTGCGGGAGATGGGGAAGGTCCTTCTCAACTGCGGCCGGGCCGAGGATGTGGCCTGCCGGTACGGCGGCGAGGAATTTTTTCTGATCCTGCCGGGGATGAGCCTTGACGTGGCCCAAATCAGGGCGGAGGAGATCCGCAGGCAGATTGCGGCCATCAGGATTCAGTATGGCGGCAAGGAGCTGAATCAGGTCACTACTTCCATCGGCCTGGCGGCCTTCGACCAGCATGGCGATACGGCCAGCCAGATCCTGAAGGCCGCCGATACGGCCCTCTACCAGGCCAAGCGCCGGGGCCGGAACTGCGTCGTGGTCGCAGAGGAGTGAGGGGCGGGGCATGCGCAGGGCGCTGATCGTCATAGGCCTGGTCGTCTTGCTGGCCGGCCTCCTCTGGCCCTGGCTGAGCAGGATTCCCTTTGGCAGGCTGCCGGGGGACATCGTTGTTTCCAGACCGGGATTCACCTTCTATTTCCCGATAACCACATCCATCGTCATAAGCATTATTATTGCTGTGATCCTGAAGATTTTCAAAGACTAAGGGATAAATGGGGACGGATTTATTTTTTTTGCCGAAGGGGGGCGAAAACAAAATTTGTCTCCGGCTCTTTCATTTCGTCTCCGCCGCGCAGGCGGGGTCCTGTTTGATTCTCAGCAGCAGACTATAAATATGGGGCATCACCCCCGCGAAGGCGAGGGGCTGGTCTATCTTTCTGGATTCCCTCTCCTCCTCAGGAAGTCGGGGGGCGCACGGGAATGACGGAGTCGTCCTGTCTGTTTAGTCTAAAGAGAAAATCAAGATTATTCCTGTATCCATAAGCAATGGAAAAAATAGAGATTTTATTATTATATTCTTGTGCTATTCCGATTTTATCTATAATAATATTATATTACAGTCCGCTGCTTGCAGAGTCGCCCCACGAGCATGCCGGACAGGCTACTCCCGGGAAAGGGGCTCCATATCCGGAGTGAATTTATCATATGCCTTTCTGGATGAAAGTCTTCATATTCAAGGCTGCCTGGAGAAGATGCCCTCTCCCCGGTATATCCGGTACCGCAGGCAATCCGCTGCTCCGCAGCCGTCTTGGACACGGGATGGACCATGACCGCCTCTGAAACCGCAAAAAAGAAATATATGGAACCCGTTATCCATTTTCTGCAGAAACGGATAATGGTGGGCCCGGATGAGACCGGGGCCCGGATGATAGTATCGGAATTTGTCGGGGCCGGATACTGCCTGGCCGGTTTTCCTGATTTCGACAAATATGCCAAGCGGGGATTTGAAAAAGGTCTGCTGCAGGCCGGGCCGCATACGGTATTTTCCGAGGATGGCAATGCGCTGCTGGCCTGCCGGGCCGGATATCCCAAGATTGAGACCTTCGCCGGGAAGGACCAGACCGTCACGGTCATCTCCATTGAGCCCCTGGTGCAGATAAGCCCGGATGCAATGGAGGCCTGGCTCTGCGCCTATCCGCCGGTGCCGGGCTTGACCCCTTTGGCAGATCAGGATCTGGCGCAGCATCTGGCGGATGCGGGCGTGGTCTGCGGTGTTGATCGGGACGCCGTGCAGGAGATGCAGGACGTTGTCCGAACACCCTTCGGCGACTGTGTGAAGAGGCTTGTCGCCACAGGCTTGCCGCCGGGGGAGAGTATCGACGCCTCTATCCGGTTTGAGATCGAGATCGGTCCTTTGGCCGGCCGGCTTCTGGACAACGGCACCATCGATTTCCGGGAACGGAGGATCATGGTCGGGGTCTCTGCCGGGCAGCATATCGCCACCAAGATTCCCGCCGTCTCCGGGCCCCCGGGCATGAATGTCCTGGGCGAGGAGGTTCTGGCGGCGGAGGGCAGGGACATTGCGGTCAAGGTCTCCAATGATGCCGCTTTTTCAAAAGATGACCTGCGGGTGACGGCGACCAAGGCCGGCGTATTGTCCGTTGTCAATAACGCCACCATCAAGGTCTGCTCCCGGCAGCATATTGCCGGAGACATTGATTTTAAGACGGGGAATGTCGAATCCGGGAATTGCCTGACCATCCGAGGTTCCGTGCAGCCGGGTTTCAAGGTTGCGGCCGGCGGAGATCTGGAGATCAACGGGGGGGTGATGTCGGCCACCGTTTCCACCCAGGCCAATGTGGTAGTCCGCGAGGGGGTGACCGGGAAAAAGTCCTGCATCGAAGCCCAGGGCGATGTCGATATCCGTTTCATTGAGCAGGGGACCATTGAGTCCGGCGGGATTGTGGTTGTCCGGACCCAGTCCTATTACAGCAGGGTCACGGCGGCCCTCGATATCCGCTGCCAGAATGGCAGCAAGGTCGTGGGCGGCTCCCTCATCGCCGGCAGGAATATGACCCTTGCCGATGTCGGCTCGGCCAACTGCGAAACGACACTGCTGGCCGCCGGTGTCGATGCCAAACGCTTGCTTGTCCATAAGGAACTGCAGGACGGCATTGTCCAGCAGCAGGACGAGATTATCCGCTGGCTGCAGCTCTACGGCGGCAGCGCCAGGTCAAAGAAGATCAGGAAAATGGAAGAGGAGGTCGCCAGCGCCAAGCTCAAGCTCCTGCAGCTGAACCTGATCCCCGAGACCGGGCTCTACTCCCGTGGCGGCGGTGATGACAGCAGTGATCAGGGTGAGGAGACCGGGGCGATCGGCAAGGTCAGGATCGATGTCCATGGCACCATCTATCCCGGCACCCGGATACGGATCGGCAATCGCACCCTGGTTGTCGACAAGCTCCTCTCCAAAAGACAGTTTCGCCTGCAGAAGAATCTCAAATCCATCATTGCCGTGGCGCTCTAAGGAGACTTTCCTTTCATCCGGCCGCGGTGCGAAAGAAAGAGGCCGTGGCGCTCCCAGCTCCGGCGCTGCGGATCTTGCCTATCATTTCATAGACTATGGCGGCAGTCAGGCCCCAGATCAGGTGCTTGCCCGTCTTGTACACCACTACCCGATATTTCATGCCTTCCCGGTTCCGCCCGTATATCGCCGGAAGACCAAGCTCATCAACTGGCAGAAAGATCTGTTTTTTTCCGTCAGGCCCGATGGAGGAGGGCTGCATTTCCACCCTGGTGAAATAGATTTCCGGTTCGTTGTCAATAAACCAGGAGACGGGAATGGTGAAAATCTCCGCAACTTCCCCGACCGCAGGCCGCAATTCGGTGAGATCCTTTACGGCCAGCGTCCCGATAAAGGTCTCGACAATGAAGCCCCGGGGGGTGACCAGGGTATCCAGGCGGCCGGAAATGGTGATCTTTTTTCGGGGCAGGCCCAGCTCTTCCATGGTCTCGCGGATCGCTGTCTCCTGGAAATTCAGATCGACGGCCTCATCATGCCCGCCTCCCGGAAAGCAGATCTCGTGTCCTTGACGGATACCTGCCGCCCGCTTCTGGAAAAGAAGATGATAGTCATCGCCGACGAGGACGAAGGGGACCAGCACCGCCGAATTGAAATAGAGATCTCTGCCTAAGATCCCCGGGACTGCCGGCAGGCCAGCAATAAATGTTTTAAAATCGTTTTCTTTCATAATCCCTTTTTGGTTGTCATCTCATCCACCACTGCCTGGTATCGTGGACTCCTCTGTGATTACAAATATACATGAAAAAACTCAAGGACAATCCCGCGGCGGCGGGTATCGGGGGAGAATAGCCTTGCAGTCGCCGGGGAGAATGATTATTACTGAAAGCCAGCCAACAACAAGGGACGAGGAGACAGGCGTATGCATTATGAGGGGAATATCTTCAGGCCGCCCAGCGAGGCCAACAGCATCCTGCTGCAGGTTACCCGCGGATGTTCGCACAATAAATGCTCCTTCTGCGGGATGTACAAGGGGACCCGCTTTTCCATCAAGGATGACGCTACCATCCTGGCCGATATCGAATTCGCCGTCCGGCACTGCCAGCGGCAGACCCGCCTCTTCCTCTGTGACGGGGATGTCCTCATCGTTCCCCAGAAACGGCTGCTGACCATCCTGGCCGCCATCAGGGAAAGACTGCCCTGGGTCTCACGGGTGGCGACCTACGCCAATACCAAAAGCATCCTGCGCAAGACCCCGGAGGAGCTTCGGCAGCTCCGTGACCTTGGCCTGAGCATGGCCTATATGGGCCTGGAATCAGGGGACGATGTCACCCTGCAGAGGATTAGCAAGGGGGCCGACGCCCAGCGGATGATCGATATGGGGTGGAAGATCAGGGCGGCGGGGATCAAGCTCTCCATCACGGTCCTGCTGGGGATAGCCGGGTGCGAACGCTCGGAGATTCATGCCCGGGAGACCGGTAGGGTTCTGAGCGCTGTGGATCCAGAGTATGTTGGCGCGCTCAGCCTGATGCTGACGCCAGGTACCCCTTTGTACGATGACAGTGCGGCAGGGCGTTTCTCGCTGCCCGCTGCTGCCGGGATGCTCAGGGAATTGAGGACGATGTTTGCCTGCACCAACCTGACTGACGGCTTTTTCCATGCCAATCATGCCTCCAACTACCTGCCGATCAAGGCCAGACTGCCGCAGGACAAGGCGGCGGTCCTGCGGCTCATTGACAGTGCTCTCAAGGGTGAGACGGCGCTGAGGCCCGAATACATGCGGGCCCTGTGATGCCGGACTGATCTCCGGGGACATTTCTCTTCAGGATTATCTCCGCTCTACCTCATAGCCCCGGTCGATGGGCAGATTTGCGCCATGGGCGGAGCCGACGGCCAGTTCATCGCACCGTTCGTTGAGCGGATTGCCTGCATGGCCTTTGACCCAAATGAAGACGATATCAAGATTTTCGGCGAGGTCAAGGAGTTCGGCCCAGAGATCCTGGTTTAGGGCAGGCTTTTTGTCCGATTTTATCCAGCCGTTCCTCCTCCAGTTCCTGGCCCAGCCCTTGTTGATGCCGTTGACCACATAGCTGGAGTCGGAGTGGAGGGCAACGGGCTGGTCGCGGTATTCCAGCTGCCGCAGGGCCATGATGCAGCCCATCAGTTCCATCCTGTTGTTGGTAGTCAGCCGAAACCCCCCGGTGATTTCCTTTTTTTGCCCTGCATAGATCTGGACGACGCCGTAGCCTCCCGGACCGGGATTGTTCAGGGCCCCGCCGTCGGTATAGATCTCGACCCCGCCCTCCCGCCGAACCGGCGAGGGCGCAGACGGCCTTTGGGGCTTGCTCCGCCCTGCTGTTCGGCCGGGGGGGGCGGCCTGGTGAGACCCCTTCATCCAGGCCTCGGCCGCCTCTCTGGTGGCAAATCCCTTGAAACGGGCCTGGGGAAAACCCTTGACCTGGGCCTGGGCCTCGGGCCAGGCTGTATAAATACCTGGTTTGCGCCCGGCGGCTATCGCGTAAAATTTTTTATTGGCCATTGTTCCTGTCCACCCGGCATCCCGCTGCAAAATGATAAGCAAAAAAAAGGCAGGCCCATGAAATGGTCCTGCCCAGGTTCTGTCTCTACGAACTGCAGAAAATCAGCATCCGCGGATGCCTCAGGCGCCGCCTTTCTTTGCCTCTTTCTTGGCGGGGTCGGCGGCCGCAGCCTCGGTTGCCGAGGAGCCGATGGCGTCCCGTGAGACCTTGATCCGGACATCTTTGTCAATCTCCAGGGTCACGATCTGATCGGTGAGGGCGGTGATCTGCCCGTGGATACCGCCTTTGGTGACGACCTTATATCCGACCTTCAGATTATTCAGATATTCCTGGTGCTTTTTCGCCTGTTTCTGTTGGGGGCGGATGAGAAGAAAGTAGAATACGACGAAAATAAGGATCAGGGGAGCAAACTGGGTAAGCTGTCCCAATCCTCCTGCTCCTCCTGCAGCCTGATCGGCTGCTGCATAAGCGATTCCTGTCATGATGATTCCTCCGAAGAAAAAGTGAAGCGGCTGAATGCCGATTAAATTCCCGACCAAATGGCAAATAAGATAATCATTCGTCTTCCAGCCTGCCATAAAAATCGTTCCGGAATGCCGCAAGGCAGTCCGTTTCAATGGCCCTGCGCATGTCGGCCATAAGGTTCAGGTAATAGTGCAGGTTGTGGATGGTGTTCAGATGATAGCTGAGGATCTCCCTGGACTGATAGAGATGGCGGAGATAGGCCCGCGAATAATGCCTGCAGGTCGGACAGCTGCAGTTTTCGTCCAGAGGCCCGGTGTCGTCCTTATACCGGGCGTTCTTGATCACGATCCGGCCGGTGGAAGTGAAGAGCTGGCCGTTTCTGGCATTCCTGGTGGGCATCACGCAGTCGAACATATCGACGCCGCGCCAGACGCCTTCCACCAGGTCGGCGGGGGTGCCGACCCCCATCATATACACAGGAAAGGCGTCGGGGAGATGCGGTACCGTGGCCTCGGTCATCTCCGTCATCAGTGTTTTTGACTCTCCGACGCTGAGTCCGCCGATGGCATAGCCGTCAAAACCTATGTCCACCAGGGACTCCGCCGAGCTCCGGCGGAGTGCGGGAAACATGCCTCCCTGCACGATCCCGAAGAGCAGCTGGCCGGTATCGTTCTGGGCGTCGCGGCAGCGTCTGGCCCAGCGTGTGGTCAGCTCGGTGGAGGCGACTGTCTGTTCACGGGTGGCGGGGTAGGGAATGCAGGTGTCGAGACACATCATGATGTCCGAGCCCAGGGCCTCCTGGACCATGACGGCGTCCTCCGGACTGAGGAAGAGTTTCGACCCGTCCAGATGGGAACGGAAGGCCGCGCCTTCTTCGGTGATGGTGGCCAGATCCTTGAGGCTGAAGATCTGAAAACCGCCGCTGTCGGTGAGGATGGAGCGATCCCAGTGCATGAATCCGTGCAGGCCGCCAAAACGCCGGATCAGCTCATGGCCGGGCCGGATGAAGAGGTGGTAGGTATTGCCAAGGATGATCTCGGCGTTCATTGCCGTCAGGTCTTCCGGGGTGACCGCCTTGACCGTGGCCTGGGTGCCCACCGGCATGAAGACCGGGGTCTGAATACTGCCATGCAGGGTGCGGACTTCACCCCTTCTGGCACCGCACTCGGAAGAACGGCAATGGAGGGTGAAGGGGGATAGGGTACTCATGAACTGTAAATCCTTCTTGTAAAATCTCTAAAAAGAGCCGCGGGAGGCGCCGGTGATGCCCTCTGTTGAGCAGCTTCGGGAAAATGGGGTTACTTTGTACCGGCCTATTCCGGTTCAACATCTCTCAGCTGGCTGCGAAGGTTGGAAAGTCTGCTCCGGTAGGCCTCCGCATCCCCGAAGTCGACAAAGGCATGCACCCTGGAGTGGCGGCGGGCCTTGCCGTAGGCATGTTTGATCGGACACCAGTACTGTTCCGTCCGGGCCGCAATCTCCATGGCATATGAAAAAAACCCGTTGATATAGCTGCAATAGTCGCAGTTGAGACGTTCGATCGCATTCAGGTACAGCAGATAGTGTCTGTCGAAGACGATATGGTCGCGCCAGCGGACCTTCTGGATGCCGTAAATCGGAAAACAGATCGTCTGGTAGAGCCACAGGCCGATGTTCAGAAGCAGGGCGGGAAAGAGCAGGGCATAGATCACAGGCGTGGACAGAATGGTGAAAAAGGGAGCCCTGATGACATAGAAAAATAACGAACCGGTCAATTTCTTGTGAATTTTGAGGATCTCGCGCTCAAATACCACCCTGCCTTCAGTGACTTTGTATTTCAATGCCTCTTCCCGCCGCTTCATCTCCAGCTGGACGCTCTTTTCAAGCTCTTTAATCTCTTCGAGGATTTCGTTGAGGCGATTGTTCATGTTTTCCTGCATATCCGAATGAATGTAAAACTACAAAGGCCTGGCCTGCCGAATTTTATATAAAAGTTTCCCGAAAGCCACGGCCTTGCCATCCGATAAGGTGCCGCCATTTTCAGAACGTATAGGCGAGAGTCAACTGATTCATATCCAGGCTGTAGTTGTGCGTGTATATATCGCCGTTGGACTGATGATAAAAGGCATCCTCAACATCCCAGTGTTCATTCAGATGATACTGTATCCCGAGCTTGAAGGTAAACAAAAACGGTCCGCCGAGATCATGGCCTGAAAAATCTGTATTCCCTTTCATAAAGCCTGCACCCAATCCCAGCAGAAAACTGAATTGACTGTGAGGTGCCAGAATCACCTCAGGCATGGCGGAAAATCGTGCAGCCCCGGAACTGCCCTGGTTCCAGTCCTTTATGTAACCGAATCCGAGCTCCACCGCTGTGGCAAGCTCCGTGCCGAAAAGCGTTGTCGTGTAGGGCAAAGGGGGGCGTAAAAAGATTTCGTACTGCTCAAGGTGGGCGCCATTACGCAGATCGAACCCGTATCCGGCACCGATCTGGGTTGATGTGGCGGCAAAGGCCGAGGGCATGAAACACAAGATCAGAGCGGATAAAAACGATAGTTTGACCAGTGCATTCATTTTGTCAGTGTCTCCCCGGCTAATGTTTAGAGCGCTTTCTTGGCCTGCGTTCTTTCCTCATATAACAGAATAGCGGTAATTTTCCTCCTGTTTTTCGTTGTTACCGCAGCAGGGGGGGGTAATCCCGGATCTTCCGCCGAAAGGCGTGAAATACGCTTCGGGTTCCTCCTCCGGGGGGAAGGCCTGCAGGAGAAGGGGGGGAGTTGCCAGCCTCCGAGCCAGGACTCTCCCCCTCCCCTCAGGGCCGGGTTGAACTTATTATTTGAGGCTCATGGCCTTCTCAGGGCAGATCTCCTGACAGCAGAAGCAGGCGATGCAGGTATCGGCCTCCACCTGGGGAATATCTCCCTGCATAAAGAGGGCCGATACCGGGCAGTGGTCGACGCAGGAGCCGCAGGCGGTGCATCGTTCGGGGTCGGCCTGGGGTCTGACCCTGGACCTGACGCTCATCAGATTGCTGATGGCCGGGTTGCCGGTGATCGCCTCACCGCCCAGGGGCGGGAGCTTGAAGTCGGCAAGGACCTGCAGCTCGCCGTCGATTTCGATAGTGTCGGGGTCGAAGTCCCCAAGCCCTTCCTCTTTTGCTTTTTGAAGGAAGCGCAGACGTGCGGGGTCGAGGCCCATCATTGTCGCCACCACCGCATCCATGGCCACGGCGTTGTCCGCGGCCAGTACCAGGCCGATCTGCCGGAGATCCGGCGAGGCCGGGCCGTTTCCCTCCATGCCCACCACTGCATCCATGATAAACAGATCGGGGACCCGCAGGCGGAAGACCTCGACGATCACCTCATGAAAACGTGCGGGGCTGCCGGCGATCTGGTGCAGCCTGGCCTTCTGGGCGCCGGGCAGGATGCCGTAGCTGTTTTTGATGGCGCCGGTCATCACCGTAAGGCCATGGGTCTTGAACTTGGGCAGGCTGATCAGGATATCGGCGTCCATGATCTCCTGCGAGACACCGACCTCGGGCAGGAAATCGGGATGAAAGGCGCATTGCCGAATGGTGTTGCCTATATTTTTATAATATCCCTTGGCCGCCTCCATCAGGCCGGTGCTGATAAAGCTGTTCTCGTTATCACCGTAGTTAAACAGGCCAGGGTTGTCGCCCACCACAATCTCTGCTGGTGACATCTCCTCCACCTTTTCTATTACGGCTCGCAGAATCATGGGGTTGGTCACGATATGCTCTGCTGCCGTCGATGTCCGCAGCACATTGGGTTTGATGACCACCTTCTTTCCGGCAATCTCCTGGGGGAAGAGGTCAAAGGCCCTGTCCACGGCCTTTCGGCAGTCTTTGTAGGTTGCTTTATGGATCATAACACGTTGCATGGTTCCCTCCTTGTCTTTGATTGTCGATGACTGGGACTTAGGGCATGGATTCCGCATATACGGTCTGGCGCAGACACCATCCTTCCGAGAGGTTATGGCGCATGGGCCGGGATGGTTTTTTGTGGCATATTCCTAACTATCCGTTTCTTTTTGATGCCGGTCCGGTTTGTGAAAGTTGTGGCATAAATTGAAAAAAAAGAATAAATTCAAGCTTTATGGCATTCAATACAACCGGAGAGTATTCATGTCCAGTATACAGAATTTTATCGATGAGAAAATTAAATTACCCTCACCGCCGGCGATTGCCCTGAAAATTCTGGATGCGGTCCGCCGGGACGATGAGTCCTTGGATGAACTTGCTGAAATCATTAAGACTGATCCGGCTCTCACCGCTCGAATATTAAAACTTGCCAACTCTTCCTTATACCGTCTGCCCGGCAGCGTTGATACACTTGCCCAGGCAACGATTCTCATCGGCACGCAGGCCCTGAAGAATATAGCCCTTTCCTTTGTGATCATAGAGGGTTTTCAGGGTGCCCCGCAGGGGAGCTTCAATTTCGACCTGTTCTGGCGTCGGGCTGTCTGCGCCGCGGTGGCGGCGGAAGTACTGGCCGAGAACACCGGCCTGAAGGATCGCGACATCTTCGTGTCGTCTCTGCTGCAGGACATCGGTGTACTGACCCTGTTCCTTGCCGACATGACCTCCTTCACGGAGGTGGTCGACGGCAAGCGGATCAGCGGCAAGAGTACCTGCGAGGCCGAAAAGGAAAAATTCGGCTTCGATCATGCCGAAGTCGGCTGCCACCTCCTGACGACTTGGAAGCTTCCCCCGGCGATCTGCCAGTCCATCCTCTGGCATCATGCCGGGGAGCCCGCAGAGCCGTACCGGAAAACGGCCCTGATCCTCGGTCTGGCCGACAAGATTTCCTCAATGTACCATGGTACGCAGTGTAACAGAAAATCAATCGAAGTGCATCAGAGCCTTAACGCCCTCTATGGGATCGAGCATGAACGGATAGATGATATTATCGACAAGATTGGGGTTAAGTCGCTTGAAATTATGGAATACTTTTCCATACCTCCCGGCAATATGAAGCCCTTTTCAGTAATAATGCAGGAGGCAAACGAAGAGTTGGGGCGACTGAACTATTCCTATGAACAGATCGTTCTGGAGTTGACCCAGGCCAAGCAGAACGCAGAACGACTGGCCATCGAACTGAAGCGCTCCAATGACAAGCTGCGGGAACTGGCTCTGCGCGATGGTCTGACAAGCCTCTATAATCATAGATATTTTTATGAGGTTTTGGAGACACAGATTCAGAATTCGAAACGGTACGGCCATCCTCTGTCCCTGATGATTCTCGATATTGACCATTTCAAAAAGGTCAATGATACCTATGGCCATCCCGTGGGCGATCTGGTGCTCAGGGAAACGAGCAAGACCTTGGTCAAGCTGGTCAGGCGCAGCGATATCGTCGCCCGGTATGGCGGGGAAGAGTTTGCGATTATTCTGCCGGAAACCGGTCTTGCCAGCGCCCGGGTCCTTGCTCAGCGCCTGCGTCGGGGGGTGGAACAGCAGACGGTACAGTACGATGATAAGCTGATTTCGGTGACGATCAGTATAGGACTCGTCAGCTCTGATATGAACGATGCCGAGATAATGCGGGAATCATTCATTTTTAAAAGCGATCATGCGCTGTACAAGGCAAAGTCGAACGGCAGGAATCGGGTTGAAGTGTAGGATTTGTCCGGCTCTTGCCCCGGCCGCCCTGCTGCAGGCCTGTTCTCTTTCGCTACGGCTGGGTTTGGTTCATTGCTCCTCTTCCATCGGGGGGCCCTGCGCCGCGCACTACAGTCAGGGATAAGGGCGGCAGGCTGATTCCGGCCCTCAGTCCGTCGCGGGCCTGAAAGCGGACGGGCGGTCTGCTGCGAACGGGACGGCCGTCGGGGCCTCCGTCCCGCCAGGCGTACTGCCGCGGCGAGTACTGAACAACTTCAAGCGGCCCGTGCCAGTCTCTCCACCGGCCCTCTGCGCCATCGAAACGGATCCGGCCAAGGGTGAGGCCCCCTTTGTTCTTGTTGAGAATCATAAGCGCCCAGCGGCCATCCGGCCGGTGCACTGCGTAGGCCGTGACGCTGTCGGGGGCATGATCGCCCGGCAGGACCGAGGCATGAAACAGCCGGTGGGCGGCCTTGTCGGGCTGCGCCCATTCGTCCACCAGCATCCGGGCCTCGTAGTAAGCCGGGAGCCGCCATGGCGCCCTGCCGTCTGGCCTGGTCTGGAACATCATCAGATTGCCCCAGAGATTCTTCTCGTCATCGCATTGATCCAGTTCGCGAATGGGGATATTGGGCTCGAGTCCGTAATAGAAGGCGGCTTTGCCTCCAAGTGTGAGAAACTGGGCGACGATCTCAGCGTTCAGGAGGGCCGCCGGGAGTTCCACCTCGGCCCTGCCGGAAAAGGAGGAATATCCGTATTCGCTGAGGATCCAGGGGATGTCTCTGGGGACGCCATCCGCCTCCAGGCCCTGGAGAACTTGCCGCATCAGCGCCGGCTGCCTGATCAATTGCTCTGTCGGATCCTCGCAGACGTCATCGAAGGGATACCACTCAAAGGAGAGGAAACCGAAGGTGTCCATGCCGTCCTTGGCGCCCAGGTAGTCCAGAAACCGCCTCATCCAGGAATGTTCGCCCCCGGCATCGGCAAAGGTATGCCATCCCTCCACCTCTGATTGAAAGCCGGGACCGCCGGTTACAAGACCCGGGTTTATCCCGCGAATGACCCGTGCCGTTTGCAGGTAGAGGGCGCCGTAATGTTCCGGGCTGGTATTCTGCCCGTCCGGCTCCTCGCCCAGTTCAATTTGGTTTATGGGAAAACCTCGGGACATCAGGAATCGGATCTGGGCGGCGGCGTTTTCCGGGGTGTTATATAAAACCGGGACGGGGATCAAAACCGGATTTCCCTTCCCAAGGCCCGAGTCGGCAATCAGGTCGAAGCCCGGCTGTGCGGTTTTGGGATTGCGATCAGTCGCCCTATGCCAGGGATCGGTGGAGGAAACCGTTATCAGGGTCTGGCTTGTCCGGGAGGTGCCGTGCCGGATGCTGTCCTGAAATCGGCCCTGGCTGTCGAGCACGCCTGTATATACCTCCCTGATGGCGTACCCCAGCCGGTCGCGCACGTCAGTGGTCTCCGGGCCCGTCCCCGAAGAGGCGGTAAGGAGAATGCGGACAAAACGGACGGGGATCGGGGCGTCGCAGAGCCGCAGCATGGCATCGCCGCCGGTCCCGCCCCGGATTTGGCCGTGGTCAAAGGGGCGCCAGTCCGCTGCCGTCAGCTCGTTTAGGTGATCCGCATCCCTGCCGTCCCAGTACTGCACCTCGTACCGCACTGCGTAGGGCTGGTGCCAGAGGATGCGCAGGGCATTGACGGGGGTCCGGCTGCCCAGGTCGATGATCAGCCACTGGGGATGCAGGGCGTTGTCGTCACCGGTGAAAAAGGCGTCGAGATAAGGGTTGCTCTTCCAGAAGGTCCCTTCGTCGCCGTCATCCAACCGCGAATATCCGTCGTTGCCCGCCTGATCGATGGTGCTGCCGCGGCGGGGGAGCCGATAGCCATAGGAGACCAGCACAGGCGTCTCAGAGTCGGAGCTCGATGTCCAGTAGCCTTCCTGCCTGGCCTCGTCGCTCCAGGTGCCGGCCTCGTTCCAGTGCCAGGCCTCGATGCCCAGCTCGGTCCGCAACCTGTAGGCCAGCTGCCTGTAGGGCGCCCCCCTCATGGTGGCGACGTTTGCCGGGGAGTAGGCCTCTTCCAGGTCCTTCAGGTGGAGGCCGTCCAAGCCGGCGCCGAAGGCCTCATCCGGCAGAAAGGAAGCGGCAGGGCGGGCGGCATCGATGCGGATCTCCAGGCGTTCCTTGCCGGCTGCCAGCGAAAAAACCGGATCCGCCGACAGGGCCAGAAACACCGCTGCGGTCAGCAGGAGAAGGTGTATTGCCTCCGGTATCACAGCAAAAGATCGTATTCTCATTGTCTCTTTTCCATTTTTCTCCTGCAACAGGCGTCCGGACGGCGGACGGATTGTGTCCGTCATTGAGGTGTCGGAAGGCGGCGGCGACCTCCGTCATCCTCTGCTCTCTGACCTGCCTTATTCGTCAGGGGCCGGAGGGCCCTGAGGCGGCGCGTCACCGGCGGAAGGACGGGCCGCAGACCTTGAAGTCTTCCTTGCGTATCCCGTGTTTTTTCATCTTGCTGAAAAGGCTCCTGGCGTTGACCCCGGCGATCCCCGCCGCCTGGTTGATCCGGCCCCGGGTCTTTTCGAGGATCATTCTGATGTAGAGGGCCTCGACCTGATCAAAGATCTCCTCCTTGACCTCTGGGAGGGTCTTGCCCTGCCAGGAGCTGGAAGGATCGATCTCGCCCGGCATCTTGGCCAGGGACTCTCCGGCCTGAAAGATGCTGGGGAGGTCCTGCAGCGATATCTCTTCGGTCTTGCAGAGCAGCATTGAACGCTCGATGACGTTCATCAGCTCGCGGACATTGCCCGGCCAGTCGTATCTGCAGAGGGCCTTCATGACCGGCTCGGAGATATAGCTGACATCCCGGCCGATCTTGTGTCTGAAATTGTTTATAAAACGGCGGGCCAGCGACGGGATGTCCTCACGGCGGTCCCGAAGCGAGGGGATCTTGAGGGTGACGACGCTCAGCCGGTAGAAGAGGTCTTTCCTGAACGTGCCTTCGGTAACCTCCTCCTCCAGATCCCTGTTGGTGGCGGCAATAACCCGGACATCGACCCAGGTGGCCTTTTCCGACCCGATGGGCCGTATTTCGTAATCCTGGAGCACCCGGAGCAGCTTTGATTGCAGATGCAGGGGCATCTCTCCGATTTCATCTAGAAAAATCGTGCCGCCATGTGCCTGCTCGAAGGCGCCTCTGCGTGAGCGGGTGGCGCCGGTGAAGGCCCCTCTGGTGTAACCGAAGAGTTCGCTTTCCAGGAGCTGCTCGGGGAGGGCGGCCGTGTTTACGGCGACAAAAGGTCCGCTCGAACGGGGACTCTCGCTGTGGATGACCTTGGCCAGGTGCTCCTTGCCAACGCCCGTCTCACCCTGAATGAGGAGCAGGGAATCGCTGGGCGCCACCTGCTGCACCTCGCTCATAAAGATTTGCATGACCTCGCTGTTGGAAATGAAGTCACTGATCTTCGGTCTGGCCTGGCCTTTATGGTCAAGCCGCTCAAGTTGAAAAAACTGCTGCCGCGATTCCAGAGTCGCCTCGATGGCCTCGATCAGGCTTCGAAGCGATATCCCGGAGTAGAGAACCACATCCGCCCCCGCCGCCATGAGACGGGCCTGCTGTTCGGAAGAATCAACGTCCTGCAGGACCACTGTCACCGGGTTTTCCGGCAGGTTGTTCAACATGGCGATGCCGGATTCGGCCGGCAGGGGGACGAAGGACTCGCTGATGACGATGACGTCGCCGCAGCTCTGCACAACCTTCTGCCAGGAATTCTTTTCATGGCCAAGGCACTCGACCTGGACATTGGTAAGTGAGATTCCCTCTTCGAGATGTCTCTGTAGCTCCTTGTTATTCAGAACAAGGATCATTCGGGTCAGCATGGTTCGCTCCAGGGTAAATAAGGGTATTCGGACTTTCGGAAATATATACCCTTTTTTTTGTAAATCGGCATTTATTTTCCATATTTTCCGGATGAAATATGGCTGTCATAATCCCTCTTCCTCAAATAAGGACTTGGATTATCGTAAAAAATTTTTGCCTTCTGCCGGAGATTGCAGGCGGAACAGATTCGGGAAGCCCTGATTGTTTTTGAATAATGGCATTATTACATGGATTTGTCATAAAATCGGAAATAATATTCTGATATTTCCCCGGTGCTGTCCCCCGGACCGGGGGGCAGGTTTATTAAAGGTATAATGTAGGGATGTTCTTGGAAATTTTTTTAACAGGCACAATAAATGCAAGTGATCCCGAAAATGTTTTGGAAATAATCGATCATGAAAAAGACCGCCAGAACCGAATGAAGTAGAAATTATTTGTAATTCAAGAGCAGTATGCAGATCGTTGCCGACCTCTTGAGAGGAACAATACCGCAACAGGCGCCGCAGAGATATGTTGCTGAAGGAGTGATCTCCCTCAGCAACATATGTTGAATCAAAAAAATTGTGCAAAGTGAGGACCAATGCAAAATTTATATCAGCTGAAGGAGAGAGCAAAGACCCCTGGGATGGTCATCGCTGAAGAGGCGCAATCCCGAAAGGCATGGGGCATTGCTTCGGCCATCGACATCTATGGCTGCAGCCCTGAAAAAATCAGGGATGCGGAGGTCATCCGCCGGTTTGTCGTCGAGCTCTGCGATCTGATCGAGATGAAACGTTTCGGCGAGACCCAGGTGGTCCATTTCGGCGAGGACGAGAAGGTGGCAGGATTCTCCATGGTACAGCTTATTGAGACCTCGCTGATTTCGGCCCATTTTGCCAATCTGACCAACACCGTCTATCTCGATGTCTTCAGCTGCAAGGCCTATGACCCCGAGGTGGTGCAGGCCTTCGCCCAGCAGTATTTTGAGGGGAAGACCAGCACTCTGAATATGACCCTGAGGATGTAATGGTTCGGATACGAATCTGTGATGAGCCGGAGGCCTGCGGACAGTTCTGGCAGAAACTCTGGCCGCAGACCTGCTTTTTTGATCTTTGGCCGGTTCGTCAGATTTTTGCGGAGTCTTTTTCACGGGCCCCGTATTTCCTGATCGCGGAGCAGCAGGACAGGCCGGTCGGGATGCTGGCGCTCTGCCGGATTGAGGGGCAGCGATTCGCTCATTTCCCGGGCGAACTCTGGCAGAGCAAGACCTGGATTGAGCAGAACAGGATACCGGTCAGGGAACAGTGGATGCGGGATGAACTCTTGGCCTCTCTCCCCGGGCCGACCCATCTCCGGTATCTCACGCCCGAATCCATGCCGCTGTCCCATGCCTCCGCCTTTGCGGTGGATGAGGAAAATTTTCGTATTTTCCCCAGGCTGCACGGCTATTCCTTCGAACGGTATATGCAGGAATTTTCTCATAAATCGCAAAAGAATCTTTCCCGGGAACGGGCCGGGCTGGAGGCCTCGGGCATACGATACAGGTATGATAATTTCGCAGACATTCAGCATTTGCTTGATTTGAACCTGGCGGCCTACGGCGATTTTTCCTACTTTGCCGATTCCCGTTTTCTCCAGGCCTTTGTCGGTCTGTTCAGATGGTTGTCGGAAAAGAACATGCTCCGTATCACCACCCTCCTCATCGGCGGCGAGGTGGCGGCCGTGGACGCGGGGGCCGTCTGGAACAGCCAGTATACGGTCCTTGCCGGGGGGACCAGCGGGGAGTTCCCCGGCGTTGCCAAGATAATCAACTTCCATCATATAGCCTGGGCCTGCGCCGAGCGCCTGGAAGTTGTCGATTTTCTGTGTGGTGATTTTGGCTGGAAAAAGCGATTTCATCTTCAGCCCTGTCCTCTCTATCAGCTCCATATCCATCCGGAAGGGGCGGGTGCCGCGAATGATCCCCTGTGCTGTCTAAGAGGTTTCTCTGGTGAAAAATAACGAAAAAATTCTTGTGGTGGGAACCACCTCCGATTACATCGACTGGCTGCGCAGGACTGGGGAGGGGCGGGGGCTTTTCCTCACCGATCCCCAGGTCCGCAGGCAGGCTAAAGAGCCTGCACCCGAGGCCAAAGAAGAGATTCTCTGCGGCTTGACCGATGTGGGCCTGATCAGAATGGCCCTGCGGGATCATCTGTCGCAGTGGAACATGATTCTCTCCGGTATCACGTGTTTTGATTGCGAATCCCTGGGCCTGGCGGCCTTTCTGGCGGAGGATCTGGACCTGTCTTTTCCCTCCGTCGAGAGTGTCCGCATCTGCCGCGATAAATACACGACCAGCAGCAGGTGGTTGAAGCGGTCGGTACGGACTCCACGCTTCATGCTCGGCCGCACTCCATATGATGCTGCGGATTTCAGAGAGAAGATCGGCAGGCCCTGCGTGCTGAAGCCGGTGAGCGGCAGCGGCAGTGAGCTGGTCTTCCGCTGCGAAACGGTTAACGGCTGTCAGCGTACCGCCCGGACGCTGCTGCAGGGGATACAGGAAAGAAAGGAAAACCGGCTCTATAAAGCTGCGACGGACTGTTTTCTGATCGAAGAATTTATTGAGGGTGTCGAGTACAGCTGCGATTTTGCGCTGCAGAACAAACAGGTGGAGATCATCCGTCTTACCCGGAAGGTGAAGGCGCCGTCGGCACCCTTCGGCACCACCATGGCTTATATACCGACCACCTGCGAGGCCGAAGGCCTCCCTCCGCTCGAAGGCCTTCTGGCCAAGGCGGCCCAGGCCCTGGGACTTTCCCGTGCACTTTGCATGGTGGATTTCCTGTTCAGCGGGGATGAGGTGGTCTTCCTTGAACTGACGCCGAGACCAGGCGGTGATTGCCTTCCCCACCTGCTGCAGTACGCAGCAGGGCTTGATATGCTGAAGCTGGCCCTGGACTTTGCCGGGCGTACCGGCTTGGATCTTCCCGGTCCGGCTGCGGCAGTGGGCAGCGTCGGCCTGCGGCTGCATGCTGACAGGGCAGGACGTATCAAAGAGATCTCCACGGAACTGCTGGAGAAGGATCCGCGGGTTAAGTCCATTCACCTGATCCGTCAGAACGGCCATCTGGTCATTCTGCCGCCGGAAGAGTATGAGTCGTGGTACCTCGGCCATGTCCTCTTTACGCCCGACCCTCTGTCCGATGTGGAGGGGCAGTGCGAAGAGCTGGCGCGGCTTCTGGTTGTTGATATCGAGGCCAGTGAACCATGAGGGCGTCCCAGACCCTCCAGCGGGCCCTGGCTGCTGAGAGTGCATCCCTGCCGGCCGATGTCCTGCTGCGGTACGTGGAGGGGTATTTCGCCGATCGAAGGCGGTATCTGGACGTCCTCGGTAAGGATCCCTCGCCCCTCTACGTCCTGCAGCCCCAGATCCTCGCGCAGCGGGCCCGGGAGTTTCGGGCGGCCTTCGAAAAGGTTCTGCCGAAGGTCGGTTTCTATTTTGCGGTGAAGAGCAACAATTATCCGGAGGTCTCCAGGATCCTGCTGGAAAACCGGTTCGGTCTGGATGTCTCCAGCGGGGCGGAGCTGCAGATGGCGCTGGGGCTGGGGGCCAGGGATATCGTCTTCAGTGGCCCCGGCAAGACCTGCGAGGAACTGCTCCAGGCGGCTCGGCATGCCGATCGGACCGTGGTGCTGCTCGACAGCTTTCATGAGCTGGATCGCCTGCAGCAGGCGGCCTCCTCTGCCGGCTGCAGGGTCAGGGCCGGAGTGCGGGTGTCCGTCGATCCGCAGGGACTGTGGCGGAAATTCGGCATTAGCCTGGAGGATCTGCCCGCCTTCCATCAGAAGGCAGGAAACTGTGCGGACGTCGAACTTCAGGGTATCCAGTTCCATTCGAGCTGGAACCTTGATCCCGGACGTCAGACGGCATTTATGAAGAAGCTGGGGCTGGCCCTGTCGGCAAGCCCCGGAGAGTTCCTGGCAAGCCTCCGTTTTGTCGATATCGGTGGGGGCTATTGGCCCTCCCAGGGAGAGTGGATGCAGGAGGCGGGGACACCTGCCGGGATGGTCCGCAAGGCCATGGATGTCCCGGTCAATTCCGCCTTTGCCCATTACTGGAATCCGGCCCGGTCCATAGATGTCTTTGCAGAGGAGATCTCGGCGGCGGTCCGGCGTCATATCCTTCCACTTGCCGATTGCCGGATCTGTTTTGAGCCCGGACGATGGATATGCAATGATTCCATGCAGCTGTTGCTGTCCGTTGTGGACAAGAAGGCGCCTGATCTGGTGATTACCGACGCCGGGACCAATGCCATCGGCTGGGAGCGCTTTGAAATCGATTATTTTCCGGTGTTAAATCTGACCCGCCCGGCCCTGCAGGAGCGACCCTGCAACATCTACGGTTCGTTATGTACACCCCACGATGTCTGGGGCTATTCATACTGGGGCGCGGGGTTGGAGGAGGGGGATGTCCTGTTGATCCCGATGCAGGGGGCCTATACCTACAGCCTGAGACAGGAGTTTATAAAACCGCTACCACAGGTAGTGAGCCTGTAATTTTTCCTTTTCCAATCGGAAAATCAGCATTAGTTGTATGGAGTATCTTATAATGAATTGAGTGCAGGACGTGTGCAGTCCTCTCTCTTTTCCGTTGACATACGTTCAAAGCTTGAGCGAAAAATTTAAAGAAGAGTAAGGAAGATGGAAAAAAATTCCCTGAAAAATGATGGACTTATTCAGTCGGAGGCCGGTCTTGCCGATATCGTTGCCTGTAATTCCGAGATCTGTTTCATAGATGGCGAAAACGGGCGTCTCGTCTATCGGGGATACGATGCCACAGAGCTTGCCGAACTGAGCACCTTCGAAGAGGTGGCTTATCTGCTCTGGTACGGGTGCCTGCCGAGAATGACCGAGTTCAGGGTGTTTCTGGCCGGGTTTACCGGTTCAATGTCCCTGCCGGTTGAGACCACGATGATCCTGAGGATGTTCCCGAAGGCAGTGACCCCGATGGAGGTCATCAGAACGGCCGTCTCATCCCTTGGCCACTGGGATCCGGACAGCGGCAATACCCAGTTGGATGCAAGTCTCAGAAAGGCACAGAGGCTGTCGCTGCGCATCCCGCTGCTGATTGCCGCCCATCAGAGGCTGCGGCACGGTCATGAGCCCATCAATCCCATTGCCGGGCAGGGGATCGCCTTTAATTTTCTCTATACCCTTCACGGCAAGATCCCCGATCAGGATCTGGTCAAGGCCTTCGATGTCGCCCTGATCCTGCATGCCGACCATGAATTGAACGCCTCCACCTTTGCGGCCCGGGTGACTGCGGCCACCATGGCGGATATCTATTCTTCGGTGACCAGCGCCATCGGGGCGTTGAAGGGGCCCCTGCATGGCGGGGCCAACGCCGAGGTTATGAAGATGCTGGAGGAAATCGGCTCGCCCGAAAAGGCCGAGCAGTATGTCCTGGAACGTCTCGACAACAAGCAGAAGATCCCGGGTTTCGGCCACAGGGTCTATCGCTGCGAGGACCCGCGGGTGGCGGTGCTGCGGAAGTATGCCGGCATTATCACCAAGAAGGTGGGCAAGACCAAGCATTTCGATATTACCCAGGCCGTCGAGAAGGTGGTTCTGGAAAAGACGAAAGTCTTCCCCAACGTCGATCTCTATACGGCCTCCCTCTATACGGCCATGGGCATTCCGATCGAGCTGTTTACCCCGATCTTTGCCATCAGCAGGGTCGTCGGCTGGACCTCTCACATCCTGGAACAGTGGAGCAATAACCGGCTGATCCGCCCCCGGGCCGAGTATGTGGGCCACCAGTCCCTGCACTTTAAACCCATGGAGCAGCGGACCTGAGGGGTGTTGATTTCCGGTATGGGCAATGCTGCCGGTCCGATTGTCTCTCGTCAAGACGGGTGCGGGCAGCCAGCCTGAAAGAGTGGCCGGGCCTTTAAATAGATGAATGTCGTCCCTGAGGAGGATGCCGGGAATACTCCGGCTGCTCTCCCCTCTGGTTTGCGATTCCCGCCTGCCCTGTGGTAAATCCCTTATTTTTACTTTCCCCGCCATCCTTGCAGGACCTTCCTGATGATTCGGATTGCCAGCTGCACCTCCTCGGCGGAGATAATCAGATGGGGACGGAAGCGCAGGCTCTTCAGGCCGCAGCCGACCACCAGCAGCCCGGCTGCCAGCAGATCTCTTCGGAACTGATCGCGCTGGGCGGCATCGGGCAGGTCGAAGGCGCACATCAGGCCCCGGCCCCGGGCGTTGCTCATGGCCTTCGGGTATTCAAGGCTGAGGGCCTCCAGTCCTGTGCGGAGTTCCTCTCCCCTAATCCTGGCGTGGTCCACCAGACCTTCCTGATCGATGATCCGCAGGATATGCGAAAACCGGACCATGTCGATGAGGTTGCCGCCAAAGGTGGAATTGAGCCGGCTGGCCTGCTGAAAGACATTGTTTTCCACCTCGTCCACCCTGCGTGAAGCCAGGATCCCGCAGACCTGGGTCTTTTTTCCGAAGCTGATAATGTCGGGCCTGGCGTCGAAATGCTCATGAGCCCAGAATTTTCCGGTGAGGCCTACTCCGGTCTGGACCTCGTCCATGATAAAAAGGATGGCGTGGGTATCGCAGATTTCCCTGAGCGCGGTGAAAAATTCATTGCGGAAATGATTATCGCCGCCTTCGCCCTGGATCGGTTCGATGATAAGCCCGGCGATCTCGTCGGCATCCTCCTCCACCGCCTTCCTGATCTGGGCCAGCGCCTTTTTTTCCAGGGCGATGACCTCGGCCAGATGTCGTTCGTTGAGGGGGAAGGTGATCTTGGGGTTGTCTATTCTTGGCCAGTCGAATATCGGGAAATATTTCGTCTTCCTCGGATCCGCGGTATTTGTGAGCGAGAGGCTGTAGCCCGAGCGCCCGTGGAAGGCCTGTCGGAAGTGGACGATCCTGGATCCCTTGTGCGTCGGCTGGCCCTTGCGCAGGTTCTTCCGCACCTTCCAGTCAAAGGCGGTCTTCAGGGCATTTTCCACTGCCAGCGCCCCGCCCTCGATGAAAAAGGCGTGGGGCAGATAGTCGGGCATGGCATAGCGGCCAAAAGTCTGGACGAATTCGGCCATGGGCTCGCTGTAGGCATCGGAATTGGACGGCTTCTGGATGGCAATTCGGCCGAGCAGTCCCTTAATGGCTGTAAGTTTCGGATGGTTAAAGCCTATGGACATCGAGGCAAACATTGAGAAACAGTCGAGATACCTGGTGCCGTTACGCTGGTCGACCAGCCAGCAGCCTTTGGATTTTTTCAGATCGACGATAATGTCCATCCCGTCCGCCAGCATGTGCCTGCCCAGAATCTCTTTTACAGCCGTTGGATCGATCATACAAAGGAGCCTCCTCAGCCTCTTCTGACAGGGGGTCAGGAAATATCGAATCTGATCCCCTGAGCAAGCGGCAGACTGCTGCCATAGTTGCCAGTAACTGTCTGTCTGCGCATATAGGCCTTCCAGGCGTCGGAACCCGATTCGCGGCCGCCGCCGGTTTCCTTCTCTCCGCCGAAGGCCCCGCCGATCTCCGCACCGGAGGTGCCGATATTGATATTGGCGATCCCGCAGTCCGATCCCGCAGCCGACAGGAATATCTCCGCCTGCCGGTAATCGGTGGTGAAGATGGCCGACGACAGCCCCTGGCGCACCTGATTCTGGAGGGCCAGGGCCTGATTGACATCGCCTTTGTACCTGATCAGATAGAGGATGGGGGCAAAAGTCTCCTCCTGGACGATGGGGAAATGGTTCTGGACCTCGGCCAGGGTCGGCTGTACGTAGCAGCACGAGGCGTCGTAGGGGGCGCCTTCAAGGACCTTGCCGCCGAAAACAAGGGTCCCGCCCTGGTTTTCTATGGCCGCCAGGGCCAAAAGATAGGACTGGACTGCATTGCGGTCGATCAGCGGCCCCATATGGCTGGTGGCTGAGAGCGGGTTGCCGATCTGGATGCTCTTGTAGGCCCGGACCAGCTGTTTCTTGACGGTGGCAAAGAGGGAATCGTGGATGATCAGGCGGCGGGTGGTGGTGCAGCGCTGGCCTGCCGTACCGACGGCCCCGAAGACCACCGCCGGGATGGCGAGGCTCAGGTCGGCATGTTCGGTAATGATAATCGCATTGTTGCCACCCAACTCCAGGATCGATCGGCCCAACCTCGCCGCCACGGTGGTTGCCGCATGCCGCCCGGCGGCCACGGAACCGGTGAAGGAGATCAGCGGGACCCGTCTGTCATTGAGGAGTCTCTCCCCGATGAGGTCCCGGTCGCCGATGAGCAGCGAAAAAATGCCCTCGGGCAGGTTGTTTTGCTGCAGGACTTTGGCCACGATCTTCTGGGCGGCAATGGCGGAAACCGGGGTCCTGGACGACGGCTTCCAGATGGAGACGTCGCCGCAGACGGCCCCGATCATTGCGTTCCAGCCCCAGACTGCCAGCGGAAAGTTGAAGGCGGTGATTATGCCGATGATGCCGAGAGGGTGGTACTGCTCGAACAACCGGTGGCTGGGGCGTTCGGAAACCGTAGTCATCCCGTAGAGCATCCGCGACTGGCCAGCGCTGAAATCACAGATATCGATCAGCTCCTGGACCTCTCCCAGACCCTCCTGGATGGGTTTGCCGGTCTCGTAGGTGACGAGGGAACCCAGCTTCCCCTTGTGGCTGCGGAAGCCGTCGCCTATTATTCTGATGATGTTTCCCCGTTGTGGGGCGGGTAGGGATCGCCAGAGCGAAAAAGCCTTCTGCGCCGTTTGGATGATGTGGTCGTAATCCTCTGCCGCGGCCTTCTGGACATGGGCGATGACCTGTCCGTCAACAGGCGAGCAGATTGTGGATGTATTGCCGTTTTTATGGGTGATCCAGTCGGTGCCTGTGGAGATGCCCGGCATGATTTTTTTGAGGCCCAGATCTTTGAGAAATTCCATATTCCCCCCTCTAGGATTTCAATGTCCGCGTGCAGTTGCATCCATATCCTAAGTATGTCAACTGGATGGGAGGGAGTCAAGGCGGATGGGGGAAGTTATGAGAATAGCTGCCCGGAAATTCGTCGAAAATGGAATTGAAGTTGCAATCATTCGGACAGTTGGGGTATCCTGCAGTCCTTTCACGGAGGAGAAGACCTCGACTCCGCACCTTTCGAACGGCAGGCAGAACATCGAGGAAAAACAGACAAAAAAGGAAACCATGTTCGTCAAGGGAGATTTGCAGAAATGTGGGAAAATCTGGATGTTACACTGAAAAAGGCAGGGCAGGATCAGTTGAAGAAAAAACCGGCACAGGACGAGCTTGGTTTTGGAAAACATTTCACCGACCACATGTTTCTGATGAAGTGGGACAAACAAAATGGCTGGCATGATGCGGAGATCTGCCCGTATCACCAGTTTCAGGTCGACCCTGCGGCAATGGTTTTTCATTACGGCCAGGCAATTTTTGAGGGTATGAAGGCCTATAAGGGTGAGGACGGCCAGATTTTTCTCTTCCGGCCGAAAGATAACTTCGAACGGATGAACGTCTCGGCGACGCGTCTGTGCATGCCTCGCCTTCCTGTTGATAAAGTCTTTAAAGCATTAAAAGCACTCGTCTATCTTGAGAGGGAGTGGGTGCCTTCCGGTGACGGGGCAACGCTTTATATACGGCCTACCATGATCGCCATGGAACCCACGCTGGGAGTGAAGCCGTCTTCCCTCTATTATTTTTATATCATCATGAGCCCGGTGGGCGCCTATTATCCGGAAGGTTTCAACCCCACAAAGATTTATATAACCGATAAATATGTTCGGGCCGTGGAGGGCGGGGTAGGAAACGTTAAGACTGCCGGCAATTACGCTGCCTCTCTGCTGGCTTCTCAGGAGGCAAAGGATGCGGGCTACACCCAGGTCCTCTGGCTTGACGCCTGTGAGCGAAAATATATCGAAGAGGTCGGAACCAGTAATATTTTCTTCCGAATTAAGGATACAGTCATCACTCCGCCCCTGCATGGATCCATCCTCGGCGGAATCACCAGGGATTCGGTGATCAAACTGGTGAACCATTGGGACATCTCCATTGAAGAGAGAAAAATCTCCATTGACGAGGTGGTCTCCGCCAGTCAGGACGGCAGCCTGCAGGAGGTGTTCGGTACCGGGACCGCCGCTGTGATTTCCCCTGTCGGAGAACTGTTCTACAAAGGAGAGAAATATATCATTAATAACGGGCAAACCGGTGCGTTGTCGCACAGGCTTTTTGAGGAACTGCAGGGGATTCAGTACGGCCGTAAAGAGGATCCCTTTAAGTGGACCCTGCGGGTCGGATAGGCGGTCAAAAGGGTGATTTGAAATTAAAAAAATAATTATTTCCAATATATTATAGGGCCGCTGAGGTGGATGCATTTTTTTGTATCCGCCCCTTGATTTTTATAAAAGCAAGCCTATATTCTGCCCTGTTCATAGGTAGCCCACGATGGAGGGTGATAACTAAACAGGGGGCCGCCGGCAACAATTCTGCGTGGTCTTCTATTTTTCGACTAATACACATGTTTCAGAGGAGGAAGTAATGAAAATTCGTCCATTAAATGATCGTCTTCTTGTCAAAAGACTGAAGGAAGAAGAAAAAACTGCAGGTGGGATTATAATTCCTGACAGTGCCAAGGAAAAACCGGCAGAGGGCGAGGTCGTTGCAGTTGGTCCTGGCAAATCCAATGATAAAGGTGAGCGTGTCGCACTGCAGGTAAAGCCGGGTGACCGGGTGCTCTTTTCCAAATATGGCGGAACGGATGTCAAGCTCGACGGCGATGACTTCCTCATCATGCGGGAAGAGGACATCCTGGGAATCATTGAATAACAGAAACGTATTGACCAACATTTCTGCTTACTCCACTGCGGGTGAGATTTATACAAGGAGATTAAGATAATGGCTGCAAAAGATATCAAATATGGAGTAAAGGCCCGTGAGTCCATTCTCACCGGCGTTAATACCCTTGCGGATGCGGTTAAAGTAACCCTCGGCCCCAAGGGACGGAATGTTCTGATTGAGAAGTCCTTTGGCGCGCCCACCATCACCAAAGATGGCGTCACCGTTGCCAAAGAGATTGAGTTGAAATGCAAATTCGAGAATATGGGCGCTCAGATGGTCCGCGAGGTTGCCTCCAAGACCTCTGATGTTGCAGGCGACGGTACCACCACAGCCACAGTCCTTGCCCAGGCCATTTATACTGAAGGCGCTAAGCTGGTCGCCGCCGGTGGCAATCCCATGGAGATCAAACGCGGGATCGATAAGGGCGTAGAATGCGTTGTGGCAGAACTCGCTAAGATTGCAACCCCGACGAAGGAGCAGAAGGAAATCGCTCAGGTCGGCACCATTTCGGCCAACAGTGACGAGACCATCGGCAAGATCATTGCCGAGGCCATGGACAAGGTCGGCAAGGAAGGCGTCATCACTGTTGAAGAAGCAAAGTCAATGGATACCACTCTGGATGTCGTTGAGGGTATGCAGTTCGACCGTGGCTACCTCTCTCCCTATTTTGTCACCGACCCGGATCGTATGGAAGTCAGCATGGACGATCCCTACCTGCTTCTCGTGGAGAAAAAGGTCTCCAGCATGAAGGACCTGCTGCCTGTGCTTGAGTCTGTAGCCAAGATGGGCAAGGGGCTCTTCATCATTGCTGAGGATGTGGACGGCGAGGCCCTGGCAACCCTGGTTGTCAATAAACTGCGCGGCACCTTGAACGTTGCTGCCGTGAAGGCACCGGGCTTCGGTGATCGCCGGAAGGCAATGCTTGAGGATATCGCCATCCTGACCGGTGGTCAGGTTATTACAGAGGATCTCGGCATCAAACTCGAAAACGTCACCGTCAATGATCTCGGAACTGCCAAGAGAATCGTGGTCGATAAGGACAACACCACCATCATCGATGGTGCGGGCAGTAAGGAAAAGCTGGCCGGCCGGGTCAAACAGATCCGTACCCAGATCGAAGACACCACCTCCGATTATGATCGTGAGAAACTGCAGGAGCGCCTTGCCAAACTGATCGGCGGTGTTGCGGTCATCAATGTCGGCGCTGCCACAGAGATTGAGATGAAGGAGAAGAAGGCCCGCGTTGAAGATGCGCTGAACGCTACCCGCGCAGCTGTAGAGGAAGGCGTTGTTCCCGGTGGCGGCGTGGCCTATATCCGTTGCCTTGATGCCTTGCAGAAGCTTGCCCTTCCCGGTGAGCAGAGCTTGGGCAAGAATATCCTGCTGCGCGCCCTTGAGGAGCCCATTCGGCAGATCGCCAATAACGCCGGTCGCGAAGGTTCCGTCATTGTCGAGCATGTCAAGGGACTGAAAGGTGCCAACGGCTTCAATGCAGCATCCGAGCAGTATGAAGACCTTATCGAGGCAGGCGTCATTGATCCCGCCAAGGTCACTCGTACCGCTTTACAGAATGCAGCCTCTGTTTCCGGCATGCTTCTGACCACCGAGTGTGTCATCGCCGAGCATCCTGAAGAGAATGCCAACGCCGGTGCGCCTCCGATGGGTGGCATGGGCGGTATGGGCGGAATGGGCGGAATGATGTAATATATTCCTCCTTTCCAACCTCCTGAGTTGGAAGAGTAGAATAAAAAGGGCCTCGCGTGCGAGGCCCTTTTTATTGCCGAGTCTGGCAGATAATACAGAAAATAGTGTTGACAGGCATATTGGAATGATGTAATTATCTGCACCTTGCTTTTTTGGCGATGTAGCTCAGATGGTTAGAGCATACGGCTCATATCCGTAGTGTCCGGGGTTCAATTCCCTGCATCGCCACCAAGCGCAAAATATGTTTCTAGTACGCTAGGACATTTTACATATAACCCGCTAATTCTCATGAGTTAGTGGGTTTTTGCGTTTTGGCCTTCCTCCCGCATAGCTACCCACTTGTACATTCACTTGTACATTCTGGCATTGAGAGTGAGCACCGAATCAGTGGCCAGAGACAGGCTGCTCTTTGAAGTACTTGGGAGTGGATACCAAATAGTGCACGCCTTATCCGACTTTCAAGTTACTCTATGGGCGAGCCTGGACAGGGGATAACGGTAGAAGAAGCTATGGTTCTTTTGAAAAGTGCCACAGAAATTGTTCAAGATTCCTCAAAATCCGTCAGTCAATTCTGTGTGATGTAAGAAAACATCCTCTCGTGGATTTTTTGCATTTTTGTGAATTTCTGTTTTGTAAAACAAACAATCTGTACAGACAAGTCCGCAGGGACAGATATATTTTATCCATTATTATTTCTCTTGTAACCCAGCGATTATGCGAGTTCCGCTATTTTGTCACGGCAAGAAAACGCCTCATTGTATCCATAAAAGCATCCACAGCCGGGGAGCGCCATTTATTTTTATGGTGGATCATCAGGAGTCCGGTTTCCATGTCATCCTTCCAGCATACTTGGGCTATTTTCCCTTTAGCCACATCGCTCCGTATCGCAATCTCGGGGATAATGGTTAAGCCGATCCCAGCTATTATAGTCTGTTTTATTGCCTCAATGCTGTTCATTTCAATCAAAGTGGCCGGGGTTACCTTTTCTGTGGCCAATTCCTGTTCGAAAACCATTCGATATCCGCAATCACTTTTCGGTAAAAGGAGGACCTGGCCTTCAAGGTCTTTAAAATCTACCGATTTTTGAGCGGCCAACGGATGACTTGGATGCGTTGCAATTGCGAGAGGCTCAATGCGCAACAGTTCGCATTCAAGGTTTTTTGCTCCAATGGTATCTGCAAATAAAAACGCGAGATCGACCATGCCGATCCGCAGTTCATGCTCCAAGGTGTGTAGGGCGCAACTGGTGATATCCAACCTCACCCCTGGAAATCGCGGCTGATAATCACAGAGGATATGCGGCAAATAATGTGTAGCCACGGTTTGAGGCATCCGGAGAGTCAGCAGGCCAGTGATCATATTTCTGCCAGTCACTTCGGCCACTGCTTCCTCTTTGATGGCGAGAATCTTATCGGTATAGACGAGCATCTTCGCCCCGGCCTCGGTCAACCGGACGGATTTTCCAATCCTTTGGAACAACAGTATCCCGATCTCATTTTCCAGAGTTTTAATCTGGGCTGAAACGGTGGATTGCGAGTAGTGCAGAACTTCAGCTGCCTGGTTGAAGTTCATCAGTGTAGCCACCGTCCGGAAGGTCTGCAGGCGTTGCAGGTCCATGATGTTTGCTCCTCTTTTTAATCGAATTTAGCGATAAGTATATCCATACAATTCGTTGGACGAGCTGTGAATCATTCTGTACATCTTTATATACAGGATCCTTTTTAAAACAAATTTTAATCAAAATGTATGATTAATCACAACCAAAAACGATCCAAGGAGACAGTTATGAAGGCTGAGATGAAGAAAACAGAGGGCAAAATGGAACTGATCAACATTTCTACAACGCTGGCTGCAGGAACCAATCGCCGGATAATTGCCGCTACGCGCGGACATGAACTGGTTATGGATGTCCGAAAAGAACGTGGAGGTGACGATGCCGGTCCAACGCCGCCGGAATGCCTGGTTATCGCTCTCGGGGGATGTATCTTTAACATCTGCCGCATTTTGGCAGCGGAAAAGCAGATTGAGTTAAAAGATCTCCGCTTATCAATTGACGGGGATATCGACCCCTCCCGTGCCTTTGGCCTGGATACAGACGCGAGAGCAGGTTTTTCGAAACTATCTGTGCAGATAGCGTTTTTCTCGGAGCTTTCTGAAAGTGAAAAAGAAGAATTTCGGCAGGAACTTCTTAAAAGATGTCCGCTCTGTGATACAATCTGTAATCCCACACCTCTGCAGATCGGAATTGCTTAAACGGATACCCTCCTCAGTAAAGGATGATATGCGAAAAGTAATCATCTTTTACTGAAAATATTCTTTTCAAAAAGACAACATTTTTCCATTATTCACGAAAAACGATGGGAAAATGGTGCCGCTGAAAATGCTCCTGGCCTCGGCGCATTTCTGGCCCATTTTTGGTTGGCTGCGTGGCAGTAAGCACAATCCCTGGAACGAAGGCAGAAGGTTTGGCAAGGGCTATCCTCCGCTCCTGATTTTTGCATGGAAGCTTGTCAAAAGCGCAGAAGTCGCATTGCCGCCCCGGAGAGGATAGAAGTCTTCCGCTTGAGGAATGTATTGAAGACGTCCTACCCGTTATGTGGAGCTTTTTCTCGATAAGAAAAAGCTGGCTTGGAAGTGTGAAATAGGTGATATAAAGTTTATTATACATATGAAATAATAATATATTATTCAAAATTACAGAAAAGGCGATAATGGCGGAATTGATGCCAGAGATAAAATAATATTTGCAATTGTTTCAATAATAGTGTAAAGAGCATTCATATAACTGAATATCAGTTCTGCTGTTAAGTACATACTATGATCTTTGTTTGAAGATCGTTTTACATATACCCACTAATTCGCGAGAGTTAGTGGGTTTTTTTGTACACGCCCAGCGGCTCGATACAGGCCTGTGCTGCTCATTGTAATTTTTAGTACGTGGGGAAAATATCCTTGATATTTCAGGTAACGGAACTGTCCCTTCTTGGTCTTGACTGCGGGAAAGAACCTGAAAAATGCGGAAAGATAACGGTGCTCGTTTGGCGAGAATCCGCATCTTGTGAAAAGACCTCTGTGTAAATCGAATTCCCTGCAGGCCTGTTTCAAGCATGATACAAAAAATGGAGTCACTTCTTTGAGTTATTGTTCGGCCCGGCTCTGGTCTTTTTGTATTTTGTCGTTTTTTTGGTAAAATTATTGTAAAATAAGACTCTTCTGTGTATTTATATCATTTATGTCATTTCTGAGACAGAAATGATATCCTGCATGCCTTTGGTGGCGTTTTTTCTAGGCGAAGTTGAAAATCGAAGAGTGCGTCCAAGCAGCTGAGAGGTGCCTCTTCGGCGACCTTGAGGTCCTGGTTGACCTTTCCACAGGGATTGAATCTGCAGTGCAGGTTAGAACCGGGTTGTAAAAGAAACTCCTTTGGTCAGAAGGTGTAGAGTGCATGAATATCCTCTATATTGCTCAAGACAATGCTGATATTGATGAACATCCGGGACCGGGCCTTTCTGTTTCTGCAGTTTCGGAAGAAAATCTGTTCAACCGACTGCAGGAGAGGCCGGACGCCCTCATTGTCGGGGGTGACACGGAAAGACAAACCGAAGAAAGAATAAAAGGAATCAGGCGGAATCCCAGACTCTGTCTGACCCCGATATTTCTGAAGACCGCGCTCCCAGCGTATTTCGATTCAGTCCATGACGGTATTTTTACGACGTATCCCGACTTGGTTCAAAAGGCGGAAGAGATCAACGGTCGCGTCCGGGATATGAATCACAAAGACATGATGGAGAGTCAGGACTACACTCTTCTTGCCTTTCTATACTCAAGAAATGCCGACCTTCTGCCGTATAAAAGTCCGCTTTCTCCGCAGGTTTATCTCTTTCCACTGGTCGAAGCACTGGGGGATCCCCCCCAAGAAATATTCAGATGGATAACGGGACTCGTCGAACGCGGTCTTCTTGCCCCTGAACGGTTGGTTGACAGGATACGGCTTTGCCAGAAATGCGAATGGAGTCATCTGAACTATGTCGATATCTGCCCTGCATGTCAGAGTCTTAATATCCTCAGGGTGCCCTTTATTCACTGCTTTACCTGCGGGCATGTCGCTCCGCAGGATAAATTCCTGACCGAAGGGAGCATGCAATGTCCTAATTGCCGAACAAAACTCAGACACATTGGTTCAGACTATGACAGGCCGATGGAAAATTATTCCTGTCTCGAATGCAGCCAGTCCTTTGTAGACCCTCAGATAATTGCCCACTGTGCACACTGCGACTGGAAAAACAATCCCGAGGATCTGATCCAGCAGGTCATCACCACCTTCCGGCTGACGGCCAAAGGCAAATACTCTGCAAAGCTCGGCGGCATTGATGATATCTATGCTCTTCTGGACAATCTGAACTATGTCAATCCCCGCCATTTTATGGTGATGCTCGACTGGCTGCTGCTGCTCTGCAAACGCTATCCCGAAGACTCCTTCAGCATCATAGGGATCAGCATAAAGAATGCCATTGAGCTTACGGCCGGGCTCGGAAAGCACAAAGTATCAACACTGGTCGATACATTTGCCCGCCGTCTCCGGGAGTTGATCAGAACCACGGATATTACGACAAGGACCTCGGAACATAATCTGTGGCTCGTTCTCCCCAAGACCTCCTCGGCAGGATGTGCCGTCCTTGCAAAAAAAATAATGACGCTTCAGGATATGACGAAGCAGGAGGACGGTTCGATGCTGGAACTCAAGAGCATTACCTTTACGGCTCCCGAGGACTCCAATAATGCGGAAACAGCTGAACTCCTCATTGCCAGATTGACAGTTTTCATGGAAGAATAATTCAAACAACTGCTGTTGGAATGTATCGACCAGGAATGGAGGATTTTCTATGACTGGCAGCATGATTTTAAAATATATCATAATCTTCTTGAGAGATCCATTTGCGCCGCAGGTCTGGAGTCTCATCGTTACCTTTATACCCTTTGTGATATTTCTGGAAATACCTGTGTATGCCTTTATACTCGCGGGTATTTCAAAATACTATCTGAGAAAGATTGGAAGCAGGCCATATAGCAGCCCGGTTTCCCCCGCGGTCTCATGCATCGTAACCTGTTATTCCGAAGGTCAGGGGGCGGCTGCTACTGTCCGATGTCTCGCTGAGCAGCTGTATAGCGGTTTTATCGAGATCATACCCGTGGTCGACGGGGCTTCCGCCAATATTGAGACATACAACGCGGTCATGAAAATGGCCGCATACGCACGTTCCATGCCCAACAGACGGGTAGTTGTGCTGCCGAAATGGCAGAGAGGAGGGAGGGTGTCATCTCTGAATGCCGGCCTTGCGGTTGCCTCGGGAGAAATAGTAATGGCCCTGGACGGGGATACCTCCTTTGACAACGATATGGTGGCAAAAGCGGCAAGGCACTTCAGTGATAAAAACGTTGTGGGTGTCGCAGGGGCACTCAGGGTCATGAATGCCAGGAAGAATCTGCTGACCAGAATTCAGGCCCTCGAATACATGATGTCCATTCACGCCTCGAAGACGGGGCTCAGTGAATTTAATGTGGTCAACAATATCTCGGGTGCCTTCGGAATATTCCGAAAATCATTTCTGGAGATAATCTCCGGCTGGAGTTCAGGGACAGCTGAAGACCTCGATATAACCCTGCGGATAAAGAATTATTTCGGGAGATATCCGGCATTGAAAATTGTCTTTGATCCTGAGGCGATTGGCCACACAGAGGTTCCGGAGACAGTATTGGGACTGTTCAGGCAGAGGCTGCGATGGGACGGAGACTTGTATTATCTGTATTTTAGGAAGCATTCAAAGACGTTCGATATCCGGCTCATGGGACTTGGGAATTATATACTCCAACTCTGGACAGGGCTCATGTTTCAGGTTTTTATGCCACTGCTCATCATAGTATATATGTCATATATATGTTTTGTGTATAGTATACATAAGATAATATTTATATTTTCAATAGTTTATGTGTTTTACCTTTTTGTGAGCACAGTCTTCTATTTTGCCTTTGTCCTTCTGGTATCGGAAAGAGCGAAGGAGGATCTGAAACTTTTGCCGGTACTCCCCATTTTTGGGCTTTATCTGTTCTTTATCAGATTGGTAAATGGGTTTGCAATAATGTGGGAATTCATAACGCGATCGCATTTGGACTCAAGTATGGCTCCATGGTGGGTCTTGAAAAAATCAAAATTTTAACGTGAAAAAAATACTCTCATATTTCTTATTGGTCCTGGTGCTCATTCCTACCGGTCGCTGTTTGTCAGCAAGCCTCGCAGAGCTTGAAAAACGTATCAACCTTTCGGACGATGCGCAGATGCTCGGTCTGGAAATTGCGGCTGGTGTGCTGGTGAAAGAAAAGGCAAGAGCGGACAGCGGGATGAAAATTTCCGGCGGCGTGGGATATGGATGGAGCCACGAACCGGTGTCCCTGACATCTCCGGACATGATCTATTACGAAAAACTCTTTAACCGGGTGGCCCTGACAATGCCGGTTTTGGGTTCAAGATGGCAGGAACAGGCGGGTATATTGAAAAGTGAAAGGGCCATCCTTGACAAAAAGTATAATCTGGAAATTTATAAAAAGACTGCACTGGCGTCACTCAGAAAGGAATACATAGAATTCTGGTTTTCCGCAAGAAAGCTTGAGCTGGCTCAGGCATTTTTGAAAGATGAGGATTATATATCGTCCGTTCTGGAAGAGAGGATTCATTCGGGCATGCTCCTGAATGCGGATTTTCAGGAATTTATGAGTTTTTTTGATCGGGCAAGACGGGAGGCGGCCAATTCTGTAATGAGCATGGAGAAGGCCACCAGGAGAATAAGCGGGCTGACCGGTTTGACTCCTGATAAGGCCTCCCGGGAGAGCCTGAGTCTCCCCAGTCCCGAGATGAACGCCGGGAGGATGGAGGAGTCGCCCGGGGTTTATAATCCCGAGTTGGAAATACTGGAGAGGATTGTTGCAAAGAATAATGAAATCTTGAATAAAACAAAATGGTCCGGTTTTGAGTCAAGTATTGACCTTGCCTATGCTTCTGAAAAAGATAGTCCCGGCCAATTTGGCAACGGAGCCACAATCACCTTTAATGTAAAGGCTCCGCTTGATTTTATTGCCTCAAACCGTGCTGCAGAGGAATCGGCACAGCTGGAGAGGAAAAAATCCCAGTTGTCTCTACAAAAGATCAGAAGCGAGATCCTGAATGATTTTTCTGGATTCCGCTCTACATATCAGGCCTCGCTTGAGAGTCTTGCCTTTGCGGATCGACGTCTTGGGGCGGCCTACGAAAGCCTCCGTGAGGCGAGATTGAGGCTTAAATATCTTCAGGGTGATATTTTTGAAAAATACACCCAGGCGCGATATGCCCTGTTCAGTGGAGCAATTGAAGCCCTTGACGCGGAGGCCTCGGCCCTTAAGGCATGTGCAGACCTCCTTATGGTTGCGGAAGAGCACGCTGACCAGCCTGAAGTCAGGAACTTTACCTCCGAGAATCTGCCGGGATATGATATGCGGAAAAGGTGGATTTCTTCCACCCTGTTTTCTCCGCACGCGAAAGAATTTGAAGAAGTAAACGCGGCAGGCCTGAAAGCGGCGCCGGCGCCGGAAAGGAGAGTCGGCGGCTTCGGCGTTTATCTTTGGAATAGCCGGGATATCCTGGATAAGGACCTGGGGAAGTTCTTCAAAAGTCTGAAAGATAATCGAATTGACAGGATACTCGTCTCTTTTGACGGGCCTCAGATAGAACAGATTCGCACGGGAGCACTCAAGGCGTCGATTGCGCGACTGATCGAAACTGCAAGTGGCAACGGAATCCTGGTTGAAGTGCTTCTCGGCGATCCTTCCTGGATTTTACCTGAAAGAAGAGGGGAACTGCTTGATATAATCAATTCGTTGCGTGGGCTTGAATTTCATGGCCTTCATCTCGACATTGAGCCGGATCAGTTAAAGAAACTCGATGACCATAAAATAATGACCAGATATCTTCTAGATACCCTGAAAGCGGTCCTGGCCAAAAGCAGCTGGCCCCTGGGGATTTCAGTTCATCCTCGATATTTTGATGAAAAGCTCACTGGCACCTGTTTTGGCTGTGAGCTTGAAAAACTGGGGATTGCTGAGGTCGCGCTCATGATATACTCATCCGACTTGCAGGTGGTGTCGCGAAGAGCAGAGGCGATAATGAATCAATACCCTTTGCTTCCAATCTCGGTATCCCAAAGTTTTGAACGTTCGGCCCCCCGGGAGGAAAGCTATTTTACTCTGGGTAAGACCGTCTTCCTGCAGAATATGGAACAGCTTCAGGACTCAATACATTGTGATAATTTCACTTCGATAATCATTCAATCCTGGGAAGACCTGCATAAAGGGCATTGAACGTGAAGATAAATTTCGACGGTACAAAAAAAGAGAATCCTTCGTATGAGGGAGGGATGAAAGTCCCTTACGCGTCAGGCAAGAGAGCCCTGGCCGCGTGGAAGTGGTATGCTGTGGTTATAATAACAGCGAGCCCTTTGCTTTTTTTTCTCATCAAGATAATCCTGTCCTCCATTTTTATTTCGGCCCCCGGAGTCGTCTCCTTGCAGAAAGTCGACCTGAATTGCCCGGAAACTGGGTCGATTGCAAAAATAAATGTAAAACCTGGCGATACCATAACGGCCGGTTTCGTGGTCGTGACAATTTCGGATCCGGCTCTGGAGGGGCAAGCCTCGATTTTGCGATCTCAGCTCGAAGAGCTGATGCAAAAGAAGCGGGAAAAGCCGCCCGATGATCTCCTCAAAGAGAATATCAAAATGGCCCAGGCAGTGTGCGATCGCCGCTTGGTTCATCTCGGCGAGGTGAGGCATCTTTTTTCAGAAGGAGCGGCAACGGCTGCGGAACTGGATCTTGCTCTAGGTCAGTATAACCAGGCGCAAGTTGAGCTTTTACATGCAAGACGCGAATATGCAGGACCGACAAGAGCGGCTGGTGCCGATCCCGTCCTTGAGTCAAGCATTACACGAGTAACTACCGAAATAGAACTCGTAGAAGAAAAACGCTCGAAACTTGAATTCAAAAGCCCGGTTTCCGGTTTGGTCTCTTCTGTTTTTGTTGAGGAAAATCAGAGTATTGCCAAGGGGGCGCGTGTCGCCAGGCTTGTCGTCTCCCAAACTCCTTCCCTTAAGGCTTATTCCCTTAAGGCTTATGTAGATCCTGCAAACATTAATTATGTCAAGAAAGGCAGGCAAGTGACGCTAAAGCTCCCAGGACATAAAATTTTAACCGGATATGTCGCGTCAGATCCGGAAACGGCGAAGCCTATCCCCGCAGAACTCTCAGACTCCCTTTATGAGGCAAAACAGACAATAGAGGTGGATATTGCCGTATCCTCCCCGCTTCCTCAGGAATTTCAAATTGATGGACTGCCTATAACCGTCTATTTCGGATTTCTTTGGCTGTAATCTGCCGGACAGTGTTGAAGATTGTTCATGACATGTGCATTGTTTTTCCTCCTGACCCGCTACCTGCATGGCGGCAGGATAGGAGAAAAACACTATCTGCTGCAGGGGATATCGGCAGCCTGCAATTTATCGGTCCTCATCATTGATCATGATCCGATGAACCTTGCAGCCTGATTTCCAGAGGGCATCAAGCATAGCGTCCAGATCGTCTCCCTGGACGCGAATGGTCAGGAGCTGCTGGGTCTCGCTGAAATCAGGATAGACGGCAACTGAACTGACGGTCATATCAAAATCCTTAAATATCTCAAAGGTCTCATAAAGTTCTCTTGCTGTTTTCCCTGTCTGCAGCTCGATCCTGGCGCCCCCTTTTCCGACTCCCAGGATATCCATGAGGGCCCGGCCGATATCCGCCTCGGTTATAATACCGATGAGGGTGCCGTTGGCGTTCACCACGGGCAGGCTGCCGATTTTATTCTTGCGCATGGTATTGGCGGCCATCTCCAGAGGCTCCATGGGGTCCGTGGTGACGGGACTGGAGGTCATATGGGCGGCTACCGGGCTCTGGCTGTTAGTGCCGGCATCGTCCTGATCGGTCTGCATGGGGATGGCCTTGATGATGTCTTCGCGGGTAATGATCCCGATGAGCGTCTTGTCGTTGTCCAGCACCGGGAGTCTTCGAATTCCGAATTGACTCATAATTTCGATGGCTTCTGCGATAGTCTGGAGCGGCCCGACGGTTACCGGGTTTTCCTTCATCCATAGCTTTACAAACATGGTATTGTCTTCTCTCCGTAGAGATTATCCGTTGAAGAATGCATGGTCTGCATCCGCTTCCTGCTCCACAGTCCAATCAAGCCTGATGATCAAGGGGGCTTTCCGCTATTACATTCATTATTTTATCGATTGCATATTTCTTTTTGTTCTGATTGATCGTAATCGTCCTGATGCAGTTGCCGATGCGTAAGCGGGTCCCAGCAAAAATCCAGCCGTAGACGATGATCTCGGCATCATCGTCAATGGTGAAATCATCGGAGGCTGAATTGACTGGGGAACCCGGGATGAGGTTCAGCTGCGAGAGTTCTTCCTGCGCTTTCGCCAGTTCCTTTTCCCAATCAATCATCTTGGTCGTTTTCTCGGCCTCAGCTCCGTACCGATACAGCCAGTGGGCTGTATCATCCTGCAGTTCAATGACCTTCCTGTGCAGTTCCTGATAATGCTGGTAGCGTTTCACGTCGGTTCCCACAGTAATCGTGGCGGGATGGGCGCTGCCTGAGCCGATGTCACCGACTGTCAGAGAGCCGCTGCAGATCAGCATACCGCCCAGGATCTTGGTTTTCTGATCACCAACTATATTTCCATCGGCAACAATGGTGCTGTAATAGGCACTTTTTCTGATTATCACATTGCCGCCGGCATGGAGGGTTCCGTTTTCGATGAAGTTGATGTCCGCATCGCCCCGGATCGTGATGGTTGACGCAGATCCGACAATTCCCCCCCTGACCACCAGATTGCCATGGGAGCTGATGGTGGCTGACTGCACATCGCCGCCGATGAATACATCCCCGCGAACCGCAATGACAAAATCGGATTTGACGGAACCGCTCACCTCAATGGCGTTTTTCGAATAGATATTTCCGGTGCTGAAATCGACATCTCCGGAGACTGTTTGTTTGGACGAGACCTTGATGATGCTGTCTTTGACGATGGACACCACCCCGGCCTTGGCAGCTCGAACTGTTTTGGATGTTTCGTTGTAGATGGCATCTTCGGTTACCCTGACCACTATGTCTTTGCCTGTCTTCTGGGAAATATCCTGTCCAAGGACAGTCCTGCCTGGGATCCCGGCAGTTTCTTTGATCTTTGTGGCGATGAGTTGTCCCTCCTCCACGCTGACAAACATCCGGCGCTCTCTGAAATCAATGCTCCCGTCCCCCCTGATTTTTCCAGGCAGGGTCCCTGTCTCGATCTCCATGCGCAGGTAGGCATCAAGACCATCAACGGGGTGCATGCCGCGGGCCACGACCTGCTGTATAACAGGCCGCCGTTCGGCGGTGACCTTTTGGCTGGTCTTTTCCAGGGAGCGGTGGTCAATCCCGTATACGACTCCTGCTTCCCTGAGCAGGCGGAGTAGGTCTTCGAGCAGCAGGGCAGGGGCGTCGCCCACGGGCGGATGCAGTGTCAGACATGCCTTCATCCCATCCTCGGAAATGCTTATCAGCGGGGTGACGGTGACTGAGGCCGTCTGCTCGTCCTCTTCGTCCTTCAGATCCAGATGCGGATATCCTGTGGCCGTGGAGAGAAGGGAGCGACCGCCTTCAGCGATCTCGCAATTCGCACCGGCCAGAAAACGGACCGGACTTTTCAGAGATATTTTTCCCTGACCTGTATCCTGATCAGTATCAGAGAGCAGGAGCTGACCGGGCCGGACGAGTTGGGCGATTTCAAAATCCCGCGTCTCCTCTCCGTCCTGAATGCTGACTGTTTCTGAAAGAAAATGAATTTCCATCGGGACCCGCTTTTTAAAGAATGGTCTTCTCTCTTCTGTTGGAGGAACCTTCGGTATACAACCGGATTGCCCCCCGCCTGCAGGCAGGGGTGTGCCCGCACGGACGGGATGTCCTTATATTCTACACTTAACACCCTAAAAATAATAAGTATTTTTTTAAAGTTGCGAAAAAAAGATGGTTTTTCGGAAATTCCCGAAATACTGCTGAAGCAGGAAGATCAGACAATGAGGTTGATGAAAATTAAATTACTTAAATATAATAATATCTTGTCTTGATCTTGTCGCCATACCCGATTCCGGGCTGCGGATCTGGGGTTTTGACTGACAGGTAAAATAATCCGGTCCGCCCAGGGTATCTGCCAACACCATCCAGACCGCCCTTTGTTTTATGAGGCCCAAACGACCTTCTCGTCCATGTCTGCAGGGACATCGGGGGGAATCAGATAAAATCCCGTTTAGTCCTTTCATGTGCCTGTGCCTCTCTGCAGAGCGGGTCCGGGTAAAAAATTTTGGAAAAAGTCTCGATATCATGATAAATACAGGTAAGATGACTTCAGGTGATGACGCCAGGCAAGAAAACCGTATACAGTGAAGCAGCGATGGCCCTTATAAAACGCAGTGATCTGACCACCGTCCTCGATGCGGTGCGGCAGGGAAAAAACGTGCAATGCTATCTTTTCTTCGGAGAACGGTACCTCTGCCGGGAGTCTGCCGATCTTCTGGAGCAGGCCCTGCTGCAGGGGAAGGCCGGTGCGGTCCATCCTATCGATGGCGATCAGGAGGATGCCGGGCAGACCTTGGCCAGATTGATGAGTTTCAGTCTTCTGCCCGGAATGCAGATCTACCGGGTAACAGACAGCCGTCTCTTTCAGTCAAAGGAGATGGGCGGCGGTCTCTGGGACAGGGCTGTCCAGGAGTTTAGCGCCGGCCACCCTGCCCAGGCCCTCCGCTATCTGCAGAATATGCTGAGCCTGGCTTCGGTCTCAGAACCGTTCTCGGCCCTTGGCGCCAACCAGTGGCAGACTCTCTTCGGCATCACCAGGCCGGCGGGAGATCTCGCCTGGGCAGATACACTGGTGCGGGAAGCCGGCCCGCGGACCGCGAAGAAGGGAGGTGGTGCCAATCTGGCAGAGCGATACATGGAGGCTCTGAGCCGGGGGCTGCCCGGCCAGAATCTGCTGATCCTGAGCGCTGAAACCGTTGACAAACGCAAACGCCTTTTCGCCCATATCAAGGAACATGGCATGATAGTCGACTGCTCCGTCGAGGCGGGCAGCAGTGCCGCCGCCCAGAAGGTGCAGAAAGACGTCCTTCTGGAGATGATCCAGAAGACCCTGGCCGGATTCAGGAAAAAGATAGAGCCTAGGGCGATGAACCTCTTTCTTGAGAGGGTGGGCTTCCATCCGGTGGCGGTCGTTATGGAGACGGAAAAACTGGCCCTCTACACCGAGGACCGGCCGTTGATAACCTGCGACGATCTGGAGCAGATGGTGGGGCGGAGCCGGGAGGACGCCCTCTTTGAATTGACCGACTCTTTCGGCAAACGGCAGACCGCCAGGACCCTTGTCATCCTGCATCATCTGCTGGAGAATGGCACCCATGGTCTGGCCATCCTGGCGACCATGCGGAACTATCTGCGCAAGCTCCTGATATTTCGCTCGCTGCAGCTCCGTTCCCTTCCGGTCTGGCATCAGGGCATGAGCGTCCAGCAGTTTCAGGGGACCTACCTTCCGGCCCTAAAGGAGATGGGGGAATGGACCGATCTATTGAAAGGCCATCCCTACGCCTTGTATATGAGCTTTACCAAGGCCGCCGAATATTCCTGTCCTGATCTGAAAAAATGGCTGCAACTCCTGCTGGACGCGGAGTTTCGGCTCAAGGGATCGCCTCTGCCGCAGCATATTGTCCTCGATGAGCTTTTTCTCTCCCTGCTCCGGAGGGGCACTTCCGGAATGCAGACTCTCTCCGGGAGGGCCTGAGCCTTAGGCAGAGGGCTGCGATTTATAGAACCGGCTCACCCTCGCCAGTACGCTGGGCGGGCCTGTCGGCCGGACCCGTCGCAGGATTACGAGGAAGCCGGCAGCTGAACTGTGGCAGGAGATTTTTTAGACGGTAACAGAGGACTTCAATGCCCGCACGTATTTTAGCACCTCACTGACATTGAAAATGAAAAGTTCGTAACTATTTTACCTTTAAGTCAGGCAATGCCGAACAGGATGCAAACTTCTTTAGATTTTTAACTATGAGCAATCCAAAATATGAAGGATCGGTATTCACCCAAGAGCGGACTGATACGAAAGAACCCTCGCTTTTTAAGGTCCTTCTGCATAATGATGACTATACCTCCATGGAATTTGTGGTGTCGATTCTGGAGAATATTTTCAATAAATCAACAGTTGAGGCCACCCGGATCATGTTGAGTGTTCACAATGAAGGCATCGGGGTGGCCGGGGTGTATACCCGGGAAATATGCGAAACCAAAATAGCAGTCGTTCATGAGATGGCCAGGAGCAATCACTTCCCTCTCCTGTGCTCCATGGAACCTGCATAATGATAAACACATCCTCTATAGTCGACCATGCTGAGCAAGACATTGGAAATGGCCCTCATCCGGGCAATCAGAGAAGCCAAGAGCTACAATCATGAATATGTGACCGTGGAGCATATGCTCTACGGACTCCTGCATGATGAACTGACCCGGTATATTATCCGGGAATGCGGTGGCTCCATTGAGAATCTGAAGCAGCGGCTGGAGAAGTTCTTTTCAGGCGAGATTCCGAGGCTGTCGGCGAATTCAAGCAGTGAGCCGGCTCAGACCCTGGCCTTTAATCGCGTCCTGCAGAGGGCTGTCGCCCATGTGCAGAGTTGCGGCAAACAGGAGGTTGACAGCGGCGATGTGCTGGTCTCCATTTTTGCCGAATCGGAGTCGCATGCCGTTTATTTCCTGGATTCCGAAGGCATAGGCCGGATGGCGGTGGTCAACTTTATTTCCCATGAACTGCCCAATAATCTGCAGCAGGAGCCTTTGCCCAAGCCGCCGGAGAGCCCTGACAAAAAGGAGAAGGGCGCCGAGGAGAAGGCGCTCCAGGATTTCACGGTGAATCTGGCTGTGCAGGCTGCTGAAGGCAAGCTTGATCCCCTGGTGGGCCGGACTTTGGAACTCAGCAGGATAATGCAGGTTCTCTGCCGCCGGAAAAAGAACAATCCGATCCTGGTCGGAGAACCGGGTGTCGGCAAGACGGCCATTGCCGAGGGGCTGGCCCTGAGGATCCATCGTGACAAGGTGGCCAGAAAGTCCGGGGAGAAGGCTGAAGTTCCCGATCTCCTTCAGGACGTGGAGATCTTCCTGCTGGATCTAGGAGCGCTGGTTGCCGGCACAAAATACCGGGGCGATTTTGAGAAGCGGCTGAAAAGCGTGGTCTCTGCCATCGAAAAGAAAAAAAACGCCATCCTTTTCATCGATGAGATGCACCAGATTGTAGGCGCCGGCGCCACCAGCGGCGGTTCCATGGATGCCTCCAATCTGCTGAAACCGGCGCTGCAGGCCGGAGTGCTGCGCTGCATCGGCTCCACCACCTACGAGGAGTATAAGAATCATATCGAGAAAGACCGGGCCCTCTCCCGGCGTTTCCAGAAGATCGACATTGAGGAGCCGTCGGTGGATGACACCAGGCTGATTCTGCAGGGTCTGCAGTCCCGGTATGAGAAGCACCACCAGATCAGGTATTCCAAAAAGTCCATAGACGCCATGGCGGAGCTTGCCGACCGCTATATCAATGAGCGGTTTCTGCCCGACAAAGCCATTGATGTGATGGATGAGGTCGGTTCGCTCTTTCGTCTGGAGGGACGGCAGCACAGCACGGTCAAGGTTGTCGATGTGGAAAAGGTGGTGTCGCGGATGGCGCGGATTCCTGCGAAGAGCAGCACCCGTTCTGAGACAGAGACCCTGAAGGATCTGCCTGACAAACTCAAGTCGGTGATCTTCGGTCAGGATGAGGCTCTTGACGCAGTGGTTAAAGCGGTGAAACGCTCCCGGGCAGGGCTTGGCAATCCGGATTCCCCGACGGGCTGTTTCGTCTTTGCCGGCCCCACCGGGGTGGGCAAGACCGAGGTGGCGCGGCAGTTGGCCAAGGTGCTTGCCGTTCACTTCGAGCGCCTGGATATGAGCGAATATATGGAAAAACATGCGGTTGCCAGGCTCATCGGCGCCCCTCCCGGTTATGTCGGCTTTGATCAGGGCGGTCTGCTGACCGAGGCCATCCGTAAGCACCCGTACTCGGTGCTTCTCCTCGACGAAATTGAGAAGGCCCATACGGATATCTACTCCATCCTTCTCCAGGTCATGGATCATTCGTCGCTTACGGACAACTCGGGCCGACGAGCGGATTTCCGCAATGTCATCCTGATCATGACCACCAACGCCGGGGCGAGGGAAATGAGTGCGGCGGCCATCGGATTTGTCACTGATAACGCCAAGAAGGGGCAGGCTCAACTGGCTGTGAACAAGCTCTTCTCTCCGGAGTTTCGCAATCGTCTTGATGGTATTATCTCCTTTGGAGCCCTGGATATTGCCTCTGTTGAGAGGGTGGTTGACAAGCTGATGGGCGAATTGCAGGCCCAGTTGGCCGAGAAGAAGGTCTCCATCGCCCTAAGTCCGGAGGCCAGGAACTGGCTGGCCCTGAAAGGCTATGACCCCGTCTACGGCGCCCGGCCCCTCAGACGGCTGATCATGAAGGAGATCGGCGATGTCCTTACCGAGGAGATTCTCTTCGGTGACCTGTCTCGTGGCGGTGAGGCGCGGGTCGGTCTGGAGGACGGAAAGCCGACCTTTATCTATACCAGATAGGGCTCTCGGGTTGAGATGGCCTTCTGTCATCTGTATGCAGCCAGGGGGGATGTCGGGATTCCTGGCTGACTCTGCTTTGCCCAGACCAAAAAAATCTCCAGAGTGAACATGCTCAGCGGATATCGACTATGAATACGGCTAAAAACCCCCTGCAGGGCGTCACCCTTGAGCGCATGGTAAGCGAGCTTCATGTCCGCTATGGCTGGGAGGCCTTGGCGGAAAAGATCCATATCCGCTGTTTTCAGGAAAACCCTTCAGTCATGTCGAGCCTCAAGTTTCTGCGTCGAACCCCTTGGGCCAGGGCCAAGGTTGAACGCATCTATCTCAAGATGATCAAGAATCCCCGTCGTCCGGGCTCTTAGAAAAACAAGCAGGCCTGCCGCGTGCTGGAATGCTGTCTGCCATGAATGGTTGTTGGCGTGAAAGGTCTTAGTTCCTCTTGAGAAGGTCTTATGAGTGTTCCAGGGTGTCTTTGATCTTCTTTTTCAACTGATTCATGGAGAATGGCTTATTGATGTAGTGCATTCCTTCCTCGACAATTCCACGCTGGGCGACCATGTCCGAAGTATATCCGGACATGAACAGGACTTTTACTTCCGGACTAATTATTTTGATCCGGTCTACCATCTCCCTGCCATTGATACCGGGCATGACTACATCGGTCAGGATCAGGTCGATCTGCTGATCACCTTGTTTGCAAATTGAGATAGCCTCTTCGGGCGATTGGGCCTGGATCACTGTATAGCCGATCTTTTCCAGTAATTTGGTTGTCGTCGAGAGGAGCAGCTCTTCATCATCAACCAACAGAATCCTCTCTGAGATGGTATATGCCGTTACCGGAACTGTCTGTTTTTCAACCACCGTGTCATCCTCCATCAGACGGGGAAAGTAGATTCTGAAGACAGTACCCTGACCAGGTTCACTGTAGCAGTTGATGAAACCATTGTTCTGGGTAATGATCCCGTAGACAGTGGCGAGACCGAGGCCCGTCCCTTTGCCGACATTCTTGGTGGTGAAGAACGGCTCGAATATATGCTCTCGGGTCTCGCGGTCCATGCCGCAGCCAGTGTCACTGACCGTCAACTGGATATAATCTCCAGGACGAGCCTTAGTGTAGAGGCAGTTGTATTCGTCATGAATACTGATATTCGCTGTCTCAAAGGTCAGTGCTCCCCCGTCCGGCATGGCGTCGCGGGCATTGGCCACGAGATTCATCAATATCTGGTCAAGCTGTGAGGGGTCTATTTTGACCTTCCAGAGGTCGGATGCCGGATCGGGATGGAATGTGAGCGTGACATCTTCTCCGATCAGCCTGCCCATGTTCTTTTGCGACGTGGAAATCTGGGCATTCAGGCTGATCGGCTTGGGTTCGATAATTCCTTTGCGGGAGAATGCGAGGAGCTGGCGGGTAATGTCTCGTGAGCGCTCCGCTGCGGTTTTAATCGCCATCAGATGCTGGCCTGTTCCGCTTTCTTCCGGTGTGTCTGTCAGCGACAATTCCGCTGCTCCCAGAATGATGCTGAGCATATTATTAAAATCATGGGCAATCCCGGCAGCCAGCCTTCCCAGGGATTCCATCTTCTGTGACTGATGCAGTTGGGCTTCCGTTCTTCGCAGTTCGGTGAGGTCAAGTCCAAAGGCTATCGTATCATTACCGACAATCCTGAAGTCCCAGAGGATATTTTTTACCGAACCATCCTTGCTGGTTACAAATGTTTCCATGGGCTCCATATCTGATTCGGTTTCAATGGCATATTCCACCCGTCGCTGCCATTCTTCCGAAACCTGGGAACGGTATGCCTCCTCGGGATAGGCACGCGGCCACCATTTCGCCATGCAATGAAGTTCATTTAATGAATATCCGAATAATGTCAGGAACGTATGGTTGATGTATACCGCATTTTGTTCAATTCCGGTCGCCATGCAGATGGCGAGCGGAGAATTGTCTGCCAGCGCCCTGAACTTCGACTCGCTGGCCCGCAAGAGTTCTCTGGCCCGTCGGCGTTCAGTGATATCGATGAGACTGATGCGAAGCAGCCTGCTCTGCTCGGATGGCAATCGGACCAGGTGGACCTCACAGGTCGGATTCCTGCCGTCGGCGCTGTGAACCGCAGTTTCGAAGTCAATTTTTTCTCCGGCCATCGCTTGCTCGACATATGTGGTAACTGCTGCCTGAGCCTCCTGTTTGTCGGGAGGGTCCATCTTGTAGAAGAATTGAATATTCTTGCGCATCAGTTCTGCCCGGATGCAGCCGAACAGGGTTTCAGCCTTAAGATTGGCTGCTACATACCTGTCCTGATCGAGGTCGTAGACCAGAATGGCCTCCGGCGCATGTTCAATCAGAACGCGAAATCGTTCCTCACTTTGTCTGAGGCTCTCCATAGCCCATATTTCTTTTGTTCTTCTGCAATATATCTGCCGTGCCGAAAAGGCGGAGATAAGAAAGAAGAGGGCCAGGAGTGCCAGGGACCGCACGATTTCCCGGTACCAGGGGGCAAGATAGTCAGTGGTGGCCCTGCCAACAAACATATACAGGGGATAAGGGCCTATTTTTTGATAGGTCAGTGTCCGTTCGATATCGTCCCATTCAGATACGGCTGTATACGTTCCGGTTTCCGGCTTGGTCATGATCAGTTCAACCAGCCGATGATTCAGGATCCTGGAGCCGATCTCGTCCTTTTTCCCCTGTGTTTTCGGGAAAAAGGTTACCAGGCCTAAATCCGCATCTCTGATTCCGATGACTCCGTGCTTCCCTATTTCAAGCGATGAAAACAAGGTGTCGATGTAGTCCATCAAGACCGTACTGTAGACGACGCCGGCAATCGAGCCATCCGGCTGGGAAATTCGACGAGAGAGGGCAATCATCCATTTTCCGGCGATACGACCTATTACCGGCTTGGAGACGACCAATCCCGCTTCAGGGTTCTCATACAGTTGGCGGAAGTAGTCGCGATCGCTTACATTGGCTAGGCTTATGGTGGGATTTCCTGTACCGTACACAACTTCTCCCTGCTCATTGGTCACCCGGATTGCGCCAATTTCGGGAAGGCGAACATGCTGTTTGGCAATATATTCATTCAGGGCCTCTCTGTTGATGCCGCCATTTGCAATCTGTTTCTCCGCCTCAATCTCCACACTGAAGAGAACTCTGTCTATCTTTTCAAAGGTGCCGGAGACATTGATCTCGACGGATTGGGCGAGATTCTGGGTGGAAAGTGTTGCGTCTTTCACATATTGCTGCCGGATCCTGAAGAGCGACATTCCGACAAAAACAGTGACCAAGAGATTCACCAGGACGACGCCGGCTATAAGCTTGATTGTGAAGGGGTGTACATTGGTGAAGGGTGCAACCCGGGAACGCACGGCATGATACATAAGACGACTCCTTTAGCAGGTTTGGTTCGTTTCAATATGAGAGAGGCAGGGTTGCAGCAGCACTGAGTATCATCGTAACGCTTGAATATGATGATTTAATATGTCAGGATACCGGCAAGTATTCATGGCAGGCATCTGCATATACGGCGAAATTTTGATAGGTTTTATTCCTTGGTGTTACCTGTATCGTACGAATCTTTTTAAAGTTTATCAAGAAACCATGATAAATATCAAGCAACCTTGTGCAGACAAATGATTGCAGGCTGTAGAAAAGCTTGGTTTGTTGTTATGGGGCGTGTATAGGTTGGGAATTCAGCCTTTTCCCCGTTGAATGGCGAGCATTTTGATGACCTGCCGTGCTGTTAAAATCTTGTTGAGAGAATGTAACGGCAACTCCCTCAAGGGGAATCTCTCCGTCAGCGGTCAGGGGTTTTGAAGGGCGGGAAGTGTGTGGGGGGACAGAGTCGCTGGCATCATAGAGTTACGATAACTGCCAAGTGCTGTTTATCCATTTCTAAAAATATACTTATAATTGTGTATTACATCAAAAAGTTATCGAAATTGAAAAAAATGAAATGACGGCCGATTTTCACCTGGTTTCCTATCTGATAAATCTTGCTCCTCCTAATAAATTGTCTGGAAGGGGTGGTTCAAAACTTATGACAAATTCGATCCATCCCATTGGTATATTAACTATTTGGGCGCCAACGGACAGTGTCTGACCGCCCTTGGTTGACCATCTGGGAGTAACATGCATTTTGAAATTTTTTCTGTGACCGGAAACGACAACAGTCATTATCTGTACCTGCCCATTCATTTTTTTGGTCAGATCAGTCATGCAAAAACCTGCTCTTGAAAAATTGGCAATATTACCGGAGGAAAATCCGACCCCATCGGATACATCGACACAGAGGCTTTTCATAGCGACTCTTGGACATTTTCTTTTTTCCATCATAATGCGCTCTTCAGGATTAGGGATGTTTTTTATAAAGGCGACAGTGCCTTGCCGTCACAACTGCAGTCTCGGATTATACACTGCATTTCAGCGGCAAGTTCATAAGGCTTGCAACAGGATCCGATCGAAAACCTTGTGTGCCGATACAAGAAATAACTGTAAAGCAGCTTGTTTTCATTGACCATAAGCTCTGCCCTTATTCAAGAAAATTATTTAAGCTATAGGTTATTTGTGGAAAGGGCCGCGGTGAAAGTGGAAGTTTGCTTCATCTTTTCATGGGATAATATTTGAGCCACAAAATCATTTTAGATTCCCAGCCAAAAGTGAAGTGTGAAAACGACACAGGATGCTGTGAGGCAGTAATACCCAAAAGTATGCCAATAACCGCGGTCAAGCAGGTGCGAGAGCAGCTTGAGCGCCACTATCCCTGAAAGAAAACTGCATACCATTCCCAGAAGACTTGGATAAAAGAGAGTAAAAAGGGATGGTATGTGCGTCAGGGAGGCTGATTGGGTCTTCAGTAATCGCAGGATCTCTCGGACAATAACCGGAGGTGTCAGCACTACAGCGAGGGCGAAGCTGAATTCTTCAGCCTGTACTTTGCCAAGGCCAAGATTCAATCCCATAGAAATTGTGGCCCCGGATCGGGAAAAACCGCGGAAGGGGAGACAGAGACCTTGAATAATGCCGATCCAGGACGACTCTTTTAGCCCGAGGCTAGCGGGATCTTTCGAGTTCCTCTTCTTTTTTCCGGAATAGATGATGAGCAGACCCACCATAAAGAGCGAAACCCCGATCAAAATCATGTTGCCGAAAAGGAGCTCTACCTCAGCGTGAGGTACATTTCTCAGAAAGATCTTCTCAATAATGAATTTTAGCAAAAGGCCTACTCCGCCTGTAAATGCGGTGGCGATCAGGATGTTTTTGGCAAAGGGGAAGAAAACTTGACGTGAATAAAAATACTTCTCTTTCCAAGTCTTCCAGAAATAGACAATAACGGCAAACATCGTCCCTGTATGCAGCATTACCAGAAGAAGGGTCATTTCGGGGCTGACAGGGTCCAGCCCCAGTAATTTTTCCGTGACGATGACATGGGCTGAACTCGACACCGGCAACAGTTCAGCAGCTCCCTGGACAATAGCAAGCAACAAAATTTTTAAGGCAATCATAGTTTCTCCAATTATTGAAATGCTAATTTTTCAAATGCGAAGAGAAACAAAATCATCTGTATTTGCAAGATATTTTCACATTATGGTCTGATTTTTTTAACTTATGGCCGGCGTAGAAGAGTTGCCCACTCCATCCAAGAGGTATTAAGGGTTAATGGAGAAAAGTTCTTCTTTTCCCGCAAATCATCAATTCCAGATGAACCAAGACAAAAGAAGAGGCCCGCCGGCAATGTCAGCGCAGGATCTTCGCTATGGAGAACCTTTGGGCGAATGCAGAAAAGGCATGTTGATGTTAGGCGTTGCGTTGCAGACTTATATGAAAGCTCCGCGGAAGCAATGCCTTCTCCTTGCCGAAGAGGGGGGAGTCTTGAATCACGCCCCAGATAAAAAACAGATATTTGCGATCCCAGCAAAAAAGCAGATTAATCTGTCTCCCGGCTGAGGAATTATACCCTTTCAGAATTAAATCGTGGCCGGCAAGTGTGCTCAGGTCGTGCTGATTGACCTGAAATAGATGCGATTTCCGGGAGGGAAGTGTCAATTGGCCAGGAAAATTGAGCAAAAAAAGAGATGTACCAATGGCAAACACTTGACCGGCTTCAAATCGTTGGCAGATGGAGCGAAAGGAGGGGGGGGAGACGGAGTCGCCCATTTGCCTGGCACCCTCCCTTCGCTTTGTCTAATCAAAATGCTGTCCCTGCGTCCCGAGCCGCACTTTTACACAAGAACCGGGGCCCTGCTTTGCCGAGGACGGCAGAGAACCTTAATGACGGTCGTAGTGATCATGATGATCGTAGTGATCATGACGGTCGTAGTGGTCATGCCGATCACCAAAATGTTCATGATGATAACGTGCCACTCCATCCGGAATCCTGCCGCGATAAGGGTGTCCCCACGGGCCGTGCTCGTAATGGGATCTGTGCCAATAACCTCCGTCGTTCCACCACCAGAAGCCTGCATAAAAAAATGGGATGGGGGCAACTGCAACCGGTGCATCTACCGTTACAACCGGTACAGGAATAGACACCCCAACCACCACACCCGCTGAGGCAACTTTTTGATTTACCAGCCCGGCTAAAACTATTGCTGAAATTATAAGTAAGTGTTTTAATTTCATATGTTTCCTTCTCGCGCTCCTGAATGGTTGTGAAATCCTTATGCTCATACAATAATACTGCATGATACTGGTCGTCAATATTACATATTTCCCCCTTTTTTCGTTCAGTTTTTCATCCTCCATCTTCCGTCCTCAGTAATGATGAAAATACGAATGGGATGGGTCACTATTTTATAGACTTGATTCCTATGATCTCTTAAGCAAGCAGCATGCCACTTTTTGTGATGCGAGATATTGTGATGACTGCATTGAAATCCGCTTGCCTTGAGACAGAAATTCAATAAATGACATTATTTTATTGGATAATAAGTATCCACTTTTTGGCATGTTGCATATATCTTATACGATGGAAAAGGCGCAGGCAGAAGTATCTCAGAAAATTGAAGGTCCTTAAATGGAAAATCTGCTGTCAGGAGCGTCCGGATATAGAGGCAAGCGTGGAGCAGAAAATGAAATAAGGAACGAGTCGAAAACATTCAGCTGGATTCAAGGCAAAAGTTGCAATGGTCGCGATGGCCGGAGATAAAACGCCGGCAGAAATGACGCCGGCAGGTAGAGGTTCATCTCAAGCAGACACCAAACCGAAAGCACCAGCTCTTTGAAAATGCTGCAAAATAGTTCAGCGCAGGCTCGGCCCTGCAGGCCTACGTCAAACGGATGACCGGTGTCGAACCTCCTCGAATGTAACGGCAGCCAGCTCAACAACCTGCTAGAATCAAAAAAAATTTATAAACCGTGAAGGGGTGGAGCCTGATTGAAAGGCCCCTCCATCTTTCCGCCGATCTCACGCTCAGCCGGAGGAGTTGACCGGCGATCTGGCTGGGATGGCCCCGTACCGTTGAGGAGTACGCCCTCTGCCGGGGCACCTGTCTTCTGCCACAGCCTGGACGCCCTCAGACCTGCTTCAGTTCAATTGAATCCAATCTAAAGCTGAAAGCGCTTTATCATTGTTCTTAATTTTTCAGAAATATCATTTAGCTCCATTGCGCTCTCATTAACTTGCTTACTGCGCTGAGCGATTTCAAACGCAGAAGCATCAATTTCTGTAAAGGGTTCCTTGAAAAATTACCGCAATATTTTACCAAAAATAGGATAAATTATATTGCTAAAATAACAAGTTATGCTAATATATCGAGAACAAGTCAGGCAAAAACCTCATTCCCGGAAACATACGGGAACCTTGAAAAATAACAATATAAGAGGCCGTGGCATTCCTGACAATCTGATTCATTGTTTATTGGCTGCGCTTCTCATAATCAAAAGACTTTCTTTTGGCCTACGCCAGATGATCTGTTCTGGAATAGGCAGTTTTATATTCCATTGGCCTACTTCACCCATGCATAAGAAGAGTCCCATAACGATCCAGATTATATGCAAGGTTACACAGGCCTATCTTGGCCCCGGCCCTTATGATGCCAATGCCGCGCATGATCATGGAGACTGCTCGTTGTGCCTGAATGCCGAAAATATGCTCAATCCGGGAACGGATCTTCGACCGCGTTCTGTTCCCCTGTCTTTCCCAACCCGTCAACTGTTTAT
>JARLHL010000108.1 GCA_031292275.1 Desulfocapsaceae bacterium | reverse complement strand
AGCAAAGGCGCCAAGGTCGTGGTGGCGGATCCCAGAAAGATATGGCTGGCCAATCGGGCCGATGTCTGGCTGAACCTGAAGCCGGGCAGCAATATTGCCCTGATCAACGGCATTATTCGGGTTATCATCGAGAATGGATGGGAAAACAGGAAATTCATAGAATCCCGGACCGAGGGATTTGCCGAGATAAAGGCAAAAGTAGAGGAGTATGATCTGGCGCGGGTCGAGAAACTGACCGGGGTCTCCGGGGATAAGATTATCGAGGCCGCCCGCCTGTATTCCCAAGCGGAAAAATCGATGATCGTCTACGGCCTCGGCATCACCGAACACCTGACCGGCACCGAAAATTCCATGGCCACTGCCAATCTCGCCCTGGTCTGCGGCCAGATCGGCCGCCCCTCAACCGGCATCATGGCCTTGCGTGGCCAGAACAACGTCCAGGGCGCCTCCGATCTCGGTCCGCTGCCTGCCACCCTGCCCGGCTACCAGTCGGTCACCGACCCGAAATGCCGGGAAAAATTCGGCAAGGCCTGGGGCGTGGCCATTAAGGAAAAACCTGGTCTCAAATCGGTTGAAATGCTCGATCAATGCGAAAAAGGCAACTTCAAGGCCCTCTACATTTTGGGAGAAGACCCGGCCCATACCGACCCGGATATCAACCATATCCGCAAGGCCCTGGACAAAGTCGAGTTCCTGGTAGTTCAGGATATCTTTCCGACCGAGACGACCCAATACGCCGATGTGATCCTGCCCGGCGCCAGTTTTGCAGAAAAAGACGGGACCTTCACTAACGGCGAGCGCCGGGTCCAGCGGATACGAAAAGCGGTCGAACCCCTTGCCGGCCTGGCCGATTGGGAGGTCATCTGCAAGGTGTCGACCCTGATGGGCTATCCGATGACCTACACCCATCCTTCTCAGATCATGGATGAGATTGCCACCCTTGTTCCCGCCTATGGCGGCATCAGCTACAAGCGCATTGAAGACAAAGGAATCCAGTGGCCCTGCCCGACCAAGGACCATCCCGGTACCACCACCCTGTACACTGAACTGTTCGCCCGTCCGGGCGGACTGGCTCAGTTCATTGTCCTCGATCATGTGGGTTCGGGAGAGGTGCCGGATGCGGCCTATCCTTTGGTCCTCATCACCGGCCGTGTCCGCGAACATTACAATAACGGTTCCCAGACAAGGCATGCCGTGGGCATCAACGACATTGTGCCCGAGGAACTCATCGAAATCAACCCGGAAGATGCCCGGTCTCTGGGGATCAAGAATCTGGACTGGGTCAAGGTCTCATCACGCAGAGGTGAACTGAATGTCCGGGCCAAGGTCACCAACCGCTCCCAAACCGGCAACGTCTTCATGAGTTTCCATCATCAGAGCACACTAACCAATATCCTGACCTCGGAGCACAGGTGCCGGATCTCCAGTACTCCGGAATATAAGTCCTGCGCGGTACGGATCGAGCAGTTGCCGTAAGAATGGGGAGTGGAATAATCCGGTCCAACCGCCGCGCTGTTCCACTCTCAAATATCCTGAAGAGAGAGTGTCAATTGGGATAGCCGTTTCTCTTCCGCCCGGTTACAACCGACCCGGATTGCAAAAGGAGTCCGATGATGAGCAATCTTCCTCCCAATGTTCTTATTTTCCTCCTGCCAGTGGTGTTCCTACGCTGCGGACGATCCGGCCGGGGCGGAGCGGCGCCGAGATCCTGTAAACACCACTATAATACGATTGCCCTGTACCGGGAGAGTTGAGGAATCCCTTCTGCTTATAAGTTCTTTGGAAACGGAGCGGACGGGGTGATAGTCGCAGGCTGCCTGGAAGGCAACTGTCCCTATCTCAACGGTAATTTCCGGGCCAGGGCAAGGGTACAGCGGACATCAGGAATTCTCGCCCGCATTGGCATAAATGGTGAGCGATT
>JARLHL010000003.1 GCA_031292275.1 Desulfocapsaceae bacterium | reverse complement strand
TGCTGGGACGTAGCAGCATGGCTGGACCGGAATGACCAGCCTCAACGAAATATGAAATCTCGTCATTTCAGTATGGCACGGCCGGCATCACAACGAGACTTTTCTATAAACCTACGCCGCCTCCGGTGCGGATTGCCCGGGATACCGCTTGCGTCAGTTCAAGGACTTTTTGGGCGTGGCCGCCAGGCAGCGAACCGGTCCCACAGCTCGGGGTAATCAGGGTCTGGGCAGAGATGCGGTCGCGGGGAATTCCTAAGCTCTCCAGCTGCGCAGTCTGCGCAAGCCATCTGGCCGTCAAGCTCTCCGCGGTCTCGATATCGAGAAATTCCGGGATGGTGGGGATGACGCCGTTGGCCAGGATGCCGCCTCTTTCGAAAAAGCGCTTCAGGTGCTCGGGGTAGAGGAGCAGTTTATCAAAGTACGAGTAGGTGTCGCAGCTGACGATGTCGACATCGGACTCCAGGATGACGGGCCATTCGGTATTGGCGCAGACATGCACTCCGGCAAGCCCCCCTTCGGCATGGACTCCGGCAAAGACCTCGTTCAGGCAGGCTTTGATGTCGTCGGGGCCGATGGTGATAAAGGCGGATGATCCGAATCCCGCCAGGCCGGGCTCATCGAAAAAGACGATGGCCGTGGGGCAGATCCCGGCCATCCTGCGTATCTGCCACCCGGCCTTCAGGGCCAGCATCTTGACGGCTGCATCCCTGAGCTGGTCATTATAGAAGATTGCCCGGCCGCTGCCGTCTGCCATGGCGGTGCAGAAGGTGATCGGGCCGGTTATCTGGCCTTTCAGAGCGGTGAGTCTTTCTTTGATGCGTCCGGTCTGCTCCAGGAAGGTGAAAAAACCTTTGGCGCTGTCCTGCGTGAGGACGAAACGGGAACTTTCAAGGTCCGCGCCTCCCTCGGTAACCTCCACGTATTCTGTATAGAAGGCCAGAAAATCATCGTCGAAGCCTGCGGCTTCTGTGTCTATGAAGACCTTGCCGTCTACCTCGGTTCTTCCGGGAAATCCTGAGAGAAACTGGACGAGCATTCCCTCCTCTTTGTGCACCGGCAGCTGAGGCCAGATGGGGATCTCCGGGGTGTATTGAAGAATGAGGCCGGTGGCCTGATCGTGGTCTGCCAGGGGCAGGCTTCCTATGAGAAGCGGGAGGCAGTTAGCCTTGAAATATGACATAAGTATACCGTATTGTTATTTATGAAAAACCTAAGAGTGAGAGACTGCTCTTCTAATCTGTAATGACAGGCGCCGGTGACAATTTGAGGAGAACCACAGCGGTTGCCCAACCAAACTGGTTAGACCCTGATTGAGGAGAGAGCGAAAATAACATTCTCTCTCTGTACCCTATATTACCGAGGATGAAAAGTTGTAAGGTGAGGTGGCTCACGATTCCATCGCCTTAGAGAAGAGCTGCATCCGTCTGTCTCGCCGTCTGCTTTTAGTATGAAAAACAGACTCGGAAGACCCGGGATGTCCCCGGTACATATGCTGTCAGCGGCCCATCCTGAATGCAGGCCAGCTTCTGGGCAGACCGATCAGCCATGGCGGTCATCCGCGGCAGCCGGCCCGGGGACGAAAGGCCTTGGCCGTCTGTAGGTGACCACTGAAAAAGGCCGGCCTGTCGAAAACCACTCCCTTCCTATTTCAGAAAACCCTTGACCCATGAAGTCCGGAAATGTGGTGTCGCCCGCAACCTCCTCTTCAAGGACCGTGAGAATTATGGTATCCGCCAAGGAGATTCCAAGCTCGAAAATCTGACCGCCGCCGATGATAAAGACCTTATCCCTGCCCCGGCACAGGGCAAGCGCCTGTTGCATGTCCGCTACCACCTCGCATCCTGCGAGACGGAGGTCTCTGTTCCTGCTGATTACGATATTCGTCCTGCCGGGGAGGGGCCGCCCCAGCGATTCATAGGTCTTTCTGCCCATGATCAGGGCATGGCCCAGGGTTTTTGTCTTGAACTGGCGGAGATCTTCCGGCAGAGACCAGGGGATGGTGTTGTCGCGGCCTATTACCCGGTTGGCTGCCATAGCGGCAATTATGATAATATCCATAGGGAATTTTGCGAATAATTTTGAAAAATATATTGTATTTGGAATATGTTCTCTTTAATAATACAAAGTGTACCCACTTTTTCGAAAAAGTAAACCGTCACCTTCCGTCGATATCCTACAGATGAGGTGATGGGGCCCCGTGCATATGCCGATTGGATCAGGCTTTCATGGCTCCGGGTGGGTTGCATGCGGCACAGCGTATTGCCCCCGCGGAGCGGGGCAGGATGCAGTTTCGATCTCTCGATGCAGACTGATCTGCCGATTCTCGCAGGCAAATGCAGTATAACCGGGTGAGAGGAGCTGTTTGCCTGGTTGCGTGGGGTTTTTCAAGGAACGGCCCCGTACATTCAAAAGCAGGATAGCCCGGACGTGAACGTCCAGTCTGGAGGATGAAATGAAGATGAAATGTCCCAATTGCGGAGTAAACGGTTCGGTGTCTGATTCATTGCTCGGCAAGAAGGTCAAATGTCCAAAATGTAATGAGATTTTTCGAGCTTCCTCAGAAGAGGAAGACTTCTTTCCGCTGCCGGGACAGGGCGGGGATGCTTCGGTGCTCAAATCCGGCCATGAATCGGCTGATCAAACACTGGCGGAGGATGAGGCAGCCCTGGAGGATGAGCTCGCCAAGATATTCGAGGACATGAAAAATTCCGGCCCGGAGCAGAATGCAGGTGCCGGAGAGGTTGCGCATGCACCGGAGCCCGATGCCGCGGCTGACGCCGAGACTGCCGCAGCCCTTGAGACTCCGAAGAGTGATGAAGCTGCATTACTCAACGACGAGGAACTGGAGTCAGCAATAGAGGGTCTCCTCGGGGAAAATTGTTCGGTCTGCGGGATTGCTGTGGAGGAGTCCGGCAAGCATGTCCATGAAGGCCTTGCATTCTGCCAGGCCTGCGCTCCGGGAAAAAAGACTGAAGGCGATTTATCCGCAGCTCCGCAGGAGCCGGTTGAAGTTGATGCGAAGGCGGAACCCGATTCTCCTGCCGAGCAGGAGGGGACAGTGGAAACTGTCGAAAAGTCGGAAGATGATCCTGCTGCTGCCAAAGAGGAAGCGGCAAAAGCCGATGGAGAGAAGAATCCTGCGGGGAAGATCAGGCTGCTTGTCGGGGGAGTTGCGGTAGTCGCGCTGATCCTGCTGGCTGTTTATCTTATAACGTCGAAATAATTGTGTCGGTCCGGTATGAGAAAAATTGGCTTGCCTATCCAGGAGTAAGATGTATAAAGAAAAAGAATGGGACCTGGAGCTGTTCCGGACGTGGCAAGAGAAGGCCTGACCTGCCTATCTGGTAGAATGAGGTACGACGAGTGACGATTGAACCCTGGCATTGGCTAGTCTTTGGCATGATGCTGATTGGAATTGAGCTGGTGGTGCCGAGTTTTACCATCATCTGGTTTGGCTGCGGAGCGACGCTGGTTGCCGGCCTGTCCTGGCTGGTGCCCGGCATGAGTTTCAGTCTGCAGATTTTTCTCTGGGCCCTGGCCTCGATTTTCTTTACCTTGGTCTGGTTTCGGATGCTCAGGCCCAGGATGCGGGATAAAACCAAGGCCGGCCTTTCGTCGGAAGCTGTTCTGGGGGAATCTGGCCTGGTGATAAAGGTCCCGAACGCAGGCGGCCGGGGAACGGTCAAATTTACCACGCCGCTCCTAGGTTCGGAGGAGTGGCAGTTTATCTGCCGTGAGCCGGTGGCGGTGGGCGACAGGGTTACTGTCGTTGATGTGTCCGGGAATACGCTTGTTGTAAAACCATGAGACGGTGAGGTGCAGGTGATGGGTGAAGGATTGGTTGTTGCTGTAATTTTTCTGGCGGTTGTGGTGGTCACCATTTTTCTTGGGGTCAGAATCGTCCCGCAGGGCCATAAGTATGTTGTTCAGCGTCTCGGGAAGTATCATACGACTCTGGGGCCCGGCCTGAACCTGATCATCCCTTATATGGACACCGTTGCCTATCGGGTCACTACCAAGGACATCGTCCTGAATATCCCCAGCCAGGATGTCATTACCAAGGATAATGCTGTAATCATTACCAACGCGGTGGCCTATATCAACATCCTCTTTCCGGAAAAGGCTGTATACGGGGTTGAAAACTATGAATTGGCCATTACCACCCTGGTGCAGACCTCGCTGCGGTCAATCATCGGCGAGATGGACCTGGACGAGGCTCTCTCCAACAGGAATATGATCCGGGCCAAGCTGAAAGAGGCCATCTCCGACGATATCTCGGATTGGGGCATTGCCCTGAAGACCGTTGAAATTCAGGATATCAATCCATCTCATACGATGCAGACCGCCATGGAGGAGCAGGCCGCGGCGGAAAGAAAGCGCCGGGCGACGGTGACCACCGCCGAGGGCGATAAGACGGCGGCGATCCTCCAGGCCGAAGGCCGCTTCGAGGCCTCCAAACGTGACGCCTCGGCAAAGATCGTGCTGGCCGAGGCCAGCCAGAAGGCCATCGAGAAGGTGGCTCATGCCATTCAGACCAACGATCTGCCGGTTGTCTATCTTCTGGGAGAGAAATACATCGAGGCCCTGAAGGGCGTCTCCGCCTCTCCCAATTCCAAGATTGTCCTTCTGCCGGGTGATCTGCCGGCCGCTATCCGAGGGATACTCGGAACAATAAAATAATTCCTTTTCTCCTCTGGCATGGGGGTGCAGTCTGGCTGCGCCGAACACTACCGGGCGCGCGGAGCAAGGGCGCCGGGTGATGCCCCGGAAAGGGGAGTGTTTTTCTGAGAAGGGGAAGGAGACCTGCAGGACGCACACGTGGACAAACCGCATTCCCTTCCTTTCATTCACCTGCTGATGGTGATCTGTTCAGTGCTGGTCGCCTCGTCCTTTACGGTTGGGGCGGCAATTACGGCCGGACTCGACCCGGCCGTGCTGACCCTGCTCCGTTTTATCCTGGCCACCCTGCTCCTCTGGCCCTGCGTGCGGTTGCGCTCCCCTTTATCTTTTTCCTGGTCGGCCCTCTGGCGCTGCGGCATTATCAGTGCCTCGCTGGTTTTTTTCTTCTGGTGCATGTTTCTGGCGCTCAGGTATACCAGTGCCCTCAACACCAGCGTTATCTATACCCTGGTGCCCGGCATATCGGGGGCCTATGCGGTGCTTCTGGTCGGTGAGCGGCTGGGGAAGCGGATGCTGCTGGCGCTTGGCCTGGGACTGGTGGGTGCCGTCTGGGTCATTTTCAGGGGCGATCCGTCCCTGCTGCTGGCTATGGCCTGGAACAAGGGCGATCTGATTTTTCTGGCAGGCTGTTTTTCCATGGCCCTCTACACCCCTCTGGTCCGGCTCCTGCACAGGGGGGAACCCATGCTGGTGATGACCTTCTGGATCGTCTTCACGGGCAGCTGCTGGCTGCTGCTGGCCACCGGCAGCCGCCTCTTTACGGTTAACTGGCCCGAGATTCCCCTGATGGTCTGGGCAGGAATTGTCTATCTGGCGATCTTCACCACTGTGGTCACCTTCTTCCTGACCCAGTATGCCGTTCCGTTTATCGGTCCCACCAAGGCCATGGCCTATTCCTACCTGTATCCGGGGCTGGTCCTGATCATCGACCTTGTCTTGGGCCATGGCTGGCCAGGAGTCTCCGTCCTGCCCGGTCTCTCGCTGGTTTTACTGGCCATGGTTCTTCTCCAGAGAGACGAGAAGCCCTGCTCTTAAGTGGCCCCCAAGGGCCAGGAGGCGCGGGCTACGTGTACGGCGCCGCTTTTAAGCAGCCTGCTGGCATAGAGGACAAAGCCCTCCACCGGAAAGTCTTCCGACCGAAACAGGGCCTTGTCCGCGAGAAACGCATCCGCCTGTCTGCGCGGACAGTCCCGCAGACGGGCAAGGGTGATGTGGGGAGAGAATTTCCCGGGCTCGGGAGGAAGGCCGCAGGCGATAAGCCGGTTTTCAATGTGGGTATGGAGTATATCCAATTCTCGGCTTTCGGACAGCCCGGCCCAGAGGACGCGGGGAGTCCCCCGGTGCGGAAAGCAGCCGACACCCCGGACCGACAGGGAAAAAGGAGGGGATCGGACTGCCGCGAGGGAGGCCTCAATATCCAAGGCCATCCCGTCGTCCACCTCCCCGATAAAACGCAGGGTCAGATGGATCTGGTCCCGGGGTGCCGGGCGGGCCCCGGGGATGTCTTTGCCCATGGCGTGGAGCCTCTGGCGCAGCGGGGCCGGGATGTCAAGGGCGACGAAGAGGCGGATCATGGCAGTCTGCCGGTTGTGTGCAGGGCAGCGACCCTTTCCTGCTCTGGGCTGAAAATATGCAGAAGGCACCTCCTGTTCCTGGGGGATTCCATTGGCTGGCGGAAAGAGTGTCCCCCTTTTTCTCTTTTGTCCCGGCCGGGGCTATTTTTATCCCGCCAGCTTCAGAATGGCCCGGTTGGCCAGGCAGAGCCCGAAGATCCCGGTCAGCGTCGGCAGGCTGCCCAGGGTCCGGCGGGCGCGGCCGCGGTCTGCGAAGGCGTTGGCGGCAAGGTCGTCCCTGAGCGGCGGCTGATAGTCGAATGCCACCTCTTCGGTGGAATAGACGCATTCAATGCCCTCGTTGATGCCGTTATGGCGCAGACGCTTGCGCAGGCGACGGGCCAGCGGGCATTTTCTGGTCGTGAAGAGATCCCCGAACCGGATCTGACTGGGGTCGGTACGCAGGGCCGCCCCCATGGAAGATAAAATCGGTATACGCCGGAAATAGGCGGCCGTCAGCAGCTGTACCTTGGGGTTCAGCGAATCGATGGCGTCGATGAGCAGCCGCGGGGCAGGCTCGAGGACCTGCTCCATGGTCTCGTCGCAGGCAAAGATCTGCAGGGCCTCCACATCGCAGGCAGGGTTGATATCCAGGACCCGCCGCATGGCTGTCTGGGCCTTGGGCTGTCCCAGGGTGCTCTCCAGGGCCAGGATCTGACGGTTGATGTTGGAGGGCTGAACGCTATCAAAATCCACCAGACGGAGCCTGGTGATCCCCGCCCTGGCCAGACCTTCGACCACATGGCCGCCAACGGCGCCCAGGCCTACCACCGTCACCGACGCCGCCTGCAGTTTTTTGAACTTCTCTTCACCCAGGAAGAGCCGGATTCGTGTAAATCGCTCCATCGTTTCTCTTTATGCGCAAAATTCGTAAGCACCAGAATAAACGTTTCTAAGGCGGTATTAATGTATAGGAACTGAATCTTTTTTCTTTGCCTTGAGCGCTTTACGAATACGCTGGTCATCAATGGTAGATGGCAAATATGAGACATGAAGAATGCTGTCAAATTTCCAATACTGATACGTAGTTGCTTTGCAATTCTTGAAAATAATTTTCATTAATTTTAAGTCATTTTCAGAAATATCGATATATTGTTCTGCCTGATTCAATTGCATACCATCTGATATTTTCCCATTAACTCTTACGTCTAATGCACCTACCAATTCACAAATTTGTGTTGTTCGAGCATCAAAACAACTGCCAAATCCGCATTCGTCTAACGATTTAAGGGCGTTTTTCAGGGCTTCTTTGACTTCATTTACTGACTTTATTGAATTAACTAATTCTTCTTTTTGCAGATCTCCTATGTCATCTGCATACAAACTCGTAAAGTTAAGTAAAATTACAAGAGCGGTGACTCCGATCACATATGAAACAAATTTAATTTGATTTGCCATACTTATCATATCATCAAACCTCAGGAATCAGTTTTTGAAGATTCATTTCCGCAGCACATAACCAAGCTTTTTTTCACATTCAAAGGCAGCAAGGAATCATAAGCCTCAAGGATGGTAGTAGTTAGCGGTTTTTCAAATATAAACCGCAGGTTCGTATGAGGTTCAAACATATTGACCTTGTTGGCGGTCTCAAAAATTCCGGGATGCCCATTTCCTCTGTCTGGCGGTAAAGGAAATGGAATTATTCGTTCCAGGAGAAGATGGCCGCTGCGATGAGCAGAAAGACCACCGTCGAGGCGGCCAGAAAGGCCACATCATTCTGGACTGCGGCAAAACCTGCCCCGTCATTCATGACCTTCCTCACCGCCTTCAGGAGGTGGGAGAGGGGGAAAATCTCAGCAGAGGTACGAACCCATTGGGGCGCTCCGTCCAGAGAGAACCAGACCTCGGAGAGGAACATCATGGGCCAGGAGATCATGTTGAGCACGCCGCTGGTAAACTCCTCGCTTGTCCCCCTAGCCGCCAGCACCAGGCCCATGCCGCAGAGATTGAGGCCTCCCAGGAAAAAGAGGAAGAAAACCAGGAGGTAAGAACCGTGAATCTGGAAGTGAAAGAGAAGATTCGAACCGAACCAGACCACGCAGAGAGTAAACATTAACAGGAAAATCCTGGACAGCATCTGGGCCGACAGGTATTCGAAGGCCGTGAGCGGGGTGGCCTTCAGACGTTTGAGGGTGCCGTTTTTGCGGTAGCGGACCACGACAAAACCGACGCCCCAGAGCGCTGAAAACATCATATTCATGGCCATGACCCCGGGGAAAAACCAGTCGACATAGCGGATCTGCTCACCGCGGATCTCCTGTTTTGAGGCGACGGGCCGGTCCTTGGGCAGGAAGGAGGCCAGAAATATCTGCTCGGCCAGATAGCCGTTGGGCGAAGCCGTGTTGACCCAGTAGGCATGGGTAGCGGAGTTTCTGTCCAGCAACAGGTCGATCTTATAGTGGCGGAGCTTGTCTTCCCCCTCCTGCCGGTTGGGGAAGGGTATGAAGTCCAGCTGTTTATTGTCCTGCAGTGAGGCCGGCACAACGCTCTGGCTGAAGGCCTGCGCCTGATCATCGGCAGGAAAAACGCCGATCTTGAACTTCTTCAGATCCTGATGCCCGAACATGACGCTGAAACCGATGATGATCAGAAAAGGAAAGGCAAAGTTCCAGCCGAAGGCAGCCTTGTCCCGAAAAAACTCATAATTTCTGGCCACAAACATGGCCCAGATGCGTTTGAAGCTCATTTCTTTAATCCCGTAGCTGTTTGCCGGTCAAACGCAGGAAGACGTCCTCCAGATTGGCCGAACGGACAAGCATTTCGGAGAGCTCGATTTGCAGTTCGAGCATCCGGGTCAGGCCCTGATGAATATTGTCGGTGTCGATCTCGATCATATCGTCCCGCATCCTCCAGGTGAAGGGCAGATCCTGGATATCCATGCTGAAGGCGTGTCTGGGCAGCAGGATGGTGCTGCCGTGGCAGTGGGTGCTGATCAGCGACTTCGGGCTTCCGTTGGCGATTATCCTACCGCCGTCCATGATGGCAATCTCATCGCAGAGAAATTCAGCCTCTTCCATAGAATGTGTGGTCATGATGATGGTCTTTCCTTCCCTTTTAATCCCTTCGACGATCTCCCAGAGATTGCGTCGGGACTGGGGGTCGAGTCCGGTGGACGGCTCGTCGAGGAAGACCAGATCGGGTCTGTTGATCAGGGCCAGGGCCAGCATCAGCCGTTGCTGCTGGCCGCCCGACAGGGTGGTATTCTGCCGGTTGATGATGGAAGACAGATCGCAGCGGTTGATCAATTCATCCATGTCTTCAGGATGATGGAAGAGGTTGTAGAAGGAGACCAGTGTCTCTTTGACCGACATGAAATTGAGCAGCGATGTCCGTTGGAACTGGATGCCGATCTCTTCGCGGAAGGACTCGGTCCGAGGTTTTCCCTTATAGAGGATCTGGCCTGCGGTCTGGGGGATAATGTCTTCGATCACCTCCATGGTCGTTGTTTTTCCGGCCCCGTTGGGCCCGAGCAGGCCAAAGCAGATCCCGGTGGGGACGGTGAACGATACGTCCTGCACTGCCTCGATATTATGGAAGACCTTTTTCAGGTGGATGACTTCAACAATAGGCTCTTGCATAAGGAAAACGGAAAATATCCAATTCGAAATGGTTTGTGATAGAAGAAAATCACCCGGCATTCGCAATATGCTCCAGGCCGGCAGACTTACTATAAATCATTTTTCCCCATGGGAAAGGAAATAGAGGAAAAATTATCCGCCTTCTTTCTGAAACTGCCTTGACATGTAAACGATAATCAATTACACTTAATAATAATTATTGATAATGGGTGCCTATGGAGCTGCGAATGACCCATCAGCGGGAGATTATTCTGCAGGAGTTACAGGCCAGCAGACAGCATCTTACCGCCGATGAACTCTATGAACGTGTGAGAAAGAGATTGCCGAGGATCAGTCTGGCCACAGTCTACCGGAATCTCGAGATACTGACCCAGGCCGGTATTATTGCCAAGCGCGAAGTCAGCGGCAGGCAGAAACGGTTTGACAGCGATGTCAGTGAGCACGATCATATCTTTTGCATCCAATGCCACAGGCTTGATAATCTTGAGCTGAACAGGGATGAGGTCGGCGGCCTGCCCGCAGGGCTGGTAGAAGGATACACCATCACCGGCTACAGATTGGAATTTTCCGGCATATGCCGGGAGTGCAGATTGAAAAATGAGAAAATGTCGAAGGAGACGGAAACATGGGATGCGGATGCGCATGCAGTTCGAAGACACTGACAGAGGGACAGAAAAAGGTGCTTGAGGCCATGGCCAAAATTGATGGACCCTGTACCTCAAAGGATATCGCCGCGGCCGCCGGCCTGGATGCAAAGGTTGCCAGCAAGGAGATCACCGACCTGAAAAAGCTGGGTTATGCAGACAGTCCGGTCCGCTGCAAGAGTGGAATTACCGCCAGCGGCAGGGAAGCCTTGAAAAAATAATTCTGCCGGCTGCCCAGAAAATCAAAGCCCGTTGCTGAAAGGCAACGGGCTTTTTTTGTTTGCATCCGGGATGCGTGGAGAGAATCAGCCTTGCAATGCATTTAAGGCAGAGCCTGCCTTGAACCATTCGATCTGTTCCGCATTCAATGAGTGCTGCAGGACCGCCTCGGTCCGGGTGCCGTCCAGATGAATGAAAACCGCCCTGATACTGCTGCCGGGAGCCAGTTCGCTTACGCCCAGCAGGTCGATACGGTCGCCGTCCCGGACGGCCTCGTAATCGCCTGCGTCAGTAAAGGTCAGGGGGAGAATCCCCTGTTTCTTCAGGTTGGTTTCATGGATCCGGGCAAAGGAGCGGGTAATCACGGCCCGGCCGCCCATATGCCTGGGGCTCATGGCCGCATGCTCACGGGAGGATCCCTCTCCGTAATTGCTGTCACCGACGACAACCCAGCCATCCCCCGCAGCGGTATAGGCCCTGGCGATCTCATTGAACGACTGGGCCTTGCCGGACAACTGGTTTATCCCTTCACCGGCTTCTCCGCTGAAGGCATTGACGGCCCCGAGAAAGAGATTATTCGAAATATTGTCCAGGTGACCGCGATATTTCAGCCAGGGACCGGCAGGCGAGATATGGTCGGTGGTGCATTTTCCCCTGGCCTTCAGGAGCAGCCGCAGATCTTTGAAGTCCTGGCCGTCCCATTTTGGAAAGCGGGTCAGCAGGGCCAGCCGGTCCGAATCCGGATTGACCCGTACCTGCACTTCTTTTCTGTCCTCAGTGGGGGCCAGGAATCCGGCGCGATCGCGGACAAGTCCCCGGGCCGGTACCTCCGGTACCTTGCCGGGCGAGGAGAGGATAAAGGGCTGCCCCTCGGCGTCCTCAAGCTCCGTCGTGAACGGATTCACCGTAAAGGTTCCAAACAGGGCGTAGGCCATACAGGTCTCGGGGCTGGCGATGAAGCTGCAGGTGCCGGTATTGCCGTCGTTGCGTTTCGGGAAATTCCGGTTGTAGGAGGTAATGATGGAATTCTTGAAGCCTGCCTCGATACCCTCCCGTTGCCATTGGCCGATGCAGGGGCCGCAGGCGTTGGCCAGGACGGTGGCCCCGATGGCCTCCAGTTTGGTGAGTTGACCGTCCCGTTCGATGGTGGCGCGGACCTGTTCTGAACCCGGGGTTATAAGAAGGGGAATCCTCAGCCGTAGACCTTTTTTTATTATCTGCTCGGCCATGGCGGCAATCCGGCCCATGTCCTCGTAGGAGGAGTTGGTGCAGGACCCGACCAGGGCATAGGTGATATTGGCCGGGTAGGCCCCCTGCCGCACATGTCTCTCCATGTCGGTTACCGTGGCTGCCCGGTCAGGCGAATGGGGGCCGACGATATGAGGCTCCAGGGTACTGAGATCGATTTCAATGACCTGGGAGAAAAAGTCTGCAGGCGTGGCCAGGACCTCGGGGTCGGCTGTGAGCAGGTGGCCGTATTGTTCGGCCAGCCGGGCGGCCTCCGGTCTGCCGCAGGCCTCAAGATAGGCCTGCATCCTTCCATCATAGGGGAAGATGGAGGTGGTCGCTCCCAGTTCGGCCCCCATATTGCAGATGGTGGCCTTGCCGGTGCAGGAGATGGTCTCGGCGCCCGGACCGAAATATTCAAAGACCCGGTTTGTGCCGCCGGCGCAGGTGAGCATCCCCAGCAATTTCAGAATAATATCCTTAGGGGCCGTCCAGCCTTGCATGCTCCCCGTCAGGCGGACGCCGACGATGGCGGGATGCAGGACCTCCCACGGCATACCGACCATGACGTCCACGGCATCGGCGCCGCCGACTCCCGAGGCAAAGGCGCCGATGCCGCCGGCGTTGGGGGTGTGGGAGTCGGTGCCCAGCATCATCAATCCGGGAAATCCGTATTGCTCGAGCACCACCTGGTGGATGATCCCGGCACCGGGCAGCCAGCAGCCGAAGCCATAGCGCTGGGAGGCGGAGGAGAGGAAATCATAGACCTCCCTATTCTCGATTCGAGCGGTGTCCAGATCAGGCGCAGCGCCTCTCTTGGCCCGGACCAGGTGGTCGCAGTGCACACTCACCGGGACGGCCGCCTCGTTCTTGCCGGCCAGCATGAACTGGAGGATGGCCATCTGGGCCGTGGCATCCTGGAGGGCAATCCGGTCCGGTCGCGTTTTGATGTAGGATGTCCCGGGGCTAAGATCGGCCTGGGCCGCATTGTCCAGATGCCCGTAGAGGACCTTTTCGGCATAGGTGAGAGGACGGCCGAGTCTCGATCGTACAAGGCCGATGTTCGTCTCCATTTTCCGGTATGCCCTTTCGATGAATTCGGCTGTTGAATCGACGGAAGTGGTCATGGTATCTCCTGGATTCCGGCTGTCCGCCGGCTGCATATTTTTAAGATTTCAACGGGTTCCGAGATGGAAGGGATTCTTCACTGTCAGGCCCGGATCATTTCTTCATCGAGCATTCTGTCGATGAAGTCAAGGACAAACTGCCGCTGGACCGGTGTGGCATAGGCAATGCATGAACAATGCAGGTTGGCATGGCTGCGGACCAGCAGCTCGAAACGGATGCTGTCATTCTCCACCTCCACCGCCAGGTAGAAGGGGCCGCATTTTTCATGCCCGTGCTGGGTCGGGGAAAGAAGATCAGGGGGAAGGGCGATCCAGTAGAGACCGATCATGGGGCCCTGCTGTAAGGAACGTTTCAGGTATGAATCAATATTATCCCGTTCCATCGGGGATAAATCATCTATGACAATCTGTCGCATATCGAGTGTGATAATGAGAAGTTAAAATATCTTGCGATGAAACTCTTATAAGAAATCCGCAGCAATGGCCGACAGGGGGCTCCTCTCGCTCTTGATCAGGGTGACATGGCCGTAGAGCGGCTGTCCTTTGAGTTTTTCAATGGCATAGGAGAGCCCGTTGGATGACGAATCCAGATAGGGGTTGTCGATCTGGTTCGGATCCCCCGTCAGGATCATCTTGGTGTTTTCCCCGGCCCTGGAGATGATGGTCTTCACCTCATGGGGAGTGAGATTCTGGGCCTCGTCGATGATGATATACTGCTTGGGAATGGAACGTCCCCTGATATAGGTCAGCGCCTCCAGTTCGATCTGCTGCTCTTTGAAGAGCCGGTCGATCCTCTGCTGGACCGTGCCCTCGTCCAGCTTGTGCTGGAGCCGCATCAGATAGTTGAGATTGTCGAAGATGGGCTGCATCCAGAGGGAGAGCTTGTCGTCCTTGGTGCCGGGCAGGAAGCCGATATCCTTGCCCATCGGGATGATGGGCCGGGAGACCAGGAGCTTTTCAAAGCTGCCCTGGTGGAGCACGCATTCCAGGCCGGCGGCGATGGCCAGCAGCGTCTTGCCGGTGCCGGCCCGGCCGATCAGGGTGACCAGATCGATTTCCGGGTGCATGAGCAGCTCGATTGCCATCCTCTGTTCCTTGGAACGGGGGTGGATATGCCAGGCGGTCTCAAATTTTGAGTCGAGATGGGCGATGGTTCCGGGAGCGATGGCCCTGCCCAGGCCTGAGTGTTTTGGATTGTTCTCGTTTCTCAGGATCACGAATTGGTTGGCCAGAAAGTCGAAGTCCGGATCGGACAGGGCCTCAGCCTTGTAGAACCCGTCGATGATCTCGGCCGGCACCAGTTTTTCAGTCCAGCCGGTATAGAGCTCGTCGAAGTTGCATTTCTGCTTCTCGAAGTCCATGACCTCGATGCCCAGGGCATCGGCCTTGAGCCGCGAGTTGATATCCTTGGAGACGAAGATGACCCGTTCGCCCTGGGCCAGCAGGGAGTGGGCAACGGCCAGGATGCGGTTGTCAGGCACCGACATGTCCATGAAGGTTCCCGGCATATCCTTTTTTTCGACGACGATGCTGAGGGTGCCGCCGTTCTTCATCTTGACACCGTTCTTCAGGCTCCCTTCAGCCCTGAGCTGGTCCAGCTGGCGGATGACGTGGCGGGCGCTGCGTCCCAGTTCGTCGTTGTGGCGTTTGAAATTATCCAGCTCTTCGATCACCGTCATTGGCAGGATGACAAAATTATCATCGAAGGAGGTGATGGATTCGGGGTTATGCAGGAGGACGTTGGTGTCGAGGACGAAGTATTTCAGAGACTTTTTCATATATCCAGCCATGTCGTATCGGAGTTGAGCACTTCACAGCCGTCGTTGCCTACCACCACCATGTTTTCCAGCCTGACGCCGCCCCAGCCGGGGATATAGATGCCCGGCTCGACGGTGACGACCATGCCCGCCTTCAGACGTTTGCCGCTGCGTGATGACAGCCTGGGATCTTCATGGACGTCAATCCCTACGCCATGACCCAGGGCATGGCCGAAATACTGGCCGTAACCGGCATCGGTGATGGTCTGTCTGGCTGCCTGATCGACCGTACGTCCCGTGACTCCGGCCCGGATGGCTTTAATCCCCGCCAGCTGGGCCCTGCGTACCAGGCGGTGGATCTCCAGATAACGGTCGCTGGCCTTTCCCAGGGGAAAGGTCCTCGTCATATCGGAACAGTAGCCGTTCAGCACCAGGCCCATATCGATCATCAGCGGCTGGTTTTCAAGCACCTCGACCTGGCCGGGGACGGCATGGGGCAGGGCGCTGCGGCTGCCGGTGGCAACGATGGTCTCAAAGCTCGGATACTCGGCACCTCGCCTGCGCATGCAGGTCTCGATGGCGATGGCCAGCTCCAGTTCCGTCTGTCCCGGCCGGATCTGGGCGTAGACTTCCTGGAAGACCGCCTCGTTGAGTGCGACCGAGGCCCGGATCCTGTCAATCTCTGCCTCTTCCTTCACGAGCCGCAGGGCCTCGACGAGTCCGGTCAGCGGTACGGTGGTGATGCCCAGACCCGCACATTTCTTCTCCAGGGCCCCGGCGACTGAATGCAGGGTGTAATCGCTCTCAAAGCCCAGGGACCGGATACCCAGATCGGGGAGCAGGGCCAGCAGCAGGGCCAGCAGGCCTTTGGGGTAGAGGAGAACGGTAGCCGTCGGCGCCTCGGCCTTGGCCTGCAGCTCAAAACGGAAGTCGGTGAGCAGATAGACCTGACCGTCTGCCGGCACCAGCAGCATGCCGGCGCTTTCGGAGATGCCGTGATCCGGGGCCGAATAGCCGCAGAGATACCGGCGATTTGCAGGTTGACCGATCAGGACGGCGTCCAATTTCTGTCTGCGCAGCGTCCGTTGAATTTTCTCAATCCGTTTCTGATATTCCATGGTCGCAGAAAGAACTTATATGGCCAGGAGCTGCTGGATCATCTTTTTGCGCTGGTCCAGGGCCTGATTGTATTGAGTATTGAGATCACTGAGCATCCGGGCTAGTTCTTCCTGGTACTGCGGATGCATGGCCGGATTCATCGCCATCTGACCGGAAGACTTTCCCCGTGGGCCCAGCTTCTGTTCCATCTGGGTCCGGATGGCTGTCTCCAACTGCTGTTTCAGCTGATCCTTATGCTGGTTGTATTGGCCGAGGAGCTGCTGGATCTCGGTGCAGAGCGGGGCCAGATCGCCTGTCGACTGCCCCAGATCAAGCAGACCCTGCAGGGCCCTGGTCCCTGATTCGATCAGCGCCTTGTCCCGGGGCAGCACGATATTGCGCAGCAGGGTGGTGGCCATGCCGGCCCGAACGGCCGCCTGTTGCTCCGCCGGCTGCCGCTGCAGGCCGTCAAGCAGGTTTTTCCCGTCGCTGTTCAGGAATTCGGCGGCCATCCGCATGCCCAGTCTATCCAGATCTTCACCGGATTCCTGACTGCCGGCATCGGCCGCCATCTTTGCTGCCCGTTCCAGGACCATTTCCATTGTACTTTTTATCTCTGCCATGAAGTATCCCATGTTGAATATTGGAGAATGTTGTACTCACCAGGTATTAGCAAATGGTACAACAGGTCGTCCGCCAGCGCAAAGAAAATCCTCATATGAGGCGCCGGACCAGCCTGGCCGCGAAGAATCCGTCGGCCGAGAGGGAGGGGCGGGGCTGAAAACAGCCGTCTGCAACCAGATCCCGGGCGGGTCCGGGCAGCAGTGGGCCGCAGTCCGACAGCCCGAATTCCGGATGCCGATGGAGAAAATGACTGATGACCATCCTGTTTTCTTCCGGTTCCAGAGAGCAGGTGGCATACACGATGATCCCGTCCGGGGCCAGCAGCAGGGCGGCCTGATCCAGTATCTGCCTCTGGGTCTGCTGGTAGGCGTCCAGGTCTGCGGCCTGGCGGTTCCAGCGAATATCGGGACGGCGCCTGATGACCCCGGTGCCCGAACAGGGGGCGTCGATGAGGATGGCGTCGAAAGGGGCGGGACCGGTTGCGGAAAAATCCTGCAGGCTGCCGGCATGGATCGTGACCGGGGATTGCGGATGCAGGCGTTCTAGATTCTCCCGCAGCTGAAGCAGCCTGCGCGCCTCGGGTTCCACGGCGTACATTTCCGTCTGCGTCTCTGCGGTAAGCTCCAGGAGGTGGCAGGTCTTGCCTCCGAGTCCGGCGCAGGCGTCAAGGATCCTGCCCCTCGGGGAAAACGGGGCCAGCAGCAGGCTTGCCAGCTGGGCGGATTCATCCTGCACCTGGAAGAATCCCTGTGCAAATCCGGGGAGATCGCGGATAGGGCCGTGATAGTCGGGCAGGATCACCGCGTCGGGCGCGCAGGCCCCCTGGCTGGCCGCGATGCCCTTTTCTGCCAGCAGGGCGCAGAAGGCGTCCCTGACCACGGCCAGCCTGTTGAGGCGAAGGACCAGGGCTGGCTGGCCGTTGTTGACCTGGCAGATCCTGAGCATCTCCTGCCTGCCGAAATACCGCTCCCAGCGCTCGGTGAGCCAGTCCGGATGGTTGAGGACCGGCCGGCCGGCGGCATCCGGGGCCCCGGGGGCGGGGATATCCTGCCGCTGCCGGATGCTCTCGCGCAGCACGCCGTTGACGAAGCCTTGCAGTCTCTGCGGCAGACGCACGACCTTCATGGCTTTGACCGTCTCATTGACCGCTGCCGACGCAGGAATCCTGTCTAGAAAAAACAGCTGATAGAGGCCCACGGCCAGGGCTTGATGGACGAAGGGATGCAGTTTTTTGAGAGGCTGTCTGCAGAAGAGGCCTGCGATGCGATCCAGGTGCTGGCGCTGGCGGAGGACCCCGTAGATGAGATTCATGGCCAGATGCCGGTCGCTGCCGCTCAGAGCGCACTCCACGGCCAGCTGCTCGAAGAGGATGGTCACCGGCATCGGGCTTCTCTGCAGTCTGCAGAGGGTCTCGATGGCTGCAAAGCGTGCGGTTTTTGGTGATGATCCGGCCAATTCTGCCGTCCTTTTTTGAGATAAACCAGCATGGCTGGACCAAGCTCGCCAGCCACAACACACTCTGAAAGCTCGTCATTGCAGCATGGCAGGGCCGTCGCTCAAACACGCTTTCAGATAAAGCCGGCAGATGATCATGCATACCGGCGGATTTCGATGATGAGTACTGACGAATTCTTATAGTGCCTCATCTCCAGGAAGGCAAGACAAGAACGCAGATCGGCGGAATTTTTACAGGATATTCTCAGATGCGCGGGAGTCCATTCCCATCTTGCATAGAGTGCCGAAGGTGTTACAGTAGAGGCATGCACTATTCGTGTGATACGATCTGCAGGAGCTTGCGACGCCGCGGTTGCGAGAGCATAAACCTATTTTAATGGACATGATGATGAATATTCAATGGTTGCAACACGTGCCCTTTGAGGGGCTGGGGGCTATCGAAATGTGGGCTGAAAGATGTGGGCATAGCCTTTCCTGCACCCGTCTGTTTGCAGGCGATGACTTTGCCGATCAGGACACCTTTGACATGCTGGTGATCATGGGCGGTCCCATGGGGATTTACGACTATCGGGAATACCCCTGGCTGAAATGGGAGAAGGTCTTTATCCGGGAGACCATCTCGAAGAAAAAGCCGGTACTGGGCATCTGCCTGGGGGCCCAGTTGCTGGCCGATGTCCTGGGCGGGCCGGTCTCGGCCAATGCCCACAAGGAGATCGGCTGGTTCCCTGTAAGGAGGACCGATTCGGTCCCGGAGGCGCTGAGGGGCATGCTTCCAGACGAGCAGACGGTCTTTCACTGGCATGGCGACACCTTCGCGATCCCGCCCGGCGCCGTCCATCTCCTTGCCAGCGAAGGCTGCCGCAACCAGGCCTTCCTCCACACGGACAGGGTTCTGGGGCTGCAGTTTCACCTGGAGACCACCCCTGCCTCCGCCGGACCCCTGATTGAAAACTGCCGGCATGAGCTTGTGGCCGGACCGTGGATTCAGAAGGAGGAGGAGATCGTGGCGGGGCTTGAGCGATACACGGGCATTAACCGGACCATGGATGGAATCCTGGATTATCTGGCCGGGCTGCCGCGAGAAAAACGCGGGTGCTGCAGCTATTGCATGAGGCAAAGAGGATAGGGCGCGTGCCCCATCCTCTTTTTTTTACGATATCATTAGGCCGGTTCAGGCCGCCTGTTCCAGGGCCACGGCCACGGCCACGGAGGCCCCCACCATGGGGTTGTTCCCCATGCCGATAAGTCCCATCATCTCCACATGGGCGGGGACCGAGGAAGAGCCTGCGAACTGGGCGTCGGAATGCATGCGGCCCAGGGTGTCGGTCATGCCGTAGGAGGCGGGGCCCGCGCCCATATTGTCCGGATGCAGGGTCCGGCCGGTGCCGCCGCCGGAGGCCACGGAAAAATACTCTTTTCCCTGGAGCAGGCATTCCTTTTTATAGGTGCCCGCCACCGGATGCTGGAAACGGGTGGGGTTGGTGGAGTTGCCGGTGATGGAGACATCGACTCCCTCCAGGTGGTTGATGGCCACCCCTTCCCGGACATCGTCGGCCCCGTAGCAGCGGACCTTGCCCCGGTCGCCGCCGGAGTAAGGCGTCTCGGCCACCACCTGCAGCTGGCCGGTGGCGTAATCGAACTTGGTCTGCACATAGGTGAAGCCGTTGATCCGCGAGATGATCTTGGCCGCATCTTTGCCCAGCCCGTTTAAGATTACCTTCAGGGGCTGCTTTCTGACCTTGTTGGCCGACTTGGCCAGACCTATGGCGCCCTCGGCGGCGGCAAAGGACTCGTGACCGGCCAGAAAGGCGAAGCATTTGGTCTTTTCCTTCAAGAGCATGGAGGCCAGATTGCCGTGTCCGATGCCGACCTTGCGGTCATCGGCCACCGAGCCGGGGATGCAGAAGGCCTGCAGGCCCTCGCCCAGGGTCGCGGCGATCTCGGCCGCCTTCTTCTGTCCCTTCCTGATGGCGATGGCGGCCCCCAGGGTATAGGCCCAGACGGCGTTTTCAAAGCAGATGGGCTGGATGCCCCTGACGATGGCGGCCACATCGACCCCGTAGTCGTCACAGACCTTTTTTGCCTCTTCGATGCTGTCCATCCCGTATTTTTTCAGGACCGGGATAATCTGGCCGATCCGCCTCTCGTAGCTTTCAAACAGTGCCATGATATTCCTCCCTATTCCTTTCGCGGATCGATGGTCTTGACGGCCTCTGCAAAACGCCCGTAGGTGCCGGAGGCCTTGTCCAGAGCGGCTCCCGGTTCCGTCCCTTTTTTGATCTTGTCCATCATCCTGCCCAGATTGACGAACTTATAGCCGATGATCTCGTCGTTCTTGTCCAGGGCGATGTCGGTGACATATCCCTCGGCCATCTCCAGGTATCTGGGACCCTTGGAATTGGTGCCGTACATGGTGCCGCAGACGGAACGCAGTCCCTTGCCGAGGTCTTCAAGCCCCGCGCCGATGGGAAGCCCCCCTTCGGAGAAGGCGGACTGGCTGCGGCCGTAGACGATCTGCAGGAAGAGCTCGCGCATGGCGACGTTGATGGCGTCGCAGACCAGATCGGTGTTTAACGCCTCAAGGATGGTCTTGCCGGGCAGGATCTCCGAGGCCATGGCGGCGGAGTGGGTCATGCCGGTGCAGCCGATGGTCTCCACCAGGGCCTCTTCGATGATGCCCTTTTTGACGTTCAGGGTCAGTTTGCAGGCCCCCTGCTGGGGAGCGCACCAGCCGACTCCATGGGTAAGGCCGTTGATATCACTGACCTCGCGGGCCTGGGTCCACCCTCCCTCCTGCGGGATGGGGGCCGGACCGTGATTCGTCCCCAGGGCAACACGGCACATTTCCTTGATTTCAGAAGAGTATTGCATAGGATTCTCCTTGGATTAAATAGAAGTTTGCCCGAAAAAACTTTGGCGCTCACAACCGGCCCAAAGGCCGGCGCGATCTCATTTCAGCCTGTTTGCGGACAAGCTCTCAGTCAGACACGGGGTGTCGATGGTGTTGGATAAAGATCAAATCTCTCAGATAGTACTTATTCTTTCATTCTATTACATGCTCTTTTTTTGCAGTGAGCAGAAAAACCGGATAGTCTTGGCAGCAGCCGTCAGCTCCGGTCTTCTTGATGGTGTGGATGGTGCTGAAGCGCAGATCGGAGAAACCCAGGGCCATAGCCTCCTGGGCCAGCTCCTGGCGGCTGAAGCCGTGGTGCTTTTCGCCGGCGCCAGGAGAGTGGAAGGTCCCGTTTTCACGGTCGAGATCGGCAATGGCCAGGATGCCGCCGTCGTTGAGCAGGTGATGAAATTTTTCCAGGATCAGCCCGGTTTCCTCGATATGATGGAGGGTCATGGCCAAAAAAATCAGGTCGAAGCGCCCGGAAAGATTCCCTATCGTCAAATCCAGGCAGAGCGGCGTCACATTGGTGAGTCCCGCCTCCCCGGCCTTTTCGGCCAGGACTTCGAGCATGCCTGCCGAGGTGTCCACCGCGGTGAGCGAACCCAGCAGGGGGGCCAGCTCCAGGCCCACCAGGCCGGTCCCGCAGCCGTACTCCATGGCCGCCATATCTTTGCGCAGGGGCAGCTGGGTGATGCCTGCCGCAATGGCGTGGGACAGATCAACCCGCCGCTGCAGCTGGTCCCAGGCCGCAGCCGCCTTGTCAAAACGATCCGAATTCATGGTCACAGCTCCGTCAGGGTGGTAAAGAGGTCGCGATCGGCTTCGATCTTGGCCCGGTTGCCGATGATGGCCCGGTATCCCCGCATCTGCGAGAAGGCAGGGGCGAAGGATCGCAGGTCGTCGATGCCCGTGGAGACGATTTCGCGCAGACGCTGCTGCTTGTAAGCGGTATCGATGCCGCTCAGGTACTCGTTGCGGGCCGAGGCCCCTTTGGCCGCCGGGCTCTGGTGGGGGTCGAAGGCGCCGTAGGTGCCGATGACGACCTGCTCCAAGACCTCGGTCGGGAGGGTAAGGCCGGCCACGACTCCGGGGATCTGATTGTAGGCCTCGTAGGTCTTTCTGACCTGGGGATCGCGGTAGCTGACCAGAGCCATATTGCCGGTGATATGACTGAACTGGATGAAGCAGCCGTAGGCGCCGCCCATCTGCCGGACCGTGTTCCAGAGATAATCCCGGGAGAGATAGGTCCTGAGCACCTCGAAATGGCCGTTATAGCCGGTACCCCCGGGGAGCAGGCTGCCGCCCTGAGCCGCGAAGACCACCTCGGCGGAGGTGACGAAGGCCTCGTGGTCGGGGAGTCCCAGTGGATCGATTTCCTGCTTTGTCACCGGTGCCGCGGCCAGGGCATCGACGATGCAGCCGCCCCTCTCCGCAAAACTGGCAATTTCCTGGCCATCGGCGGTGATGGCCAGCAGGAGGTTGTTACGGTTGAAGAGCAGGGCCGCAATCTCCTGTAGGTCGGCGAGGAAGGAATCCTCCCGCCTGTCGTAATTACGGCTAAGCTCCCTTACGGCCAGATAGGCGGTGGCGCCGCTGAAGAGCTCGTTATATCTGCCGGCCGGAGAAAGATGAGAAAAAACACGGGTCATCGGCAGATTGTATCCCTCGCTCTGGGCGGAATGCTCATCCCAGGCGAACTCCCGGCTGACGATCTCCCGGATCCGGGCCTTATCCTGCAAAGAGAGATCGGAGAGGATCGACGCCACCAGCCGCAGGCTCCGCTCCAGATAGTCGGGTAGACATTTCAGGTGCAGCCAGAGGACCGGCTGCACCGCATCCGGCTTCTCCCTTCTGCCGTAGGTGTTTAGGGAGTGGGAAAAATCGCCGGTGCAGGTGGCGACCTCCTTGGCAAAGCGGATGTAGTCCATCTTCGAGGTACCGATCTCGGTAATGATGGTGCCGAAAAGATTAAGCCAGGGCAGAAGACGGGCGGGCAGGCAGGAAAAGTCGAGGCCGATGTCCAGATAGGTGATGCGGTTGGTGATCAGTTCGCTGACCAGGACCTGCCGACCAAACATGGCGGTGGGTTTCACGGCGTGAAAATCGATGTTGGCCGGCAGGTCGGCCAGGCCCAGCTGCGGTAATTTTGCCAGCACCTCCGGCGCATTGGGGGTCTGCTGCAGCTGCTTGAGTTCATTCGTTCTTTTGATTAATTCATCTCTTTCCGCAGCCGTGAGACCTGCCGCATGAGCCTGAAGCCGCTGCTCCTCCTCCTGCATGCTCCGGGCAAGTTTTGCGGCATCCGGAGTCAGGGTCACCACCACCGTCGCCTGGTTGTCCAGCAGATACCGGCGGATCAGATCCTCGAAGTAGTCGGACTGCATGGCCTTCTGCCGGATGGTGCGGATAATCTCGTCGTTGACCAGGCTGTCGAAGGGATCGGTGCCGAATTTGCAGGCGACCATGGCCTTGCCGATCAGATCCAGGCCGCGCTGGGCCTTGGAGGCCTCTTCCCGGACGCTGAACTCGTATTTGTTCAATTCGGAGAGGACCAGATCCTTGTCCAGCCCCTCTTCGGCCATGGTCCTGAGCGTGGTGGTATAGAGGGCCAGGAAGTCATCCCGTCTCTCGGCCTCGCTGCCCACCAGATAGGTGATCATAAAGGTCTTAAAGCTCGACGATGACAGGTACAAGCCGCCGAAATCCTTGCAGAGTCCGCTGGAGACGATGGCGTTTTTCAGGGGCGAGGCGTCGGAGTTGTAGAGGATGTTGGCAATGACCTGAAAGGCTGCATTCTTTTCCTTGTCCAAGACGTCGGTGACGCCGGTTCCGACGGCCAGAAAGGTCTTTTCCGCGGTGTCATTCTGGTCGACGGCATAGCTGTCGGTGATCATGACCGGGGCGGTGATGGTCTCTCCGGGCTCGATCAGGCGGCGCTCTCCCCTTTCAGTGACCTTGCTGAGGAACCTGTCCTGCAGAAAGGCCAACTCTTCCTCGAGCGGCGCGTTGCCGTAGACGAAGAACATCCCGTTGGAGGGGTGGTAGTGGCGGCGGTGAAAGGCACAGAAGTCCTCGTAGGAGAGATCCGGGATGTTCTTCGGGTCACCGCCGGATTCATGGGCATAGGTGGAACCGGGCATCAGCCCGCCCAGGATATTGTGAAAGATGGATCGGAAGGGATCGGAAAAGGCGCCCTTCATCTCGTTGTAGACCACGCCCTGGTATTGAAGCGGGGCATCCTGGCTCTCTTGGTGATAATGCCAGCCTTCCTGCTCGAAGGTCGTCCGTTCCAGCAGCGGATTGAAGACCACATCGCAGTAGATGTCCATCAGGTTGAAGTATTCCTTCAGGTTCCGGGTGGCGAAGGGGTAGTAGGTGATGTCCGAGCCGGTCATGGCGTTTAAAAAGGTCATCAGCCCGCCTTTGTGGATCTCGCCGAAGACGTCCTTGACCGGGTACTTTTTCGAACCCATCAGCACCGAGTGCTCAAGGATGTGCGCCACCCCGGTGGAATCGGTGGGGATGGTGTTGAAGGCGGCCGCGAAGGTCTTGTTCTGGTCGTCGTTCTTGATGGCAAGAAGGGGACAGCCAAGACAATCGTGCTCAAAGAAAAAGACTTCAGCATTGATCTCGTCGATGCGAGATACCTTCTTCAGAGTGAAACCCGAAAAGGATGTTCCTGGAGTAAAGGACATAGGTATTTTCCTGTCTGGCATAGAATAAGTGGATTGTCAGTTCAAATCGTTTAAAAATTTCCTGCGGAATCAAGCAGGAGTGTCACCGGTCCGTCGTTGACCAGCTCCACCTCCATCATGGCCTGGAACCTGCCGGTCGCGGTCCTGATGCCTGCTTGCTGCACCATCCCGATGAAAGACCGGTAGAGGGGTTCCGCCTTCTCGGGCCGGGCGGCTGAAGAATAGCCCGGGCGTCTGCCCTTCCGGCAGTCACCGTAGAGGGTGAATTGAGAGACGATAAGCATCTCGCCGCCCACGTCCAGCAGAGAACGGTTCATCAGGCCCTTTTCATCCTCGAAGATCCGCAGGTGGATGATCTTGTCGGCCAGCCGCTGCGCCTCTTTTTCGCTGTCATCGGTGTGGATTCCCAGCAGGACGACGAGGCCGGGGCCGATGGTCCCCACCGGCTCTCCGTCGATCATCACCCGGGCGCGGCTCACCCGCTGAACGACACTGCGCATGCGAACTCCAATAAAAAAAATCTGCCGGTCGCAATGGGGCGGAAGGCGACCAGTGATGATCCGATATTTCCTTATCTCCCCGGGAAGAGCCGCTTCTCTGCCATAACCGGGCTGCAGATTAGTTTTCTATTGGTCACAATTCGTGATTTTGGCAAGAAAATTTTATCGAACAACCAAAATAAACAGGCCTGCCGTCTGCCGTGCCGCCGGAGAATTCCGGTGCAGGGACGAGGTTGTTTCCTGACATTGGAGATCTGCCGATGGGGGGGCGGCCTGCGTCCGGTCTTTCTTTTTTGAAGAGCGGAACAAGGATGATCCCGGAGACCGGCATCATCATCCCCCTGCCAGCTTGGCCGTATATCCTAGCTTCAGCAGGATATCGAGCAGGACCTGGCGATGATCCCCCTGGATTTCAATGAGGCCTTCCCGGACGGTGCCGCCTGATCCGCACTTTTTCTTCAGTTGCTGGGCAAGTGTTTTGAGTTCTGCCTCTCGTAAAGAGAGTCCGGTAATTATGCAGACCCCGCTGCCCTTGCGCCCCTTGGTCTGGCGACTTATACGCACCACTCCATCTCCTCCATGCTGCGGCTTTTGTTTGTCGCAGCAGCAGGTCTTGATCGCCTGGCCGCAGCCGGGACACATCCGGCCTGTCTCGGTTGAATAAACCAGGCCTTTTGATTTGACGTCTCGCATGGTTGCCGCCTCTTCTCCGGCCGGATTGCTGTATTTTGGGAAAAACTCCAGAAAAAAACTGTGCGGTTCAGGTGTGAAGGATCCTCAGATCCTTCAGATAAGAGGCTGTATGCCCTCTCCTTGCCGACACTAGCACTGTCAGGGAGGGCTTTCAATTATTTTTCGCCTGCTTCTGTTTCCGGATGCAGCGGGAAACCGGAAAAGTTTGTGGCCAATATTGCCAGGGAAGGGTAAGATTTCCGGAGCGGGAGCCTGTTAAAGGCTTGCTTCGGAATTGACGCGTGTAGGCGGGCGGGTGCGGATCAGGGATGATCGATCCTGACCGTCTTCTGCTGCATCAGGAGGAATAATGAAGAAAAGGGAAAAAGACGGTGCGCAGGGATGGGAGGTCTACCCTCGCCAGGTGTTGTTGGAGACCCCTGTGGTCACCATTCATTCCGGGCCGGTGCACTGCAGCCGGAGCGGGAAGCAAAAAGATTTCTATCTCTTCGAATTTCCGGAGTGGGTCAATATTATCGCCCTGACGCCGCAGCGTGAAATACTCCTGATCAGACAATTCCGTTATGGTACGAACAGGCTGGAGATTGAGATACCTGGCGGCATGGTCAATAAGGGGGAGGAACCGCTGGCTGCAGGATGCCGGGAACTCCTGGAAGAAACAGGCTATGCCGGGGAAAACGCCCGGATCATCGGTCGCGTCTGCCCCAATCCCGCCATTCAACGCAATTACTGCCACACCGTCATGGTCGAAGAGGCGATTAAGGTGGCTGAACCGACTTTTGACGATATGGAGGATATCGAGTGCTTCTCTCTGCCGGAAAAAGAGGTCCTTAAACTGATCGCAACCGGTGATATCGATCATGGCCTGGTCTTGAATGCGTTGATGTTCCATGAAGGAATGAGAAGAGAGTAAGATTACGGGCCATCCGGCAGGCCCCGTGTTGGCGGATATACGCCTGACTCCCTTAAAGGTGCTGCATTAATCCTTTTCAGTCCCGTCTCTCCCCATTGCCTGATGACTGCCCTGGAGAAGAATGACAATTTTTGACCGGGATTGAGGTCTGTGAAAATTTCGTGCAGGGCTGCGGCTGTTCTTGCAAGTCTGGCGTTTTTACGCCGAAAGCGTCCCTGGAGCAGCTGTCATGCCATGCCGATGCGGTGCGCTTCGATGTGTCGTTGCGGCCGGCCAGTCAGGTCCGGCTCTGCTGCTTTCCCGTACCGTCCTGTGAGGCCATGCCCGGGGTTTTTCTTCGGATTGTCAAAAAATGATGATAAAAACCGGCATTTGTGAAAACGAAGACTTGACCTTTATGTATATATTATTTTAGTATTATATAGATAGTATATAAATATGCTCAGTATACCTGATGTATATTTTATTGATATTTTTTTAATATCAATTTTTATTAAGGAGGTTCATTCGTGATTATCATTGCTGGTGGTATTAAAGGCGGATCAGGCAAGACAACGGTTGCGACCAATCTTGCTGTTATCAGAGCGGGCCAGGGCAACGATGTCTTGCTGGTTGATGCTGACGACCAGGAAACGGCCACAGATTTTACGAATTTGCGCAATGAGCAGGATGGCGTCGCCAACCGGTACACCAGTATAAAACTAACCGGTGCAGCTGTCAGGACTGAGATATTGAAGCTCAGGACCAAATATCAGGATATTATAATCGATACGGGCGGCAGGGACACAACCAGCCAGCGGGCGGCCATGACCATTGCGGATGTTTTGCTGGTGCCCTTTGTTCCGCGATCCTTCGATGTCTGGACCCTGGAGAAGGTCAGTGCCCTGGTGGAGGAAATGCGAACCGTAAACCCTAAACTTCAGGCCTGTTCTTTTCTCAACAGAGCGGATCCCCGGGGGCAGGATAATGCAGATGCCGGCGAGGTTCTGCGCGATTGCTCGGCTCTCAGTTTTATCGATCTGCAGCTTGGGGCGCGGAAGGCCTTCAGCAATGCGGCCGCTCAGGGTATGTCGGTGACCGAGCTGCGACATGCGGACCCCAAGGCCATTAGTGAAATACTGCTCCTCTATAAATATATATTTGATACCGAAAATATATCTGAAAGGTATCAACAAGCAGGTGCCTGATATGACAATTACAACCAAGCCGAAAACCAGCCGTAAGCCCGATGAGGCAATCGTCCAGAAGCTCATCAACAAGGGCGGCAGCGTGGCTGCCGCGACTCCGGAAAAATCGACGCAGCTGTCATCGGTCCTTCTTCGGATTCCGGCTGATATGCTGGCCCAGATTGATGCCAGCGTAAAGCGGAGACATCCAATTAGAATATCAAGACAAACATGGATTATTGAGGCTTTGTACGCCCGTCTTCGTGCCGAAGAAAAAGATATTGATAAGATATAGAATATATATCAAAAAAATATTTTAATGAAATACATTATTCTGAAGCATTGCCGAAAATCCACCATGATCACATACCGAGGATGACAACAGCACCTGTCGTCTAAAGGGAGCGTTGATGGGTGTCCGGCAGGAGGGATAGTGGTGCCGTCAAAAAATGTTTTGGGAGGAGGTTGGAGAGACTCCGATGCCTGACCGTCTCATCCGGGAGAGAAGGAAGAGCTTCTGAAGTTGAGTGGGGCTTATTATCTTCGATTTTGTCTCAGCGCGAGGACGCGCCACCTTGGTCCGAGTCTCCCCGCTGCCGGTAAAGTCTTGGACTGTTTTTATGCGTGTTTTGCAGTATCCTGTAATGGTAAATTTTTTATTTTGGCGAAGTTTCTTAGGTACCTTTTCTATATTATTCTAATATAAAAATGATATTTATATGATATCTCTGTCAGAGAGTATTCAGGGGGGATCCTCGACTTGTCAGGATATGGCGAGGCGAGCAGCCGGAGGTGATTTCAGATCATCGCGGTGCAAACGGGGAAGAACTTCACGTTTTCATTAAAGCGGCGGCATTGCCCTGCCGAAGCGACGAGCGCTCATGATTTGTTGCGGCTGGCAAGCCCCCAGCTCTCCCGTTGCGATCGGATATCTGTGAAAATTCTTTGCCTGCCTCGATTCCAGCTGAAAATTCTCAGCTTTTACACAGCTCACCGGGATTTTTGCCCGGAATGTCTTGCCGCATCCAAACAAATCGTCAAAGGCCGGATTGCAGTATATCTGCCGAAAAAAGAGGGTAGAGAGTGCACGGTCAGAGCTTTGATTATTGACATTTTATCAAAACTAACGGTAATACTTAGCTGATGATTCAGGTATTGTAGGTTCTCTGCAGGTCATATTGATTTTTTTTCTTTCCCCTGATGGTGAAAGAAGAGCACAGGAAACAGCGTGAAGACGACAACGGCACTATTGGGAAGTTTCTTGCTTTTTACAGGCGTGACCACGTCCTTTATCCTTCAGGCGCATGCTGAAACCGTCTTTTCAAATCCGGGGATTCCGCATCGAGAAAGCATTGAACTGTCAGACAGGATTGACAGCAAGACGGGATATGTGATCGCCAGGGTGGACATCTCTGTCCATCAGGAGGAGCGCGAGAAATATTATCTTGTCAATGTGGCTGAAGGGGATCTCTTCATCAATACTATAAAACTCGATTACGATACGCTGACGACCATTTCGGAATCCCGATATGACTGCAAGACCGGAAAAGTAGTCGAGTCCTACCACAACAATGGTCAAGGGGGCATCCGGTTTTTCAACCAGGAAAAGGGAATTGATAAGCAGTTTGCCAACAGTGATAAAAACATTTATTCCAGATATGCTTATTTTTTGTCTTTCCAGGGATTCCCTTTTGAGGAGGGAAAAAGCGTCACCTTTGCATCGTATGTAGCGGAGTATGGTGATGCCCTGCCAATGAAGGTCACCTGCAAAGGGAAAAAAGCCGTCAAGGTAAAGGCAGGGACATTCAATTGCTATGAACTGGAATTGTCTGTAGACGGATGGCAGTCCCTCTTCGCCTCGGATAAATATTATCTCTATTACGCCGTGGATAAACCTCATCAGTTCATTAAGTATGAAGAAAAGGACAAAAACGGCCAGTGGTACGCCAACGAACTTGTCCGGGTTATCGATTAACCTATGGCGGGGCTCTATTCTTTGGCCCTTCATGATCTGAGAATCTCTGAAGGTTGCAAGAACATAGCTATAATTGAAGGATTGCGAAGACGTTTTCGGATTCCCCTCACCATCCATCTGATATGTGATGCAGAATTGCCGATCCACCCTGAACTCTCGGCTTATCTGCAGGACCTGACGCATTCCGGGGGCCTTGAAATTGTCTTTCATGGACTGAGGCATACCTGCTCAAAGGATGTCGCGAGCCTTGGGGCGTTCTATCATAAACATCAGGCTGAATATCTGGATAATGATGCGGGCCACCAGGCAGCGACCAAGAGAACGTTCAGGGCGCTCGCACACCTCCTGCAGCGGGAGTCGGGGATCTGTCCGCCATGCTGGTTGGCTACCAGGGAAAACCATGCTGTTTTCCGCGCCCTGAATCCCCTCTATATCGAAACGCTTCTCTCTCTGCATTTCCAGGATAAAAGAATCACTTCTCCAGTACTATCCCTGGGCAGTCCTAACGGAGTTGAGATCTTTTTTTTGAAAAAGCTGGCCGGCGCAATCTTTTGGTCTTCAGCCCTGTTCGGTCTGAATCGTGTCCGAATCGTGATACACACCTGCGATCTCGCCTCCGGATCACTGCCATTTTTTGAGGCAATGATTGCAAAATTCAATCTGCGAGGGTTTAAGCCAGCTCTCTTGCGGGAACTCGGGTAGAGGGGCTTTCGGCATGTCCTTCCAGGAGGGTCGTATATAGTTTTAACATTTTTCGGGCTTCAACCTCGATCGTCCATGATCCTGCATGTCTTCTGGCCGTTTCGGCTTTGGCATTTCGGATTTCGGGGCTGTTCAAGAGAAGTTCTACCTTTTCGGCAAACTCGTGCATATCGTCATCGACCATAAAACCACCCAGGTCTCCGCCCATCACCTCGCGGGTGCCCATTTTACCGATAGCCACCACCGGCGTGCCGCAGGCCATGGATTCCAGGGCAACCATACCCTGGCTTTCAACCTTGGAGGCGAAAATGAAGGCTTCGGCGTTGCGGTAAAAATGCCCCAGGTTCGCATGCTCGACATAGCCTGTAAAGACAATCGAATCTGCAAGCCCTGCCTGAGCCGCATATTCCTGGAGTGACTCTCTGGCGGGGCCGTCACCGCTGATGATCAGCATGAGGTCGGCATGACGGGGCTTCAGCATGGCGAAGACGTCGATGAGAAAGGGAATATTTTTTTCCTTACTGAGGCGTCCGGCAAAAAAGAGATATTTTTTGTCCTTGAGGACCGGAAAGGTTTCGCTTGGGGGCGGGAAACTCCCCTGAGTCTCATTTTTGAAAAGACTTATGTCAACGCCGGTGGGTATGATCCGGACAGGCGTCTTGACAAAATAGAAGCTGAGCAATATTTCCATAAGAGAGGTGGGAACAACTAATACATCCGCTTTATTATATATATGCCGCATGTAGGCCCGACAGCACAGGTGACCGAAAAAGGTGGGGATTAAGGGAAGGTAATGATGGATAAGCTGTTCCCAATTGGTATGTGCCGTCATGACCAGCTTAATTTTTCGCTTTTTTGCGTAATGGGTGGCGATCTTTCCTAAAGAGAATTCGGTATGGACATGAATAATCTGTGGCTGAAATTCGTCGAGCAGTGAAAATATCTTCTTTTTTTCTGACCTGTAAACCAGCCTGTTTTCATCGTTTATCAGGACCTTATACGATCGGAAACGAAAGACATCTTTGAGTTGCTCCTTCTGGTCATGGAGTTCGGAGCCTGGATATTCGGGGACGAATAATGCTGTCCGATGCCCCATGAGGGTCAACTGTTTTTTAAAGGCATCGATGGATACGGAAACACCACTGATGGAAGGCCAGTACTGGTCTGAAAAATAGGCAATGTTCATAAGGTCGTTATTCTTGCTCTACATGGAGAAGAGAGGATACTGGCGGTACTCCGCTGCTCTTATTCTGCATGATTCTGTTGCAGGTGAGATGCCTTCTGCAGTTCATATGACAAAAAAATCTGGGCGGGTTCAGCTGGAAATCTTTCGGATATCGACAACAGAAGCCTTGGTGAACGCTGTTGACGGCAGTCTATAACAGCGGGATAAGCCCATTTTGTGACAGCATATAGATACATGGATGATATGAGATTGATATCTTATGTCGTCAGCTGCCGTGAAGATCGTAGAGCGGTATACCGCGTGCCGGCTCACTGATATCGCTGCATCCGCAAAGGATCACCGGATGGGAAAAGATTATCTTTAATACGAAAAACCTCAGCTGCCAAGGATTAATATACTGCCCTCGATTGCAGGTACGCCTGCGGGCTTGATGAACAGCGGTGCCGTTGGCCTTTGCTGAACTGTGCGGCAATTGCTGGTCGTAGAGGTCGTATTATCATCAATAGCAGAAATATATTTATTTGATACTATTTTGATACCTAAATAATATGAAGATGTTTCGGGAATATCATGAATGGTCCGATGCATTTGACGCGCTGGGTTCCACCTGTGCTGCGCGGCAGAATCCCCGGCATCTCTGCATCACGGTCAGCACACCACGGTGCAGTCGCCTGAAGAGGACGCATACGGTATGCTGGTTTGGGCATTGGGCCGAACAAGCTCTTTTCAACTCCATCAAGATCGATTACAACGGCAGCATGCACCAGGAAATATATCGAAATACAAGATCTGCATCTGCAATGATGAGGATAGGGGGCGGTGCCCGGAACTACCCGCTCCGTTGGAGAAGATCGCAGCGGAGTGTGCAGTCTGCCGGTCGTTTTCGTGCCTGCGCTCCTTTAGACTGATGAGATATGGACAAGAAGAGATCTAAAAAAATATCCCGGCTGATTCCCCCATTCTGGGGGGCGTGGTCGATTCAAGTACGCCTTATCCTTCTGGTCCTGCTATCGGTGCTGCCTGCCCTGGGTATCATTCTCCATACTGGATTTGAGGATAAAAGAAAGGATGTCGAGCATGCGGAGAAAAATATTCTCCAGACTGCCGAGAATATCGCCAGACTCCAGGAAACCATCACCGCAAGCACCAAACAGATGCTCAAAAATATCGCACGGTATCCAGACGTGCTGAACGGTGACGCGCAGGCCTGCGATAAACTCTTCGAGTCCCTCCTGCGGAATTCTCTTTATCATGACAATGTCTTTGCCACACGGCCGGACGGGACGGTCTTTGCTGTAGGAGCGGGTAAGGTTTCATACGATCTGGCCGGCAAAGATTATATTCGATCCGCCATGGACGCCGGGAATTTCGTGGTAGGGGAGTATACGGCTGCCGGACTAGGCGGGGTTTCTTCGCTTTTTTTTGCCTTTCCGATCAGAGATGAGGATAACCGGAGCAAGGGCATGCTTGTTGCCTCGTTTAACCTGGACAGGTACCCTGCTCTTCTTCAGCGGATCGAATTCCCGGAGGGGACGGTAGTCGGAATTGAAGACCGGAACGGAGTCCGTCTCTGCCGCATATCTCAAATAGACGGAAGGGCAGGCGAAGAGGTCGGGCAGCCCCTGCCGGAGAAGGTATGGAGGATTATATCAGGCCAGCAAAAAACAGGTATCTATACTGAGGAGGGCGGAGACGGAATTCGCAGGATATATGGCTTTATTCAGCTGCGATTGCAGGAAGACGATAAACCTTATATGTTCGTCAGGATAGGTATCCCCGAAAAGAGTGCACTGTCCTCGGCCAATACCAGGCTGAAGCATGATCTGCTTCTCTTCGGCGTTGCGAGTTGTCTCGCCTTGGCTGCCGCGTATTTCTTGGGTAATCTGACTATTGTCAATCCGATAAAGCAGCTGGTTGAGGCCTCCCGGCAAATGGGTGCGGGGAATTTCAATTTACGGTCCGGAATCCCGCATGCCAAAGGCGGGGAGATTGGTTTGCTGGCCCAATCCTTCGATTTGATGGCATCGGCGCTGCAGGCGCGGGAGGATGAGCGGCTGGCGTCCGAGGAATCAATTAGGCAGCTCAGCAAGCAAAATCAGCTGATTCTCAATACCGCCGGGGAAGGTATCGTAGGCCTGGATGCGCAAGGGGGCGTAATTTTTATAAACCCTGCGGCTGCGGCAATGACCGGATACGAACTGCACGACCTTTTCGGCGGGGAAGTGCGGCAATATTCCTTCCCGGACGGTTCCAGTTATCCTCTCAGTCACTATCCTATTTACAAAACCCTGGGCCTGGGGACGGCTGGAAGGGAGGGTGACGGCGTGCTCTGGCGCAAGGACGGCACGACGTTTCCCTTCGCCTACTCGAGTAGTCCCATCATTGAGGATGGCAACATATTGGGGGCGGTCATAACCTTTCGGGATATTACCAAACACCAGCGGATGGAGGAAAACCTGCGGGAGAGCGAACGCCGCTATAGAGAAATTTTCAATAATGTCTCCGAAGGCTTGTATATGCTGGAGGTCACGGATGACAGGCGTTTCCGTTATATTGAGCAGAATCCGGCCATGGCCCAGTCGACGGGCATACGGCCGGAGGAGATCGTCGGAAAACTTGCAGACGAAATCTCCTCGGAGGCCATAGGCCGGATGACCATTGCCCTGTGCCGCCGCTGCATCGAGGAAGGGGCAATTCTTGATGAGGAGATGGAGCTCAGCGTCCCTGCAGGGATCCGCTTTTATTCGACATCCTTCATCCCGTTGTGCGATGCGGAAGGAAGGGTCTACCGCTTCGTCTGTATCTCCAGGGATATCACCCGGCACAGGAGGCTGGAGAAGGAACTCTTTATGGCCAGGAAACTGGAGATAATCGGCCAGCTTGCCGGTGGAGTGGCGCATGAGGTCCGCAATCCCCTGAATGCCATCCTGTCCATAACCGAGGCGCTTTTTACCGTAAAGGACATAGCGGATAACCCCGAATACCAACCTTATATCGGCCATATCCGCACGCAGGTCAACCGGCTTTCCAAATTGATGACGGATCTTCTTGACCTCGGCAAACCGATCAAGCCCGCCAATATTCATCCTCTGTCCCTGAATCGACTGTGTGCCGACACCATCGCACTCTGGGAAACGACTGAGGCGGCCAAAGATCACTCCGTGACCTGGGTAAACGCGCTTAACGATGAGGTCCGGGTCTGGGCGGACGGCATGCATCTGCAACAGGCCCTTCTCAATCTCATGGATAACGCGGCCCGCTGCAGCCCGGCCGGAAAGGGGATCCTGCTGCAGATCGGCCGGAGGGACGGAGGCAGGATCTGCGTGAAAATAGAGGACGGCGGGGCGGGGATACCGCCGGAGAAGATTGAGCGGATTTTCGAACCCTTTTTTACCCTGACCAGGGGCGGGACGGGGCTCGGTTTGACGCTGGTAAAACATTTCATTGAGAGCATGGGGGGGGGAATCCTGATTCGCAATAACGAGCCTCCGCCAGGCTGCACCGCAGAAGTGACTCTGAATGCCGCAGGGGGGGAAGGTGAGACCGAAAATACTGCTGATTGATGATGAGGAAGCCACACGCTTCGGATTTACCAGGTTCCTCTCCTCCTCCGGTTTTGAAGTGCTTGAGGCCGGGGACATAGAGGGGGCCGACAGACAGTTGTCCAGTCTGAAGTTCGATGCCGTCATCCTTGATATCGGACTTCCTGACGGCAGCGGCCTTGGTTTGATAGACAGGATCCGGCAGGACTCTCCGGAAATTGCAATTATCGTTATTACTGGTGCAGGAGACATACCGCTGGCCGTGGATGCGATGCGCAGGGGAGCTGATAATTTCCTCACAAAACCTGTTGATATGCAGGGGCTGGAAATTTTTTTGAAAAAAAGTCTTGAGGTCGGAGTCATCAAAAAGCTCCATTCCTCTCGGCAGCGTTTGAAGAAGAAAGAGGACATGTGGATCGGCGAGTCTGCCGCCATGCAGGAGATCCTTGCCCATGCCGGCGCTGCGGCGGAGAATAATGCACCTGTACTGATAACCGGCGAGACCGGTACCGGCAAAGGGGTGCTGGCCCGGTGGATCCACAATCACAGCGGCTGCGCCTCCTTTGCCTTTGTCGATGTGAACTGTTCCGGCCTGAAAGGGGACCTGCTCGCCCGGGAACTCTTCGGCAACGTTCGCGGGGCGTTTACCTCCGCCGAACGGGATAGGGACGGTCTGCTGGACGCGGCCGACCGGGGGACGCTCTTTCTGGATGAAATCGGGGAGATGGATTTTTCGGTGCAGTCCCAGTTTCTGAAGGTCCTGGAGGAAAAAACCTACAGGAGGCTTGGCGATACCAAGCTGCAGCGAAGCGATTTCCGCTTGATCTGCGCTACCAATAAGCATATCGAGGAGGAGGTGCGTAACGGCAGTTTCCGGAATGATCTCCTCTTCCGCATTAATCTCTTCACCATCCATCTCCCGCCGCTTAGGGAGAGACTGGGCGAATTGCCCGATCTGGTCCGGCATCTGCTGGAGGAGATGCGGTCTTCGGACATCGCGATCAGCGAAGACGCCCTGCAGATGTTAAAAAACTATGCATGGCCGGGCAATATCCGGGAGCTGAAGAATGTACTGGAACGGGCAAGGATTCTCTCCCGCGGCGATACCTTGACCCGCGAACATTTTTCCTGGCTGAAGAGCGCGGCCTTGCAACCCTCCGCAGATGGGGCAAAAACCCTTGAACAGATTGAACATATCCATATTCTCTCCCACCTGGAGAAAAATAAGGGGGATGTTACCAAGACTGCCAAGAGCCTGGGGATTTCCAGGGCCACCCTCTATCGCCGACTGAAGGAGATGGGAGAGGCCACCTGAGAACCCCCCTCTCTCAAAATGAGACAGACCGTCTCATGATAAGACAGAAGGAAAGGGTCTTGTATACAAATTACACCCATAATTTCAGTTTATTGCCGTTCAAGTATTTTGGCATTCTTTTTGTATGGATGGTCTGTAGACATCTCTATACAACCTGAATGAGGCAATATAATTTTATGGAGACAGCACAACGTATTCTCTTCGTCGATGACGAGGCAGCGATGGGATTTTCCTACAAAAAACTCCTGCGCGGCGCAGATGTCAAGGTGGATGACTGCATGACCCTGGATGATGCCCTTGGCATGATTAGGGACAATAGCTACAACGCCATCATAACCGACTTGAGACTTTCGCATTCGGAAGGGAATGAAGGCTTGGAAATTCTGCAATACGTCATGGTCCACAAACCGGGAACACCGGTTATTCTGCTGACGGCCTATGGCAGCAGTGAGATCAGGGAAACGGCCCTGACTCTGGGCGCTTGCGGCTATTTCGATAAACCTGTCCAGATTGCAAAAATTATCTCTCTGCTTAGAGGCATGGGGATTCATGCCGGCGAATCCTGATTATTATTTCCCGCGATCCCTCCCTGTAATCCTGTTTCCGGGTGATGTCTTTCCGCCCCTGGAGACACGTTTTCCTCCTCGCCGTGCCGCTCGACCGATTCCAGATTGTCCCCCTCCTTGTCTAAAAGTGAGATTCGATGTCTCAAATTGCGACTAGAAGAAAACGTTTTGTTTCGTATGTCAATGATTACGCAATGTTTTATATCCCCTCCGCTTCTGGCACCATATTTGCTTCATACTGACCAGGCGTTCCGGCAGGCCGTAGGGTGCTGATTTGAGCATTGCTTATGCCGTGACAATACCAAGTGTACCCGCCCGGGGGCAGGCTTGGATCGTGCCTGTTCGCAGCCGCAGGTGTAATGAATGCTTGTTCTTGTGTTTTATTGTTGACATTTCTTGCATGGTTGACGTCGTTGCCAGGCCTTGAACGGTTGATTGCCAATGTTAACAGACAGTTCATCCGTCCGGGTGCATGGCAGCTCCAGAGCGTTGTTCTTACAGAAGAAAAATCAAGTTTTAGGTAATAGAGGGAGTGCTATATGAAGATTGCTGTGCTTTTTCCTGGTCAGGGGTCCCAGTATTTAGGTATGGGGAATGGGTTTATGGAGGCCGATCCGGAGTGTGCCGCCATCATGGAAGAGGCCGATGCCGTCTGTGACTTCTCCCTGGGGAAGATGTGTCATGAAGGGCCCATGGACGAGTTGAGCCGGGCCATTCACCTCCAGCCGGCCATTACCGTGACCAATCTGATCTGCTGGTGCGCGGTGCGCAAGGCCCTGGGCCATGATGTGCCGGTGAGCTGTTTTGCCGGACACAGCGCCGGTGAGTATTCCGCCCTCTATGCAGCGGGTGTGGTCAGCCTGAAAGACTCCATCCGTCTGATCGCCAGGCGGGGGGCGCTGATGGAGCGGGAGGGCCAGAAGTATCCCGGCGGCATGCGGGCGGTGGTGGGGCTGGGCCTGACGGAGGTTGAGGGGCTGATCGCCGCCTATGAGGGCGTTGGCGTCGTCACCCTGGCCAACCATAATACCAGTGTACAGACCGTTATCTCCGGTAATGAACACGCCATGGACGAGATCACCGCCATCGCCGTGGAGCGGGGGGCCAGGGTGGTACCGTTGAATATCCGCATAGCCAATCACAGTCCTCTGGTGGCCGGTGCCATCCCTGATTTCGCCCGTTTTATGGAAGATATTGTCTTCAGAAAGCCTGAGTATCCGATCTATTTCAATGTCACCGCCGCGACAGAATATGATAGCAAGGCCATCAAGGCGATGATGGCCCGGCAGATCGCCTCCCGGGTCAGGTGGTTCGAACTGATCAACCGCATGCTTGCCGACGGTGTCGATACCTTTATTGAGGTCGGGCCGAAGGCCGTCCTCAAGGGCCTGATAAAAAAGATTGTTCCCAAGGACAGCTTCTGCACCGTCATGCAGGTGGATTCGCCTGAGAGCCTGGCCACCTGTACCGCAGTGCTGAAAGGGACGTGTCGAAATTAGGTCAAATTTTTATCCGGCTGTCGGAGGGCCCTTTTCTGGGCCCTCAATGCTTTCTGCTTTGAGCAGAGAGACTCTCTGGCTTTATGCGGTCAGGCACCAGCCCCGGGCCTGCATTTCCGGCCGCAGGGCAAAGCGCATGACCGACTATGAGGTCTTCCCGACCCTGCGGTGCCGCTGCATCTTCGGCGGCAGTGTCAACAGTTCTCCGGAGATTAGGGGTGCAGGCGTCCTCTGATCGCAACCTGGAATTCCCGTATCAGCAACACTTCAAGAACAGCGTTTCGGATTTCGCAATCGTGTGGGAGATGATCCGAATCGTGACTCCCTCCAATGAATTTTGTCCGCTTGTTATAGGAAGAACAAATAATATTCATAAATAAATATTGCATCATTGGGTTTGCGGCACTAGATTACAGTCACATAGCAAGACGAACGATAACAGGGTGAGCTTCTTTCAGGCCTTCCTGGAAAAGCGGTCGATAATCACCTTCCCTATCCAGAATGCGTCGTGAGGAGGTCAAAGTGATTACTTCAGATCCTTCCCGTCCCGATAGTGAACCTTGCAGTGGCAATGATGCCGCCTCTCTTGCCGCCTCTCTTGAACAGCTTACTTTCGGTTGGAGTCCTGGCCCCGGCGTTTCAGCGGAGGCCCTGGCTGCCGCCCGTTCCGGTCTCGCCGCCAGTCTTCTTGCCGGGAAGTCCCTTGCGGAAATACACGCAGTTCCCGGGCCAGTACATGCACAACCGCCGGCCAATCCGCAGCTCGTAACCGAGCTGCTGCAGATTGCGGCGAGCGCATTGGCGCAGCCGAAGCCCTCCTTCTTTGGCATAATCCGCAGTCCGTTGGCCGCCACCCAGGCCAGCCCGAAAGGTCAGCCCGATTGGGTCCGGGGTGCGCAGGTTCTGCAGACATACGGACCCTTCCAAGACCTCCAGGGGGTTCTGCACTGGGTGGATTTCATTCCCTTCACCGTTTCCATTCCCTTTGCCTTCGGCAGCGCCTCCTCGCCCTTCGGGGTATTTCCCTGCCAGAGGCAATTTTCCCCTTCGCCCTCGCCGTCGAGCCTGACGCTCGGTCCGGGCAGCGTCTGGTTCCTTGCGCAGCTGCTCTCTTCTACGCTGCCGGGCGGAGCTTTTACAGGATTTACCATCACCGGGGGCACGCTTACGTCGTCGGTTCCGCTCAGTTATCAAAACGGTGTTTATATTGTCCCGAGCAATGCGACCCTCACTCTCAAAGCCGGTCTCGCCCCGGCTCCCGGCCCCGTGCCTGCCGGTAATCCGGGCGCCGATGCCGCCGCTGCGGTCTTCAAACCGCCGTCCGGCGTCACCGTCGTTTTTCAGCAGACCGGCGCCGTCTTCGAGGTCGTGGCCGATTGCACCGCCCATGCCTATGGCTCAACGATAAAGCTGCATTGGAACAAGAAAACGCCGGAGCAGGTCGGCGGGCTCCCGTCGGTGCTGATACCCTGCGACGCTTCGCCGCAGACTTTCGCATTTTCCACCGTTCAGTCCACGCTGTTCATGCCTTCCGGAAAGGCAAAAATTGCCGGGGCCGGGTGGTCGCTGCCTCTTTCGATTACCGGTATCTCGAGTCTCCCGGAAGCTGCCGGGCCGGGGGCTGCGGCCCTTGCCGTTCATGGCGGTGCTTTCGTCGCAACGGCGGTGGAGTCGTCCGGGGCAGCCATTACCACCGGACTGTTCGAGATCGGTATGGGTGGTCTCTATAGCGTCGTTTTCGGTAAGGCCCGGCCCGCCGATACTGTATACCGGCTCTGGCCGCAGACCGCCCCTTCGACATTGAGCGCCACTGTTAAATTCAGCACGCCGCCCGACTTTCTCTTCGTCTTCCTGGCCTTGCCCGCCCGGGAGCTGCTTTTCAGCACCGGTGAGCTTGCGGCCTATCTCGACCGCCCGCTCTTCTCTACCGGTTCGAAAATTCCGTACCAGGCTGGCGGCATGCTCCTGCTCGACGCCGCCAAGCACGCAACCTTTCTTTTCCTTCTCGCGGACCGGGCCGATGCTAAGGCACCAGTCGACTCGATCGCGCTTGAAAATGTGCTGCTCGGGGTCGACGCTCCCTCTGTGCTGATCGTGTCCGGGATGGTGCATGGCCTTGATGTTGAACGTTGCGTCATCGGATTGTATTTCAGATTGCGCTGGCTGCTGCCCACGCTGCCGGACCCCTATGCCGCCAATTTCGATCTGTCGCTGATCCCGCCGGAATCCAAGGGCGGCATGCAGGCCATTCTCCTGGCAGTCATCGGCTGGGACGGGGGAAACACCAAGCCTGCATTGGCCTTTGCCCTGCTGCCGTCGCCGAACAATGCCGGGACAGCGGGGACTCCTTTTCCGTCGGTCCTCAGCCTCGAAGGGGATGTCATTGCCGCAGCCCGCCGGGGCTCAACCGCCTCTCCCGCCTTGCTCGACCTCTCGACCCGCGTCGATCTCTTCGGTGTGGCGCTGTTTCCTTCCCTGGCCCGGCGTATCGGTTCCTCTGATCGTCTTCAAACCCAGACTGACGTGACGACGCCTGCGCCGCCGCTGGCCATCAGCGGGATGTCGCTTGCCCTCAACGGCGCCCTCGCTGTGACCTTTGCCCTGCCCCAGATGTCTTGGGAGCCGATGGAATCGACGTCGGCCGATCAGCAGGGGCCCATTCTCTGCGATCCTCCGTCCGACGGCCTGCCGCTGCTCCTGACGTCCCCCGACGATCAGCAGCTGGTTCCCTTCAGCCCCGGCCCGCTTCTTCTGAACAACATCAGCAATGTCTCTGCGGGAGTTCCTTTCGGGGCGGTTTTCAGCCTGCCCTTCGGCTTGAACGCCCTCATCATTCAGCCCAACCATGTTGAGTATAAGAAATATTCGTACGGATCATCCTTCCTCTTGAACGGCGGCCGGTTCCATCTCAACCGGCCACTCTTTCCGGAGTCCTTTGTCCCGGATCCGAGCCCCCCGGTCCCCACCCTGGAAGGCGCTGTCCAGCTGTCGGTGCAGCCTCAGCATCCGGACCGGCCCGACGCATTCTTCCCCGGCGCAACCGAGGTGGATTCGGCCCACGGTCCCTACAACGGCCTCGCCCCCAATGGCTATGGATACACCGTGCTCGGCCAGGGGCCTGCCAGCAGTACGGGCGACGTCGGCATCATGTTCGAAAATCAGTTTGGTGCCGGCGGCACCCAGCCCGGGGTTCCTCTCAATCGCATCGATTTCTCCGGCTACGGGGCCAGCATCTTCAGCGACTGGAACAAGCCCGACCAGATTCCGCCTGCAATCATCAAGGTCCAGTTCGATACATCAATCGGGCGAACGTCCTATGAGGTAATAAAGGCCGCCAGCGTCATCTATCCCTACTGTATCCGTACCGTCCGCACCATTACCATGCTGCGCCAGAACGCCGGATGGGTGAAGCGCAGCGACACCGGATGGCAGCCTGCCTCGCACGGTCAGTTCCAGTTTCCCGCCGACCCCGCCGCCGATTGGAGCAATCGTGTGCATCAAGGGGCGCTTGCCGGGGTATTCAACGTCCGTAACATTCGGGAACAGGCGGATACCGTCACGGTTGCCAACAGCTCCGACCCCGCCATACCCTTTCTCTTCACCAAGGTGCTTTTTGACGCCGATCTCGGCGTGTCGCCCGGACTTGAGACCGTCAGCGGCGGCTTCAGCGCAGCGGTGCAGGGCGTTGTCAACCCTCCGGTGCTTGTCGCCTCCCGGGACATGGTCGGCTATCTCCAGGTTCAGCCCGACAGTAAAGTGCCCGACCCTGACGTCATGAGGGATCTGTTCAGCCAGATCGGTGCTCTGAACGCAGCCATTGCCGGCACCATCGAGGCCGGCGCCGCAAACAGCCTGCCCGGGACCACCCTGCGCTGTTCCGCCTTCCAGACCGATATGATCACCGCTGGCACTGCCGGACCCTGGCCCGCCCTGGGCGTCGCGCTCATGGGCGCCCCGCAGATTCCGCGCGGCGGCGGCTGGAGCATGGGCCGGCGGAAATATACCGAGCCTGCTCCCTCTGCTCTGGCCAGCGACTTTCCCGTCCCTCTGGTGCAGCCCGCAGGCACCACCGACCTCTGGTACCTGGCGGACATCAAGGATATACTGCAGCTGGCGCAGCCGATCAATTTCTATAGTCTGATGCATTCCACCGGGACCAATAAAGTCCTGTTCGAATCGCCTCAGATTCCGACGGCGGCGGCCACTCCCGGACTCCAGTTTCCTAAACCGACCGGAAGCCCGAAATCCGGCGGCGTGCCCTTGAACCCGGGCTCGCCCAACCTGGGTGATCTGGCCTCTATCCTGAACTCCAGCGGCCTCTTCCCCGACATCGCCAATGCGCTTTCAATCATTCAAGGCACGATGGAACAGATCGACACCATCGGCCAGGGTTTTCATTACAACAAATCGTTCCCCTTCACAGATACACCGACAACCACACTCATTGATCTGGGCCTCATCCGCATCGATCTTCAGTATGCCGACACCACCAAGGCAGGCCCGCCGCCCGCCCAACTGGTCTACACCGTCGATTCCCAGACCTCGCCCAGTTGGAGCCTCAGCGTCGGTACGCTCTCGTTTCTCGTCACCGTCCCCGCCTTCGGCAATAGTCCGGTGCTGACCATCACCGGGGGCTTTTACGCCGATGAGCACACCAAGGCCGGACTCACCGGCCTCAACATCCAAATGGGCGATGCGCTCAGCGCCGTCAAGGCCGTGTTCAGTCACCTTCAGGCCCTGGCCCAATTCCTGCCCGGCGGTGCCGGCGCCAATCTGGACGTCGCCGTGTCCAATGGCTCGATCACAGTCAGCGACAGCTTCACCATCGGCGATCTGCCGCTCGGCCTGGGCGATTTGACGGACATCAGCCTCGATCTCGGCCTCAATGTCCAGCTCTCGCCGCTGGCCGTTGATTTCTTCGTCGGCATAGGCGATCCGGGCAATCCCTTCAACTGGATCGTCTCGCCGCTAGCCGGAAACGGTCTTATGGATTTCGGCGTCCGCGCCAACAAGCCTTCTTTCAGTATCCAGGCGGGTATTGGGCTCGGGCTTGCCATCGACCTCGGCATTGCCTCGGGCTCTGCCTCCGTCACCATCGCGGTCCAACTGAGCGTTACGGGCAATTCCATCGCCCTGATGGCCATCCTGAGCGGACAGGCCTCGGTCGATGTCCTTGACGGCCTGGCCAGTGCCAGCCTGTCGCTCACCGCGGCGCTTGGATTCGGGCTCAGCCCGCTTGTTCCGCCCATTGTCTTCAACCCGTCGAATACCCCTTATCCCGAGCTGAACGACACCTCCGTCACGCTCGGTCCTGAGACCATCACCCTGCTCGCTTCCTGTTCCGTCGGTATCCATCTGAGCATCTGCTGGGTCGTCAGCATCGACTGGGACGGATCCTGGCAGTTTTCGCAATCAGTCACCACGCCGCAGATTACGGTGGGCGTCTAGACAGAGGAGCATAACATGGCATTAAATGACCTCGAACTCAGCCTTATGGCTTTTCCGCAACGATGGGACGGTCCTTCGGGCACCCTTACCGTCAATATCCTGCTTTTACCGGTTGGCGATCCCACGGCTCCTTTAGGCGGAGGCCCGCAGTTTGCCGGAACCGCCGTACCGCTGATCGTCAATCTGGCGGCAGGGCTCGCGTCGCTTCCCTCCACCTCCACCGCCCCGGCGAAGTCGGTCTCCTTCCTCGCCCAGCCTCCTGCGGTTGCAACACAGCTGTTCACAGGCCTGTACAACCAGCTGGTCGCGAAGGGCATCGCGGTCAAGAGCGGCAAATTGACAACTGTGCCGCCCGCCGCGGCGCGCATCAGGAAATCGCTGCCCCAGAGTTACACAGGCGCTTTTCCTTTCAATAAGCCCCGAAGCGGGGATATTTTTGTCGGCCAGGGTTTCGGCTGCGCCCTCCGCGGCCAGGCCCCGCCAGTGAATTCCACGCTGCCGCCGCCCGATAAAGCCATCTCCTGGGGGCAGATCCTCTCCTATGCCCTGCGGCAACCCGCGCTGGCCCGATCGCTCGGCCTCATCTATACGGTGAGTATGACTGTCCCGGCGGCAATGGTTGCGGGCGGCGGCTTTCTCTGGGTTTCGCTGGATACCTCTTCTCTGACCAATCCGTGGGTTGCTGACTGGAAAGCCAACGCCGACACGGTGAAATCCTATGCTGCCCGCATCCCCGAACTCGATGCAGCCCACAACCGGCCTCTCTTTGCTGCAAGCCTGCTCCCCATCGTCACGACTCCGCCCTCGAATCTTGCCCAGGCCCAGCTCGAAGCCGAAGAGTATGACGACGGTTTTGCGCAGATCGTCCATGCCAACCAGCCCGAGACCATCGACACAGCCACGCTTGATGCCGACCAGATCGCCCCCGGCACCGAAGCCGGAATTCAACTCGGCTGGGACGATGAACAGGTGACGGTCTGGCTCAACAATCAGATCGATTTATTGCGCGATCGTGTCGGTGCGACCACCCTCACTCCCGAAGCGCCCCTCGGAGTCCAGGGCTATCGGGTCGACGTGCGTCTGCAGGGGGATAGCCAATGGGATTCGCTCTGCGTGGTCAACGGCACCTTGCCGTTCAACCAGACCACTTACGGGGCGCCCGCTTCAACATCGATCAGCGGCAATGAATTCTGGCTGTCTCCGGCCCCCGTGCGGGTCAGCATGGACGACAATTCCATGAACGATAATCCGGCCTGGCTGCCGCTGTATTTTGCGCAGTGGGCCGGCTCAAGCCTGGTCCTGCCCGATCCGGTTGTGAATCTTCTGGCATTTGCCGTGCAGAATGCCAACAGCAGCCCGCCGCCGCCCCTGCCGCCGCTGACTCTTGCCAATCCCAATCCCGACCTGACCGCCGTCCCGGTCCTGCGCTACGGCAATACCTACGAATTTCGTGTGCGCCTGGTGGATATCACCGGCGGCGGCCCGTTGATGACCGATCCGGCCATCCACCCCGGACCGGCACCTACAACCGCTATCCGCTTTCTCCGTTATGTGCCGCCAAAGTCGTTGGAGGTCGCGGCCTCGCCGGGACTGACGCCGTTTCCTGTGGCCCCGCCCGCTCTCGCACCTCCGGCTGTGCGCACTATCCAGACCCTGAGCGTCCAGCGCCCCCGGATCAGTTACCCCGAGGCCGTATTCGCCGGTGTCGACCCTTCCACCTTTGACCTGGCAAATCTCGGCACGCTCATTCAGCAGGCCTGGGCCAGCGGGCGGGCGATCAATGTGCCCGATCCCGATGTCGACCGCTTCGAGGTGCGTGTCGAAGCCCGCATCCCGATAAACGATACCGGCCAGTCGGGAACCGATCCTGGGGATCTCGACGGCCTGTATCGCGTTCTCTACTCCGTTGAAGTGCCTTTCCCGGCCGGAGCCGATCCCACCGTCACCCTTGCCCTTGACTATACCGACGGCATCGACGACATCGCGAAAATCCCCCCCCCGCCGATCGGGACGACCACTCTGCCGATCCCGACCTCGCGCGACATTCGTGTGCGTCTTTTCCCGAAGGCTGCGGTACGCACCGGGTATTACGGGTCCGACGCAGCCATGGTGGGCCTGTCGTCGGATTATGCCGTGCGGAAGGAGGCAGCCGCCGAGGACGCGCTTTTTACCAGTACTCCGGAGCTGCAGCTCCAGGCCTTCTTCTTCCAGCCCGGAGCAAACATTGCCCAGATACTCGGGCAGCAGATGAATTTGCAGCAGCAAGACCTCACATTTACCGGTCAGCCGGGGATCCGCACCGTCTTCGGCGGTTCCGGCACGCTTCGGCACAGCATATCCCCGGACGGCGGCTCTTTTGTGTTTTCCAATCAAACCGAACTGCTCGGCCATTGGCTTGTCGCCCTGGTTCTCGATGTTGAGCGTGATTGGACCTGGACAGGCTTCGGCAGCCCGGCCTTGAGCTACCAGCGGGACGGCCGTGACATCGGCACGGTCCTGCTGCCTCCGGTCATAGGCCCTGGCATCTCCGGCAATCCGGGACAAAAGCCCCAGCGTTCTTTCAGCCGCATCATTTTCTTCGACGGCGTAAATCCGCAGCCGGGGCCCGGCGATTTCCCGAAGGAACTCCAGCTCAACTATACCGTCACGGCCAGCTTCAATTCCGCCGCTTCCCAGCAATACCCCTTCACGATCCATCTCCCCGTCACGACCCCGCCGGTGCAGGTGCCGAAGATCGTCGCCACCGGTATTGCCGAATCCCCATATCATCATTCGCCCACGTATGCGGAAACGGCACTGCGCGACCGGTTTTTATGGATCGAGTTTGACAGTCCGATCAATGATCCGGAGGATACCTATTTTGCCCGTGTCCTTGCCTATGGCCCCGATCCTCTGCTCGCAGGCGACCTGTTGCCGCAGTACAATGTATCCCGGATGCTGGCCGACACGATCGAGCCGGCGCTCCCTGTCGACCCTGAGCCCGTCCGACGGATCTTTTCCGGTCAGTCGGGCGACGAATCCGGCCTTGAGGCCATGACCCGGATGGTTCCCGCAGACCCGGTGGGGGTCGGGAGCTCCGGCAGGCACTTTCTGCTGCCGTTGCCTGCCAATCTGACTGCAGAGGATCTCGAGCTGTTCGGCTTCTGGACCTATGAATTTCGGGTCGGCCATGCCGGCCTGTGGTCCACGGCCCAAGGCCGGTTCGGCCGTCCGTTACGTGTCAGCGGCATCCAGCATCCCTGTCCGCATCTGATCTGCACCCCGCAGCGCATCGCCAATGGCGTCGGCGCCACAGCCCCGTTTGCCGTCACTGTCTACAACGGCAATCGCCTCTATGATCTCAAGACGGGCGATCCTCAGACCCGCATCTGGTTCATGCTGTATGCCCAGGTCCTGCAGGCGGACGGCGCATCGTACCGCAATATTCTTCTCGATCACCGCGAAGGCACGATCCTTGCGAATTCGCCACTCAAAGGTCAGATCCGTCTGAATCCGCAGCATGGACCCAACCGCAGCCCGATTGCTGGGATCCTCTTTCCGCAAAAAGACATTGAGGCCCGTTTGACCCTGGTCTGCCTGCCTGCAGGCACGGCCCTGAGCGTCCTCGCGGTTGAAGTCCTTCCGGGGCCTCTGGTGGATCCCAACCGAGATCTGGTCGCCGACTCAACCGGTACAACCGGTGCCGGCGGCACCTCGACGGATACTCTGCGGGAGGATCCTCTCGGAGCCGGGCTCGGCTCGCGCCGTATCCTCCGGACCTCGCCGCTGACGGCCGTGCCCTTTATCTGTTGATGCCGTCCGGATAACCGAAAGTTTCTGCCTTTTTCCTGCATGCAGGTCTAAGGCGGCGATTTTACCCGGGGCCGACGATGGGACTGATTTTGTTCCGGCCAGGATCGGTTGGAGCATCGGTACCCGCGATACGGAAAACATCACCCCGGCCACCTGCGAATTCCCCCCGGAGTCCATAAACGAGACGGTCGTCAAGACCATCTCCATAGAGACTGCCATAGCGATACCTCCATCGGGATCCGGCTCTTCGCTAACTCCTTTCCCCTTTGCCCGATAGAAAATGATGTGACAAAGCCTGTTGCAAAATGATCCTTTTGCCCAGGTGTGGATATGGATATCGGAGGTTTGTTGGAAATCATCATTCACCTTTGCTGCTTTCCTGTGTTACACTGAAGATTTCCACCCCAGAAGACCTGAAATGGAGGTTACCATGAAAAATACCAGCGGCTGGGCCGGGCATGAAGAAAGGCGATTGGGCGTGTTATTTTGTCTCATGCTTCTTTTTTTTTATCCGGAGCTTATTTTTTCCAAAGAAATCCCTGCCGATATGACAGAAGCGATTGAAAGATGTGCGGCTGAAAAGGATAAGGATGAAAGGCTTGCATGTTATGACAATCTCTCCAAACGAACTGGCCCTGCAGCAATTGTGAACGCGGCTGAACCTGATGCCGAGAAACAGCATAAGCCGGTTCATCGAATTTCCATGATGGAAAAACATTGGGACCTTGATGAAGAAAGCCGCAAAAATGCACCATTGGTCCAGTGGCATAATCCGAACTATTTCTTGTTTGCCGCATACAACAACACGCCCAACAAAGAAACGATGCTGGATGTCGACCCGACGGCAAAACCCCAAAACACAGAGGCCGTGTTCCAATTGAGCGGCAAGCTGCGGCCGCTGCCGGATGATTTTTTTGGCAAAAAACTTGATTTCTGGTTAGGCTATACCCAGATTTCCTTCTGGCAACTGTATAATTCAGCGTTCTCCGCTCCCTTTCGCGATACCAACTATGCTCCGGAAGGGTTCTTTACCTACCGGACAAATTACGATGTTCTCGATCTGAATCTGATGAACTTGCGCATTGTCAATGCGGGCTTCATTCATCAATCAAACGGTCGCTCCAGACCGCTTTCCCGAAGTTGGAACCGTTTATTCACCGAATTTGGGTTCGAAAAGGTTTTTGACAAAGAACGGGAAGAAGACAGGAACGAATTCGACCTCTTCGTGAAACTCTGGTACAGGCTGCCGGAAAACAGTCAGAATGACGATAATCCCGACATTGAAAAATACATGGGACATGGAGAAATCAGCGGTATATATTATTGGAAAGATTACAGATTCGGTATAATGTGGCGCAACAATCTCCGAACAGCCGACAACAAGGGGGCGCTGCAGTTGGACCTGAGTGTGCCGCTCTCGGCGTTTAATGATAAAATCAGCTTTTATATTCAGTACTTCAACGGTTATGGAGAAAGTTTACTCGACTATAACTCAAGTTCAAACCGTATCAGCGCGGGGATAATGATCACAGATTGGGGTCTATAAAGCGCATGCAGCGGCAAGGATGTCATGGGCATGTTTCACGGCTGGATGGAGGAGATTTGAAGAAGTATTTTTCGATACTCTGCCAGCCCTCAGATGTCATAGTCCTCTAAGCGCATCCTGCATATGATACAAGCCTGGCAGGAGCCGGAACGCTTCCGAACCGATTCCGACAGATTGAGTGCGCCGATGATATTGTCAGGCCTTTCTTTGAAGACAAAAATCCGCTGGAGTTGACAGAGAATGAGTTGTTTCAGGGCGGTATCCATGTATTCCTCTTGATTCACGCTCAGGACCGGAGCGCTCATAATCTGAGATGCCGGGGACTCCGTCGGCAGGCCATGACGATATGCCAGGATAAGGTCGGTCTTGGATACCACTCCCACGGGTGTGTCCTCCCGGTCCCGGATGAGAACCGTATCGATGCTCTCCGTGGAAAGTCCTTCCATGATCACAGACAAGATGTCATCGACTGAAAAACTTGTTGCCGATGGCGTCATTATCTCTTTAACCTTAATTCCCCGGGATAATTCAGGGTCTCCTGCGTATCGGCCTGGCCTCCACCGGCTCTGCGGACACCGGCGGCAATACCTATACAGCATTCCGACTATGTCGGGGGCGGCAATAACTCCCTTGATCTGTCCCGCCCCATCTTGAACATAAAGCCTGCTTGCTGTGTTTTCCTGCATGATATTCAGCGCCTGTTCGAGAGACTCATCCTCGCTGCAGAAGAGGGGCAGGCGAGTCATGATATCCATGACAGGGGTCTCGAAAGGCAGTCCTGCATAATAGGCGCCGATGATATCCGTTTTTGAGATGAGCCCGGTTATTGCCAGTTGTTCATCTGAAACGAGCAATGCGTTTACCTTAAATTTAATGAGATGGTTGATGCATTGCTTCAGCGAGGCCAAAGGAGGCAATGTAACGACACGCCGACGCATTGCAGTCCTGACGGCGAGATTGGAAAGGATATTTGAGTTGCGAACAGCTCCCATCTTTTCCTCCGGGTTCAGCTTTGGGTGAGGCGATCGGCAATATGATTGAATATGTCAGAGAGATAGACGATACCCTGAATACGTTCCTCTTCGATTACCGGTATGCGGCGCACATGCTTTTTGATCATGATGTCCAGCAGCAGGATCAGGTTCGCATCCGGGCCTACGCTGATTACCTCAGAGGTCATAATATCCGCCACCCGTATGTTGCGGGCCTGTTCGCATGAAGACGTGATCATCCTTGAAATATCCAGATCCTCGATCGCCCCCCATATATGAGCATATTTAGGGAGGATGAAGAGGAGAATGTCGTACAGAGAGAGCATCCCGACAAGCCTGTCGTTTCTGTCCGTGACCATCATTCCGAATATCATCCTTTCTTCAGTCGCTCCTGAAGATTTGAATGCGTTAACTGCCTCCATAATCGACATTTCTTCGTGCAGGGTCTGGAAACTTCTGCGCATGATATCCCTGGCGAATTCCTTCATTGCTGGTCCTTCATGGAAGATAAGAGGTATTGTCGGGTTATACATCGGTATGCAGCCTACCTTGCTGTAGTGAAAGGACGTACCGGAAAATCAGGCCAGAGCCGATTCTCGTTGGTCTTTGATTCATATAAAATGTGAGCTGTAGAGAATATTTTCCATCACTTTCCAGGCATCACCTCTCTTCTAACCAGCATGGCCGGGCCAGATCTGCCAGCCCAACGGAGTATGAAGACACGTCATTTCAGCAAGGCAATGCCACTGTTTCCGACGGGTTTCCATATAAAAACGAACGAAAGGGAATTTGCATCCTTCATGCGCGGAGATTAATAATGTTCTCAATCTCGAGCCTTATTCTGGTTCTCCTCTTCATACCCGCTGCAATGATCGTAATTCCGCTGATGATCCTTGTCGTCCGCATGGTCTGCATATGTCTCCACGGCCTGTGGACAATAACAAAGATGCTGGTTTTGTGGAAGACACATCCCAAGTAATGCCATAGAACTCATGGCGGCCCGGTGGGAGATTGAAAAGACAAATTACCGTGCGCGTCCCGCTGCGCTCACGAAGGCTCCTTCATCAGCCAATGCGACTCCCCGGTTCCAAAAGGCATTGCCTCTGCACTCGTCCCACACCGGTACGTATCTTTTTCCAGACGCTTTTGCCAGAGGCAAAAGCCGTTGCGATCCCAATACAAGATCTTCACGATATCCTGCTTGCGGTTGCAGGAGGCTACAAAATATGCTATCCAAGTGCTCGTAGGTTTAAGGAATATTTGTTGTCATTCGAAATATGAAGAATATTTTTCTCGGTTAACTTTTTCAAGTCCCGCCTGGCAGTTTGAGTCGAAACTCTCCTGTATAGAAGAGAGAAGGGAGACTTTTCCGTCAAATCTTTTAAACTGAATGGAGCTTGATTGTCTAACAACAATAAAAGCAGGTCAAATTGACGTGTTGTAATTCTTTTCTCTTTTTTCTCGAATGCATAAAAATCTCTGAGCGTAAATTTTCTGATGAAATAAACAATAGATTCCTTAATGCTATGCAGGCTTTCGACAGACGCCTTTAGCATAAACTCTACAAATGGGGTAATATTTTTTTTAAGATTAATGCTTTTTGAAAAAGAAATGTAATAATCATCGACATTTCGATAGTAATAATTAGATATTTTCTTGGGTACGTATTTAATGTTGGAGGTTTGGAGTAATAAGGCTTCTATTATTCTCGCCGTCCTCCCGTTTCCGTCAGCAAAAGGATGAATAAGACAAAAGTGATAATGGGCGAGGGCAGCACGGATAAATGGGTTAAGTATTTTTATTTCTTCGCTATTTATCCAACTAACAAACTCGGTCATTAGATTTTTTATGTCAGCTGATATTTTAGGAGGAGTATATTTACCCCCATGAGCCTTGTCTCCGACATAAACCACTTCGTTTCGGTACTGTCCTGGTATATTGTTTTCAAGTAGAACATTGCCGGTAATAATTTTATGTAATTTTTTGATTATTTCTTCTGTTAAAGTAAATGGCTCGTCAGCAGGCTCAAAGCCAGATAACAAATTGTAAGCATTTATTAAATTCTTTATTTCTTGTTTGTCTTTTTGGGTATAACTGACTATGTCCTCACCTGCAGCGATTCTTTTAACATCTTCTCCTGTGATTGCATTCCCTTCAATCATAGCAGTCCCAGATATTGAGCTATACATAATGTCAGGCTCCAGGTGCGATGATAGCTCAGGTAAAATTGGCAGATCGACAACTGTTTCGTTGAGCACAGTGGCCCGCATAAGTAAGTTGTTAATTTTGGTTTCATCGTAAATATCACACAAATAAAACTTTCCAGACTTAAAGGTCATAATTTCTTTCATTTTTTTCACCGCGAAATTGACACGATAAATGTAACTAAAAAAGCACCTAAATTAAGTAGAATGGCAATATTTTTCCGTAAAATATGTAACGAATAATGTATTATAAATATAAATATTTTAAAAGAGAAAAATCCCAACAATCGGGTCAGCCTGACTGCGAAAACGTCGGCGGTGCTGAGGCGACAGGTTCAGGTAGCGCAGCAGGTTACCCCGACGTTACCAAGAATCCGGATACCTTCTATCCGCCAAAACCCACGATGTTTAGGGCCACTTTGGATGGAAAGAGGGGGGAAATCATTGTAAGAGGAATCTTAAACTTAGGAAAATCAATATGTGGCTTTTCCATATATTGCGATAAAAACCAAAAAAGAGGGCAAAAATGAAGAAAAAAATCATATTGTTAATTGTATTATCAGCGATATTGTTTTCTATTGGGGGCTGTATCTTACCTCCTCCTTGGCCGGATAGAGATGAAAGACATGATCGTGACAGGGACCATGGGCGCGACCATGATAGAGACGGTAGATACGACCATGACAGGGGTTATGATGATCATGGTCGATATTGAGTGGAATGTTGAGTTTTAAATTACCCAAAAGAGCCAAGAGGAGATCTTGCTCTGGAGACTCGGCAGATTCAGACCGAAGCGCACGTAAGAGGGTTGCAGGACTCATTCACAGCCTTGGAGGCACTATTAAAGGATTTGAACAGTGTATTGCAACAAAATGAGCCTGTAAGTGGAGTCTCCTCAAAAAACGACTACTCTAAAAGCACGTTCATTGCTGGAAATCTGAACATACCCTGAAGAACAGTGGCAATTCGAGTAAAGCAGATATGAAACAAGAAGAGACACACATTTCTTCCCCGAGAAAGGAGCTCGTCATACAGTTCCCTTAGAAGAATCATCAGGTTCATCACCAGGAAGATACTATTTATCCATGCTTCCGATGTCTTCAGAAGTCTGGCCCGGATGTAGTTGAGCCGGTAGCCGTTTTTCCCCTGACCGAATTTTCCTTCAATGGGAATCCGGTCCAGAGC
>JARLHL010000016.1 GCA_031292275.1 Desulfocapsaceae bacterium | reverse complement strand
GATCCCTTTTATTATGGTCATGACGCTCTGGAGCGGGTTGTTGAACTCGTGGGCTATGGAGGCGGAGAGGCTCCCCACGGCGGAGAGCTTTTCGGAGTGGAGGAGCTGGGCATGCGATTTCTGCAATTCAAGGGTGCGTTCATTGACCTTCTGCTCCAACTCTTCATGGGCTCTCTGCAAGGCCTCTTTATTCTTTTGTTTCTCCGTGCTGTCGAATACGTAATGCAGATAATGGTCTTCATCAACAGGGACCCAGTAGGCATCCCAGTAGGCGTCATGAGCCCAGAATTGGCAATTCTGCCGTTTACCGGTTGACCTGAGTTCCGGAGTAAGGCACCAGGGGCAGGGGCTCTCTCTCATCATCCAGGTTGAATAGCATTCTTTGCCGGCCACTGCCCCCACCTCAGTGGCGGCTTTATTGGAAGCAACGATCATTCTCGTGCGGAATTCAATAAGAAGAGCGAAGCAGGGGAGGGCGTTCAGGAAAAGCTGCCATAATTTTGCCTCGTTTTTTAATTGTTCTTTCGCTTCCTTAAGCCTTGTTATATCCCTGCCGACGGCCTGATACTCGATGACCTTGCCCTGCCGGTCGTACAAGGCCCTGCCGCACCACTGCTGCCAGCATACTCTCCCTTCCGGCAGATGAACCCTGTGCTCGATGGTTCTTCCCGGATTATCCGGGGACAGATTTTTGAAATGATCTTCTACCAGAGGAAGGTCGTCCTTATGGATATTGGGCAGAAAATTGGTGCCGAGTATTTCCTTGTAACCAACGCCGAAATAGCGGCAATAGGCATCGTTGACAAAGGTGATCCTGCCTTGGGGATCAAACCGGCAGATCAGATCGTTCTGATCCATGACAATGGCCCGGTATCTGTCCTTGAGGTGCTGAAGCTTTGCCAGTTCCGCCTCTTTATGGATGGAAATATCACTCACCGTAATCCAGCATTGTCTTGCTGAATCGCCGTCCTCGGCAGTAAGGGCAGTTTCCATCAGGGCGTGGAAGACAGAACCGTCCGCCCTCTGTAATCGGATTTCTGAGGACTGTTTTTCTCCGGTCTGCAGCAAACGTTGCCGGTGCAGGGTGTATGTCTCCCGGTCATCAGAGACAATGTGGGGGCATAATGAGTGATTGAGCAGGCTCTCTCTGGCAACTCCCAGCATTGCAGCAGCAGTCAGATTGGCCTCAAGGATCACCTCTTTCTCGCTGCTCATAGCCAGACAGGCAACCGGTGCAAAATCATAAAGCTTTGAATAGCGGACTTTTATTGATTCCAGCTCCTCCTGTGTCCGTGACAATTCCCTGCCTCTGGCCTCCAATTCGCGCTCAAGAATATGCAGCGCATGGATGAGCCGTTTTGTCTCCTTTGGCCCAGATGGCTTTGGTTGCAGATCCTCGCGAGACCGGATTTCCCCGTTTTCCCGGATGTGTAAAGTCTGCTGATTTTTTTGCCGGTCTTTCATCTGAATCTACAAGTTTGACAAGAAAACCGAATCGGTTTTCAGTGAGAAGGCCGGGATGATATACTGTCGATTCTTTTTTATGAACGCTTCCCGGAAGCAACGGCCTTCGCCATGCCGAAGTGAGGCCCTTGTCGCAGCTGTTGGGCAACTGCTCTGGCCGCTGAAGATTTGCTGTCAATACACCCGGTATGCCGATTGGCGATGTTCCCTGCCGTCTGTAGAGACTTTTGAATGGATAACATTATTGTTTATATCGGTAAACATAATAATATGATTTCGGCCTGGCCAAGGTCAATACTGAGAAATAATTGGCAATTCAAGATAAGAGAATCAGAATACTCCCGCTTGATGTTATCAATAGTTATTAATTTAATTGTTTGTTCCTCGGAGGTGCAGGGTCTATCGGGGATGTATGAAAGTGAGAAACTGAGAGGGGACATATTCGCTTGAAGACATCCATGTTTTCATGTACTCTACGCTTTCCCGGTGATGTTCACAGCGGGAAGACGCGTGAGAATACAGCTTTCATGAAAGGAAAGGTTATTATCGTCGCCTGAATGGTTTCTGGCGAAATAAACGGTTTCATCACTCTTCGTGAAGAACTGATAAGCAAAATTTAGGTGCTTTATGAAAAAGATTGTGTCGTCACTCATGGTTGGTATAGCAGTAATGTCATTCACTTTGCCGTCATTTGCGGCGAGCACTGTTTATACCGAAAAGCAACTCGTCGGTTTGAAGATAATTAATCAGGAGGGTCGGACAGTAGGGGAGATCCAGTCCGTCAATCATGATGTCAAAACGGGAGAGATGATCTCCGTGACTCTGAAAGCTGCCCCGAAGGAACGGGACCGTGATGACAGTTCCGCGAATGGTTTGATGTCAAATCCGATGTTTCAAGATCGAGACAAGGCTGTCGGCGGCATGTGAAAATATACCATCCTCAGGGAAGGTATAAGGCAGGGCCTGCAAACGGTGTCTGCGGAAGGGCATCCGGCTGGAATCTCGGCAAAGCGCTTCTGATCTTACGGAGAAGAAATGTGCAGTCTCCCTCAGCGGGAGTCCCTGCTGGGGGTGCTTGAGTATGGCGTAAAGCATAAACTGCTTGAAAACTCCCTGGCAATGTCATTTCCCTTTTTCAAAGGTGAACTCAATCTCGTTTCCTTCTGTATCCAAGACTTTGTGTAAATTGCACTCATCAAATTGTTTGATGAAGTCGATGGAATTTTGATATTCAAATATCAAATGCCTGATGACCTCAAGGCTGTTTTGTTCTATATGCAAAATCTTAAACCTGGCGACGGGGGCCTCGACACAGATCAACTGTGCAAAGGCCTCAATCGTCTGTCCTGATTCAGTAATAATTTCAAATTGGTACTCATTATTGACAAGCTCCTCTGAGAAGGCAGTGATCGCAACTCCGCCCTGGCTGATATCAATTGCCCTGGCCTTTATCCGATGGCTGCTGTTTGTCAGTACTGCATCCCCATTCAAAGGAACACGGACATATATTCTCTTATGCTTCATGTCGGTATAGGATTGAATTTGTATCAAACGCTAAAGATTGGTTCCAGAACCAAAAAGGCAGAGTCTGAAGAGATAGACCCTGCCTTTTTCTTTTTGATTAATTTATATGTAAGCTCTGCGGAACAGGCTCATGCGCCCTGCCGGAGAGAGAAGCTTTCATGGTATGGCGTGAGGGTAGTCCAGCCCTGCCGGATTAAAAAAATACGACTATCTCTTTTTCCGAGTGAGCACTCCTAAACCAATCAGGCCGGTGCCAAGCAGAAGCAAGGTGGTTGGTTCTGCGACGGGACTTGCGGAAAAGACAACATCATTGTTTGAAATATATCCTCCGCTGGTCCCGATATATGCAGAATAGGGGTTACCCAAACCATTTCCCCAGATGTTGAGTTCTTGGTAAGCCTGTGGCGTTGTACTGGAAAATAATAATCCCTGCACGTCAAGAGAAGGCTTGCCGGAGGAGTAGGTGAAGATATTATCGTAAATGAACTGTCCTGATGGGCTATAAGCAGGATTTGCCAGGGTCGGTTGCGTTGATCCGGATGGTACTACTAAATTATACGTGCCGTAATTGACATGATTGTCAACTACTGTGCTGTAACCGCTTGTGGCCGTGAACGTTCCGTCGGTATTTTCAGTGGCAAAAAAAACGCCCGTTCCTGAAATTCCTGAGAGATTCGGACTTCCAGAGCTATTCGCGCTGTAATAATTGAATGCGAATTCAAAGGTCGTTGCATGGGTAATCTCTGATATCCCCAACATCGCCAGTCCTGTTGCCAATCCTGCCATATATTTTCTTTTCATCTATGCGTCCGTGACTTTTGGTTATCAAGTAATAGGGAACTGCAACTCTAGTTATAGATCTTCCTTATGTAAAATACGATATTCTGGAATATTTGTCCAGTAAAACGAAAATTAAATATAGTTTTCTGTTTTGCGGAATACAGGGCTGTTTGTATAGATAAGGGGAAAGTCGGGACGACATCTGTGAAGGATTGCTTCCAGTAAGCTGGGTTTTTGTAAGATTAACTCGACTGAGTCGATGGCCGGCGTTCCATGCCTTTTGTATTTGACGCGGTGGTTGGGATTGCTGATGGCGGCAACGAGTTGCTTTTTCGAAAGATATAATATCAATAAGTTACTTATTTGCGGAATTCCAGTTTGGTCCCCTGTTGGTTGTCAGATGCCGGGTATGTAAATGGAACTATTCCGGTAAATACAATGCCGCAGGACCAGCGGCCTCACCATGCCGGACTGATGCGCCTTCCTCATTCGTGGCGGCTGGTCAGCCCGGCTGAGCGGCGCTGGTTGGTGGGAATATCGGATGGCAAGGTGTAAATCTGGCTGATTTTTTGACAGCTGCCGCAGGGCTTTACTTGATGTATTCTCCAATCCATCCAGGGTAAGGCAAGTTCGAATGTCCCCGGCGGCTCTTCTCCGTGCGGATATTGAGCGTGCCTCGTCGTCGAACCTTTTGAATAGGCTGCTTACTCATGGGGGTTGTAACCCTGGCTCAAGAAAAGCACTTTTCCTCCGAGGTGGCCACGTGCGCGCTCTGTCGTACCTTCTCTCCCCAAGGGGGTGGGTATTTCTGCGCTTGAGTTTCTAGTTTTCCGGATATCTGAAAAATATATTCGGTTTCGCGATATTTCTTAATCGTGGCATTTGCAGGGATTCTTGATTCGAGAGCTGAACAACTCTGGCATCCCCGAGTGATATTTATCCATTATGCTGAATATAGGCGATTTGTTGCAGCTCATTCCGGTTGTCTCGGCGTCTGTGTTGCATAAGAAAAATAATATGGATTGCATTTTGCATAGCCAATATTAAGCGTGTGTATTATGTAAAAAAACAATACAAAAAGGATAAAGTTATGAAAAAGGTTTGTTTGGCAGCATCTTTAATATTGGCTAGTTCTGCTTTCGCATCATTTGCGAGTGCCTCTCCCTCGGTAACCATTTGGACTTCTGCAGGGCTCAATTCTACATTCCCCGGTGTTGTCGAGTATGGCTTCGATAATCTCACCGCGTCGTTCAACCCTATATCTGCGGGATTGAATCTCGGTTCTTTGGGGACGGTCACCTCCACGCATTCGACCTTAATTCTTGACCCTGCACTGTCTGGCGGCTCTGGCGCTGAGCCGGCTACTGATATGTCAAATTATTTGTCCGTCATGGGGGGCGGGTCAACCACCCTTACCCTTTCTCATGCTAATAATCTGTATTTTGGCCTCTTCTGGGGGTCAATGGATACATACAACACCATTTCATTTACTCTTCAGAATGGTGATGTCTATTCCACGACGCCTGCGAGTATCCCTTCTCCGGCAAACGGGAATCAGTCTTCTCCTTCGACCAACGAATATGTGAACTTCTTGTTCACAGACCCTATCGCCTCTGTTACTTTCCAAAGTAACTCGAATTCCTTTGAGTTGGATAATATTTCAGCTTCTGCCGTCCCCGAACCGGCCACCATGGCTCTCTTCGGTATCGGACTGGCCGGCCTGGCAGGATTGGGACTGAAAAGAAGAGCATAAACCGGCCGGCCAGGATTTCCGGCCCCAACGCAATATGAAAGCTCATCACTTCGGCAAGCTTTCATAGAAAATTTGCGGCATAGCAAAACGTGAAAGGCAGGACCAGAAATGGTTCTGCCTTTTTTTCTTCTCTCAAGCGAACATCTCTTTCTGGCCGCAGTTTTTTTAAGTTTGAAGACGATTACCAAAATGCTGAAATTCAAACTCAAGCAAGACCGCGAAAAGAAATTCATGGCCGACCTGAAACGCATATACAAGGCCAACAATAAAGAGCTGGCGGCGGAAGAGCTTGATATTTTGGCAGCCACGTGGAACGACTCATATCCAATTGTCATCAAATCCTGGCGGAGTAAT
>JARLHL010000107.1 GCA_031292275.1 Desulfocapsaceae bacterium | reverse complement strand
TGGTGGGCCGTCCCGGGATCGAACCGGGGACCTGCTGATTAAGAGTCAGATGCTCTACCAATTGAGCTAACGGCCCTGTCTTTTGCATGTGCCTTTTATCATAGACCGGAGAATGAGTCAAGCCGGAAGAGCAGATTTCTGCGATTAAATCCTGGATGTTGCTTTTTCACGCGCATCTGCAGGTGTCCTTCGTCGTCCTAGCGGTAATACAGGTTAGGGCTTCCCATGGTCAGCAGGGATTTGTGGAGATTGCGCCGGAACTCCCGGCGGTCCCATATCCCCTGAATATGGCCGCGCTTCAAGGCATTGCGGGCAGAGTGGTAATCCGGCGGGATGTCGATGCCGGTTGTCTCCCGGATGACCCGCGGTCCTGCAAATCCCACCCGGCTGGAGCGGATTGCAAACTGGTAGGGGGCGCAGCCGAGGAAGGACGCCACCGGGCCGGCGTAGGAATCATTGTCGTAGACGACGATATAGAGACCTCCCGCGTCCACATACTCGCGGACGGCCATGGTGCACTTCGGCATCTGGATGACCCCGAGGGTCCCCTCCTGGATCCGGATGCCGCCGGTGCTGTGAACATAGGCCAGAAGCGGGCGTTTTTTGCGCTTGGCCAATTCGCAGGCGCGGACGAATTTCTCGCCTTCCGCCGCGCCGACTGTGCCGTTGCGGAAATCGGAATAGAGCATGGCCACCACGAGCTGGATCCCGCCTATCTCGGCTGTGAATGTCATATTGCCGGAATTTTCCCCGGTTCTCTCTTTGGCTTGTCTCAGCCGCTGATCAAAACCGGTATAGTCGAGGGGATTGTGAGAGGTAATCCGCCGGTTGAAAAACCCGATTGAACCCGGATCAAAGACATTTGCCAGATACCACTGGTACTCAAGCGGAAAATGATGGCCGCAGGTTTCGCAAGCCCCTGCAAATTCGGTGAAAAGATCGGGAACCCAGAGATCCTTGCAACCGGATTTATCGGTGTTGGGGCAGCTTATGGTCCGGTCCGAGTCGGCCAGAGGACTTCTATAAGTGTCGTCCTTCTTCAGCCGGCTGCTTTGCTGCGTATCGCCGGTATGGGAGAGGGCGGCCCGGACCCTTTTTTTCTTCGCCTTGGTATTGAGGAAACGAATGATGTCTGTGATCGGCCCTGTAATCCGCTTCAGGATTACCGATCCCTCGCCTGAGACATCCTTGATCACCTTATGGACCTGCCGCTTATGATTCTTCAGGATATCATAGCGGATATTATAGTAGAGCTGCTCGATCCTGTTCTTAACCTGAGTGGTGGAGGCCAGGGCAGGGTGGGTGGTGTCCGTATATCCCTGCGCCGCCATGCCGAGATACTTCCGGGAACGTTGGGCGAGCAGGCGACGGATCTCCTTGGAGTTGAGATCCCAGGGAATTTCCACCTGGAGTTCATGGTCCTCGGTCCTGGCCTTTTTCTGTCTGAATTCCCAGGTCCGCAGGGCCCGAAAACTCTTGGTGGATAATACGACTTTGTCGGTGGCGCTCACCATTTCGGAGCGGATCCGGGCGAAAAAGGCAAAATCGTCCCGTCGGGCACCCAACTGGGGTTCCTGAATGATCCGGTCTATGGTGCCCAGACGGAGATTGTCCGCGGCGGTGAGCTTCAGGCGTTCAGCACAGGCCTCGGTCAGTTCCTTGGGGACCTTGGCGCCCTCCCTGACCCGGCCTTCGATGGCCGCGGCCCCCTCCGGGGAGATCACCGAATAGTAGCCGTGGGTGACCATCAGCCGGTAATCCGACAGGCCGATGGCCTCGGCGCCGCCGGAGCCGCCTTCAGAGATCATCGAGATCATCGGTACCCGGAGCTTGGCCATCGCGTATATATTGCGGGCGATCTGCTGAGCGGCCCCCGGATATTCCTCGACGGGATAGGAACCGGGGGTGAAGATGTAGAAGTGAATCGGGACGCCTTCGGTCTCTGCGACCCGCATAAAGCGCAGGGCCTTGTCGTTCCCTTCGGGCCGGCAGGATCCGCCGTTGCGGAATTCCTCGCCATGTCCGGTCTCCTGGCCGATCACCATCACCGATGCGGTGTAGGGCCTGTTTCCGATCCGCCGGCTGATGGTGGCCTTGGCGCAGAGCATGGCCGGGTCGATATTGGCGTCACCCGCGCCGCCCAGTTCGGTATAATCCTCGTAGACGTTTTCCAGGATGTCCTTCAGGCTGAAACGCAGGGCGCTGCGGACGATCCTGACCCTCTCCATGGGGGTCAGCTGCTCTTCCGCCCGCTCTTCAAGAAAGCTGATCGAGTCGTCGAGTTTGCCGATTTCCTGGATCAGCTGTTCTTGGGTACAGTCGTAGAGGGTTTGCTTCAGCCGCCCGCAGGTCTCTTTGAAACCGGTGAGGTTTCCCCAGCTTGAGAAATCTTTAAGCTGAATCAGATAGTTTATTCGATCTTCTATCTTCAGGAGCTCTTTGAGTTGTTCTTTCATAGGGAACGCTTCGTCCACTGCAGGTGAAAGGGTCAGAAAGCCAGCAGGCGATCCAGATTGTTTTTCAGATAGATCAGATTAGTGATGATGGGACTGCCTGCTGCATCCTGGCCCTCGATGACGGTCTCGTCTATAAATCGGGCTGCCCGTGTTTTCGCCTCATCCATGGTTTCTCCCCAGACCAGAACCAGGGCCAGATTCGGATCAAAGTCGCTGGGGATCAGGTAGGGGCGGTCGGCGGGGACGTGGGTGTAGGCCGCTGACCAGTCATATCGGGGAATGGAAAACCGGGTGATTGTGCCGATCCACGGCGCAAACCCGCGCCGCGTGTCTTCGGCCACGATTCGCAGTTCGATGGCGGCCCCTCGGAAACTGACGGCACTCTGGTCATAGCCGATCTTCTCTCCCAGCGCCAGCCTGATCTGTTCGCGGATCAGGTCGGGGTGTCTGCCGTCCAGATAACTGATGCGGGCGGACACGTCGTTTTCCACCTGGATGCGGGTATTCACCTCCAGGAGATAGGGCTCTCCCGAACGGGTGACTATCCACTCCCAGGTCCCGATATTGTCATAGTTGACGTGCTCTGCCAGCTTCAGTGAGTAGTCGACGATCTTGTCCAGGACCTGCTGCTCGTCAAAGTCATAGGCGAAGCAGGAGCCATGGAAGCCCGGGGCCGCCTCCACCCGTTTCTGGCGGCCGGCGGACTGAATGGTGCAGTTCCGAGAATTGAAGTGGATGCGCTCGCCGTGCCGGGAGCAGAGCAGCTGAACCTCCAGATGGTTGTAATCGCGCAGACACTGCTCGATCAGGACGCCGCCATCGCCGAACTGGCGTTTGGCGTAATTCTGCAGGTGCCGGTAGATCCGGCGGAACTGCTCGATTTCTTTTACCTCCTCGATCCCCATGCCGCCGCCGCCGGCCGCAGCCTTGATGAGAACAGAGGGGTCGGAGATCCCCTTGTCGGTTTGGTCCTCGAGCAGGGAGACGGCAATTTCCTCCGCCTCCATCTCATTGTAGATCGGGGCTGAACTTCCTGGAATTGTAGGAATGTTAAGCGATCTTGCCACCCTTTTGGTGTTGATCTTGTCGCCAAGCTCCCTGATGACCTCCCAGTTGGGGCCGATGAAGGTCAAGGCCCGGTCCCGCATCGTCACCCTGCGGGCGAACCGATAGTCCTCGGCGAAAAAACCATAGCCCGGATGGATGGCCGAACATCCGGCGTGATCGGCAACGGCCAGGATGTCGTTAGGATCGGAATAGCTTGTGACCCGCCAGGCGTTCTGGCCTGCGCCGCCGGTGATATTCCTGGCGACATGTTCGGAATCCCGGTCGGCATCCGTGTAGATCACGACGTAATCAAGCCCCAGGTCTGCGCAGGCATTCATGATGCGTATCGCAATTTCACCCCGGTTGGCGATGAGAACTTTTCCGTCCAAACCTGTTCCTCGTTGCGTGCTTTTTTCTTCATTTCTGATGGTTTCGCTGGAGCAGGAGCGTTTCCCGGCCATACCGGAGGCGCAGCCTTTATGCACTGTAACTATAGTCTTGCCGGCCTTATTAGAAAAGAAAAATAATTTTTCAAGCTTGTAATTGCTGGTTTTTATGGTAAAACTTGTCAAGTCGCCAGGGGCGCACTTTTTTCTGCCTGTCCGGCAGGGGGCCGGAGACCTTGAAATTTCCTGCTGAAATTCTTAATCTTACTGCTCCGGCGATGTCCGGGGCAGGATCATATGAGCCGGCATGGCTGGACTGGACCTGGCTGACAGCAAAAAAATATGAAAGCCATCACTTCGGCATGGCATGGCCGCTGCTTCCGAAAATCGTACATATAAAAGATACAAATTTCATTTGATAGTGCCTGAGATCCTCCAGCATGAGAGTCCGATAACTCCGTAATGACAATGAATACAGAAGACGACATATCCGAGGTGTCCGAACCGGCGGCCAAAAAAGGGATTCTCCGCAGATTGATGAACCTGCTTTCACTGGACCGCTCTCCGGAGACCACCGAGGCGCTGGAGCACGAGATCCAGGGACTCCTTGAAGAAGGAGAAGAGCATGGCCTGATCTCCAGCCTCGAGGAGAAGATGATCAACTCGATCTTCGATTTCCGCGATACGCTGGCCGTGGAGATCATGACCCCGGCGGCGGAGATTATCAGTTTTGAGTGTTCTACGAGTCTTGACGATCTGGTGGCGGCGGTGATTGAAGAGGGCTTTACCAGGATGCCCATTTTCCGGGAGAATCCGGACCGGATCATCGGCATCCTCCATGTCAAGGATCTCCTCAGACTCTGCACCCAGGCCGCCAGGAATACCCAGGGGCTGGAAGACTATCTGAAGCCTGCTCACTTCATTTCTGAACATAAGCCCGTGGTTGAACTGCTGAAGGATTTTAAGAAACGGAAGACCCACATGGCGCTGGTGACCGATGAATTCGGCACGGTCCGGGGGCTCATCACCCTTGAGGATGTCATAGAGGAGATTGTCGGCGAGATCGATGATGAATACGACACTGACGAGACGACCATAGAAGAGATCAGTGCCGATACCATCCTGGTTCATGCCCGGGTGGATGTCGAGGAGGTGGAGGAACGTTTCCGGGTTGTTCTGCCGGATGGCCCTTACGAGTCCATCGGCGGCCTGGTTATCGCCAGCCTCGGCCGTCTGGCTGTGGCCGGTGATACGGTGGATATCGGGGACCTTCGCTTCATTGTCAAGGGGGCGAGCAAGCGGCATATCAAGATGGTCGAAATCACCCATCTGCGGGGAGAGGGAAAAAAAGAATGATGCGCCCATTTATCCGGCAGGCCCCCCTCCTGCCGGCCCTTGCCTCAGGCCTCCTCCTCTGTCTGGGGATGCCCGGAACCGGCGGCCTCTGGCCGCTGCTCTTCATCGCCCTGGTCCCGCTTCTGACGGCGTTGAAGGCTGCGACTCCGGGGCAGGCCCTGCGTTGCGGTCTTGTCACCGGTCTTGTCCATTTCATCTCCCTGCTCTACTGGATCATCATTGTCATGGGACGGTACGGTGGCCTGGGCTGGTATATCTCCTATCCGACCCTGTTCCTGCTGGCCCTGATCCTGAGTCTCTTCGTGATGGCCTTTGCCGTTTCGGCCAGGATCCTGCTGGCGGGCCCGTCGCCTCTGCCTGCCCTTTGGGGGCTGCCCTGTATCTGGGTGGGCCTGGACTGGATCCGCTCCTTTATTTTTACCGGCTTCCCCTGGATGGATTTGGGCTACGGCCTGTGGAGCGTCCCTGGCCTGATTCAACTTTCCGATCTGACGGGGCACTACGGGATCACCTTTGTGCTGCTGCTGACCAATACCCTGGCGGCGCTGATCCTGACGGGGCGGGAAAAGACGCTGCGGCTGCCCGTCCTCGCCCCGGTGGCGGTGCTGCTGCTCTGCCTGTCTCTCTATTCCGTCTGGCGCTGGCAGTCCCTCGATCAGTGGATGGCGACGGCCAGGACCATGCGCATCGGGGTGGTCCAGGGCAATATCCTGCAGAATGAGAAATGGGTTCCCGAGGATAGGGAAAAGACGGTGATGTCCTATCTGGGGCAGACAAGATCGCTCTTTGCGGACAATAAACCGGCCCTGGTGGTCTGGCCGGAAACGGCCTTGCCGTTCTACCCAGAGTATCATCCCGGGCTGATGGCCCCTGTGTGGTATATGGTTGAAGGCAGCAATACAGGCCTGCTCACAGGCGCCCCCTGGGCCGAGGCCGTTGAAACCCGGAAGTTCCGGTTTTACAACAGCGCCATGCTCTTGAAGCCCGACGGCACCTTGGGCGGCAGATACTCCAAGACCCACCTGGTCCCCTTTGGCGAGTATGTGCCGATGAAAAAATTTCTGTGGTTTATCGCCCCCATCGTCCAGACGGTGGGGGATTTTACCCCCGGCACCGTGGAAAACCCCATTGTCTTCGGGGATGCGCGGATCGGGGTGGTACTGTGCTATGAGAGCATATTCCCCGATATTGCTGAAAAATGGGCGAAGGTGGGGGCAAATGTCCTGTTTAATTTGACCAATGATGCCTGGTATGGTAAATCCAGTGCCCCGCAGCAGAGTTTTGCGATGACGGTCTTTCGCGCCGTTGAGAACAGGCGCAGCGTGGTTCGCGCCGCCAATACCGGGATTTCAGGTTTTATCGATCCGCTGGGGCGGGTCCGGAAGCGTTCGGAGATATTCGTGCCCTGGCAGGCTGCCGATGATGTCGTCTTAAACGAGACGGTCCCTTTCGTTGTCGGCCTTGGCCATCTCTTTGCGCCGCTGTGTCTTGCGGCCGGGGCCGCCCTGACTCTGGACGGGCGGAGGCGCAGGCGCAGACTGTCCAGGGAGACCTGAATCGCGTTTTGCGGCCCAGGTCTGTATTTCCCTTAACGGATAGAGAAATTCCCATTATAATGGCGGCGATCTGTCCCGCTTTCCAGCCGGAAGATCGAAGAGATAGGACGCCTGCCGCGGCCCGAGCCGCAGGGACGAAACAATAACCAGCAGGGCTGGACCGTATTGGCCGGCCTCAACAAAATACGAAAGCTTGTCACTCCGGCAGGGCAGGATTGTGCTTCCGGAGAGCTTTCATATCATATAAACAGCAGTGAGGATTGTGATGTCGACAGATACCGGCTCAGCCGTTTCCAAACAGAAGTTGCAGGACCTTAAGAACAGAATGCTGGCGCTGAAGGAGCATCTTTGACTTAGAGAGAAAAAAAGACCAGCTCGAACGTCTGGAACGGCAGACCCTGGCCCCGGAATTCTGGAACGATGCGATCCGGGCCAAGAAGGTGCAGAAGGACTACGGCGTGCTCCAGGATATCATCACCAACTGGGAGGGGAAATGGTCGGAGCTGGAAGAGACCGAACTCCTGCTGGATATGGCTGTCGAGGAAGGCGATGCCGACACGGAGCATGAGGTCGCCGCCAACCTGCCGGGGATAGAGGGGCATATCGCCCAGGCCGAACTCGAATGCATGTTCAGCGGCGAGCACGACTCCAACAACGCCATCATTTCCATCCATGCCGGCGCCGGCGGTACCGAGGCCCAGGACTGGGTCGGGATCCTGATGCGCATGTACCTGCGCTGGGCCGAGGAAAAGGGCTTTGCCGCCGATATCGTCGATATCCTTCCCGGCGATGAGGCCGGGACCAAAAGCGTGACCATCATGGTCAAGGGACGGTACTCCTACGGGTATCTCCGCTCCGAGCTGGGCATCCATCGCCTGGTGCGGATTTCGCCCTTCGATGCCAGCGGCAGGCGGCATACCTCCTTCGCTTCGGTCATGGTCATGCCCGAACTGGACGATTCCATCGTCGTCGACATCAACGATAAAGACCTGCGCATCGACACCTACCGGTCCAGCGGCTCCGGCGGCCAGCACGTCAACAAGACCGACTCGGCAATCCGGATCACCCATCTGCCGACCAATACCGTGGTCCAGTGCCAGAACGAGCGCTCGCAGCACCGCAATAAGGACACGGCCATGAAGATGCTGGCCTCCCGCCTCTATAAGCTGGAGAAGGAGCGTCAGGCCGAGGCCAGCGAGGAGCTGCACGGCGATAAAAAGGAAATCGCCTGGGGCAGCCAGATCCGCTCCTATGTCCTGCAGCCCTACAGGCTGATCAAGGACCACCGCACCGATCAGGAGATGGGCAATGTGGATGCGGTCCTGGACGGCAATCTGGATCCTTTCATCAAGGCCTATCTGCTCTGGGCCAACAGGCCCTGATGTCGTCCCGGTCCGGGAATTCCCTTGGAGTGATGAAGAGAATTCCCGGGCCCCCGGCCTCTACTCCTTCTTGAACTTCTCCATCTCCTTTTTGAATTTCGACTCGATGGCCGAGAGCATGTCCTGCTTCTTTTTTGCCATCTCGGCCTGGATGTCGGCGATCTTTTTCCCCTCCTTCATTTTCTTGGCCTGAAACTGCTCAAGCTCCCGGGCCAGTCCTTTGCCGTCCTGCTCATTTTTTGGGATTTTTTCGATTTCCAGATGATTCGCCACGGTGAGATTGAGGGAAAAGGGGTCTTCCAGCACCTCGATTATGCCGAGCTTCGCGAGATTCCGGCAGCAGGAGTGGCCGGCCTCATCGGAGATCGCGAGCAGTGAGCAGACCTCCTCAAGCTTGGGCGGAGTTCTTTTCTGGTGCTGCAGGATCCTGATGGCGGCGACAACGAGATGGGCTTCTGTATAGGCGTCCATGACTATCTTGTGAAAAATGGTTTGAGTATCGCACCCTTCCGGAAGAGGTTCCGCTCTGAGCTCCGGCGGCGGCGATTGCGGGATTATCCCTGTAGTCGGCATGCTTTCATCCTACCATTTTTTACAGGATTGTTCACCGCTATCCTTGCAGTGTCCTTCTGCTCTCGGAGGCTGCAGCCTCCCAGATCTTTCATCGGGACCTCACAGGATATTGCTGGCCAATTCCGCCAGCTCCGAGCGCTCGCCCTTGCGCAGGTCGATATGGGCATAGAGTCTCTGGCCCTGCATCTTGTCGATCAGGGTGGTGAGTCCGTTGGAATGGATTCCGAGATAGGGGTGGTCGATCTGATTGATATCGCCGGTCAGGGCGATCTTCGTCCCTTCGCCGGCCCGGGTGATGATGGTCTTGACCTCATGGGGCGTCAGGTTCTGGGCCTCGTCGACGATCATGAACATCTTTCCGAGACTCCTGCCGCGGATGTAGGCCAGCGGCTCGATGGCCAGCTTCTCATCGTCCAGCATCTTCTGCAGGCGCTGGAACATCTCGCTCTTCTCGGGAAACTGGCTCCGGATGACGCCCAGATTATCGTAGAGCGGCTGCATATAGGGCTTGATCTTGGATTGGATGTCCCCCGGCAGGTAGCCGATATCTTTATTGGAGAGCGGGATCACCGGCCGCGTCAGCAGGATCTGCCGGTAGTGGGTGCGGCTCTCCAGCGCTGCCGCAAGCGCCAGCAGGGTCTTGCCGGTTCCTGCCTTTCCCGAGATGGTGACCAGCTTGACCCTGGGGTTGAGCAGGGCATGCACGGCAAAGGACTGCTCGGCGTTGAGCGGACTGATGCCGTAGACAGTCTCCTTGATGATCCGTCTGATGACCGATTCGCCGGCGGTGTCGCCTTCGACATAGGTGGCTAAAGCCGACTTTTTACCGTTGCGCAGGACCATGTATTCGTTGGGGCGCAGAGGCGTCTCGGGGCTGAGGTCCAGGGGGGAGATCGTGCCTTCCTGGCCGTAGAGCTTCTCGATCACCGTCGAGGGGACGTTTTCCTCGCAGCGGCAGCCGGAGTAGAGATGGGCCGGATCGGTGACATAATCGGTGGTGTAGTCCTCGGCCATGAGCTTGACCGAACGCGCCTTCATCCGGAGGTTGACATCCTTGGTGACCAGGATGACTGTGCGATCCTTCTGGGCCTGGGCGATATGGTATGCGGTATTGAGGATGCGATGGTCCTCCTTGTGCCCGTTGAGGAAGATATTGCGGAGATCGGGATGCATCTCCATTTCAAGACGGATTGCCACCGTCCCCATGCCCTCGCCGATGCGCATTCCCCCGTTGAAGAGCTTGTCGGTGCTCAGCTTGTCGAGTTCCCTGACGAATTGGCGGGCATGGTAGTTGATGATCTGGCCGCCCTTCTTGAAATTATCCAGCTCTTCCAGGACGGTGATGGGGATGATGATATCGTGCTCAGCAAAGTTGTAGATGCAGGAACTGTCGTGGAGAATAACATTGGTGTCGAGGATGAAGATTTTCATCGGCATGTGTGCTGTCCTGAAGGGGGAAGGGGTTGGATGTGATATGACCTGATCAGGCGGGCGACCCCTGTCGCGAGCCCCGGTCCCGGCAGACCGTCATGCTTCATGTCTGCCGCTTCCTGCGGTTTTGGGTCAGTTGAGGACGGTCTCCTCCATGTACCGTTTTCGTTTGTGTTCCTTGAGCCGGTCGGTATCGACGATGACCAGGCCGTCAACGCAGTTGTTGAAGGCCGGATCGATATTGAAATCGAGAAAGACCACGCCGCCGGGTTCGCAGAGTTCGGTGTACTGCTTATAGAGCGGCGGCACGGCGGTGCCGAGGTTGTTCAGCAGTGACTTCAGCGTCTTGAAATCCGCCGGATAGTCATTGCCCGAGAAGGATGCTGCAAGCGTGGACAGGGGCTGGGAAAAGCTGAAGGGATTCCGGGAGCAGGGCGCGGGCGTATTGCCGGCAAAGTAGAGCTTGTAGAAATAGACGAGGAGATCACGCGCCATCGGGGGTATGGCGTTGCTGATGCTGACCGGGCCGAACAGGTACCGGTACTGAGGGTTTTTGGTCAGGAAGGCGCCGATGCCGTACCACAGATAGTCGAGGCTTCGCCTTCCCCAGTACCTCTGCTGGACGAAGCTGCGGCCGAGTTCGAGGCCCTGGTCGAGAAATGGGCATTTTGCCGGGTCAAGGTCGAAGAGGCTGCCGGTATAGAGGCCGGCGGCCCCCTTTTCCTCGACGATCCTGCCGGCGTCGGCGAAACGGTAGGCGCCGGCAATCTCCAGGTCCTCCTCATCCCAGAGGACGAGGTGACGGTAATGCCAGTCAAAGATGTCCAGGTCGCGGCGTTTGCCGGATCCTTCGCCCACGGCCCGGAAGGTTATCTCCCTGAGACGGCCGATCTCCCGCATCACCGGCGACGAGCCCGACGGCTCGAAGAGATAGATAGCCTTCCCGTCCGGGGTCCTGCCCAGCCTCTCGCCCTGGCGCATCGCCTGCTTCAGTTCGGTCTTGCGCTCGGGCCTAGCGATGGCCGACACCGTGGGCAAGAGCGGCTTTTTCCCTGAGCCGAGCCTGTAGACATGCCTCCTGAACAGCCTGATCTTGTCGCTCCGGCCCAGGCAGATATTGCGGTAGGCCTCATAGGGGACGATGGAGCCGATGGTCATCCGGACCTGCTTCTCGCGCTGGCGGAACATCTCGCCCACCAGCATCAGGGTCGACAGGGGCCGCACCAAAAGCGAGGCCAGATAGAAGGAGACGGAGTTGCGCCCGGAGATATGGATGGGCAGGATGGGGGCCTTGGCCCGCTCGGCCATTTTCAGAAATCCCTTGTGCCACCGGCCGTCTCGGATGCCGCCGGGGCTCAGACGTGAGACCTCGCCTGCGGGGAACATGATGACCGCCTCTTCCCGGTCGAGGGCGTCTGTTATCCGGGCAATATGCTGCTTGACGCTGAGTCCCTGCATGGCGCGGACGGGGAGCAGAAAGGGCTGCAGCGGGTTGATCATCATCAGCAGGTCGTTGGCGACGATTTTCACGTCGGAGCGGGTCCCGTGCACCAGCTTCAGCAGGGCCAGGCCGTCCAGGGAACCGATGGGGTGGTTGGCGATGATCATCACCTTGCCGGCGGCAGGGATATTCTCCCGCTCCAGATCCGAGACGGCGTAGCTGAAGTCGAAATACTCCAGAGACTGTTCGACGAACTCGATGCCGTGCAGGTGCGGGTAGCGCTCGGCAAAATCGGCAAAGGCGCGTTCATGGAGCAGGCGCCGGAGCATCGACTTGATCAGCGGAGAGCATATCCTGCTGCTATTGAGGGCGGGATAGTGTTCAGCAAGTACCTTGTCAACGGCAAACATGGGGGCTCCATGGCAGATTCTTTCCGGATCAATCGGTGAAAAGTATTGATTGGGCCAATAAATCCGGACGTGATTGTTCCCGTCAATAATGACTCTCGATCACTATGAGCGGTCCGTATTAGAAAAGGAATAGGATTGAAATAGAGCTCTGTTGGCGGCAGACGCTGTCCCGATCCCGGCGGCGGATTTGATGGGCGGGGAGGAAATACTAACGGGATCGTAACAGAAATCGAATTTCAGTTTTGTAAGTATGGTCTGGTTTTCAGGATTTTTTGCCATGTATACAGAGACCCGGGCTGCAAGAGGCAGGGGAAGGTGGAGGAATGAAGAAAATTCTTATAGCGGACCCTGATCATAATGTCGTCCTGACCTTGGAAAAGCTTCTTCGGGCTGAGTCCTATGAGGTTTCCGTCTGCGGTGACTTGCCCGGTCTCATGCGTCTGGCCGGGCTGCATGATTTTGATCTCATTCTGGTGAACGCCCTGATCAAGACCGATGGCGGCAAAGATATCATACCGTATCTGCAGGTGAAACAGCCGGCAGCCTCCTTCATGATCATCCTGGAAGATGCTTCTACCAGCAGAAAGACTTTGCCCAGGATCTATGATCAGGTTCGAAAACCCCTCGATTTTCCGGCAATTGTCAGCAGTATAAAGCAACTTTTCGATGGCGAGGGATTTTCAGGCCTTATTACCGGGATCAGTCTGGCGGACTACGTGCAGATGCTCTGCATGAACAGGGTGACCAAGGCGATCCTGATTAAAAAGGACGCGCACAAGGGGATCATTCTGATCAGCGACGGGCGTATTACCTATGCCGAAGTTGCCGGATTCAAGGGGGAAAAGGCCTTCTGTCAGATTATTTCCTGGAGGCAGGGGCAGATAAAGGAGGTCAAAGTCAAGAAATTTCCTCCCCCGAACATTGATATGGATGTCCAGCAACTGCTGCTTACGGCCAGCCTCAGTCTGGATGAAGCAGGAGAAGAACAGGGGCAGACGGTGCCCGGCATGGGGGTGCTTGCCGGTCTCATGGATCAGCCGGAAGATGAATGTGCCGGGGCCGCTGTCCCCGAAAGGGGGAGGCCGCGGGGGTTTGTGAGAAAATATGCCGGTATCTGCGTTGCGGTGATGGTTGTTCTGTTCGTTGCCCTGACCTTCTTTCAGCAGTATGCCATTCGGGACGAGGGCAGGAACGGGCGAATGAACCCGGCTGTTTTTTCTTCAGGCGGCAGGGTCTCCGGGAAGAAGAGTCTGCAGGACCGCTCTGCGGATCCGGAGAATGCCCAGGCTGCCGATAAGGGCGAAGCGCAGAAGGGGGGCGATCCTTCCGGGACAGGAGCGGCCGGCAAGGCCTTTCCGGGCACCGCCGGAGGGAATGCGGAGGCCGCTTTGCCAGTGGGGACTGCTCCTGCCGACGGGATGACAGGGCTGGTCCCTCAGGCTGGTCCGCCTCTTGCCGAAGAGACCCTTCTCAGGCTGCACGGTTCCAACACCATCGGTGCCGTCCTTGCCCCGGCGCTGGTAACCGCCTATCTGAAGACCCGGCTGAATGCCGTTGACATTGCCGGTGTGCCCGGTGCTCAGGAGAACGAGGTGATAATCAGGGCGATGGTGAACGGCAGACGTGTTGCCGTTGAGATCCAGGCCCACGGTTCTGCAACAGCCTTCGAGGATCTGAAGACTGGAACCTGTGATATCGGTGATGCCTCCAGGAAGATCAAGGAGGGGGAGATTGAACAGCTTTCCTTCCTGGGAGAGATGACCTCTCTGGCCAACGAGCATGTGGTCGGGCTTGACGGCATTGCTGTCATTGTCAATAGAGGCAATATTCTCAACCAGATAACGGTAAAGGATCTGCAGCAGGTCTTTGCCGGCAGGTTTGCCGATTGGCAGGATCTGCATGGCGCGAAGGGGACGATCGGGGTCTATGCCCGTGACGGCAATTCCGGTACCTATGATACCTTTAAGAGCATTATTCTAGGCGAACAGGAGACGCTTGCCGCTGGCGCCAGACGCTATGAGTCAAATGCGGAGTTGTCCGACGACGTCTCCCGCGACCCTCTGGGAATCGGTTTTACCGGCCTTCCCTACGTAAGAGAGTCTAAGGCCCTGGCGGTCTCTGAAGAGGGGGCCCTGGCCATCTATCCGAACTTTTTCACGGTGGCCACCGAGGACTATCCTCTTTCCCGGCGACTGTATATGTACACGGCCTCCATCCCGAAAAACCCCAATGTCGCACCCTTCATCAACTTCGTTCTTTCTGCCGAGGGGCAGAAAATTGTGCAGGAGAGCGGATTTGTCGATATGAACATCAGGACCTTTCCCCTGGAGCCCGCTGAGCATGAGAGTAAGGATGCACCCCCGAAGATCCGGGAGTATCTCAATTCGGTCAAAAATGCCAACCGTCTGTCGCTGAATTTCAGGTTCAGAAAGAATGAAACGGCCCTGGATAACCGTTCCATGCATGACCTGGACCGTATCATTGTCTTTCTGGAAAACAAACTGGACAAACGGATTGTTCTTGCTGGTTTTGCTGATAATTCAGGGAATTATGAGAATAATTACAGGCTGGCCATGGCCAGGGCCCAGCTGGTGGCCTCGGAATTGCGGGCCCGCGGTATCAGCGTGGGCGAGATCTTCAGCTGCGGTCAGGAAAACCCGGTGGCCTCCAACGCCACCGAGCAGGGCAGGGAAAAAAACAGGCGGGTTGAGGTCTGGCTGAAATAGTCTTGCAGGTGCCGGCTGTCATGCTGTCCTGAGGGTTGATATTGTGCTTCCCCTTTCTTTCAAGACCAGTCTGTGATGATATCATCTCGGTATCATGATGGTATCTTGACGGTATACAGACCTATGGTGTAGTCCCGCCGAAGACGATGGAGATCCTGCGGAATTATGAGGCTGCATGTCGCAGGAATCCAGGCGGCATATTCAGCAGCCTGTTTTATAAAGAGCGGGAGATCCGTCAGGGGAAAACCGTATCCGGCGGAGAAAATCGTCCTTGCTCATAAGGCCGGAATAAGGGTCGGAATGGCAGTGGCGGCAGTCTCCAGTTTGAAAAAGTTTTTCATCATCTTACTGATGGCTGCATCCACATTATCAGGGCCAATCCCATGATAGGAACAGGTTTTTTCGGCCCGGGCCCGTTTGATGGGATCCTGCAGGTCGCGCAGTCCGGTGAAGAAACCGATCCGGCGTCCCACCTGATAGAGCACCTGCTCGTCTACGGGCATGCCCAGGAATTCCTGGGCGATGGCGATCATCTTCTCCTGGTCCTGCGGAAAGGTCCCTTCCATGTCTTCAAAGAGGTTGAGCATATGATTGCTGTGGACCGTGGAGGTGATTCCCTTGAGGTCTTCCAGGAGGAACAGGAGTTCCAGCGCAATCTCCCGATCGTTCTGCCTGACGAAGTTTTCCCGACCGAGCTGTTTGAGGTTCCAGGGATGGGTGGGCATAGCCAACGTGCTCAGCCGGATGAAGTCGGGATTGATCCGGTTCAGCATATCCGCCGTCTCCGCGGCATGACTGTGGCTTAGGGCCTTGCCGCCAAGGCCCGGCATCACGTATACGGAAAGCTCCATCCCGGCCCTTTTGACTTTCAGGCCGGCCTGGACATGGACCTCCCGGTCTACCCCTTTGTTGACCATGGCCAAAACTTTATTGGAACCCGATTCCATGCCGATATGGATGCGGTTCAGGCCGGCGGCGGCGATCTGGTTCAAGTCCCGGTCGTCGATGCGGGCAAGGGTGTGGGAACTGGCGTAGGAGGTGATCCTCTCTACCCAGGGAAAGCGCTTTCGCAGGTGAGTCAGGATGGAGATCAGGTCCCGGGGCTTGATGATCAGGCTGTTGGCATCCTGGAGAAAGATGGTCCGCATGCCGTCTCTGGCCCAGTGCAGCGCGGCGTTCAGCACCTTGAGTTCATCAGGCTCCGTCCAGGCCGTCAGGGCTAGGATATGGTCTCTGGTGATCTTTCCTGGGCCGCCGATGACCTTGCGAATGAGCCCTACATGGCGGTGGATCGTGTCGATGTCCATCAGGACATGGTCCACGGGCCGCAGGGAAAAGGTATTGTCTCTATGGATCTGGCAGAAGATGCAGCGGTTCCAGGGACAGTTGCGGGTGATGCGGATCAGCAGGCTTGCGGCCTCACTGGGCGGTCGAGTAGGTCCCTGCTCAAAGCCCGCATAGGGAGGCTGCTTTTTTGACGTATTTTTCATCGATGTTGTCATGGGTAGGGATTTGGCAAAAAACGGCACTGGTGGCAGTGCCGGGAAATCGGGTACGTCAGTTCAGCAGGGAGTCTATGGGGACGTATGGCATGCCGAAGGCGTCGGCAACTCCCTTGCAGGTGATCTGCCCCTGGACGACATTGACTCCGAGGCCGATCTCATGGCTCTCCCGGCAGGCCGCCTGCCAGCCTTTCTCGGCAATGGCCAGGGCGTAGGGCAGCGTGGCATTGGTCAGGGCGATGGTTGAGGTCTTGGGCACGGCACCCGGCATATTGGCCACACAGTAGTGGATGATCCCATCGACCTCGAAGGTGGGCTGGGTGTGGGTGGTCGGCCTTGATGTCTCGAAACAGCCGCCCTGGTCAATGGCCACATCCACCAGGACTGTGCCGGCCTTAATGTCCTTGAGCATGGACCGGGTGATCAGCTTCGGGGCCTTGGCGCCGGGGATCAGGACGGCGCCGATGACCAGATCCGCCTCTTTGAGCAGGGCGCGCAGATTGGCCAAATTGGCCATGACCGTAAAACAGTTGCTGGGCATTACCTCGCTCAGGTAGCGGAGGCGGTCCAGGTTGGTATCCAGCAGGTAGACCCTGGCCCCCAGGCCGCAGGCGATCTTGGCCGCATTGATGCCGACGATGCCGCCGCCTAAGATCAGCACCACGCCGGGTACGACTCCGGGAACGCCGCCCAGCAGTATCCCCCGTCCGCCCTGCGGCATCTCCAGGTATTTGGCCCCCTCCTGGACCGCCATCCGGCCGGCGATTTCGCTCATCGGGATCAGAAGGGGCAGGGAGCGGTCGGCCTTTTGGATGGTTTCGTAGGCGATGTTGACCGATCGGGTCTTGATCAGGGCCTGGGTCAGCTTCTTGTCCGCAGCCAGATGGAGGTAGGTGAAGATGATCTGGTTTTCCCTGATAAGCGCATATTCGGAGGGCTGGGGCTCCTTGACGTGCATGACCATGTCCGCCCTGGCGTATATCTCCTCAGCGGTCTCGACCAGCCTGGCCCCGGCCTTTTGATAGGCCTCATCGGTAAAGCCGCTGCCGGCTCCGGCATTTTTTTCCACCAGGACATCATGCTTATGCAGGGCCATGGCCTCGACCCCGGCCGGCGTCATGCTGACACGATTTTCCGCAACTTTGATCTCTTTCAGTATTCCGATGAGCATGGTTGATTTCCTTGTGAGGGTAAATAGATCGCTGGCACTGCAATTCCGCCGGGGAGGGGTCAGCACTCCCTGCCGGAGACACCGTACAGAAAGGAAGCGGCAGCAAACGAACCGGAGCCAGGCGACTACCGAAAAAGCATAGCATGAAATTCGAGTGCAGGGCAATGAAATTACGGGTCCGGGGAGTTCAGTCAAAGGGGGCTTTCTTCCGGATGGAAATAAAGCGAGGTTCTGATGGTGCCGGATGCCAGAAATTACAAGCTCTTGTCCTCTGTGCAACGATAAAAAAAACCGGCGGAGCGTTGAGACGCTTCACCGGTTTTGTTACAGAAAAGTCAGGAGATGGCCATATTGCGCCGGCAGCCCCGATATCGGTACGGGCTGCTGCCTGATTTCCCCTTCAGGGAGAGCAGCGTGCTCATCCCTTTTTGACCCATGGTTTGCCAACGGGCAGGATATCCCTGCCGAAGACCTGCAGGAAGATCACATGCGCCATCATGTAAAAGGCGCAGAGGGCGCAAAGTGTCAGGTCGACAGTGGTGATGAACCCTATGCTTTCCATGCCAGCCAATTTTTCCAGATCGAGTCCGATGAAGCCGAGGATAAGAGTAGTAAATGTGGCAACCATTGCCGTATGAATGGCAAAGGAGCCGATCCACAGGAAAAATGTTAAGACGGTGTATGCTACCAGGAACCATCCGAGGTCTCCGCCGGTAACATGAAGTGCTCCCTTGTCCGGGATGACGCCTTGGGCCTGCAGCTCCAGCATGAGAAAAATCAGTCCGAGTGCAATCCAGAATGCGCCGTATGCGGAAAAGGCGCAGTAGCCGAAATTGTTCCCGGTCTTAAACTCCTGAAGGCCCGCCATAAGCTGGGCAAAACCACCAAAGGCCATGGCGCAACAGAAAACAACGCCCGAACCGCACAGACCGAAATTATGGAATTGAAGCAATAAAGTAGTGGTACCAAAACCTGCCAGACCAACAACAGCGGGATTTGCAATATTTGTTTCTGCCATCGTATTCGCCCTCTCTTGAATGTTTGTTTAGTGCTGCATCAATTTGTTGAAGAGGATCTCCTCTCCTTGGTCTTCAACAAAGACATCATTCATGGAAGAAAGGAAATTGTATTTCGTTTGCGGTGGACGAATCAATTGTCGCTCCCCATTCTTCACAGTGGTTGTATCCTGTCGTCACCTCCATTTCTGATAAAATAAAAAACACCGCATCCTTGCCGAATTCAGCCGCCAGAACGCCTTTTCAGGGACAAAAGCAGACTCAGCAGATGTTCCCTTCCGGGGAATTTCTCTTCTGTGACGGAACACTGTATATAGGACTTCAAGGATATTTGTAGGAGGTAAACAACTTCTGTCGGTGCAGGACGTGCGGCGCCCACGGAGCAGAAGGCGGATGAAAACTCCGCCGGGATCAGCGGCCAGGGGCATCGAGAGGCTGTATCGATGACTGTTTTGCTGAATAAAAAGGGCGTATAAAAGAATGAAAAAAAACAATCCGCACATTTTTCCAAAACCTTCTGCTGCGAACACTTGTTACTGATCAATTTCCGACCAGCAGAAAAGCCCATTAGTTTTAGGACGGTCTAAAAAGCGCCTGTTTTTATGATTAAATTCATGTAACAGCACCCTAGGTAACATAAAAGAAATCAAAGTGCAATTAATTATCAGCAGCGTATCCTGAAAAATTATTGCGGAGCGGAACATGTGGCAGCGGGTAAAAAACAGAACGTGTGTTTGTCAAGAGGCCACCTTCTTTCGCATCGGGATTGTAAGTCTGTAATATGCCGATATTAGTTGCAAATAACTTAATATCCTAAGGGGTACGCTGCGAAAAACCGTGCAATTGATGGAGCTTTATCGCTGTATTTGTCTGATAAAAAAGAATGATGTTATCGATGCTGCGCCCCTGAAGGACGGCGGCAGGAGTTGGGCAGGCTGCCGCATGGTCTGACTCCTCCTGATCTTGCCCTTTTGATTTTCGGGGAGTACTGTCCCTTTCGCCGGCAGATTCGATCAGCACCGAAGCTGGCGCTGTTTCCTGCTTTCGGCCGATCCTGATGCCCGATGCCGGCGAGAGCGGGGAAGGGGCCGTGCCGGCCGGATGCGATACACGGGCCCGAAGGAGGCGTTTTGACTGAATTCAAGAAAATATATATAGAGATTACCAACTCCTGCAACCGCGCCTGCAGCTTCTGTCAGCCCAGCCGAAGGCCGAAGGCCTTCATGGCCCCAGCTGCCTTCGCGAGTGTCCTGCAAAAGATTACCGGATTCACTGAGCATATTTATCTCCATGTCCTGGGGGAGGCCCTGCTGCATCCCGAACTCCCCCTCCTGCTCGAGATCAGCGGCTCCCTCGGGTTTCGGGTCAATCTCACTACGAACGGTACCCTCCTTGCCGCCTGGGGGGAGAGGCTGCTTGCCGCATCTGCTCTGCGGCAGATAAATATCTCGCTGCACAGCATGGAAGAGCCTGGTCCCGCCGGGGAGCTTGACCGCTATATGGACGAGGTCCTGGATTTTATCCGTGTTGCAGGCAGTCCGCCGCCGCTGTTTATCAACCTGCGGCTGTGGAACCTGCATGACGATGCCGCCGTCCTCAATTCCAGAATCCTGGCACGGCTGGCGGCCAGTTTCGATTGCCCCGGGCTGGCCGCCCCGAAGTGTGTTCCGGGGCGCAATCTGACACTGGCTCCCGGGGTCTTTCTCAGCGGAGCCCGTCGATTCAGCTGGCCTCATGCCCCCGCCCCGGATCTCGGCGGCCGCGGTTTCTGTCGGGGCTTGAGGGACCATGTCGCCATCCTGGTTGACGGGACGGTCGTCCCCTGCTGTCTGGACGCGGAGGCCGACATCCCGCTGGGCAACATCCATCACGACGGGCTGGCGGGCATCCTGGCCGCTCCGCGGGCCCTGGCCATGCGGGAAGGATTTTGCCGGCGGCGGGCTGTCGAGCCGCTCTGCCGCCGCTGCAGCTATAAGGAACGCTTCGATTGAAGGCCCGGCATCCGAAATGATCTTTCGGGCTGTGCGGATACGGAATCCGAAGGGCGTCTGCCGCTCATCCGCCTGCGGCATATCGGTTGATCAAATATTTTTTCTGTAATTTTCTTCCATCTGAGGATATACTGATCTGAGAGGCAGCGGCTTGCCGCCTGGTGCAGGACCGGGCCTCTGATCTCTCTTTTCCATCATCAGCATCAACGGACCGTATCGTCTGGGCGGTCTGCAGCATTCCCCTGCCTGTTTCAAGGCACCGTGTGTATTTTCCGTGATGGTCACACCCAACCCTTATAAAAGGAGGATGTCTATGTCTGAGAGTGTTTACAAAATCATAGAGATGGTAGGATCGAGCCCGATTTCGTGGGAAGAGGCCACGCAGAATGCCGTCAAGGCCGCCGGGCTCAGCCTGCGGGATCTGCGCATCGCCGAGGTCGTAACCCAGGACATGATCATCGAGGATGGCAAAGGGGTTATCTTCAGAGCCCGTGTCAAACTTTCGTTTAAAGTCCTGTCCGATTGATAACTGCAGCGCCATCATGTCGGGATCATGGAGGTTGCCTCCGTGATCCCGAACAGGCTCGGGCAGGGCGTGGTGCCGCCGCTGCACCCCGGCCTGTTCCGGCTCCAGCAGCACACGGGCCTTTGCAAGGCCCGGTCTTTTCTTTCCGGTACGCTTCCCGGATCCCTCCTGCGTTCAATTTTCTGCAATGCCCATGGCCGGCATGGATGCCGTGATCAGTTGGGGAACGCGGATTCTCCTTGTCCTTTGGCTGGGGGTGATTCCGATTGCCGGGGCTGAATCGGCGGAGATAGCCGTCGGCCGTTTCGCCGTCGACGGGCTTTCCGGCTGGGTCCCCAAGTCCTTCAAGGGGCAGACCGCCTATCGTCTGGTCTCTGACCAGGGGCGGTGGGTGGTGGAGGCGAACAGCCATGCCGCGGCATCTGGACTGATCAGGGAAATTCATTTTAATCCAAGGGAATATCGCTATCTGCGATGGTCGTGGAAGGTCGCTCACACCATTTCCGGCGGCGACGAGAGATCCAGGTCCGGAGACGATTACGCCGCCCGCGTCTATGTGGTTTTCCCCGGCCGCTTTTTCTGGCAGACCAGGGCTGTCAACTATATCTGGGCCAATATTCTGCCTCAGGGACAGTCCCTGCCCAATCCGTACTCCGCCGGAGTCATGATGGTTGCCGTGGAATCGGGAGCCGCCCGGACCGGTCAGTGGGTGGCCGAAGAGCGCGATATGCTGGCTGACTATCGCCGTCTTTTCGGGGAAGATCCCGGAGAGGCGGAGGCCATCGCCATCATGACGGACACGGATGATACCGGCACGGATGCCACCGCCTGGTACGGAGACATCGTCATTGCCACGAAACCGTGACCTGGTCTGCCAGGGCCCTTTGCAGGACGGCGTCATCACCGCAAAAGCCCGTTGCGTAAGGAGACGGGAATTCTCGGGGGCTGAGAGGCCTGATTGAAAAAGATATGGCGGGAGGGTGGCGAAAGCGATATCATGCAAAACTTATTGCCTATGTGTCTGGCAGGCCTTCGGCGCCTTCATCGCATCATCGGGCAGGAGAGTAAATTAAATACATTCCTTACCGGGGCGACGTCCGCTGTTCCGCCGTTTTGGGGCCGCTCGCCTCCATCCTCTCCCTGATCCCGATCATGTCATATTGCCGGGCCTGTATTTTCAGGGCTCAGATGCCGGCTACCGGGGGCAATTGCCGCGCGGGTCTGCTGTATGTCAGAGAAGTCATTGTCTTATCGGGAAGAGTATATGGGAAATATTTTTACCAGGCTCCTGTTTGAACAACCCAGAATCCTGTGGAACCTCCTGCGGATGGTGAATTTCTGGATTGTTCTCCTGGTCGATATCGGTCTGGTGATCTTCGCCCATTTTCTTGCCTATCTGGTGCGTTTCGATTGGGAGATTTCCGGGGAGCTTCCCCGCATCATCAGCCTTCTTCCCCTGCTGACGGCAACCAAGATTGTAGTATTCTATATCTTCGGTCTCTATCGCGGCATGTGGCGGTACACCAGCATCGCCGATCTGAAAAATATTGCCAGGGCCGTGACGCTGTCGTCGGGCCTGGTGGTCATGGTGGTCCTGTATATAAACCGGTTTGCCGGGTTTTCCCGTTCGGTGTTCTTCATGGATGCCGTCTTCACCTTTTTGCTGATCTGCCTGCACCGGGGCGCCATCCGCTATCTACTGCAGAACAAAGACGCAATTTCAATGGCCTCCCGCAGTGAGACGAGGAAGAAGAAGAGGCTGCTGCTCATCGGGGCCGGTACCGCCGCGGAGAAGGTCATCCGTGAGATCACCGATAATGCCAGCGTCTTCTATGAGGTGGTGGGACTGGTCGACGACAATCCCAATAAGCATGGCCTGAAAATCCATGGCATTCCGGTGGTGGGCGGCGTGGACAGGCTCAGGGAGTGCATCGCCAGGACCAGGGCCGAGGAGATCCTGATCGCGGTCGCCTCGGCCAGCGGAGAGCAGATGAAGAGGATTGTCGAGGCCTGCCAGAGGTCCAGGACCGCCTTCAAGGTCCTGCCCAGCATCGGCGAGATCATCAAAGGAAAACTCAGCGTGACCTCCATGCGCGAGATCGCCTATAAGGATCTGCTGGGGCGTCCCGTCGTCCATCTCGACCAGATGGAGATCGGCCGCTATCTGACCGGACAGACGGTGCTGGTCACCGGCGCCGGCGGTTCCATCGGCTCCGAACTCTGCCGGCAGATCATCAAATTCAATCCGGAGAGGATCGTCCTGCTGGATGCCGGTGAAGAAAACCTCTATAAAATTGAGATGGAGCTCCGGCATGAGCACCATTTTCACAACTATATCCCCGTGCTGTGCAAGATCCAGAATCAGGAACTGCTGGATCGCCTCTTCTGCCGGTATGCGCCCTCGGTGGTCTTTCATGCCGCCGCCTACAAACATGTCCCGCTGATCGAGGCCAACCCCTGGGAGGCGGTGTTCAACAACATCTTTGCGACGAAAAATCTGATCGAGACCGCCATATTTCATAAGACCCAGCGGTTTGTCATCGTCTCAACGGACAAGGCAGTGCGGCCGACCAATGTGATGGGGGCCTCCAAACGCCTGACCGAACTCCTGATGCTGGCCTATTGTCAGGACCAGGCGGGTACGGCGGGCGGGGATGCAGCGGGCTGCCGGGAGCCGGAGAGCGGAGCGGATTCCTCTTCGCAGCGCACCGCCTTTATGGCGGTCCGCTTCGGCAACGTCCTGGGCTCGTCCGGCTCGGTGATCCCGCTGTTCAAACGCCAGATCGAGAAGGGCGGGCCCGTCACCGTCACCGATCCCGAGATGATCCGGTATTTCATGTCCATTGAGGAGGCCGCCCAGCTTATCCTCCAGGCCGGCGCCATGGGCACGGGCGGCGAGATCTTTCTTCTGAAGATGGGCACGCCGATAAAAATCGCCACCCTGGCCCATGACCTGATCAAGCTCATGGGGTATGAACCGGAGACCGAAATCAAAATTACCTATACCGGCCTGCGGCCCGGCGAAAAGCTGTACGAGGAACTCATCACCGAAGGCGAGGGCATCGTCCCGACCCGGCATGAAAAGATAATGGTCCTGCATGGGGACGGCCGGACCCACGGGGAAATGGGAGGTCTCCTGGAGGAACTTGCCAGCCGGGCCAAGGCCCATGACGCCCAGGGGATCAAAGAGGTGCTCAAGAAAATAATGCCTGAGTATGTGCCGGATATGAAGGCGCAGTCGATCATCGGACGGGATGCAGCCCAGGAATAGCCCCTCGCATCACCTGCGGCCTGCACAGACCCGTTTGCAGGCCTGATCGCCCGTGTCGCGCGTTGCCTCCAATGCCTTCTGGCTGGTGCTGGCCCAGGTCGGCGGGATGTGCATACCCCTGGTGGAGCTGCCGGTGCTGGCGAGGGCCCTGGGGCAGCATGCCTATGGCCGGATCCTCTATGCGATGGGCATTGCCCTGACGGCCTCCGTCTTCGTTGAATTCGGCTTTAACTTCAGTGCCGCCCGCAGCCTTGTCCGGGTCAGGGACGATGCCGCCGCCCTGGCCCAGCTGGTGACCAATGTCCTTGCGGCCAAGCTCTTTCTGGGCATAATCGTCGCCCTGGCCGTTGCCGCCGTGCTGGCCTGCGGCTCGGGAGATGCGGCCCTGCCGGGACAGTGGTATGTCTGGATAGGGCTGCTCATCCTGGTCTTCGGCTTCAGTCCCCTCTGGTATTATATCGGCACGGAAGATCTGGTGCTGCCCGCCCTTTTGGATGTCGGGCTGCGGACGGCGGGACTTCTGTGCATAATCGCGCTGGTCTCAGCCCCGGAGCATGCCCGGCGGGTGCTGATCATCCAGTCGACGGTGGGCCTGGCCAATACCGGCATTCCGACGCTGATACTCCTGCGCCGCGCCGGTGCGGGACCCTTTTCCCTCTCGGGGACCTGGCTGGTCCTGCGCGAGAGCTGGGAGCTTTTCCTTTTTAAGGGCGCCCAGAGCATTATGGGCTCCATTGCCTCGACCTTGCTGGGATTTTTTGGGGGTGCCCGGGTGGTCGGCGCCTTTGTTCCGGCCGAAAAGCTGGTCCGCGCCGCCACCGGCCTGGTGAGCCTGGCGCTCAATGCGGCCTTTCCGCATCTGGTCCGCGTGCAGGCTGCGTCCGGGGCTGCGGCCAAAAGGCTGGTCGGCATCTCCCTGCTCGCGGTCGGCGGGCTGACGATACTCTTCGCCCTGCTGACGGTCTGGCTGGCCCCTGTCGTGGTCAGTCTGGTCTTTGGTCCTGGATATGAGAGCGCCATTGCCCTCTTGAGGATCCTGGTCTGGATCGTGCCCTTGCGCGTCTCCAGCATGATCATGGCCGTTCTCTGGTTTATCCCCGCCGGAAGGGAAGATCTTGCCAGCCGGGCGATGCTTGTCAACCTCATCCTCGTCTGCCTGCTGGCATCCCTGCTGGTGCCCTCCCGTGGGGGCTTGGGCATGACCCTGACCTTTTTATGCTCCGAGGTGACAATGTTTGCGGTATTGATGATCCTTTTCTGCAGGAAATCGGCATGAATGCTTTCGCCCTCACTGTCGTCATTACGACCTATAACCGGCCGGCATTGCTGAGGCGCGCGGTGCATTCGGTGCTCTCCGAGCGGACCGGCGGCGCGGCGGTGGAGATCATCGTTGTGGATGACGCCTCGACAATCCCCCTGCCTGTCTTTGCCGAGCCTGATCTGCTCTGCTTCCGGATGACGGCCAACGGCGGACCGGGGCCTGCCAGGATGCAGGGGCTGCGGTTGGCCAGGGCCCCCTGGGTGCTGATGCTGGACGATGACGACGTCCTGAGGCGGGGGGCGCTGGAGGGGCTGGCGCGTGAGCTGGACCGATTCGATGCCTTGAGCTATCCGGTCGTCCAGTTTGCGAGCAGCAACGGCAGGTTTGCGAGCGACTATCCTGTGGTCGATCTCCATGACTATCTGGGCGGCGCTCTTACCGGAGATTTCACCCCGGTATTCAATCGGTCCGTCTTTCAGCAGACCGGCCTCAGCTATCCGGTCAACCGTGCGGGCGGCGAGCATCTGCTCTGGTGGCGGCTGGCCGGGGACTACGGCATTCCCACCTTCAGCCGGGTCCTGGTAGAGGTGACGGCCGACGCCGGTGAGCGGATGACCCGCGCCGCCGCCCAGATCCTGAGGGCCGCCGATCACAGGCAGCTGGCCGAGGAGACCCTGCAGCAGTTCGGCGATCTGCTGCGTCGTCAATACCCTGCGGAATACCGGCGGGTGAGCCTGGCCCGGATCACCTACAGCCTTTTGAGCGGCAAACGCCGGGCTGCCCGCCGCCACCTGGCAGAAGCCCCTGTGGGCGCGGGGATGAAGGCCGCGCTCTGGGGGGCGAGCTGGCTGCCTCTGGCGCTCATCCGGCGGATGTTCATTCTGTACCGCCGTCAATCGGGGCGGGGCCTGCATGCGCATTGATTATGTGATCACCGGGCTCGACGTCGGAGGGGCCGAGTTCCAGGTGGTGGCGCTGGCAGAGACTCTGGCGCGGCGCGGCCACCGGCTGCGGGTCATCTCGCTGCTGAGGCCTGCGGCCTTCGTCGAGCGCCTTGAACAGGCTGGCATTGCGGTCCATTCCCTGGGGATGCGCCGGGCCCTGCATCTGCCCCTTGCCCTGTATCGTCTCCTCCGGCTCTGCAAAAAGTCGCCGCCGGACATCATCCATGGCCATATGGTCCACGCCAATCTCCTGGTCCGTCTGACCCGGCTGTTTTTCCCGGCGCTGAAGGTGATCACCACCGCTCACAGTATCAGAGAAGGGGGGAGATGCAGGGACTGGGCCTACCGTCTCACCGCCCCCCTCAGCCAGCTCAACACCACCATCAGTGCGGCCGCCACACGCAGATTTATCGAAGAAAAGGTCTTTTTGCCTGAACGGACCCGGACCGTGTATAATGGAATCGACACCGGCCTGTTTCATCCGGCGGAAAAGCCGCGGAACAGCCCGGATTTCACCTGGCTGGCAGTAGGCAGGCTGGCGGCGCAGAAAGATTATCCGACCCTGCTTGCGGCCTTTGCCCAGGTCCCTGATGGCCGTTTGCTGATTGCCGGGCAGGGGCCCCTGTCTGCTCAGCTGCAGGCCCGGTGCGGAAGGCTGGGGCTGGCGGAAAGGGTCCGGTTTCTCGGTGTCCGCTTGGATATTGCAGAGCTCTATCGCAGTGCGGATGCATTTGTGTTATCATCTGCCAGCGAAGGCTACGGCCTGGTGGTGGCGGAGGCCATGGCCTCGGGATTGCCGGTTGTGGTGACCGACTGCGGCGGGCCGGCTGAGATTGTGGGCCGGCAGGGTGAGGCGGGATTGCTGGTTGCAGCGCAGGATCCGGCGGCCCTGGCCAGGGCGATGAACCTGGTTGCGGCCATGCCGGCCGCGGCCAGAAGGGCGATGGGCCAGAAGGGCAGGGAGCGGATTGAAGGGCAGTTCTCTCTGCAGGCCATCGCCTCGCAATGGGAGGGGCTCTATGCCGAGGTTGCGGGAGGCCAGAGAGGATGAGAGCGCCTTCACCTTTTGGGTTGGCAGCCCCCTGACATCGTTTTTTCTCTGTTTTTGGCGGGACATCAGGAGGATATCCGATCCGCGATTGCGGTAAAATCCTCACCGTCCTTTGAATTTGCATGAAGTATCTAACATTTTAAGGTAGTGTTGGGCGGAATCAGAGAGCCCTTGAACCCGCATTCCGCCCCGGCAACCGGGAAAAACAGAGAAAAAAGACAGTCAACCTTCATGGCAGCATCAATTGCGATAATTACGAGTCAGGCGTTTTCCCTGGTGAACTTCCGCGGTCCCTTGATTGCCCGGCTGGTTGAAAGAGGGATGACTGTATTCGCCCTGGCCCCTGATTATGACGATGAGATCCGTAATCAGATAAAGGGCTGCGGTGCAATTCCCGTCGACTGTTCTCTGTCCCGGGCCGAGATGAACCCGGTCCGGGACCTGGCGGATATTGTCCGCCTGGCTTTTCTGCTCAGGCGTCTGCGGCCCGAAATGACGCTGACCTATTTTATCAAACCGGTGATGTACGGCTCCATCGCGGCCTGGCTGGCCGGGGTGCCCAGGCGGTTTTCGATGATCGAAGGTCTGGGGTATGTGTTTATGGACGATATCCAGGGCGTCTCGCTGAACCGCCGGTTTCTGCGCCTGGGGGTGTCGTGGCTCTATAAGCTGGCCCTGGCCTGCAACCTGCGGGTGTTTTTTCTCAACGATGACGATATGGATTTCTTTCTGAGGAAAAAGCTGGTTGCAGCCAGGCAGATCGCCTATATAGACGGAATCGGCCTTGATCTTGAGCATTATCGTCTCGAGCCGCCGGCGGCGGGACCGGTGTCCTTCCTCTTTGTCGGCAGGATGCTCAGGGAAAAGGGGATCTACGATTTTATCGAAGCGGCGAAACGTGTGCGCCGTCGTTTTCCCGAGGCGCGTTTCGTCCTGGTCGGGGGCGTGGACTGCAATCCGGGTTCCGTTCGCGAAAAAGAGATCCTCTCCTGGGTCAGGGACGGTCTGGTGGAGTGGACGGGGAATATCGACGACGTCAGGGAAGAGCTGCGGAAGGCCAGCGTCTTTGTCCTGCCGTCCTATCGTGAAGGAAAGCCTCGCAGCACTCAGGAGGCCATGGCGGCCGGGCGGCCGGTGATCACCACAGCGGTCCCCGGTTGCCGGGAGACGGTTGAAGACGGCCGGAACGGCTATCTGGTCGCGGTCCGCAATCCGGATGAGCTGGCCCGGGCCATGATCCATTTCATCGAAGAGCCCGATCTGATCACGACCATGGGCTGCGAGAGCCGCCGTATCGCCGAGCGGCGTTTCGATGTGCATGCGATCAATCTCACGATTCTTGACGTGTTGGGAGTGACTCAACAGGAGGGGGCGCGCGGAGGGTGAATATTCTTGTCACCGGCGGGACGGGGTTCATCGGCCGGGCATTGCTTGCCGGCCTGCTGGAGAAAAAGGCCTTTGCCGTGCGGACCGCAGTCCGTCGAGCCCCGGAAGGGCTGCCCGCCGGGGTCGGCTCCTGCCGTATCGACGGCCTGGGGCCCGGCACGGACTGGCGTGAGGCTGTGCAGGCCTGCCAGGTCGTGGTCCATTGTGCCGCCCGGGTCCATGTGATGGAGGAGAGGGCCGCCGATCCCCTGCAGGAGTTCCGCCGGGTCAACGTCCAGGGCACCCTCAGGCTTGCCCGCCAGGCAGCCGAGGCCGGGGTCGGGCGTTTTGTCTTCATCAGCTCCATTAAGGTGAATGGCGAAGAGACGCCCCTGGACCGTCCCTTTACCGAAGACGACAGGCCCGCCCCTGAAGATCCTTACGGGATTTCTAAATATGAGGCCGAAGAGGGCCTGCGGCGGCTGGCTGCAAAGACCGGGATGGAGGTGGTCATTATCCGTCCTCCCCTGGTCTACGGTCCCGGCGTCAAGGGAAATTTCCAGAGGCTTATCCGCTGGGTGGACTGGGGCCTTCCCTTGCCTTTAGGCGCTGTGCAGAATAAACGAAGCTTTGTCGGCCTAGACAACCTGGCCGATTTGACAATGACCTGTATCGACCATCCGGCTGCGGGGGGCCAGACCTTTCTGGCAGGGGACGGGGAAGACCTGTCAACCCCCGAACTCCTGCGCCGGGTGGCCCTGGCCCTAGGGAAGCCGGCACGGCTCCTGCCCGTGCCGCAGGCCTTTCTGCAGGGGATGGCGGCGCTGCTGGGCCGGAGGGCGATGGTGAAGCGGCTCTGCGGCTCTCTGCGGGTGGATATCGGCAAGGCCAGAAGTCTGCTGGGCTGGAGGCCGCCTTTGAGCGTCGATGAGGGCCTGCGGCGAATGGTTCGGGAGAGGAGAGACGATGAAGCGGGCCTTTGACATAGCGGTATCCCTGGTTGCCTTTACGGTGCTGCTGCTGCCTCTGCTGCTGATTGCCGCGGGGATCAAACTCACCTCCAAGGGGCCTGTCCTGTATTGGTCGGACCGGGTGGGAAAAGACAATGCGATCTTCAAGATGCCGAAATTCCGGACAATGCGTACGGACACTCCGGCGGTGGCCACCCATCTTCTCACCGATCCGGAGGCCTATGTGACCGGGATCGGCAGGATACTGCGGCCATCCAGCCTGGATGAGCTGCCCCAGCTCTTCAGCATCCTCGTCGGAGATATGAGCGTTGTCGGCCCGCGTCCGGCGCTGTACAACCAGGATGATCTCATTGCCCTGAGAACCGCCAGGGGGATCCATCGTCTGGTCCCCGGCCTGACGGGATGGGCGCAGATCAACGGCAGGGATGAACTGCCCATTCCCGTGAAGGTGGAATTCGATTATTATTATCTCCTGCACCAATCGTTTCGTCTGGATATGAAAATTATCCTGGGCACCATCATGAAGGTCGTTTTCCGCGAAGGCGTAACCCATTGAGAGCCCGGTCAATGTTTTTTCGAGCACTCTTAGGAAGCAGGGGCATTGTCTTGAAGAAGCGAGATAAAGGCATTTTCTGACTGATCCATGAAAACCAGCGTGGCTGGGCCAGATCGGCGGGCCTCGCTCTCTTGCGAAAGTTTGCCGTTCGGGCATGGTGATACTGCTGCTTGAGCATGCTTTCATATATAAATGGTGTCTTTCTTGTTATTTGGATGTAATACAGTCTGTGGATTGTCGGCCTTGTTGCCGCAATACCCGGGAATTCCTTCCGGGTAGACTTGAATATTCTCTCTTTGTACGAATTCATTCCCCGCACGACAGAGCTTATGACGATTTTAGTCACCGGTGGAGCAGGCTTCATCGGTAGTAATTTCATCCTTGAATGGCTGGCGTCCTCCAACGAAGCGGTCATCAACCTGGACGCGATGACCTATGCGGGGAATATGGATAATCTCCAATCCCTTGCAGGTGATTTCCGGCATATCTTCGTCAACGGAAATATCGGCGATTTCGATCTGGTGGCGGATCTTCTGTCCAGGCATAAGCCGCGGGCCATCGTCAATTTTGCCGCAGAGTCCCATGTGGACCGCAGCATCCGGGGACCGGAGGATTTTATCCAGGCCAACGTGGTTGGAACCTTCCGGCTGTTGGAAGCGGCCAGGGCCTACCGGGCCGGCCAGGACAGGGATGCCGCTGCGCCCTTCAGCTTTCTGCATATCTCCACCGATGAGGTCTACGGAACCCTGGCCGCCGATGCTCCCGCCTTCACGGAGAGCAACCGCTACGAGCCGAACAGCCCGTATTCCGCCAGCAAGGCCGCCAGCGACCATCTGGTCCGCGCCTACCACCACACCTATGGCCTGCCGGTGCTGACGACCAATTGCTCCAACAACTACGGCCCGCGCCAGTTTCCGGAAAAGCTGATCCCGCTTTGCATCCACAATGCCCTTGCCGGCAAGCCCCTGCCTGTTTACGGCGACGGGAGGCAGGTCAGGGACTGGCTCTACGTCAACGATCATTGCAGCGCCATCCGCTGCGTGCTGGAGCGGGGGAGACATGGCGAGATTTACAATATCGGCGGTTGGAATGAAAAGACCAATCTGGAGGTCGTCCATACGCTCTGCCGCATCCTGGACCAGCTGCAGCCGAGGCCGGACGGCAGATCATATGGGGATCAGATTGTCTTTGTCCGGGACCGTCCGGGCCATGACCGCCGCTACGCCATCGACGCCACCAAGGTCCAGCGCGAACTGGGCTGGAGCCCTGCGGAGACTTTTGAGACCGGTATCCGCAAGACGGTGGAATGGTACCTGGACAATCAGGCCTGGGTCGTCAATGTGACCAGCGGCGCCTACCGCAGCTGGGTCGAGAGACAATACGGGATATGAAGACAATTTTTCTCACCGGGAAAAACGGCCAGGTCGGTTTTGAGCTGCAGCGGGCGCTGGCGCCTCTGGGCCGTATCGCCGCCGTCGACCAGTCGGACTGTGATCTCACCGATGAACAGGCCCTTCGCCGGCTTGTCCGGGAAATCAAGCCCGATATTATCGTTAATCCGGCTGCTTATACGGCTGTTGACAAGGCTGAATCCGATACGGACAGGGCCTTTGCAATCAACGCCCGGGCCCCGGAAGTTCTGGCCGAAGAGGCCGCCCGGCACGGTGCCCTGGTCGTGCATTACTCCACCGACTATGTCTTTGACGGCACCGGGCAGGGCTGCTACACGGAAGAGGATCAGCCTCATCCGCAGAGCGTCTATGGCAGAAGCAAGCTGGCTGGCGACCAGGCCCTCCTGCAGGGTGGGGTAAGCTGTCTCGTCTTCCGCACCAGCTGGGTCTTTGGTGCCCATGGCGGGAATTTCGCCAAGACCATGTTACGGCTGGCGGCGGAGAGGGAGAGCCTTCCCGTTGTCGCCGACCAGTTCGGCGCCCCGACCTCGGCGGCGCTGCTGGCCGATGTCACCGCCCAGATCGTTGGCCAGTATCTGCGGCGGGACGATGACGCCTTTCCCTGCGGCCTTTATAACCTGGCTGCCGCAGGCGAGACCACCTGGCATGAGTTTGCCCGAACCGTGGTGGCCGCCGCCCGTCAGGCCGGCAGGGCCCTGAAGCTGAAGCCCGAAAATATCCGTCCAATTGCCACCGCGGAATACCCGCTGCCGGCCGCCCGTCCCGCAAATTCCCGGCTGGATACCACTAAAATCCGAAAGACCTTCGGCCTGCACCTGCCCGATTGGCAGGATGGGCTCTCTCACGTCCTGCAGGAAATCCTCTAATCGAGTCCACCATGCGCAAAGGCATCATCCTGGCCGGAGGCTCCGGCTCGCGGCTCTATCCGGCAACGCTTGCGGTATCGAAGCAGCTGCTGCCCATTTTCGACAAACCGATGATCTACTATCCGCTGACCACCCTGATGCTGGCGGGGATCCGCGAAATCCTGGTCATCTCCACCCCGCAGGACACCCCGCGCTTCAAACAGCTGCTGGGCGACGGCAGCCAGTGGGGTCTGGCCCTCAGCTATGCGGTCCAGCCGAGCCCCGACGGTCTGGCCCAGGCCTTTTTGATTGGTGAGGACTTCATCGGCGGCGATGCGGTTGCCCTGGTGCTCGGCGACAATGTCTTTTACGGGCATGGATTCCAGCAGCTGTTGGCCGACGCCAATGCCCGGGAGCAGGGGGCCAGCGTGTTTGCCTATTATATTCAGGATCCCGAACGCTACGGCGTGGTGGCCTTCGATGAGCAGGGGCGGGCCACCAGCCTGGAGGAAAAACCGAAGCAGCCGAAATCGAATTTCGCTGTGACCGGCCTTTATTTTTACGATAATGAGGTTGTCAAAATCGCTAAAGGTATCAAACCCTCCGCCCGCGGCGAGCTGGAGATCACCGATGTGAACCGGATCTATCTCGAAGGCAACCGGCTGCGGGTCGAGATCATGGGGCGCGGCTACGCCTGGCTGGACATGGGGACCCACGAGTCCATGCTGGAGGCCAGCCAGTTCATTCAGACCATAGAAAAACGCCAGGGGCTGAAGGTCGCCTGCCCGGAGGAGATTGCCTACCGTGCGGGCTGGATCGGCGCCAAACAGCTGGGAAGCCTGGCCCAGTCTCTGGCGAAGAACGGATATGGAAAGTATCTCAGGGGTATTCTGAAAGAAAAGGTGCGGCGATGAAGGTGATATCCACGGCCATTGCCGATGTGCTGGTCATCGAACCGAAGGTCTTCGGGGATGACCGCGGTTTTTTCTTTGAAAGCTTCAACTCCAGGGACTTTGAGCGGGAGACCGGGATCAAACGCGATTTTGTCCAGGATAACCATTCAAAATCATTTAAAAATGTCTTGCGCGGCCTCCATTATCAGATTAAACGCCCTCAGGGCAAGCTGGTGCGGGTCGTCCAGGGCGAGGTCTTTGATGTCGCTGTCGACCTGCGCAGGTCTTCGAAGACCTTCGGCCGGTGGGTCGGGGTACATTTGAGTGCCGGCAACAAGAGGCAGTTCTGGATACCGGAGGGATTTGCCCACGGTTTTCTGGTTATCAGCGAAACCGCAGAGTTCCTGTACAAGGCAACGGACTATTATGCGCCGGAATATGAACGCAGCCTGCTCTGGAACGATCCTGCAATAGGCATTGACTGGCCCTTTCACGGCAAGCCGATATTGGCAGAGAAGGATGCCGCCGCAGCCGTCCTGGATTGTGCCGAGGTGTTTGCCTGAAAAATAAACGTTCTGCGTTTTGAGCATATTTTCACAGTATATTATTCAAGGAACCCTCTGGATATATTTCCCGGAAAGGTTTATGGTGTCATCGTTTTTTGTTTATCTGGCGGGATTTGCCAGGATTGATTGGTTATTATGCGAAAGATTTTGTTCTGGAGATAATGAATAGGTATCCGCACACATTGATTGCAATGCTTGTAAGTCTCGTGCAGCACAGGGAGCTGCTGTGGGGTTTGGTCAGAAGAGACTTTATCGGACGCTACAAGGGCTCTTTTTTCGGCATATTCTGGTCCCTGTTCAATCCGCTTTTGATGTTGGCAATTTATACCCTTGTCTTCAGCGTGGCATTCAAGGCCAGGTGGGGAGGCGGCGAAGAGAGCAAGGTCACGTTCGCAATCGTCCTTTTTTCCGGAATCATTGTGCACAGCTTTTTTGCCGAGTGTCTCAATCGGGCGCCGAGTCTTATTACCAGCTGTCCAAATTATGTGAAAAAAGTTGTTTTTCCTCTCGAGATGCTGCCCTGGATGGCCCTGGTGTCGGCATTGTTGAATTTTCTCATCAGTTTCTGCGTCCTTTTCGTCTTCTGTCTCCTGGCAGGCGTGGCCATACAATCAGGCACCTTTCTGATTCCGCTGATACTCTTGCCGCTGATCCTGATGACCCTGGGGTTCTCCTGGATACTGTGTTCGCTTGGGGTCTATCTGCGCGATCTCTCTCAGATGATGGGTGTATTTCTCACAGTCGCCCTTTTTATGGCCCCCATATTCTACCCGATCGAATCGCTTCCCGGTCCGTATCAGGCCGTGCTGGTCTGGAATCCGATCACCCTTCCCGTCCTTGAGCTGCGCGATCTGATGCTCTGGGGGAGGCCGATCCACTGGCGGGCATGGGCGGTGAGTCTTCTTATCGGCGTCTCGATCTGCCAGCTTGGTTACTGGTGGTTCCAAAAATCGCGGCGAGGATTTGCTGATGTCCTCTAACGAATACGCCGTTGAGGTTGCCGGTCTCAGGAAACGGTATGAAATCTACGATAGCCCCCGGGACCGCTTGAAGCAGTTTGTTCTGCCCCGTCTGCATCAGGGCCTGAATCGCGCGGGCTCGGCCCTTGGTGTTTTGCCGCGCCGTCCCGCCCCCTGCTATTTCCGCGAATTCTGGGCCTTGCAGGATGTGACGTTCCGGGTCAGGCCGGGTGAAACGTTCGGGATAATAGGCCGCAACGGCAGCGGCAAAAGCACGCTGCTGCAAATCCTGGCCGGAACCCTTGCTCCCACCTGCGGCGACGTGAAGACATCCGGCCGCATCGCTGCCCTGCTGGAGTTGGGGAGCGGCTTCAATCCGGAATTCTCCGGCCGGAACAATGTTTTTCTGAATGGGCAGATTCTTGGCCTGACGCAGAAAGAAATCGAAGCCCGCTATGAGCAGATAGCAGAGTTCGCCGACATTGGCGAGTTCATCGACCAGCCAGTTAAAACCTACTCCAGCGGCATGTTCGTGCGCCTGGCCTTTGCGGTTCAGGCGCATATCGATGCCTCTATTGTCATCATCGATGAGGCCCTTGCCGTCGGGGATGTTTTTTTTCGGCAGAAATGTTACGCCCGCCTGGAGCAGCTGCGAAGCTCCGGGGCCGCAATATTTCTGGTCTCCCACTCCATGACTGAAATAGAACAGTTTTGCGATCGCGCAATCCTTCTTGAAAATGGCAGGCAGGTGTTTATCGGTTCTTCAGCAGAGGCGACCAAACATTATTATCTGCTTCACCAGACGAATGGAAGAGGGCCGGCAGCAGGTCCGGTTGATCAAGCCGCTGTT
>JARLHL010000106.1 GCA_031292275.1 Desulfocapsaceae bacterium | reverse complement strand
TAGATCAGGTTGTCGATGCCATTGAGTTTCTGCTCGATAACCTGCGTAACCGTATCCTGCACGGTCTGGGCAGAGGCGCCTGGATAGGTGGCGTTGATCGCAATCTGGGGCGGTGCGATGGCCGGATACTGAGACACCGGCAGCGTCTCTATCGACAGAAGGCCTGCAAGCATGACCATGATGGCGATAACCCAGGCAAAAACTGGACGATTGATAAAAAAACGAGGCATGATCAGCTCCTTAAGGACGCTTTGCTGCAGATTGACTGTCCGGTGCCGGAGTCTGGCCCGTAAAGGGGACAGGCTTTACCGTGGCGCCGGGGCGGATCCGCTGCACGCCTTCCACTATTACCTGCTCTCCGACCTTCAGGCCGTTGGAAATCAGCCAGGCATCGCCTATTGCCCGCTCAGTCTTTATCATTCGCCTCTCCACCACGCCGCCCTCTCCCGCAACAAGGACAATGGCGTTGCCTGCCGTATCGCGGGTGACGCCGCGCTGGGGGACCAGCATGGCCTGCTCCCGCACGCCCTCCTGCACGAGCCCTCGTACGAACATGCCGGGCAGCAGAAGCTGATTAGGGTTGGGAAAGGAGGCGCGCAGCGTGACCGATCCGGTGCTTTGGTCGACAGTCACTTCGCTGAATTTCAGGGTCCCCTCCTGCGGGTAGTGACTCTCGTCTTCCAGGATCAGTTTGACTTTCGCTTGTCCGGCCTGGGCGCCTTTTATTTCACCGCTGGCAAGCTCCCGCTTCAACCGGAGGAGGTCGGCGCTGGACTGGGTCATATCCACATAGACGGGGTCGAGTTGCTGGATGGTTGCCAACGCCGTTGCCTGATTGGCCGTCACCAGCGCTCCGGGCGTCACGGCTGACCTCCCGATTCTCCCGGAAATCGGCGATGTAATGCGGGTATAGTCCAGATTGATCCGTGCGGTTTCCACGGCAGCTTTACTGGCGTCAACATCCGCTTCCGCCTGTTTGAGCGCAGCATTGGCATCGTCGTAGTCCTGCCGGCTGACGGCATTGATGGTGACCAGCTGCTTGTAGCGCTCAGCCTTCTGTCTGAGGGTGAAGACATTCGCCTCAGCCTTGGCCAAGGCTGCTCTGGCGCTGGCCAGGGCTGCCTTGTATGTGGCAGGGTCTATCTGATAGAGGGCCTCTCCGGCCTTGACGTCACCGCCTTCGGTGAATAGCCGTTTCTGAATGATCCCGCCCACCTGCGGCCGCACTTCAGCCACCATCTGCGGTGATATCCGGCCGGACAGTTCCATGGTCAGGGTGACCGGTCCGGTGGCCATGGTTACCACGCCGGCTTCGGGAATGCTTTTGGATTGCGACGAGCCCGCAGCCGAAGGCTGCTGCTTGCAGCCGGATATCATGAGCATACCGGCCAGAACTGCCACCAGGGCCAACTGTTTTGTAGCGGTCTCCATCAGTATATTCCTCTATATATATGAAAACTCACCGGAAACAGTGGCATTGCCTTGCTGAAATGACGTGTTTTCATATTGTGTTGCGGCTGGCAGGTCTGGTCCAGCCATGCTGGTTAGAAGGGTTGAACGTTTTATCGGTTATTTCAAGAGGGAGAGCCACTATGGTCCTCACGTCGTCTCGGTACCCTGATCACTTTCCTGGAACGGTACGTTTTCTATCCTCTCAATTGAAAAAGACAATGACGATTCGCACGTTCCGGCCACAATAATCCGTTTACGTTTGTAACAGGTCTCCGTGTTATTGAAAAGAATTTGTTCGAAAATTCTCTCTATTCTCAAAATGACGGACTCGATGGGCAAGTCGGTACAGAGTGATTTTTTGCAGCCATCACGCGACATTTTCTGGTTCTTTAAGGCAGTTGTCTCCGGGACGGTCAGGAGTAATGTCATACAGGAGAATGTCTTTAAGGATGTCGTCCGGGCTCCGGCGGTCTTGAGGGAAGGGATACCGTGGAGAGAGGGGCCTGCAATTCTTCCGTCGGGGCTTGATCTTTACGTTTTATGAGGAAAGGGCTGCAGCCACTGCCGTCGTCTAACTGACGGCGCAGACCGAGGCCTCCCCGTCCTTGTCTGATCGCTCTACAAAACACTCAATGATATCCACCATCCAGGCCTGTTTTTTTGTGTACCAGTCGCTGCTCCAGAGCCAATGGATATCCTTTTGAAAGGCTGGATGCAGGCAGAAGTCCCTGGTGACGGTGGGGGGCTGAAGGATGGTCAGCAGTTCCGCAAGAGTCGGAAGCCGCCAGGTATCGCGGCCCAGGCACTTCTGCCGGTTCAGGGTCGCTATGTATTTCTCTGCCTGCAGCCAGTCAAGGGTATAGCCCGAGCCCCTTGTCTGCCAGATCAGGTCGGTATTCAGGTCTCTGATATGATGGGCATCGATTATCTCCGGACGCTGCTCCTGATACTTCCGGGGCCGCATCAGCTCATCAAGCCCAAGATCCTCACGGGCCTCCCTGTAAAGCACCCTCTTCTGTGTCCTCCTGACCGGCAGACAGGCTCCTCGTTCACAGGTTTCTTCAATAAAAATGCACCCTTTTGTCGATTCCCTTTCCCAGTCGGCATGCACATCTTCAAAGACGCGGCGCATCTGCATCGCAGACGAAAATCGATGAGCCGGATGCTTGGCCATGCTTTTCATGATGAGCTCATCCCAGGCCCGGTTCAGATCGGGCCTGTAGCTGCTGGGCGGCGGCGTACGGTCGCCGGTTCGATCCGGCAGACGGCCGGTCAGCATTCGGTAGGCAAGCACCCCGAGGCTGTAGAGATCAGCCCGTTCGTCGGCTTTCTCGGGATGCGTTTCCTGTTCGGGGGCAGCATAAAACGGGGAGCCTACCTTCAAGCCCGGGATCCTCATTCTCTCTTCCCCGCGGATCCGTGAGAGACCGAAATCGATGATTATTATACGGTCGTCGCTGGTGATCATCAGATTGAAGGGTTTTATGTCCCTGTGGATAATCCCGGCCAGGTGGAGCCTCTCCAGTCCCTTCAGGGCCTGAATAATGTAGAAGGCGGTCCTGGCTACCGAGATGAGCCGGGAGAACTGTTCCGCCCGGTATGATTCGCCGATGAACCCGCCGAGGGAATGGGAGAAGTATTCAAGGACAATGAAAGGGGCGCGGCCGTTTTCGTCGCAGTCGATGATTTTGGCAACATGGGGATGGGATATCGCCCCCATAATCCTGGCCTCTTCGATAAAGATCTGCCTGAGCCGCTCGGGGCCTGTCAGTTCCACCAGCAGCTCTTCCCTGGGTGCCAGGACCTTGAGCGCAACGATCCTTCCGGTAACCGGTGCCTTCACCTTGTAGACCGTGCTCATGCCTCCCCTGCCAAGGCGTCCGACTACTTCGTATCTGCCAATCATTTTCATATTTACACCAGCCGTTCGGCGTAAATTGCGGGAAAACCGCGCGCATGGATTTTTTGAACTGTTTTGGAGATGTCATAGGGTATGAAACGAATCTCCAGATCCCGGGTTTCGTCATCCCAGATGACATATTTGGCCTGGTTGCTGCCGTCCCTCGGCTGGCCGACACTGCCGACATTAATGATATACTTATTATTCTTTTCAAGCCTTATGCGACCCTTGGTCAGGGAAGAGCGATACACTTCCCCTAAATGCCGGGTCGCCATTCGGAGATCGTGCGTATGGCCGACGAAATAGAGGGAGGCCTGATCCGTGTCAAAAAGGTCTGCAATCTTTTGGTCTGACTGATTGAACAAGTAGATGAAAACAGAATCGGGGGGATAACCATGCACGTACCAGGCCTCTCCCGAATGAAGGAAGGACGGCAGATTCCGGCAGTATGCAAGGCTCTTTTCTGAAATCAGATGCTCCATCCTGATACTGTTTTCCCGGGCCTGAAAATTCATCCGGCTTCTGGCCTTGCCGGAGAACAGCGAGGCCTCATGATTGCCGAGCACCGTTCTGCACTGCAGATCCCGCACTCCCTGGATCACATCTTCGGGATCCGGTCCATAACCGATCATGTCACCGAGACAGATCACCCCGTCCGTCCCCTGCAGCCTGATGTCGGCGCGGACAGACTCGAATGCTTCAAGATTGCCGTGAATGTCAGAAAGAATTGCCAGTCGCATGTGTCCTCCGTGTACAGGAGCCTCTTGTCTGTCCATCATTTCAGCGTGACCGGAAAGGGCTGGCATCGGCCTGCTCGGTGTTAAGTCTGCAATATATCCCGATTCCCAGGCCAGCCGTCACCTGTCATGTATTGAATACATCTGTTCTCCGTAAATGGAAACGGACTTTTTCCACTACGGCGGTGATTGAGGAAAATGGCTCTAAGGAAAACTCGGCTCAAAGAGAATGCCGCGTCAGGAGACATTGAAAAAAAACGGCTTCAGGTGAAAATCTGTCCTCTGCTTTCTTCCCTCGGACAATGCCTGCGCCCAACGGACTATTTTTCGCAGAACATTTCAATATGCCGCAAATTTCATATATACTGATTTCTAACAATGAATACCTGTCAGGGCGAGGAAAAACAGAGACAGGCGGGAATCGGGCGTTTCCTTGCCGGTACATGCGGGAATGCGGCAATCGATGAAAATGTATTATAAGGTTTGAGCTGGAATGATTGATATGAATGCTGTTGCATTGCTCTTAATCGGACTTGGC
>JARLHL010000105.1 GCA_031292275.1 Desulfocapsaceae bacterium | reverse complement strand
TACTGGTTTGAGCCCGCCATGCTCCAAGGCAGGGATCTCCTGCTGGTCGCAACCTCCAGGGATGTCATCGAAGGGCCGATCATGCAAAACCATGTCCGGAGCATGGACCCCATACAAACCCTGGATATCCGAAAAAACAACTCCACCATCGATCACTTCTACATCCGCCTGGTCCACGGCTATCGGGGGAAGTGAAGGGGATGGCTGATTGAACAACTGCAAATCAACCCTGAATGAGGTTATCCATGATCAATGAAGACCTGCTCGATATCCTGGTGTGTCCGCAATGCAAAGGCACGATACAGCTTAATTCGACCGCCGACGGCCTGGTCTGCATGCATTGCAGGCTGGTCTATGAGATCAGGGACGATATCCCCGTCATGATCATAGAAGAGGCGAAGAAGCTGGAAGATTGATCTCGCTCCCGGATGCACAGGTACGGCAGGCGGTCCGTGATGATGGCATCCGGACCGCCCCTGTCCCTCCTGCTTAGAGTCCCAGTTCCTGCTCTTTTTTAAAGACTGCCAGCCTGGTCTTGATGATGGTATCCGGGATCAGACTCATGGAGTCGATGCCGCATTCAACCAGAAAGGTTGCAAACTCCGGGAAGTCCGATGGTGCCTGGCCGCAGATGCCTATCTTCCTGCCGCGGCGCTTGGCCACGTCGATGACCATCTTTATCAGTGTTTTTACGGCTTCGTTGCGCTCATCAAAGATATGGGCGACCAGGTCGGAATCGCGGTCGAGGCCCAGGGTGAGCTGGGTTAGATCGTTGGAGCCGATGGAGAATCCGTCGAAGATATCGCAGAAGGCGTCCGCCGAGATGACATTGGACGGAATCTCGCACATCACATAGACCTCGAGCTCGTTTTCGCCCTGAACCAGTCCGAATTCCCGCATCACCTCAATCACACTTCTTCCTTCCTCGGGAGTCCGGCAGAAGGGGACCATCAGCTTGATGTTGGTCAGCCCCATCTCGTTTCTGGCCTTCAGGAGGCCCTTGCATTCAAGCTCGAAGGCCGCCTTGTATTTCGGATCGTAATAGCGGGAGGCCCCCCGCCAGCCGATCATGGGGTTGGACTCCTTGGGTTCGTAGAGGGTGCCGCCCACCAGGTTGGCATATTCATTGGTCTTGAAATCGGAGAGACGGACGATAACATCCCTCGGATAGAATCCGGCCGCGATCCGACCGACGCCCTCGGCGATTTTATCGATGAAGAATTGCTTTTTGTCGTAGGGGTAGGCCGTGGTTAAATTTTCAATTTCTGTCACGATTCTGGCTATCTCCCTGTCTCCTGCCGCTGCCTTTTCGTGAAGTTTGTTGAAATTATACAGGGCCAGCGGATGGATGCCGATATGGGAGTTGATGATGAACTCTTCCCGGGCAAGCCCTACCCCGTCGTTGGGGATCTGACACTCCTTGAAGGCCTTCTCGGGAATTCCCACATTCATCATGATCTTGGTCCTGGTTTGCGGTACGCTGGCATAATCCAGGCGGTCTATGTCGAAACCGAGCCTGCCTTCGTAGACATGTCCCGTCTCTCCTTCGGCACAGGAGACGGTGATCTCCACCCCCTGGCCGATGCGCTCGGTGCCGGTAGCCGTACCGATCAGACAGGGAATGCCCAACTCCCGCGAGATGATGGCGGCATGGCATGTCCTGCCGCCCCTGTTGGTCACAATGGCACTGGCGCTCTTCATGACCGGTTCCCAGTCAGGATCGGTCATGTCAGTGACCAGCACCTCTCCGGCCTGAAAGTCATGGATACCCGAAACATCGTTGATAATCCGGCTACGGCCCTGGCCTATCTTGGTACCGACGGCCTGTCCTTCAGCCAGGATCCTGCCCTTATCCTTCAGGATATAGGTCTCGCTGATTATCTTCGACGCCTGTGAGTGGACCGTTTCCGGGCGGGCCTGGACAATGAAGAGTCTGCCGGATCCGGTATGAAGGCCATCACCGTCCTTGGCCCATTCAATGTCCATGCTTTTACCGTAATGGTCTTCGATGATCACCCCCCAGCGGCCAAGCTGCAGAATTTCGTCATCACTGAGGACGTAGGAGCCTTGTTCCTTGGCGGTCGTGGGAATATTTTTGACCAGGGATTGGGCCTTGGGATCGGCGTCATAGACCATTTTGATCTGCTTGGAGGCGATGCGTTTGGAGATTATCGGCCGCTTTCCCCTCTTCAGAGTCGGTTTGAAGACATAGTATTCATCAGGAGTAACCACCCCCTGGACGATATTTTCTCCAAGACCCCAGGAACCGGTGATAAGGATGGCGTTTTCGAATCCCGATTCAGTGTCGATGGTGAACATGACGCCCGAACAGGCAGAATCCGAACGGACCATCTTCTGGACCACGATGGAGAGGGAGACATCAAACTGGCCGAAGTTCTTATCATGCCGGTAGGAGATGGCCCGATCGGTGAAGAGGCTTGCAAAACAGAGGCGGCAGTAATGGAGCAGGGCCTCATATCCCCGTACATTCAGATAAGTGTCCTGCTGCCCGGCGAAGGAAGCGTCGGGGAGGTCTTCAGCGGTCGCCGATGAGCGGACTGCTACATCCACATCTTTGCCATATTCGGTTTCCAGCTTCTTGTAGGCATTGATGATGGCCTGACGCAGGTCGTCGGGAAAGGCAGCCGTCTGGAGGATCTCGCGCACCTTCCTGCCGCGCTGCTGGAGGTTTTTCAGATCGTTGGTGTCGAGTCCCGCCAGGGCTTCCTGAACGGCATCCTTGATCCCGGCCGTTTCGATCAGGTGCCTGTAGGCCTTGGCTGTGATTGCAAAACCGTGGGGGATGTTCAGCCCTTTTGAGGTCAGATGCTGATACATCTCGCCGAGCGAGGCGTTTTTACCCCCGACAAGGGCCACATCGTTGATGTTGAAATCGTCAAACCAAAGGACCAGTTCATTGCCATGATTGGAAGCCATCTTTCTCCTCCTCTGTATTGATTTGTGGAACAGAATTTTGAAACTATAAATGAAAATATCGTATTACAGTGAATCGAGAGGTGATTGCCGCAGTGCATGGACCTGAGAAGCAGGCCCCGGAGGCCGGCATGTACTGCCCCGGAAATGAAAGTTCAGTGTATGGTATTCGGATAAACAATCGAGTTTCACCAGGATGCGCATACATGTGCAGCTCCGGGAACGGTTGGCATTGCGCTAAAGGAATGTCTGGAGAAGCAATCGTATTATATACTAATCTTAGAGCAAATTATAGACATTCGTCAAGAAACTGCAGAGCAGGGGACGGGAAGACTTTCTCCGCTGGAGCATGGTGCTGGCAGATGACGAAGGATAAAATTAGTGCTAATATGCAGTTATTATATTGGGAAAGAGTTTTTGAAAATCAGATGATGTTAGAGATAAGGAGAGAAAATGGCCATATCTGACGAAGTGCAGGCGATATTTTCACATCTGGAGAAGAACGATCATTCAAAGAATAATTATTTTCAGATCATCAATCAATTCGTTCAGAGAAGGAAAAAGGAAGGAGATGTCTGGCAGAAACACATCGATGCCGTCTATGCCATGCTGCTGGATGAGATACGCAGCAATGCCTTAGTGCCGCAGACCACGGTCAAATTCGGGACATCGGGGTGGCGCGGGTTGCTGGGAAAGGATATCTTTGTCCGCTCCATCTCCTTTGTCACTGCCGCCATTGTTGAACTCTATACGGCAGTCGATCATGAACCGGCCTTGATACCCTTTCTCGGTGTCAGCAGTCTTGACGAGGCCAAAAGACGCGGTTGCGTGGTGGGCTTTGACAACCGTTTCGGCGGTGAGGTCTTAGCCTCTGCCGTGATCGATGTGCTGGTCCGGGCCGGATTCGCCGTCCACTATGCCGGAGAATCGACCACCGGGGTCCTCTCTGCGGCGGTATTGGAGTTGGGGGCCGCATTTTCGGTGAATCTGACCCCCTCTCACAATCCTCTGGAGTACGGCGGCTATAAATTCAATGCCGCTGATGCCGGACCGGCAGCATCAGAACTGACAGGCCGGATAACCAGCGCGGCCCGGAAGATCATTGATGATGGCGCATCTGCTCTGGTCTCATTACAAAAAACACCTCCATCCGCCTCCGAAAGACAGGATATAATGCCTTTTGATTCCCTGGCCGCCTGGAAGAGCATGGTCAGAAAAAATGTCAGCCTGCACGGACTTGACTATGATGAAATTATCCGGAATTTTGATGACAATTCTGAGATAGTTGTCGTTGTCGACTCCGTTCATGGCGCCAGCCGTCTGCATATATCCCAACTCTTCAACCAGAGCCGCAGCGACCGGCTTGTCCATCTGCGCGGTCAGGCCGATGTAACCTTCGGCGGGGTGGCGCCCGAGCCGTCGTCCGTCAATATGCAGGGGGTTGTCGAGAAGCTGAGGGGAAGACCCGAGAGGCTGAGACTGGGCGCTATCATCGATCCTGATGGTGATCGCATCCGTTTTACTGACGGATCGGTGGAGATCAGCATGAATCAGTTCGGGGCCATGGGGTATCATTTTCTCCACGAAATAAAAGGGAAGAAGGGGATGGTGGCCAAGACCGTCGCCACCTCTAATTTGGCCAATGCCCTGGCCAGGGCCTTCGGCGAGGAGGTCTTTGAACCCCGGGTGGGATTCAAGGAGTTTAAACCGGTCATTGGCAAGGCCCTTGTCTGCTTTGAGGAATCGGATGGTATCTCCATCATAGGCCACACTCCGGAGAAGGATGCCTATATCGGATTGCTTCTGGCCCTCGATATGGTGATGACCACAGGCAAAAATCTTGGCGAATATCTTCAGGATATGGAAAAACGCTACGGAGCCTATTATCCGGACCGGGACGGCATACAGGTCGGCGTTCAGGGAGATGAGCTGACCAAGGCCCTCTTTCGGCTGAAAAAATTTGGCATCGGTGCCGGCATAGTGGTAGGGACAGAGGAGAAAATCATCCGGGAGGTCATCGACATCGATGGCCGTAAGATGATTTTTGAAGACGGTTCCTGGCTGATGATCAGGCCCTCCGGGACCGAGCCCAAGGTCCGATTTTACGTTGAATCCAGGACCCCGGTAGGTGCTCAGAATCTCGTGGATGCTGCCAAGGCCATGCTCGCAGATCTCGGACTGCTCTAGAGTCCGGCCGAATTTGGCAGCGGGGATGAGGGCGGCCGGGGGCTGGTGAGAGTCTGTCCCGTACCCCGTTTTTGCCTGATTGCGGATGGCAAAATTTCACGGTTGCAATTTAGGGGACACGTATTATTTTCAACAATGGCCTGAAGGAATCGATGAGCTGCGCTGTGCATCCTGAGGGCTTGATATCCGGCAAAACATCTGGAATACCTCTTCTCTGTATCGGAAGTATTTCATTCTAATGACATTATAAAAGAGTCAGGAGCAATTTATGTGGGAATATACTGATCTGGTTCAGGAACACTTTCTTCATCCCCGGAACGTGGGTGAAATCGAAAACCCGAGCGGGGTGGGGGATGTCGGCTCCCTGGCCTGCGGTGATGCCTTGAAATTGACCCTGAAGGTGGACGAGCAGGATATCATCACCGATGCGAAGTTCAAGACTTTCGGATGCGCCAGCGCCATCGCCTCATCCTCAGCTCTGACCGAGATGATTATCGGCAGGCACGTTGACGAGGCCGCTAAAATCACCAATCAGGATATCGCCGATTTCCTGGGCGGACTCCCTAAGGAGAAGATGCACTGTTCCGTCATGGGCCGGGAAGCGCTCGAAGCGGCGATTGCCGACTTTCGGGGGACTGTGCTGCCCACGGCGGAAGGCGAGATCGTCTGTGAATGCTTCGGCGTCACCGATCTGGAGATTATCCGGGCCATTAAGGAGTCGAATCTGCGCTCGGTGGAAGAGATCACCAACTTCACCAAGGCCGGCGGTGGTTGTGGCAAGTGTGAGGAAAAACTGCGTAATTTGCTCCAGGTGACGGCGGGTGAGGCTATGGAGATCAAAGCCGTCAATATAAAGCCCCAGAGGATGACCGCTCTGCAGAAGATCAAGAAGATTGAAGAGGTCCTGGAACGCGAGATAAAACCCGGCCTGCGCAAGGATGGAGGCGATATCGAACTGATCGATGTTGATGGTGATTTCGTCATGGTCTCGCTGCGGGGGGCCTGTACGAGCTGCGCCAAATCGCAGACCACGCTGAAGCAGCATGTTGAGAAAAAACTCCGGGAGCTGGTGCTCGACACTCTGATCGTGGAGGATGCCAACTCATGAATTTACAAGCTGAAACTGTGATCTACATGGACAACAACGCCACGACCCGGATAGCCCCGGAGGTCCTGGAGGCGATGATGCCCTTTTTGACGGACTATTACGGCAATCCCTCCAGCATGTACAATTTCGGCGGCCAGGTCGGCAGGGAAGTGGCTAAGGCCAGGGCCGGGGTGGCGGCCCTGCTGGGGGCGGAACCGGAGGAGATCACCTTTACCAGCTGCGGCACCGAGAGTGATTCCACGGCGATACTCTCGGCCCTCCAGTCCTTCCCCGACAAACGGCATATCGTCACCACCCGGGTCGAACATCCTGCCATCAAGACTCTTTGCGACAATCTGGATGCCAGGACAGGGCACAAGCATCGGGTCACCCGGCTGAAGGTCTCCTCGGATGGCAGTCTTGATCTCGATGAGTATAAGGCCGCCCTGGCCGATGATACGGCCATTGTCAGCGTGATGTGGGCCAATAATGAGACCGGGGTGATCTTCCCAGTCGAGGAGATGGCCGCCATCGCCAAGAAGCGCGGCATTCTCTTTCATACCGATGCGGTGCAGGCTGTGGGCAAGATTCCGATCAACCTGAAGAAGCTCGATGTGAATTTTCTCTCGATGTCCGGCCATAAGCTGCACGCCCCCAAAGGAGTCGGTGTCCTCTATGTGCGCCGCGGCACGCCCTTTGTGCCCTTTATGGCCGGAGGCCATCAGGAGAAAGGGCGGCGCGGCGGAACTGAAAATGTCGCCTCCATCGTCGGTCTCGGCCGGGCCTGTGAGATGGCGCTTGAGAAAATGGAAGAGGAGAATACCAGGGTCAGGGCCCTGAGGGACAAGTTGGAGAACGGTCTGCTCAAAACTGTTTCCCGTTCCATGCTCAACGGGAATAAGGCGAACAGGCTTCCCAATACTGCCAATATCAGTTTTGAGTTTGTCGAGGGCGAGGCCATCCTCCTGCACCTCAACCGCTATAATATTTGTGCCTCTTCGGGCTCAGCCTGCACCTCCGGTTCGCTGGAGCCCTCCCATGTCCTGCGGGCCATGGGGGTTCCTTTCACGGCGGCCCATGGTTCGATCCGTTTCTCGTTGAGTATCTACAACACGGAGCAGGAGGTGGATTTCGTCCTCGAAAAGATTCCGGCCATCATCTCCTCTCTGCGACAGATGTCTCCCTTCTGGAACGAGTGAACCCATGAAAATAATCGATCCGTCTTTTCAGATTCAGGATGTGCTTGACCGGAAGGGCTTTGCCGCCCGTCTGGAGGAGTGCGGGCGTATCTGCTATAAGAGTGAAGGGCTGATGGATAAGGATTCGGCCCTTCCTTTTGTCAGGAAGATAGCCGCCCATGGCCACAATTCGGTGCTGGAAATGGCGGTTGCGAGCCTGCAGGTGCAGTGCGGTCCTGCCCAGACGGCCCTGCTGCAGGTCTGTCAGCCCAAGTTCCTGATGATAGATCAGCTGGATGATGGCCTCCTTATCACCGGATCGATTCGCAGCTTTCGTGAGCTCTACATGCGCTGTCCGGATAACCTTCTCGTCCACCGATGCACGGCCTTTCTGGCTGGCAGCCATCCCTACCTCTTTGAGGGGGTCTGGGATGCCCGTGAGGCCTGGGAGGCCGAGGAGGGGCTTGCCATCAGGAAGCTGAGCATCGACGAGGTGGAGAAGCTGCCTGCGTCGCTGCTGCTCAGACACCGGTATGTTGGGGTGAAGTTTGTGGTCAACCGGGCGGTGACCCATGAGCTTGTCCGGCATCGGCCGTGTTCTTTTCTCCAAGAGAGTCAGCGCTACTGTCGTTACAGCCAGGATAAATTCGATAACCAGGTGACCTTTATCAAGCCGATGTTCTTCGCGGAAGATTCGGAGGAGTATGGACTCTGGGTCCGGGCCATGGCGGAGACCGAGCAGATTTATTTGCGGCTCCTTGAGACCTCGACACCCCAGGCGGCCAGGACAGTTCTGCCCAATTCCTGCAAGACGGAGATCGTCGTCTACTGTAATCTGGAGGAATGGAGCCATATCTTCAGACTTCGGACAAGCCCGGCGGCGGAGCCTTCCATGCGGGAGATCATGATCCCGCTGGCCAAAGAATTGAGAAGTCGATACCCGGCAATGGCGTAGATACACAGGTCTTCCAGGGGATCAGAGATAAAAAAGGGGAAGGCTTTTTGGTAAGCCTTCCCCTTTTTTATTTACGGCGACCTTGGTTTGATCGCGGACGAAACTGGCATGGCTGGATCAGATGCCAATGCTTGGGAGGATTTTTAAAGATAATCCCCCCTTACCCAAGGCAGCCTCAGAGCAGTCCTGCTTAGAAAACGCCTTCGACCTTTCCTGTTTCCAGGTTAACGTCAACACGTTTGAAGGCCGGATTAGAGCTGGTACCCGGCATGAGACTGATGGTGCCCGCAACCGGTACGATAAAGCCTGCGCCGCCGTAGGTGAGGACCTCGCGGATGGTGAGCCTCCATCCTTTGGGCACACCCTTCAGGGCCGGATTGTCGGACAGTGACAGGTGGGTCTTGACCATACACATGCCCAGTTTGGAGAGAACGGGATCTTTCTGGATTCTTTCAATGGCCTTGTTGGCCTCGCCTGAATAGTCGACTCCGTCAGCGCCATAGACCTCCTTGGCGATGAGTTCGATTCTTTCCTTGATCGGCATATCGAGATCATAGAGGAACTTGAACTGGGTCTTCTCCTCGCAGGCGGCAATGACGGTCTCGGCAAACTCAATGGCCCCGGCACCGCCTTTTTCCCAATGGCGGGACAGGGCGACCTTAGCCCCCTCCGCCTCGCACAGCTCGCGGACCTTGTTGATCTCTGCCGGTGTATCTGTATAGAAGGCATTTATGCAGACGACCGGGCTGATGCCGGCCTTTCTAACGTTTCTGATATGATGGATGAGATTGGCGCAACCCTTGGCAACCCAGTCCACGTTCTCTTCCAGATACTCTTTGGGCATCGCCTTGCCGGGGACCGGTACCGGGGCGCCGCCGTGGCACTTCAGGGCCCGGATGGTGGCGACAACAACGGCACAGTCGGGAACAAGCCCGGAGTAGCGGCATTTCAGGTTCCAGAACTTCTCGAATCCGATATCGGCGCCGAAGCCGGATTCGGTGACATGGTAATCGGCAAGCTTCAGGCCGATCTTGTCGGCGATGATGGAGCTCTGACCAATGGCGATATTGGCGAAGGGGCCGGCGTGGACAATCACAGGCTGACCTTCCAGGGTTTGCATCAGGGACGGATTGAGGGCCTCTACCATCCAGGCGGTCATCGCGCCTGCAACCTTCAGGTCCTCGGTGGTCACCGGTTCTCCCTTCTTGTTGAGGGCCACGACAATTTTACCCATTCTCTCGCGCATATCCTTGAGGTCATTGGAAATAGCAAGAATTGCCATAACCTCTGAGGATACGGCGATGCCGAATTTGGACTTCATCATGAAACCGTCGGACTTGCCGTTGACGCCGTCGATGCCGATAATGATGTTCCGCAGGGCCTGGCAGCAGAAGTCCATTATCCATCCCATCTCCACCCTGGTGGGATCGATATCCAGGCGTTTCATGTGGGTGAGTCGGTCCAACTGCTCGTCTGTGTAATTCCTTTCATGCTGCATGCGGGAAGTGAGGGCAACCATCGCCAGATTGTGGGCGTTCATGATCGCGTTGATGTCGCCTGTGAATCCCAGCGAAAAGGGCGTGAGCGGGATGCACTGGGCAAGACCGCCGCCGGCAGCGGACCCTTTGATGTTCATGGTCGGACCACCTGATGGCTGACGGATCGCGGCGCAGACATTCTTGCCTAATTTTCCGAGACCTTGGACGAGTCCCATGGAAGAGGTTGATTTTCCTTCTCCAAGAGGGGTTGGCGTGATGGCGGTGACGTCGATATATTTTCCGTTGGGTTTGTCTTTCAGACGTTCCAGAACCTTCCTGAAATCGATTTTGGCGATATAGTGACCTTGGGGAAGGAGTTCTTCTTTCGTGAGTCCAAGCTTTTCACCAATTTCATAGATGGTGAGCATCGTTTTTTCTGCATCTTGCGCAATTTCCCAATCCGCGTGTTTGGTAGGATCTAATGCCATGATTCGCTCCTTTGTGAGTTATGGGCCCTACGGTAGCTGAAAAAGTGTGTCAAGGTCCCAGGAATTGTGTTGAAATGACATACCGAAAGATCTATGTACGAACGCTGTCTATAGGAACAATCGAATCTGTTAATATGCTGTTTCTAAACAATTTTACTTATGGAACTGATTTTTCTACACTGGCACTCTGAAATCAAAAAAAACGATACCGGTTGTGATTGAACTACCTCTCCCGATACAAAGAAAAAGAATTAACCTCCGTATTATTATTATCAAATATGTTGAGCGGAGGGCGAACGTTTTTGCTGCATAACGAGGCCCTGGACACAACAACATGGATTTCGTACCATAAAACCTCTCCTGAGGCAATGGCTTTTTATGGTCCCTTTCGGGAATGTTCCGCGGCACTGCTGATGATGCATTCTCTCTGAGCAGTATGAGCTATTGATCTGAAATAAAATAATATTTTATTGATCATCCCCGTAATTCCGTCGGTGCCGAACGCTCCCGTGGGCATAATGATTGAGGCGGTGGGGATGGTGTTGCGGAGTGAAGGATAGAGATATCAGGGTATCTCCTTGACCTCAGAAGAGGCGAATTGCCGTACCTCACCCTCCAGTGTGATGATTGTCCATCCGCCTTCTTCATCGCAGGCCTTAACCAGGCAGGGAAGCCGGGTCGTCTGGTTGAGTTGAAGACCCAAGTCCTCCTGTACCTGCATGACCTGTACAGATCTGAATTTCCTTGTTGAGGCAATTTTTTTAAATTCGGTTACGGCCCTTTCAAGGAGCATGATATGTTCATGGTCCTTGGGTGAAATTTTCTCGAGTTTCGCGCGCAGGGTATTGATTTCCGCTTTATGGGTGGCAATTATTCCCACGACACGCTCCAATTCCTTGCGATCGGCCTGGGGAGTGGAGAAAAGAATCTGTTTTTGAATTTCAATATCTGCCTCAATATACGTGATCTTTTTAAGGAGGTTCTGTACCTGTTTGTTCATGCTATCATCCTTGTTGGACGCAAATGGCAGTTAAACCAGCATGGCTGGACCAGACCGGCCGGCCACAATGAAACATGAAAGCTCAGCATTTCGGTCTGGCGAGGCCGCTGCTTCTGGTGAGCTTTCATACAAAGGTGATGGGGGCCGAGGAGCCGCCTTGTTTTGAAACCCGGCACCGGACCCTCATCACGGGACATGGGGCACTCTAGCATATTTTTCAAAATGCCAAAACTTCTTCCTGAACGGGCGGGACTTGCCGGTGCTGCAAACGGTTTCCCCCTCTCGTTCATTACTGAGCTCGAAAAAAAAGTTCTCTTATCTGTTTACTTGTCGTATAGTTATACAGAAATTTCATAATTGGAAATCATTACTCCCTCAAAAGAAAGAATATGGCAGAAAAAACTCCGACTCTCAACAGGAAGTCCTCGATAAAGAAAACTGTTAAGGACCAATCTGGCGCAGGAAGGATAAAAATCGGTGAATTGCTTAGTAAAGCCGGATACATAACTCCGACACAGCTTGAAACCGCCAAGAAGGAGATGAGTAAAGCCGGGGGACGCCTGAGCAGTATTTTACGCCGTCTTGATTATATCGACGAAAATACAGTTTTTAATTTTCTCAGTCGCCAGCACAACTATCCAGCCGTTGTCATCAAGACCGAGCCTCCGTCTAAGGATGCCGTGCATCTGATGTCCTATGACGTGGCCAAGGAATACATGGCCTTCCCCCTGCGTATGGCGGGGAATACGCTGCAGATAACCATGGCCGAGCCTTCGGACGCCACCGCTGTTGAAGAATTGCAGAATGTCCTGAACAAGGAACTGTCCGTCTGTGTATCCACCGAGACCGATATTATTGAGGCATATGTAAAATACTATCATATCAATGAAGAAGAGGTTAAATCACTGACGGCTTCTTCTGTCAAGGAGGAGGTTGAGGAGCTGACCGTCACCCAGGTGGACGACTTCGGGTCCATTGTGGCAGATGCCGCAGGCGAGTTTGAGCTTGAAAGTATAAGCGAAGAGGATGGACGAGACCAGTTTGCCGCTTCCGATGCCCCGATTATCAAGCTGGTGAACGGGGTTCTGATCAAGGCAGTTCAGGAAGGGGTGTCTGACGTGCATGTGGAGCCTTATGAAAAGTCCATGCAGATCCGCTATCGGAAGGACGGGGCCCTCTTTAAGTCCATGAATCTTCCCCTGAACATCAGAAATGCGCTGGTTGCCCGCCTGAAGATACTCGCCGGCCTCGATATCACGGAAAGAAGGGTGCCGCAGGATGGCCGTATCAAGATGCGTATGGGAAAAAATCGCTCCGTCGATTTCCGGGTGTCGTCCCTGCCCACGCTCTTCGGGGAATCGGTGGTTCTGCGTATCCTGGACAAGGGGTCTTTGAATGTGGATCTGACCCACCTCGGTTTTGAGCAGGAGACCTTCGATATGCTGAAGCGCTGCCTGAACCGTCCTCAGGGACTGCTCCTGGTAACCGGACCGACGGGTTCGGGCAAGACCGTTACCCTCTATTCCGCGCTCAACTCGCTCAACAGTGAAGATATTAAAATCCTGACCGCTGAGGATCCCGTGGAGTTTAACTTTAAGGGCATCAATCAGGTCAACGTCAATACCGACGTGGGAATGACCTTCGCGGCGGCCCTCAAGGCCTTTCTCCGCCAGGATCCCGACATCATCATGGTGGGTGAGATCCGCGATATGGACACGGCTGAGATCGCCATCAAGGCGGCCATGACCGGGCATCTGGTCTTCTCCACCCTGCATACCAATGACAGTGCGGCGACGATATCCCGTATGGCTGATATCGGAATTCCCCCGTTCATGCTGGCCTCCTCCATTACGATGGTCCTGTCCCAGAGGCTTGGACGCAAGCTCTGTCAGAAATGCAAAAAGCCGGTCAAATACGACAGAAATGAATTGCTGCATGCCGGCTTTAAGGAGGATGAAGTCGACGACCTGGTTGTCTACGGCCCCAATGGCTGCCCGGAGTGCAATAACCTTGGATATAAGGGCCGGGTCGGTTTCTTTGAACTCATGGAGGTGACCGATGAGGTCTCCAAGGCCATCAGCGCCGAGGTCCCTGAGGATCAGCTCCGGAAAATTGCGATGCAGGAAGGCATGACCCCCCTGCGTGACGCCGCCTTGAAGAAGGTACGGAAGGGGATAACCAGCGTCGAAGAGGCCTTGCGGCGGACGGTCGCCCATAAGGAGAGTCTGCCGTCGTATCTGGTGAACCCCGATGTGGAGGAGTATGAGGATGGTGATCTGATCATCCGGGAGGGCAACACGGATATCGATTTCTTCAAGCTGATCCGCGGTGCCCTGACTGTGATCAAAGGAGGCAAGAAGATCGCCGAGCTGACTGAACCGGGTGAATATTTCGGAGAAATGGCAGCCATTTCCGGAGAACAGAGGACTGCTTCCATCGTCTCGCAGGGACGAAGCACGGTCAAGAGGTTTCCCGGAAATAAGATCGATGAAATCATCGAAAAATACCCGGACGTTTCCAGTCATCTTTTTAAGACGATGACCTCCAGACTGCATAAATCCAATCAGATAATTGTAAAACTGGCAGGCGGCGGGCGCAGACCACCGCCCGGTCAGCAGCAGCCATAAGAACACGAAATTCTTCCCCTTCCTCCGGACGAGGCGGGAATCTGTTTTCGTCCAGGGGGAGCTTCCTGTGTAATTCTACGCATTCCCGGTCTCTTAGGTATGATGGATGTTATGGACAGAGGTGAAGGCCTCCCGTTGAAGGTGGCTGTATTTCTTGATGGCAGTCCGGGACACGAAAAGCAGACCCTTGGAATTGTTAGGGCGCTGCGCAGGCTGCATCCCCTGGAGGAGACGGAGATCCGGATTGTCCGCAGATCCCCTGGGCAGGAGGCCTGGGCCTGGCTGAGGTATCTCTTGGGTCTGGACTCCCCTCCGGCCGGTATCCAGGGGGCCTTTCATCTCCTGATTGGTACGGGATCGCATACCCATATCCCCATGCTGTCCTCAAAACGGCACTGTCATGCCCTCTGCGTCACCTGCATGGCGCCGTCCATCCTCCTTAGAGGACGGTTTGATCTCTGCTGTGTCCCTGAGCATGACGGGATTGCCGCCCGGGACAATGTCCTGCTCACCATTGGTCCTCCCAACTGTTCGATTCCTTCAGCAGAGCATGATCAAAGCCGGGGTCTGGTCCTGCTGGGCGGGGTGGACGAGAAGAGCCATTTCTGGAATTCTGTTGAAATTGCTGAGTCTGTCCGTACCCTTGCCATCACAGAGAAGGATAAGAGATGGACCGTCTCCTCTTCGCCGAGGACACCCGCTGCAACCATAATTTTAATGGAAGGGCTCGCCAAAGAACTGGAAAATGTCGAATTTTTCAGGTATGAGAATACAGCCTCCGGCTGGGTCGAAGAGCAGTACGGGGGCAACGGCACGGTCTGGGTCTCTGCTGATTCGATGTCCATGATCTACGAGGCGCTCTCTGCCGGATGCAACCTTGGTATTATCCCGGTTGCCTGGAAGGATCGGAATAATAAATTCAGCCGCAGCGAACGATTTCTGCTGGAACACGGTCTGGTCGTGTCTTTCGATGCCTGGAAGAAGGGCGCTGCCCGGTGGAACTCCCGCGAACCGCTGGATGAGGCCGGCCGGTGCGCCCAGGCCATCCTGGACAAGTTGCAGTCCATGAGAAGAGGTCCCGCTCGATGATGCTTGATCCCAAACAGCAACGAAGAACAGCCCGGCTTGGAGTTGCAGAACGATTATTGCAACTGGCATTGAGCTGAATTCATAGAGAATTATGAAAATTAAGTATAAAATTGAATACGCCGTCCTTCGGGGCCTCGTTTTTTTTATCAATCTTCTTCCGCTGCCGGTGATTATGGGGTTCTCCTCTCTGGTCGGCTGGATTGTCTGGGTTGCCTTTCCTGTCCGACTGCCCGTCGCCTACAGTAATCTTTCTACGGTCTGTCCGGATATGGGCCATGCCGACAAGATTCGTCTGCTGCGGGATGTCTATCTTCAGTTTGTCAGGACCTTCGGGCAGATCTTCATCCTTCATCGCCAGAAGATTTTCCATATGATCCAGAATGCGGAGATATCAGGGCGGGAGAAATTGGAGAAGGCTCTGGCGCAGGGGAAGGGCGTGATCCTGACTACTTTCCACGGCTGCTGGTTTGAAGCCTATTTCGCCTGGTTCAATTCTCATGCTATCCCCACTACTCTGATCTATCAGCAGCAGAGCAATCCGCTTTCCGATGCCTATTTCATACGGCAGCGGCAGCGTTACGGCACAAGTCTCGAGCATATGCACAGTCAGGTCGGCATCGGTCACTATCAGGAGGCCCTCAAAAGAAACAGGGTCCTGATCATCAGCCTGGATCAGAATTTCCATCAGAAGGGGACCGTCATTCCCTTTTTTGACAGGCCCTTACACTGCGCAAAGGGGGCGGGAATCCTGCATCTGCGTACCCAGGCGCCGGTGATGACCAGCGTCTATTACGTCAAGGACGGCGTCTTGCATATCGACCTGGATGATGTGCCGCTGCCTGCATATGATGCGATCTCAGAGGAGAATATCACCCGGATCTGCGCCTCCAGCATCAAACCCTACGAATCCTTCATCAGGGAAAATCCCCAGCAGTGGTTTAATCTTTTTCATCGCTTATGGACCAAAAAGGATTATCCGCAGCGGGTGCCGCGGAGCTTGGGCCAGATTTTTCTCTAGGGCCGGTCCCTCGGCATCCCGCCAAAATTTCACTTTGTTATTCATCAGGACTAGTGTAAGAATACTCGTCAATTCCGGCCCTTCTTTCGGCCGCTCATGAAAAATACGAATGCGTTATAAGACGATTTGATGACGAATAAAGAAATATTATCCAGACTCTACGCAACAATCAGGCCCTACCGGTTCAGGTTGCTCATCGCCATGGTGGCAATGTTCTTTGTCGCCGCAATGACGGGTTTTCAGGCCTATCTGGTCAAGGACCTGCTTGACAAGATATTCATGGAAAAAAACATCTTCTTCCTGAATATCCTCCCCCTGATGGTGGTCCTCATCTTCTTTCTGAAGTCAGGCTTTTATTATCTCTATTATTTCCTGCTGGAAAAGATCGGTCAGTCCATTATTCGGGATCTGCGGATCCTGGTCTTCGAACATATCCATACCCAGTCCCTGTCTTTTTTCCACGAGATGCCGACGGGGACCTTGATTTCCAGGGTGATTTCCGATATCACCCTGATGCAGCAGGCCGTTTCCAATGCCCTGGTCGGGATCATCCGGGATTTTCTGCAGGTGGTCATCCTTCTGGGTGTCGTTTTCTACATGAACTGGAAACTCGCGATGTTTTCTTTTATCATCCTGCCGGTGGCCGGTTTTCCCATCGTCAAGTTCGGCCGGATCTTCAGGCGTCTGAGCACTAAGACCCAGGAAGAGACGGCCAATGTCTCCAATATGCTCTATGAGACCATCACCGGCAACAGGATCGTCAAGGCCTTCTGCATGGAAAAATATGAGGGCAGGCGGTTCCGGAACCAGGTGCGCAAGCTCTTTTCCGTGATCATCCAGGCCGCCCGCTTTCGGAGTATGCAGCATCCGCTGATGGAATTTATCGGCGGCGTCGCCATTGCTCTTATTATCTGGTTCGGGGGTAATGAGGTGATCCGGGGGACGGCCACGCCAGGGACGTTTTTTGCGTTCTTGACCGCCCTCATTGCCGCCTATGAGCCAGTGAAGAGCGTCAGCGAGATGAACTCGACGGTCCAGCAGGGAATGGCGGCGGCCACCAGGGTCTTCAGCCTGCTTGATGTCGAACCGGAGATCGCCGACCTTCCCGGCGCCACGGAGCTCGGGCCCTTTTGCAAGGCAATCGAGTTTAAAAAGCTCTCCTTCAGCTATGACGCGAAGAATACGGTTTTAACGGATATCAATCTCACCATCCCGGCTGGACAGGTCCTGGCGGTTGTCGGTCCCAGCGGTGGCGGAAAGACGACTCTGTCCAACCTGATTCCCCGTTTTCTGAAGGTCGAGGCAGGGGCTATCCTCATTGACGGCCAGGATATCACCTCGGTGACCCTTCGGTCATTGAGGAGCCAGATTGCCATGGTCACCCAGCAGACCATCCTCTTTAACGATACGGTGCGGAATAATATCGCCTACGGTGATCTGAACAGATCGGAGCAGGAAATCATGGCAGCTGCCGAGGCCGCCCATGCCCTCAGCTTCATAAATGAACTTCCCGATGGATTCGACACCGTTATCGGTGAAGGAGGCTCCAGGCTTTCAGGCGGCGAGCGCCAGCGCATTACCATCGCCCGGGCCCTTTTGAAAAACGCCCCCATTCTCATTCTGGATGAAGCGACATCGGCCCTCGATACCGAATCCGAGCGTGAGGTCCAGAAGGCCCTCGAAAATCTGATGAAGAACCGGACAACCCTGGTGATTGCCCACCGGCTCTCGACGATCAAGAACGCCAACCGGATTATTGTCGTCAAAAACGGCTCCATCGTCGAGGAGGGAACACACGACGAGCTCATCGCCTTGGACGGAGAATACGAGCTGCTCTACAGGATGCAGTATGCCTGACCGGCAGGCCGGACCATGCTGACCTGTCGCAACGAACCATGAAAGCTTGTCCCTCCGGCATGGCAAGACTGCTGCTTCTGGAGTAATTTCATATAGAGACGTGCGGATCCTGCGGCATCCTGCAGAGATGAGCCCCTTTTACCACATTTCAGATTTATTCCTCCCCAGCTCCTGCATAGGTGTTCATGCAAGAGTTCCATCCCGTTTTATGCGGCGGACGCACAATGTCGACGGCAGAGAAACGGGGAGTTGAAAGAAACGGTGAATATCTGTATGATAACCTGATGCTACACTTTTCCTGTCCGCCCCGCGTGCAATGCGGATAGACATATTCATGATCAACACTAAGGAAATACAATGAAAAGGCTTTTGATATCTTTTTGTCTTCTGTGTTCAGCCACTACAGCTTTTGGCTTTCAGAAAGACGGATGCGGGACTGGAAATTGCGTTGACTGTCATGCTCTGACCAGAGAGGAGGCCAGCGGTATTCTCAAAGGCAAGGTCGACGATGTTCTGAGCGTGAAATTGAGTGATGTCCCCGGACTCTGGCAGCTGGAAGCATCTTATCAGGGCAAGACTATTCCTCTTTATCTCGATTTTTCGAAAAAATATGTAATCAGCGGCAACATCATACGGCTGCAGGATGGCGAGAATATCACTCCCCAGCCAGCCGTTGAAACAGTGGATGTAAAGACTGTTCCGCTGCAGGATGCCGTTGTTATCGGCGATCCGAAGGCACCCATTAAAATTATCGTCTTCGATGACCCGCAATGTCCCTTCTGTCAGAAATTGCATCCGGAAATGGAGCAAGTCGTCTTGAAGAGGAAGGATATTGCATTTTATATCAAGATGTTTCCTCTCCCCAGCCATCCGAATTCCTATGAACGGGCAAAGACGATTATCTGTACCAAGTCTGCCAAGATTCTTGCCGACAGTCTGGCCGGAAAACCGGTGCCGCCGGCTGTCTGTGAGACCGATCAGGTGGATAAGAACATTCAGCTGGCCGAGAAGCTGCATATCAATTCCACTCCGACGCTTATCTTGCCTGACGGCAGGGTCTATCCGGGATACAAGCCGGCGGATGCCATTATTTCGCTCCTGGAAAACACCCCTCCCCCAGCAGAAAAATAGGTGGTGTTCCTGAATGCTGAGCCTGCCGGCGGGTCTCCTGCAGGCTCACATCTCTCAGCCGGGATAGTTTTCGGTAAAGCCCCCCGATGTTTGAGGGCTAACGCGTATCGAAGCCTTTTCTAATCTTTGAGCTGGCTCACGGTTTCACAGGCATGCCAAAATTATGGATTATTCCAGGCTGAAAATATCTGCTCTTTTGCTTGTAGTCATTATCGGCTCAGGAACGGCAGGTTACATTGTGGTAGAAGGATGGTCAGCCTTCGATGCCTTATACATGACCATCATCACCATCAGCACCGTCGGGTTTGGCGAGACCCATCCTCTTTCCACTGCCGGCAGGGTTGTCACGCTCTGCATTATTGTGTCAGGAATCGGTGTCCTGACTTACAGCCTGGGACTTGTTGCCCAGATCATTGTCGAGGGGGAACTGCGCCGTTTATTCGGGAGGAGAAAATTGGAAAAAAAAATTGCTCAGCTCAAGGATCATTATATTATCTGCGGATTCGGCCGAATCGGCAGTACCATAGCCAAGGAACTTTCCGCTGAGCATATCCCCATCGTTGTCATTGAGCAGGCTCCCCTGCATGTTGAACAGATTGAGTCCTGCCGCTATCTCTACCTGAACATGGACGCCACGGCCGACTCGACCTTGCTCAAGGCCGGACTCCATCGGGCAAAGGGCCTTGTCACCGCCGTCAGTTCGGATGCTGATAATGTCTTCATCGCCCTGTCTGCCAAAGGCCTGCGGCCGGACATCTTCATCCTAGCCCGGGCCTCCGACACAAAAAATGAGGACAAACTGCTGCGGGCCGGGGCCTCGAGGGTCGTCTGTCCGTATCAGATGGGGGGGCGGAGGATGGCGGAGATCCTGCAACGGCCGACGGTGGTCGATTTTATCGACAACACCATGATGAACAATGCCCTGGACCTGAAGATGGAGGAGGCCGTCATTGGCCCGACTTCCATGCTGATCGGCAAGACCATTGTGACGAGCAATCTCAGACAGGACTTCGGAGTTATTATAGTGGCCATCAAAAAGGCCAGCAATGAGATGATCTACAATCCCATGCCCACCGAGACATTCGATGCCGGGGATGTCATCGTCGTGATTGGAAAAAAAGACGGGCTTCGGAGAATGACGGATATTCTGACCTGATAAGTGCTCGTGCTGCTTGGACGTTCGGCAGGCACGGGAGCATCGCCTGTATAAAGTGAAAATGCGAGGAGATCAATTGCCGGCTTCGGTTGATTTTTATGAACGAATCACCTATGCACTACTTTATCGAACTTTTCTTCAGCGGCCTGACCAGGGGCGCGATCTATGCGCTCATCGCCCTGGGATACACCATGGTCTACGGCATTATAGGGCTGATTAATTTTGCCCATGGCGAGATTTACATGATCGGGGCATTCACCTCCTATATTGTCGCCTCCGTGCTCTCTCTCTACGGATATCCTCTTTTCGCAACTGTGATCATCGCCGGGGCTGCTGCGGTGGTCTGGTCGGGGGCCTACGGCTATACCGTCGAGAGGCTCGCCTACAGGCCCTTGCGCAGGGCCCCGCGTCTGTCCCCCCTGATTAGCGCCATCGGCATGTCCATCCTGCTGCAAAACTATGTTTTCCTGGCCCAAACGTCTGATTTCATCTCCTTTCCGAAACTGATCCCCGATCTTCCCTTCATGGATCGCTATGCCGATTATCTCGGTTCGTCCGATGTTGTGATTCTTTTTACCACCCTTATCGTGATGGGTATCCTGACCTTCATCATCCGGTACACCCGGATAGGAAAGGCCATGCGGGCCACTGCCCAGGATTCGACCATGGCCATGCTGGTGGGTATCAATGTTAACCGGGTGATTTCCGCAACCTTTGTGATAGGCTCCGGTCTGGCGGCCATCGGCGGGATGCTGATAGCCGCCCATATAGGACAGATCAATTATTATATAGGTTTTCTCGCCGGCATCAAGGCCTTCACCGCGGCGGTTCTGGGAGGAATAGGTTCTATCCCGGGGGCTGTGCTCGGCAGCCTGGTCCTGGGCCTTACGGAAAGCTTTGCCACCGGCTATGTGTCCAGCGACTATGAGGATGTCTTCGCCTTTACTCTTCTTGTCCTCATCCTGATCTTCAGGCCTTCCGGTCTGCTGGGAAAAAAAGAATCTCAAAAGGTCTGACCATGCCTGCCTGCCGCCTCTATCAGGAATTGAAGCGATCCCTGCTCGTTGCGCTCTGGTTTATCTTTCTGACCTTTCCCCTGATGGTCGTAAAGGTGGACCTCGTCGAGAGAGTGGTCCACTGGCGCTGGAAGAATATGCTCTTTGTCGGTCTTGCCGGTTTCTTCTTTTCCTTTTTGGGCAGGTGGATAATGCAGAGGAAAAACCCGGGCAAGGCCCTGGGAAAGGGTACTGCCTGGTCTTTACGCTTCTGTCCGGACCCCAAAATCAGAAAGATCCTGATCGTCCTGCTCCTGTGCCTGGCAGTCGCCTTTCCGCAGATCTTCTCCTCCTATCAGACCACCATCATGACCACGGCACTGATGTATGTGGTGCTTGGCCTCGGGCTGAATATTGTGGTCGGGATGGCAGGTCTGCTCGATCTCGGCTATGTGGCCTTCTATGCTGTGGGCGCCTACAGTTATGCGCTTCTCAATTATCATTTTCACTGGGGGTTCTGGACCGTTTTGCCCATCGGCGGCCTGATTGCCGCTCTCTTCGGGGTTCTCCTGGGCTTTCCGGTTCTGAGGCTGCGGGGAGATTATCTGGCCATAGTCACCCTCGGCTTTGGGGAGATTATCCGTTTGATCCTGGAAAACTGGGGGGAATTTTCCCAGGGACCGAGTGGTATTTCCAATATTTCCCGGCCGGGATTTTTTGGTCTTGAACTTTCTCTGGATGCTGCCATTCTTTATATCTACTATCTGATGCTGGCCTTTGTGCTGGTGGCAATCTTCATTGTCGGCAGACTCCAGCATTCACGCCTGGGCAGGGCCTGGATTGCCTTACGTGAGGATGAGATCGCCTGTGAGGCCATGGGAATAGACAAAACCAAGACCAAGCTCACGGCCTTTGCCCTGGGGGCCTTCTGGGCCGGGATCATCGGTGTGGTCTTCGCTGCCAAGACAACTTTTATCAACCCGGCAAGCTTCACCTTTCTCGAATCGGCGATCATTCTTTCCATAGTCGTTCTGGGCGGCATGGGATCCATATTCGGAGTGATTCTGGGGGCATTCATTCTCATTCTCCTGCCTGAGTATCTGCGCGCCCTTGCCCAGTACCGGATGCTGGCCTTCGGGATCCTCCTGGTGCTGCTGATGGTGTTCCGTCCCCAGGGCCTGATAGCCCCCGGCCGCAGGGCCTATTTCATTACAAAGAAGCCTGATCCCGAGACGTGAATACAACTATCCTGAAAATTAGCGGCCTGTCCGTATCCTTCGGTGGCATCCTGGCCCTGGATAATCTTGATCTCGATATCAAGCAGAAAGAGATTGCTGCCGTGATCGGCCCCAACGGCGCCGGCAAGACCACCTTTTTCAACTGTCTGACAGGACTTTATGCCCCGTCGGCAGGGGAAATCCTCTTCTATCCGGGCCGGGATGCCGAAGCTGTCAGCCTGAAGGGGATGAAGCCGCATCAGATAACGGAGAAAGGGGTGGCTCGGACCTTTCAGAATATCCGGCTTTTCCCGGGGATGACAACGCTTGAGAATGTGATGATAGGCAGGCATTGCCGGTCCAGGGCCTCTATCCTGGGCGCCCTATTTCGTAACGCTGCCACGAGAAGAGAGGAGCAGGAGATCATCGATACCAGCTATACCATTCTGGAGAGAGTCGGTCTTGCCGGATACGTGAATGAATTGGCCGGGAATTTGCCCTATGGCGCCCAAAGAAGGCTGGAGATGGCCCGGGCCCTGGCCGCAGAGCCCCTGTTGCTGCTCCTGGATGAGCCGGCCGCCGGTATGAATCCGCAGGAGACCCTCAATATCATGGAGTTGATCGGGGAGATTGCAGCTGACGGTCTGACGATTCTGCTGATAGAGCATGATATGAAACTGGTGATGAGCCTCTGCCAGCGTATTTTCGTCATCGACTACGGTCGGAAAATTGCTCAGGGGAGTCCTGGTGAAATTCGGTCGAATCCTGATGTCATCAAGGCCTATCTCGGAGCGTGACAGATGCTGAAACTTCAGAATCTCAGGGCCGGTTACGGCAATATCATCGCCGTTGATGATGTCAGCCTGGAGGTGGGGCAGGGAGAGATCGTCAGCCTGATTGGGGCCAACGGGGCTGGAAAAAGCACCGTGCTGATGACGATCTCAGGGGTGGTTTCCTGTCTTGCGGGCCGGGTGCTTTTGGATGATGTCGAGATTCAGGGACTTGAGCCTGATCAGATTGTCAGGAGGGGCGTCTGCCAGGTGCCGGAGGGGCGGCATATCTTTCCGCAGCTGACCGTCCGGGAAAACCTGGATATGGGTGCATTCCTGCGCCGGGACAAAAAAGGGATAAGAGATGATATTGATTATGTGTTCACCTTGTTTCCAATCCTGGCAGAACGGAGAAATCAGGACGGCGGCACCCTGAGCGGCGGTCAGCAGCAGATGCTGGCCATGTCCAGGGCCCTGATGGCCAGACCGTCACTGCTGCTTCTCGATGAGCCGTCCATGGGGCTGGCGCCGTTGATGAGTAAACAGATATTTAAGATCATCAAACGGATCAATGCAGATCACGGTACGACGATTTTTCTGGTCGAGCAGAATGCCAATCAGGCCCTGCATATCGCTCACAGAGGGTATGTCCTGGAAAACGGGAGGATTGTTCTGGCCGGGAGTGGCGAGGCCCTCCTGACAGACCCTGAGGTACAGAAAGCATATTTAGGGATATAAGTTGAAATTTATGGTAGAGTCAACCGGTCTGTGTTGCGGCAGAGTAAACGGAATCCTGGCGCAGGACAGTTATATTGCGTGTTTTATTAATGAGATGTCCTTATTTGTAGAGCCTTTTGGATTGTGAGGCCATGGATATATTGAAAGTTGGCGTTATCGGGGTTGGGTACCTGGGAAAATTTCATGCCCAGAAATATGCAGCCATGCAGGATGTGGAGCTGGTCGGTGTAGCCGACGCTGACCCGGACTGCGCTCAGAGGATCGCGGCGGAATGCGCTTGCCGGGCCTATACCGATTATAAAGAGCTTTTGCCTCTGGTCGAGGCGGTCTCCATTGTTGTTCCGACCATCTATCACCATCGGGTGGGGCTTGACTGCATCGCGGCGGGCGTTGATCTCCTGTTGGAAAAGCCCATGACCGTGACTCTGGCCGAGGCAGATGATCTGATCGAAAGGGCTGAGAAAAAAAACCTGGTCCTGCAGATCGGCCATCTTGAGCGATTCAATGCTGCCGTCCAGGCCATGGAACCCTTTCTGACAACGCCCGTCTTCATCGAAAGCAGTCGTATTTCAACCTTTAAAAAGAGGGGCGTCGATGTTGACGTGGTCCTGGATCTTATGATCCATGATATCGATATCATACTTAATATTGTCAAATCGCCGCTGAAGATGATTCATACGGTTGGTGCCCCTGTGGTGACCAGATCGACCGATATAGCCAATGCCCGGCTGATTTTTGAGAACGGCGCCACCGCCAATGTCACTGCCAGCAGGATCTCCCGGACCAACATCCGGAAAATGCGGATCTTCCAGCCCGGCTCCTATATCAATGTGGATTTTGCCAAAAAGAAGGTTATGACCATCCACCTGACCGATGAGGTGCTGGCCAGCGGTATGCCGAAACAGGAAATCGCGGTGGAGACCTTTGCCAATCACGATGCCCTGAAAAGTGAGATTGAACACTTTATTAACAACGTCAGGAAACGGACCCGTCCTTCGGTGTCCGGCCATGAGGGCAGAAAGGCGCTTGATGTCGCCTTGCAGGTCATCAGGCAGATCAATAATCAGCAGGGGCTGGACGTCTTCAAGCCCATTCTGGCCGCCCTGAAGAAATGAGCGCCCCGATAATGATCGTTGCCGGAGAGGCCTCCGGTGACATGCATGGCGCCCATCTGGTCAGGGCTATGCTGAAACAGCAGCCCGATCTGGTCTTTTACGGCATGGGCGGGGTCGAACTGGGGGCAGCCGGGGTGGAGCTGCTCTATGACGCCCGCAAGCTGGCGGTGGTCGGTGCCGTCGAGGTCTTTTCGCATCTCGCAGATATTATTGCGGCCCAGCGGCTGCTGAAGAAGAGGATGAAGCAGGACCGCCCCCGGCTGCTGATCCTGATCGATTTCCCTGATTTTAATCTGATGTTGGCCAGGAAAGCCAAGCGGCTTGGAATCCCGGTATTTTATTATGTCAGTCCCCAGGTATGGGCCTGGCGGTCGGGCCGCGTCAAGACCATCGGCAGGCTGGTCGATGCCATCGGTGTTATCCTGCCCTTCGAGGAGCAGTTTTATCGCGACCGCAAGGTCGATGCGCATTATGTCGGCAATCCCCTGCTGGATTCGGTGCATGTGGAGATGAGCAGGGACGCCTTCGTCAGCCGTTATGAAATTGATCCCGATCATAAAATTGTGGGACTTTTTCCCGGCAGCCGCAAAAAAGAAATATCGGCCCTTCTGCCCACCTTCCTGGAGGCTGCCAAAAGAATGCAGCAGAAGTATCAGAAGCATATCGTCTTTCTGCTTTCTCTGGCCTCGACCATAACAGAGGACGACCTCAAGGAGAGCGGGCTTGAGGAGTATCGGCAGTTTGTCGATATCCGCCTTGTCCGTCAAAACCGCTACGACATGATGGCGGCCTGTGATGCGGCCGTGACCAAGTCCGGTACCGTTACCCTGGAACTGGCCATTCTGAATGTTCCCATGGTCGTTGTGTACAAAGTTTCACCCTCCACTTATTTTCTTGGCAGACTGCTGGTCAAGGTCAAGAATTTCTCTCTGGTCAATCTTATCGCCGGTGATTTTGTCGTGCCCGAACTGCTGCAGGAGCAGGCAAATCCCGGCAGCATCGAGGTTGAGCTGGCCTTTCTCCTCTTTGATGAATACACCCGGAAGAAGATGCAGGAGGGGCTGGCCCTGGTGCGGGCCCGGCTGGGTGCTCCCGGGGCCTCCGACCAGGCTGCCCGACTGGCCCTGGGCATCCTGAAGCCGGCAATAGTTACAGACTGAAGGCCTGTTTCGCTCCGGTAAACGGGCAGGTGAACCGAAGGCTGTAGGCGCAGAGTTGCAGAGGGGAATCTGCCTTGGTCCCTCTGACGCCGTATGCCGGATCCCCGACGATGGGATGTCCTTCCCGGCTCAAGTGCCGCCTGATCTGATGAAACCTGCCGGTCTGCAGCAGGATGTCAACGGTGCTGCTGTCTTTCTTGGGTGCATACTCTGTGACCGTAACGATGGTGGTTGCGGCCTTTCCATCCAGAGGATACGAGAGGGTGATACTCTCCTGCGGGGAGCCCATCCTGCCATGGACCTCGGCCCGGTATCTCTTTTCAATGGCGCCCCGGCGGAAAAGTTCGGACAAGGCCGAGGCCCCCTGGCCGGTATGGGCCACAATGACAAGGCCGAAGGCCTCGCGGTCGAGGCGATGTACAGGCCGGATCTCCTTGTGAGGCTTAAAAAATATTTCGACGCATCTGATCAGAGAACAATGATCGCCAAAGCGGGTTCCCTGGGTCAGCAGGTTGGCCGGCTTGTACCAGACGCTATACTGTTTGGCCTCGAAGATGAGGCGGGGGGGAGGGGGGATAAGCGCCAGCACTGACGGATCATAGTACAGTTCAATCCGGTCGCCGGGGAGAAGCTGCAGTGTGGCCTTCCTGATTCTCCTCTCCTTCTGTCCTTGGCGCTTGTGCCATACCGCTCCCTTGGTCATGGCATCCTTTATCCTGCCCTTGGACAGGCCGGTTGCCGCGGCGAGCCAGTCACATGCCGGGGCGGTTTCCGACACCATTGCCCGGTAATGCAGTGCGCCGTTATTTGCCAAAGCTGCAGACCGGATATCGGCAGTCTTTACAGCCGCGGCAGAGTCCGCCATGGCCGAGTTCCGCCAGGTCCTGACGGCCAAGGCTCTCGCCTGCGAGGATCCGGGGCAGGACCAGGTCAAAGACCGTGGTCCTGTGAAACATTCCGCAGGCAGGCAGGCCCAGGACCGGAACCTGGCCGATGCGGCCGGAGAGAAACATCGCTCCGGGCAGGACGGGGGTCCCGTAAACCATGTCCTCCGCTCCCGCCCTTCGGATGCCCTCACGGGTTACATCGTCGGGATCAACGGACATTCCGCCGCTGGTGACAATCAGGTCCGCACCGGCCGTCAGGCATGCGCGTATTTTCTTCGCAATCATGTCAGGATCGTCGGGGGCGAAGCAGACCGTAAGGATTGCAGAGCCCAGACTCTGCAGTTTCTCCCGCAGGACCGGTTCGAATCTGTCCTGTATCCGGTTATGAAAGACCTCGTTGCCGGTGATAATCAACCCGGCTCTGGCGGGTCGAAGGGGCATGACCTGAATGATCGGGCTTTCCGACCGGGCGATCACGACGGCCCGGTCGATGACCGACCGCTGGCATACCAGCGGTATCAGTCTGGTTGCGGCGATGATCTCGTCTTTTTTTACCGGGGTATTGTCGTGCAGGGTGGAACACATGACCTCACCGAGCATATTGAAGCGCAGCAGATTTCCTTTGTTGATCTTCAGCAGGCCGTTCCATTTGGCGAAGAGGGCGATTTTGCCCTCCTCGGACCGTGCTGAAGGCCTGGCCCCTGCACCGGCAAGGGCTCCGGCCATTATCTGCGCAGCCTCGTCTTCGTGAATCTGATCGGCCTCCAGCCGGATGACGTAGATATGATCCTTGCCCAGCCGCAGCAGGTGTTCGATATCCTCCTGCCTGATGATATGGCCCTTTTTAAAGGCGGGACCTTTGAAGACTCCCGGGATAATTTCCGTTATATCATGCGGGAGGATCATGCCGACTGCCTCGCGTACGGGTATGGTCGTCTGCATTATTTTTCCAGTGGTGTATTATTTCTATTCGGAGATGCTGTTGAATGACGAATGCCGGCTTGAATAAATGATTGATGGAGCAGCCGGCGCCTTTGCAGCCTGGTCGTCATATCCGAAAGCATCAGAACCCGCGAAGCGCTTCCGGCCAGATGATGGTATGGAGCTGCAGCTGCAGCCTGACCGGCAGTCGGTCCTCGAGGAGGGCCTTGGCAAGATCCGCTGCTGGCAGGAGATTTTTCACCGGTGAAAGGAGAACCGGTGCGACTGCGGGGAGGTCATTGGCAAGAATAATCTGCTTTGCCCAGGTGTAGTCGCTCAGGCTTGAAAGCACGAACTTGATCTCGGAGGCATTTCTCCGGCCCGTGGCCCGTTTCCTGATGGTGTCAATATTGTCCGGATGAAGGGAGGTTGAGCCGCTGTCCGGGCATTTGATGTCCATGATGACCGTTGCCTCAAGGGGTACATCGGTAAGCGCAATTGAGCCGTTGGTTTCGACGAGTACTGTCTTTCCCTCCGTCAGCAGCCTGTCCATCAGCGGATAGACGTTGGCTTGGAGCAGGGGTTCGCCGCCGGTAATCTCAACCAGTGAAGCCGAACCGACTGCGGCCAGGATGCCGTCGATGGTTACAGACCTGCCCTTCTCTTCCACAGCGTACCGGGCATCACAGTAGGAGCAGCGCAGGTTGCAGCCGGACAGCCTGATAAAAGAGCAGGGGAGACCGGCAAAAGTCGATTCTCCCTGGATGGAGTAGAACAGCTCCGCTATATTCAGGATCTTACTGCCTGCCATAATAGGTAAGACCTGAATTGTCGGTTTCCATAACAGTAACACTGTATAAGCGATACCTGTCGTGACTAAGCCGATCCTGCAGGGCGTCGAAGAGGAACTCCGCAATATGCTCAGAAGAGGGATTCTTATCGCGAAATGCGGGCAATGAGTTGAGATCACGATGATCCAGTGTGTCAATGACCTCATTCACAATTTGCTTTAATACCTTAAAATCGATACCCATTCCCAGCTTGTCGAGATGTGAGGCCCTGACAGTTACCGTGACCTTCCAGTTGTGTCCGTGGGGGTGTTCGCAGTTTCCCGGATAATCCCGGAGATGGTGCGCACCCGCAAAATGTGTATTAACAGAGATGTCGAACATAGAGGTTCCCCTTGTACAGAGTGGCTTGAATTCTATAAATATTCTGCGTACCTTCAGAAGACGCCCTGAAAAGATACCGATGACTATGGTATGACAGACAGCAAATTACCTAACGTTGGCATTGAATTTAATGCTAATATATATTATTTACAACGTTTTCTCATTATATTTACCGGCCCTGACCCTTGATGTCAGGACTAAACGTACGATCTACGGACTGAGACTGAGACTATGGCCTTTATAGCACCGTTGAAAGGGGTTAGGTATAATCCCGAAAGGGTTGGCAGAATTGATGATGTTGTGACGCCGCCCTATGATGTCATTACTGAAGACTCGGTGGCATCCTATATCTCGAAGACGCCATACTCGATGATCCGTCTGGATATTACAAAAAATCCAGGTCCTGCCGATGGCAGCGATGCCCGGTATATTGAAGCGACCTCCCTCTTCCGGCAATGGCTTGCCGAAGGAGTGCTGATCAGGGATCAGCAGAATTCGCTCTATCTTTATGAAATTGAGTACCTGCACCCTCCGACCGGCACCAGACGGATCCGGAAAGGCTTGCTTTGCCTGGTTGGCCTTGCAGAATTCAGCGAAGGTATTGTCAAGCCGCATGAGAAGACTTTCGATACCGTTATTCAGGATCGTCTGAAACTGACAACCTACTGCCAGGCCCAGTTCAGTCCAGTTTTTTCGCTCTATTCTGATAAGAATAACGAGGTGATAGGACTCTTAGAGCTGGGGAATGGCAGACCTGTGGGGGAGGTCACCGATGCCGATGGCTGTGTTCATCGACTGCGGCAGGTTACCGACTCCGGGATCATCAAACGGACTCAGGCAATGTTTCTTGAGAAATCGCTCTATATCGCTGATGGGCATCATCGGTATACAACCGCCCTGGCCTATAGAAGGTCTTTGCAGGGGCAGGCGGGGGGGCTGTCAGAGAAGAGTCCTGCGAACCATATAATGATGTATCTTTGCCCGATGGAGGATCAGGGGCTATCGGTTCTTCCAACGCATAGGCTCTTGAAATGGCCTGGAAAAATGGCCGTGGACGAGTTGATTGAAAGACTGGCCAAGGGCTTTGAGCTGGAGGAAATTACTGTAGGCAGCCGCGAGGTCCTGATCGGTGAGGTCCTGGCCCGGATGGGCGAAATTGAGCAGATGTCGCCGCACAAGACCTCGACAACTTTTGGTGTCTACCACCCCGGCGAAGACCGATGTTTCCTTCTCAGGATGAAACCTGCTGCGGCCGACGCTCTTGCCGATAAGGAGGCATGTTTGCGTGAGCTTGATGTCGTGATCCTCTCCGATCTTATAATTGAAAAATATTTCGATCTCGAGTATCATAGATGCGAAGGTGAAAATCTTATCCAATACTTTAGCGATCTTGATGAAGCCTTGGATGTTGCAGTGAAAAACTGTACAGATAATGAGACTGACATGCCGCTATTGTTTGTGATGAATCCAACCCGGATCGAACAGGTGAAAAATGTTGCTGATCTGGGCCGGATCATGCCGCACAAATCAACCTACTTCTATCCGAAGCTCATGACGGGGCTTCTTTTTAACCAGCTTGTTCGGGATGAGGTGATAGATCGTCTTGCGTGATCTGAGTATCAGGAAGGATGAAAATATCCGTGTTGACAGCCTCTTTGGCGGCCGGCTGGTCTGTCAGCAACCCCGGTACGGTTATCGATTCTCAATCGATTCCATTCTTCTTGCCCATTTTTCATCGTTGAAATGCGGAGATTCGGTCCTCGATATGGGGTGTGGCTGCGGCATTATCGGGCTGATCATGCTGTTTCGCTGGCAGATGCGCTGCCAGCGTCTGGTGGGGCTCGAGATACAACCGGAACTGGCTGCGCTTGCAAGAATGAACGGACACCTGAATGGTTTTGACGATAAGTACGCCGTAATTGACGGTGATCTCCGCGATATTAAAGCCTTCTTTCCTGCAGAGTCATTCTCGCGGGTGGTCTGTAATCCGCCTTACTACGTCGAGGGATCGGGCAGAGAGAGTGCTGACAGGCAGTCATTGATTGCCCGTCACCAGGTCTGTTCGTCGACGGACCAGATCATGGCAGCTGCCTTTCTGGCGGTGAAAAACCGGGGGACCGTGAGTGTGGTTTTCCCTGCTGATGGATTGATTGAACTGATTTGCTCCATGGTTTCAGCCGGTCTCAGTCCGAAGAGAATCCAGGTAGTATACAGCTATCCTGAACCCTCGGCGGCTGCGACGCTGGTCCTTGTTGAGGCTGTAAAAAATGGCGGTCCAGGCACGAGAATTTTGCCGCCATTTTATGTGTATCATGAGAAAAATGGAAGTTATTCCGATACGATGAAAAGTTTGTACGACTTGCATTGGGAACAGCGGAGCGATTGAACCGGCCGAGCAGTCCCCTCTATCCAGACAATGAAATAATCCATGCTTGCAAAAGTCATGAGCAGCGCGGTAATCGGGGTTGATGGGGTCCCTATTGAGGTCGAGGTGGATATCACCCTTGGTCTGCCGATGTTTGCAACCGTCGGCCTGCCGGATGGGGCAGTGCGGGAGAGCAAAGACAGAGTCAAAGCGGCCATCGGCAATAGTGGTTATGAGTTTCCCAATAAAAAAATTACCGTCAACCTTGCACCAGCCGATGTAAAAAAAAGCGGTTCGGCCTATGATCTGCCCATGGCGGTCGGCATTCTGGCGGCCGCGGGGATTATTCAGGGACCGCTCCATACACAATACTGCATTGTCGGGGAGCTTTCCCTGGATGGGGCAGTTCGTCCGGTAAGCGGAATCCTGCCTATGACCCTTGCCGCCAGGGAGCAGGGGCTGCAAGGCATCATAGTTCCGGAGGCCAATAAAACTGAAGCTGCAATTGTCGCAGGAATCGATATCATTCCCGTGAAGTTTCTGCATCAGGCGGTGGAGTTTGTCGCGGGTGCAATGACCATTTCCCCTTTCGCAATCGATGAGCGGACTCTGTTTGCGGATCCGGGGGGCTTTGCTGTCGACTGTGATGATGTAAAAGGACAAGAGTATGTAAAAAGAGCGCTGGAAATTGCTGCCTCAGGAGGGCATAATATCCTGATGAAGGGTCCGCCGGGTTCGGGAAAGACCATGCTTGCCCGGCGTCTGCCCACAATTCTGCCTGACCTGAGCTTTGAGGAGGCATTGGAAACGACCAAGATATACAGTATCGTCGGTTCGCTTCCCCCTGAACGGGTGCTTCTGGCGTCGCGTCCGTTCAGGTCCCCGCATCATACGATTTCCGATGCCGGTCTGATTGGAGGCGGGGCCAATCCCAGACCCGGAGAGGTCTCCATGGCACATAACGGTGTGCTTTTCCTCGACGAACTGCTCGAGTTCAAGAAGCATGTCCTTGAGGTTTTGAGGCAGCCACTGGAAGATGGGAAGGTGACCATAGCGAGGGCGAATACAACGGTCAGTTTTCCTGCCCGGTTTATCCTTGTTGTTGCTTTAAATCCATGCCCGTGCGGATTTTTAGGGGACAAACGGAATTCGTGCAGATGCAATCCCGGTCAGATACAGCGCTATGAGAGCAGATTGTCCGGCCCTTTGCTGGATCGGATCGATATGCATCTGCACGTCCCGGCGGTACCGTTCCATGAGATGAGTTCATTGAAGAAGGGGGAGTCTTCGCGGCGGATCCGAGAGCGGGTCGTGACGACCAGGGACATCCAGAAAATACGATTTAAGGACAGGCCCCATCTTCACTGCAACAGCCAGATGGGGCCCAAGGAGGTTGAAAAATATTGTGCCCTTGACGCCAGGTCGCTGCAGCTGCTGGAAAAGGGGATAGAAAGGCTGAGGCTCTCTGCCCGCGCCTATCATCGCATCCTGAAAATAGCCAGAACCATTGCAGATATGGATAACCAAGAACGAATACAATCGCCGCATATCGCCGAGGCGATCCAATATAGACGTATGAGCAATACCGAAAACGGATAAACCCTAAAACAAGAATACAATACTGGAGTACTCAATGAAAAAAATCTTACCATTAATAGCACTTGCTGCAATTGTGATTGCAGGGGGTCTCTTTTACTTCTACGGCATGAATCATGAGCAGACAAATCCTGCCTTGTGTGTCCCCGATGATGTCTCTTTTTATGCCGACCAGAGGCAATTGGGACAGGTCGTCGAGGATATCAAGAAATCCCCGGTCGGCCAGGTCCTGGTGAAGACCGATTATGTGAAGATGGCTCAGGATATGGCTGTAGATGAATCAGGAATTGAAATTATAAAAAAGGGGCTGGATAAGGTCTCCGAGTTTTTCAATGGACCTATATTCAAGGAAGTACTGAGTGAAAACTTTGTCTTGGCCATGTTTCCGCTGGATGATTCGGCTCTGCAGAATCCGATAGAGAGCGTAACAAACCGTTTTCTGCTGATCTCAAGGCCAAAACACAATGTGCAACTGCTCAGTCTGCTTGCCGCGAACCTGGGCAAGGACATTAAACCGAGCGATGTTTCCTATGGCGGTTATACCGTTAAACGGTTTGAACTACAAAATAATCAGGCTGTTATTGTTGCTGTGGTCAAGGATCTGGTCCTGATCGCGCTTGATGAGAAGACCATCCACGACGCGATTGACTGTCACGACAACAAAAAGAAATCGCTGGCCTTAAATGCCAATTTTCAAAAGCTTGAGGGCATGTATAAGGATCCGCTCTTCTTTATGTATTTCGGGTTTGAGAGTATAATGAATCAGGCCGTGGCAATCACTTCGAAACTTGGTCATGAAGACAGTGATATAACGAAAGAACTGAGCGGCATGCAGGCAGCAAGTTATGGCGGATGGACCGAGACGGGAGCCATTAGGGATAAGGTTGTTTTTCTTGTCGATACCGCAAAGGTCGATCCGGCAATGAAGGGTTTCTATGCAATTGCTCCTGAGAAAAATACGACGCTGAATTTTGCTCCCGAGCATGCGATGGCCTATTACTGGACCAACAGCGTGTCTCTTCCCCTGTATTGGAATTTGTTCCAGACCAAGGCCAAATTGGATAAAGAGCAGATGGATGATGTTCGGACTGCCGTAAAACAGCAGTTGGGGATGGACGTCGATGAATTCGTAGGGCTCTTTGATAAACAAAGCGGCCTTCTTATCCAGAATAGTGCGGATGAGAAGAAAATTGTTCCTCTTCCTGATATCTCCGTCTTTATGCACCTGAAGGACAGCAAAAAGCTTAATGACCTTGTCCAGGACCAGCTGAAAAAGAACGGATTGAATGTGCAGACTGCTGATTATAAAGGGGTTTCTATTGCCTCTCTTCATGACTTTGCCCAGACGGGCCTGGTCCCTGCATATGCCATTGACAATCAATACCTCATGGTGGCAACCAGTCAGGAATTTATCAGGCAGATGGTGGATACCATGAAAGAGGGACACGGCCTGGCTGACACCCCGGGCTTTAAGAGCGTCAGCACACGATTGCTGGAAGAAAATAATTCTGTAGGCTACCTCCAGTTCGGTGAACTGGTCAAACTCGCCAAGGGGCTTATTAGCTGGGGAAGTTCTTACTCTGCTGCTACAATGACCGACAATGGAAGGAAAAATTATGAAATTATGACGGATCGTCTGGTCAACCCTTTGCTGGACAGTCTGAGCGCCACCTATTCGGATGTCGGGGTATATAGTAGAATCATGCCGAATCAGTTCATCGGTGAGTCTACAATGATGCTGAAGAAATAAGCGCAAATCCGGTATCGGTCTTTTCTTCCCGGCGCAGGCAGTTCACGGCACTCAGTGGGCTGCCTGCCTGTGTTTCCAGGGCGGAAAAGGGAGAGAACGGTTATAATTGCGTGTAAGCTTTTTTTTATTTTGAGGTGCAGAGGTATCCCATGACGAAGGAAATGGACACGCTGGTAAGTGATCTCAAGAAGATCGTCACTTTTAAAAATACTACGGATGTCGGTGATATCATCCTTATCGCCGCTCTCAATCCGCAGACGCTGGTCTATGCCTTTGTCACTGCAATTGAAAGGGATATGACACGGAAGGATGAGTGGTGGCATATCAGCATGTCCGTTCTCACCATTCCGCCTCAGCCGTCTGTGACCTGGACCCTGCGGACGCCACAGATGACGGGGATGGAGGTCTTTACCATGGGAGGCGATGAGCGGTTTGTCAAAGCCGTTGATTTTGGCAGGCGGCCTTCTTCCCCGAGCAATACCGCCAAGGCGCCCACTCTGCGACGAGTGAAGTAACGGCAACGGTTTTCCTCTTCCTAAATGAATCTTTCACCGGGCTGCACGTATGACCCTTTCAGAACGAAATATAATCGAGCATATCCGCAAAATTGCCGGCAGACCTTCCGTTCAGGGGCTTATCAGAGGAATAGGCGATGACTGCTCGGTGTTTGGCGGGCCAGGCCCCTGGCTCGTCTCCACCGATATGCTTGTCGACGGTGTTCATTTCAATAGAGATTGGCATCCGCCTCGGCTTTTGGGCAGAAAATCCCTTGCTGTAAATTTGAGTGATATAGCGGCAATGGGTGGAATTCCCCGTTATATCCTCCTCTCGGTCAGCCTGCCCCCGGGGCTGTCATCCGAATGGCTCTTTCAGTGGCTTGGGGGTGTTGCCGAGATTCTTTCAGAGTATGATTGTGCCCTGATAGGCGGGGATACGGTAACCGGTAGCGAGTTGAATATCTCGGTTACTGTATTGGGGGAACAGCATCCCGCCGGGAGTCTGTACAGGTCCGGAGCAGGAGCGGGAGACACCGTCTATGTCTCGGGTGTGCTTGGTTCTTCGGCGGCAGGTCTTGCGATTTTGAAGCATATGGAGCATAACGCAGAACAGGGCCTGAAGGACACCTGGCAGACCCTTGTGGACGCGCATCTGGACCCGGTGCCGCAGATACAGACGGGACAGATTCTGTGTGCAAGCGGATGGGTCACCTCCATGCAGGATATATCAGACGGATTGGCGACGGATCTCAGTCATATCTGCAAGGAAAGCGCGGTATCGGCCCTTATTCTGGCAGAGAAGCTGCCGAATCATCCTGTACTCGACGATGTGTGTGAAGCATTGAACATCCGGAAGCTTGACTGTATCCTGCGGGGAGGTGAAGACTACCAGCTGGTCTTTACCGTCAGGAAAGGAGGAGAAAAAACCGTCGAAGACCTCCTGCAAGGTCAGGGGAAGACTGCCTATCCCATCGGCACGATAGAAAAGGGCCGTGGCCTTTTTCTGGAAAAAAGCCCTGGCATTCGTCAGGAGATTACCTTCCAGGGATATGAGCATTTGGCTTGAAATTCTTCCTGAACCTGCCTGAGTCTCTTTTTTGCCCTTCTTCCCCTCCCTGGGACAGCAGTCCTCTCGGAGAGGCGGCACCCCTCATTCATCGATGGAAAAATCGATTAATATTGTACTCCGTTGCGTCTTCATCTGTCGGTAAGTAATATCGGGGGACGTTTCAAGCATCAGCTTTGATGCTTTTACCGAATCCGTATCTTTATATTTATCGGAGAGGTAGATGATCTCTTTTATCCCCGCCTGGATGATGACCTTGGTGCATTCGTTGCACGGGAACAGCCCCACGTAGATCCTGCAGTTGCGCAGATCGTAGGAGATGGAGTTCAACACCGCGTTGAGCTCCGCATGGCAGACATAGGGATATTTGGTATCCAGATAGGCCCCATCGCGGGACCAGGGCAATTCGTCATCGGAGCATCCTAGGGGAAAACCGTTATAGCCCACGCCCACAATCTTATTCTGATCATTGGCTACGCAGGCCCCTACCTGGGTGTTTGGGTCCTTGCTGCGTTTGGCCGAAAGCAGGGCGACGGCCATGAAGTATTCATCCCAGGAGAGGTAATCCGTTCTTTTCATCAGCAATATCCTTATTCATTCTATAGATGAAAGCGTTTTTGCAGGCCTAAAGCGCATCCTTGCGGTCGGCCTTGGATGCCTTTCGTCTGTTCCGCCAGGAGGATGTACCCGTAATATTGTCAATAAACTGCCGTATCGTCTGGTAATACAATCTTCCCGCCGTGCTGACTACTGTATTGTGGTCAGCGCCGGGAATGAGAAGAAACTGTTTATTCCTGGCCCCGCTCGCGGCCTGAAGCTTTTCCCCCTCGGAGTGGGGGATCAGTTGGTCCCGTGCGCCGTGCAGGATCAGGGTCGGCATTCTCACCCGTCCGATTTTTTCCTTGTTGCCGAAGCCTTCTTCCTCATTGAGCGGAAGAGCTGTTCGGGGAACGCTCAGGGCCTGCAAAAGCGGCAAGGTATCGGCGAAGCCGCTTTCAATGATCAGTCCCTTGACGGTATCGCCATGAACGGAAGCAAGATCTATGGCGCAGACAGAACCGAGGGATCGTCCCATCAGAAAAAGGGGAGCCGTATATCCTTTTTGATGCAGCCAGGAACCAACCGCCTCAAAAAGCCTCCTCGCGTCTCCGAACATCGATGCAACTGTCGGACTTCCTGAGCTTCCGCCATAGCCGCGATAGCTGGTAACCAGAAGGTTGCAGCCGACGCTCATATACTCAAGCCCTCTATCATCGAGGTCACAAGGAATTTCCCCATTACCGTGAAAATAGAGAATGGATGGAGACAGAGGATCGTGCAGATAAAACCTGCAGCCGATTGAAATGCCTGATTCTACTTCAAAATTGACATCGACTGCCCCTTTAGGGAGAGGCGTTGTCGCTTCGTTACGGGGATAGAACAATCGGGAGAGGATCTCTGGTTGATCGAGTTTGCTTGTGTCTTGCATTGGTTTGAATGTCTCATAGAGGACGTTTGATGTCCTGATTTTCGGTTTCCGGTGAGGAGCATAGGGGGCTTTAAGAAAAAATATCCACTCCAGTAATGGTGATAGCCCTATAATGGAACATCCGGTTTTTATTCAATCTATCCAATTAACCTTAGAATAAAAAATTTGCATTACAAAAAAAAGGCTGGATAATGAAGAAGAGAAAATTTTTTATCAGCAAGCCATTAGGGGGCTCTCGTCAGCAAATTTGAGCAAAAGGTGGTGGTGAGAGAGATCACGCAGGCTCTTGAATCTTTCATGGTGGAGAGTGTTTGTCACCTGAGACTGTTCACGGGCAGTAAATGAGGGTAATCTTTCAAATACACATGAACACATATATAGTCAAGGGACTCCAGATTTTGTCTGTTACAGTCTTGTTTTCCCTTATTTTCAGTGAATCAGCGCTGCCGGTTGAGACTGTTTTGATTGGAATCAATGTTCCGTTGACCGGGGTCTATTCCAAACAGGGCGAAGATGAACTGAGGGCCTATAAACTGGCAATTGCAAAGATAAACAAGCAGGGGGGGATCCTCGGGAAAAAAATTGTGTACTCGGTTAAGGATACACAAAACAGTGCCGAGGAAACCAGGAAAAATACAAAGGAATTAATTCAGAACGGGGCTGTGCTGATCACCGGCGGATCAAGTTCGGCAGAGGCCGCAGTCCAGGCCGAAGAGTGTCAGAAGGCTGGCGTCATCTTTATGGCGGGGCAGACCCATGCAAATGAAATAACGGGTAAAGACGGCCATCGACATACCTTTCGCTGGTATAATAATGCCCATCAGAGTGCAAAGGCCCTCGCTCATACCCTGATCAAGCGGTACGGCAGTAATGCGCGCTACGCCTTCATCTATGCCGATTATTCATGGGGACGTTCTGTCCTTGGATCGTTACGGAAAATTGTAGAAGAGAATGGCGGCCAAACCATTCTTGAAATTCCGACCCCGTTGGGGGCGGAAAGCTATATCGCTCCTCTGCTGAAAGTGAAGGTTGCCGAGCCTGACGTGCTGGTCGTCATTGCTTTCGGCCAGGATATGGTTAACTGCCTGCAGCAGACGACACGACTGGAACTGAAAAAAAAGATGGCTGTTGTCGTTCCGCTCATGGAAATCAATATGGCTGAAGCCCTTGGCCCCGAGATTATGCAGGGGGTTATCACCACCATGTGCTGGTACCACGGGCTTGCTGAAATCTATCCGGGATCAAAGGAATTTGTTGATATATTTAAAAAAGAATACAGTCAGATGCCGGGAAGCGGGGCTGCTGCCGCCTGGGTCGATATCCTCCAATACGCGGATGCGGTGGAAAGAGCACAATCATTTGACCATTATCAGGTGATCGGGGCCTTGGAAGATCATCATTTCACTCTGCTTTTGGGGGACGAATATTGGCGGAAATGGGATCATCAGGCGATTCGTCCTACCTTTGTCGCTGTAGGAAAGGCACCGGGAGAGGTCAAGGATCCGTGGGATCTTTTCACGATAACCTTCATACGGGAAGGTCAGGAACTGGCCCGGACGCGGGAAGAGAACCCTGTTCAACTTGAGCCGATGCCCTGATTGTTTATGATCTTCGATTCAAAACAGGATTGCGTAAGCGGACAATATGATGAAATGGCAAAAAAGGGTATGGAAATCCGTGCGGAAGGAGGCAGTATGAGGAGAAGAGCGCGCGTTGCAGTCATTGTCTTTGTCGTGATCTCCATTTTTCTGGATTTGACTGCCCTGGCTGAGGATCAGGAGCAACCGACGATAGTTGTCGGCTATATTCCTTTGCTTGCACAACTTCCCCTTGTCGTTTCTTATGAGAATGATCGGGTCAATTATTCCCATACAGTTGTAAAACTCGTTAGATTCAGATCATTTGCGTCGCTTGAAGCGGCATTGCGTGTTGGAGCTGTCGATGCTGCCGATCTGCCCCTGGCCGAGGTCTTGAGTATTGTGGCTGATCATATTCCGATCAAAATCATTGGGCAATACCATTCAGGCGGTTCTGTTTTTGAAAGTCTAGAAATGAAGAGCGTCGCGGAGAGTAAAGGCAAGATTATCGGTGTGCCGGGGCTGCGGTCTGCTGAAAATCTGGAAATCATCCGGATCTTGTCCGCACAGAACCTCCGCTACGGCCTGGATTTTAAGACCATCAAGGTGCCCTTCAATACCGTCTTGAAAAGTCTTAAGGCCGGGAAGATTAATGCCATATTTTTCCCTGAGCCCTACGGCTCCATTGCTGAAAACGATGGGACTGCCAGGCAAATGGAAACCCATGAAAAGACACCTGTAAGGGTACTGACATCGGTACTTGCAATCAGGTCGGAGCTCCTGGAGGAAAAATACAAAATGGCTTTGGGTGAGTGGCTTTCAAGCCTGGCCCGCTCATGCCTGTTCATTGAAGAGGATATTGCTTCCCTCTCTGCCCGGCAGACAGCAATCATTCAGGAACCGTATTTTGGCTTTCCCCGGGAGCTGGTAAGTTCCTCCCTGGTGAACAGACGGGGTATGATCCGGTTTTTATATGAAAAACCTGATAAAAAAATGATTGCAACATATCAGCAGCGTTTTCTGGATGCAAAAATACTGACCGATCGGGTTGACATCGATACCCTGGTATCGAATGCCAATCTTCAACCCAACGACCTTTCTTCTCAATGAAATTAGCTGAATTGAAAATTAAGGAAAAGATGATGATGCTGATCATCTTTCTAGTCAGTCTGGTCAGTGTCCTGATCATCATAGTGAACTACACCCTGGTGAACGCCAGCAGAAAGATGCTCATGGGAGACATCTCGGAAAAAATAACGGATATCCAGAAGGTGAGCGAGTATGAGTTCAGCACCTTTAAAAATGTTGCAAACGATAAGATTACCGAGGCCAGCGGTGTCACGGCGATTCGAAATATTGCCTCAATCGCTCTTGAACATCAGAAGGAATTTTACAATATGGTCCAGGACGGAATCGGCAAGGTGGGGGCGACGGTCGGTGGAACCCTTGATTCTCAACAGCAGACCATAGATAGGGGGCTGGATCAGTTTTCCGCTGATTCTGTCGATTTGATTAACGAAATGATCAATTTTGACAACCAGTCCCTGTCTGTCCTGTCCAATGTCGCAATTTTCAATATGGACTCGCTGAAGGAGGCCAGTGGTGAGAGTCTTGAGATGTTTTCACGAAATATCAGTAAATTAGATATCATGCTGGGGAAGATGCAGGAGGCCAACAGGCATGAGATTGATGTGATCCTGGCCGACACCATTGTCCGCTCTGATACCCTGACCGGACCGCAGTTGATGGAATATCTGGTCCAGCGTTTTGACGGCTTCAAGGTCTCTTCCGACACCAGGGGAAGGCTCCTCAATAAATCCATCAGTCAGGATTATGATCTTCAGGCAAAGGTCATTTCCGAGGAGATGAAAATTGTAACTGATAAGGTGAACCTTGCCATCAGCAATGAACGGAATAACAGTAAGATCATTCAGAAGCAAAAAATGGCCGAGATAATTTCCAGGCTTCAGGCGGATGATATCACTATTCAGAATGAGATACAAAAATCAAGGGATGCTGTACGCCAGAGTCTGGGACAATTACGGATAACCCTGCCCCTGCAGCTCCAGGAAAAGGGGGAAAGCACCAACACAATTATCGAAAAGCAGATGCAGGAGGCGGAAACGACCGCCACAGGGGCCAAAAATAAAATCAGTGACATTATTGATAAAAGCAATGACACTGCTCTACAGCGGATGAATATCACCCTTGACGAGTCTGAAAAGGTCATCGGCTCGACATTTGCCGATTCATCGAAAAAAACACTGTTGTTCAGCATCCTTATTACGGTGGTCTGTGTGCTCATTGCTGTCAGCCTGGGGGTCCTTTTGATCAGGGATATCACTGAACCGATCTCCAGGGTATTGCAGTTCGCCGGAAAAATATCGCAGGGGCATTCAGCGGAAAGACTTTCAGAAGGCTCTGACGAAATGGGGGAGATGGCGAGGGCACTCAATTTGATGGCTGACGAACTCAAGAAGCTGGAAGAGGCCACCCTGAACAGCTTCAATCAGACCCTTGACCAGGTGATTGATTGTGTTTTTATGTTTGATCCTAACACTTTATCCTATCAATATGTCAATAAGGGAGCAATCGATCAGACGGGATACCAGCGCGAGGAATTGCTCAGCCTTACCCCGCTGGATATCAAACCCGAGTTCACCGGTGAATCCTTTAGAGGGATTATTACTCCTCTGAAGCTTGGAATCAAAGACTCGCTGGTATTTACCACGGTACATAAAGGCAAGGATAACAGTATAGTTCCCGTGGAAATTTTGCTGAAATATATCGTCCCCCCTAACGGAAAGGGCAGGTTTGTCGAGATCGTACGGGATTTGAGCGAGCTGCAAAAAGCGGAAAAGGAAAAAGAGCGTCTGCAATCACAGCTCCTTCATGCCCAGAAATTGGAATCCGTAGGTCAGCTCGCCGCAGGAATTGCCCATGAAATCAACACGCCTATGCAATTTGTCAGTACCAATATGGAATTTTTTGAGGAGGCAAGCAAGGGGATGGCCATTATATCTCAGTCGATTCGGGATGTGATGGCCTCATCCACCCCGGAGATTTCGGCAAAGCTGCAGGCAGCCCTTGATGAAGCAGACTGGGATTTTTTGATGGAAGAGGTGCCCGCCGCCATTGCCCAGTCGAAAACCGGTATCAACCGGGTGACTTCCATTGTCAAGGCGATGAAGGAGTTTTCGCATCCTTCTTCCCGGGAAAAGGTGAAGGTCGTCGTCAACTCAATCATTGAAACGACGATCCTGGTCGCCCGTAATGAGTGGAAATATGTGTCGGAGGTCACGACGGATCTGGCCCCGGATCTGCCGCCGATCCCCTGCCTTGTCGATGAGCTCGGACAGGTCCTGTTGAATCTGCTGGTCAATGCCGCCCAGACTATCGGGGAAAAACTCGGGAGTCATCCCAGCGGAGAAAAAGGAGAGATACACATCTCGACCAAGGCTGTAGATTCTTCCGTCGAGATCAGGATTCGGGATACGGGAATGGGTATACCGGATGGTATCCGTGCACGGATCTTCGATCCATTTTTTACAACCAAGGAAGTGGGACGGGGTACAGGGCAGGGCTTGGCCATATCCCATGATGTGATAACAGAAAAACATGGGGGAACGCTCTCCTTCGAAACGGTAGAAGGGGTGGGCACCACCTTTATCATTCGTCTCCCTTTGGGGAGTTGATTCATCCAGCCTGGATTTGATACGACAATGGCAGAAAAAATCCTTTTTGTTGATGATGAAAGTAATGTTCTTGATTCAATTGCCCGTCAACTGAGAAAACGCTTTACGTTGAGTACGGCAATCAGCGGCCAGGAGGCCCTGCAGGTTCTTAAGGATCAGGGGCCTTTTTCAGTTGTGGTATCGGACATGCGGATGCCGGGGATGGACGGGGTACAGTTCCTTGAAACGGTAAAGGAACTCTATCCTGATACAGTCAGGATGATGCTCACAGGGAATGCCGATCAGGGCACTGCCATCGAGGCGGTCAATAAAGGCCAGATTTTCAGATTCCTGAACAAACCCTGTTCGACCGCGGTCCTCGTTCCGGCACTTGCCCTTGCCCAGAGGCAGCACAGATTGATTACTGCCGAGAGGGAACTCCTGGATAAGACCCTGATGGGGAGTGTCAAGGTCCTGGCGGAACTGCTGAGCCTTTCCAATCCCACGGCCTTCAGTCGCGGATACCGCATAAAAAACATTGTGGTCGAGCTTGCTCAGCTCCTGGAGCAGGGGCATATCTGGAAATATGAGATCGCAGCCCTGATGTCGCAGATAGGGTGTATAACCCTGCCCACTGATATCCTGCATAAAAAAAATGCCAATATCAGTTTGACACGGGAAGAAACTGAAATGTATCGGAGTCACCCACAGGCAGGTGCCAGTCTGCTGGCAGGCATTCCTAGACTCGAATCGGTTGCAGTCATGATTGCCCTGCAGATGTTGCGTTATGATGCCTACACCGACGAGACATCCACCGACGAAGAAGGTGTCATCGGCGCCCAGATACTGAAGATTGCCCTTGATTACGATCTTCTCCTTTTTCAGGGGAAGAACAGTAACGATGCGCTCCATGAACTTTCATCGGATATGGGGGAATATAACCCCAATATTCTTAAATTATTAGGAAATGTAAAGTCGCAGGATAAACATGCAAGTATTGTCAGCCTCCGAATCCAGGATATATCCATCGGCATGATTGCCGAGGAAAACATCCTGGCCAAAAACGGTATCCTGCTTGCTCCTAAAGGACAAGAGATCACCTGGCCGGTCTTGCAGGGACTGCTGAATTTTTCAAGGCAGGTGGGAGTAAGGGAACCTGTGATGGTTCGGATCGAGCAGGTCGATGGGGAGGCAGGACATCGTTGTTGAAACACGGTAATCCTTTGCTCAGGGGAGAGTGTTACATGGATCAAAGAAGAATTTTATTTGTAGATGATGAGCCCAATATCCTTGATGGACTGCGGCGGATGCTTCGTACCATGCGCAAGGATTTTGAACTCTGCTTTGCTGAAAATGCCCGTGATGCCTTGAGGATGATGGAGCAGAATGAGTTCGACGTGGTCGTTTCGGATATGCGTATGCCGGGGATGGATGGGGCACAGTTGTTGGCTGAAATTCAGGAAAAGCATCCGCACTGTATCCGGATCATGCTGACCGGGCAGGCCGATGATGAATCGACCCTGCGGACCATAGGAGTCGTCCATCAGTTTTTGGCCAAACCCTGTGATCCGGAACGGCTGAAGGCCATCCTGCTCAGGGCCAGCGCCCTGCATCGGCTGATGATCGACGGCAAGATCAAGGATATTATCTCGAGTATCAATACGCTTCCCAGTCTTCCCAGTCTTTATATGAAATTACAGAAAAAGATCAGGGAACCGGAGGCCTCTCTTGACGATATCGGCGAGATCATCAGTAAAGACATTGCTATGACCGCCAAGATCCTGCAGTTGGTGAATTCGGCCTTTTTCGGCCTCTATCAAAAGGTTGAGAGTCCGGCCAGAGCGGTGAAGCTTCTTGGTCTTGATACCATTAAGGCCCTGGTCCTTGTTTCGCAGATCTTTTCCGAGATCAAGATATCCAAAGATCTCTTTTCTGTGCAGACTCTCTGGCTGCACAGTCTGACCGTGGGCACTATGGCAAAGCTCATTGCCCAATGCGAAGGCGAGGAAAAGGACATCGTCAATAACTGTTTTATTGCAGGTATCCTGCATGATATCGGCAAATTGATACTGGTCTCCCGGCTTGAATCCGTTTACTCTGACGCCATTCTCCTGGCCCGTAGGGAACAGATGTCTCTGCGGCAGGCCGAGATAAGAGTATTCAAGGCCACCCACTGCGATATGGGTGCCTATCTGATCGGTCTGTGGGGCTTTCCAAGTGATATAGTCGAGGCCATTGGTTTTCATCATCAATTGGGGGAGTATCCGGCTGATACCTTCAGCCCGGCCCTGGCCGTCCATATTGCCAATGTCCTGTATTACAGATTTCATCAGGAGGAAATCATTGGCGCATTACCGGAATTTAATGAGGAGTATATTGAAAAAATCGGACTGGGAGAGAAAGTGAAGAAATGGCAGGATATCTGCTTTGCCTATATGGCGGAGCCACAGGCCAGGGATGATATCTGATTGTCGCAGGACCAAGACTGGAGACTCTTGATTATGTGAAAGGCCTGGCCTGGAGTCGTCGGTGCCTGGATGTCAGGCTGCGGGATGCTGTTGTAAATCAAATCTGTCGACTTGCAATCTTCTGTGAGATCGGTAAAATTGTGACTGTCAACTGTAATGATAATACTTTATTATCTCTTTTCAGAGATGGTGTTCAAAAAATAATCCAGGTGCAGGTGATTTCAATACAGGTTCCGGTAAGCGGTCTTTTAGTGGGCATGTCGACGATTTTGTCCTGATTTATGCTACGTTATCAACTATGGATAGTGATAAAAAGAAGCCAATGTGGTCGATTCTCGTTGTAGATGACAACCCTGTTGTGGTCAGGCTTCTGGAGAATCTGCTTGAACGGTCCGGCTACAGGGTCATGAAGGCCGGAAATGGTGAAGATGCCTTGGAGATTGTGGCAGCAGACAAGCCGGATCTCGTCCTTCTTGATATCGATATGCCTGGAAAATCTGGATACTGGATTTGCCGGTCTTTAAAGAGTAATCTGCATTTTGCTGATATTCCTGTTCTTTTTGTAACAGCCCTGGCCGATAAGGAGGATATCGTCAATGGATTTGCCGCAGGCTGTCAGGATTACATCCTGAAACCGTTCATCCATGCTGAACTGCTGGCCAGGGTCCAGACGCATCTGGCCCTGAGGAAGGCCCATCAAGACCTGCAGGCCAGTGTGGTCCGCTTCCGTGATCTCTCCATCCTCGACGATCTCACCGGTTTCTACAATACCCGCTATCTCTACCAGACTTTGCAGGAACAGCTGGAAAAGAAAAGAAATCTTCCCCTCTCGGTTGTCTTCATTGATATTGACAACTTTAAACATACTGTCGATACGTACGGACATCTTAATGGCAGCAATGTGATTGCAGAACTTGCTGAAATTGTAATTAATTTGCTGCCTGATGGCGGGTATGGAGTCAGCTACGGCGGTGATGAGTTCGTGGTTGTTCTGGCTGGACACGGATCAAAAGAGGGAGCGGCCCTGGCCGAGAAGATACGTTCTGCAATCGAACGGGCTGATTTTCTCTCCTTCTGTGATCTTGCGGTCCATATCACGGTGAGCTGCGGTGTTGCTACTTTTCCAGATGACGCCTGTACCCTGAGCGAGCTCTTGGGAAATGCGGACCAGGCCCTGTTTGAGACCAAAAGGAGGGGAAAAAACAAGGTGGTTTGTTTTGCAGAGATATTGGAAAATGGTGGCTTGAATTCCTGATCCATATTCTGATACGGTGCTGGGCGGATTCTCACAGAAATCAGGAAAGGCGAAACTGTCTGGGGTGTGCCCGTATGGATGGCGTTGGCTTGCAGAGTTAACGGAAATGCATGCTTATCATGCCGTTGGAGGATTTCCGACGACATGATAAGTCTGGATGTCAAATGTCAGGCGTAATGGCGCAGGAATCTGACAGCCCGGGGCTTTGATCAAGGCATATGATAAATCTGCTTGATTGTCTCAGGTATCGTTCCTTTCGGAATCAGGTTGTGATTTACATCAACCTCATAAATGCCGAACCACTGCTCGGGATCTTCCCGATCATGCCGTATCGCTCCGGCTGCATCCTTGCCGCTCTTCCACCATTCATCCTGGAATTCAAAAAACGCAAGCCCGCAGAATTTTTCTTTTCCTTTGGCGGTCCGGATATCCTTCCAGATAGCCTTAAAGGCCTTCGGCACATCCTGCACCTTGTGTCCGCCAAAACCGGGGACCCAGGGTTTGGGTTCAAAGGGAGAGGTAGAGAGTCCGACCTGGGTTATCAGGATAGGTTTGCTGGTCTGAGCAGCCAGTTCTTCCAGATATCCCTGATAGGTTGACTTGGTCACAGAGCCGGGAGGGGAAGTGCGGACTCCACGGGCATAGGTATAAATATTAAGACAGTTGAGATCGCCCATATCGGCATTAAGGACATTTTTAGTCGGCAGTTCGAGATCTGACCGGTTGGCAATCGGCCCGATATGAGTCCAGCTTGTGTGGCAGTAGAGATGTCTCTGACCATAATGGATCAACTCATAATCTATGGCTCCATCGATCAGCCGCGCCAAGGCAACCTCGGTCGGAGTCCTGTTGGTGACAACAACGTGTTTCCCCGTATAGTCATGCACATCCGGATGGAGATTGTCGGTTCTGACCACAGACTCTGCCTGTAACTCATCCCCAACGGAAAAGACGACCAGACGGTCCGGGCGCCCGACCTTATACGTATAGTCAATGACGCTCTTGATGGTCTCCATGGTCTTGGTGTAAAACGATTCGGCAAGGAAGTCATTTTCATAGGCCCAAACCCAGATATCCTGACCGTAAACCATGTCGGTGGCGTCAAGGGCTGTAAAAAACTTGGGGGGCATCTTCATCGGAAAGACATGGATGTAGTTCACCCCCATGTCCTGCATCAATTTAAGGTGGCTCTGGTATCGGGAATCATCCCCCGGAGGGACTTGATAAATAGGTGTTTCATTGGGCAGATAGGGAGAGTAGCCGATGCCGCGGAAGAAGACGGGGGCCTGCTTTTTAAGATCGATGAGATTTGTCCCCTTAACGATGAACCTGAGAGGTGCCGGAGTCTCAGGTGTCATAGTGGATGTTTTTCCCGGGGCAGGGGATTCGGCGGCCGATTTTGACAATGGCGACAGGAACAGCAGGAACAAAAACGCCACAAGCATTTTACGAAGCATTGGAGATACCTTTAAAAGATTGATAATGCAGAATATCAGGCTGAAGGAGACAAAATATTCACGGTTCATAAATTTGTTATATAAATCCTTACCATAAATACCGCCTCTCTCCAATTGGAAAATTCCTTTTTTCGCCACCCCGGCCTGTTGGAGGAGGGGGAAAAGAGATGCGTTACAGGCTAGCAGTTCTTGTCACTTTCCGCTTCCGGTGCAGTTTGCCCTGCAGTCTCTTTGACTAAATTGTCCCGGTAAAGATTGGCGGCGGCAAGGGTCAGGGCGAGCACGGACGGGCCGATGATCAGGCCCCAGAAGCCGAAGGTTGATATCCCCGCCAATATAGAAAGAAGGATGAAAATTTCGTTCATGGTGTATTCGAACCCGAATACCTTCTTGAGATAGCCGATAAAGATAAGCCGGAGGATATTGTCCAGAAAAAAGGCCATGACAACCCAGGCAAAGATCAGGATGATAATCGCGTTGGCAATATGCCCTGCAAAAAGTTCGATAGCGATGACCGGGATGTAGGCAAGTGCTGCGCCTATTATTGGGATAATTGAACAAAATCCAGCCAGTACACCCAAATAGACTGCATTGTAGTCACCGACGAAACTCATCAATAACCCGAAGGCCAATCCCTGGGCGGTCATGTTGAAGATCGTCCCGTAAAAAACGACCGCCACGGTACCTGTACATTCGCGGTAGAGGTACTTCTCGTGCTTGGGGCTCATGGGCATGAGGGTACTGAGAAAATAGAGGATGGTTTTTCCGTAAAAATTGAACAGAAAATAAAATGTGAGAATCCAGCCGACCTGAATGACCAGACCGCTGGCCCCTGAGGCCATATGCTCAACTCCTTTCAATAACGTTCCGACTGAAGAGGCGTCGATGAGAGATCGCCCTTCATCCTTCAGGTTGGCCAGAGGCTCATGGAGCGCAGGGATGCTCTCAGCGTAGTTGATCACAGCGTTCCACATAGCGAGGATGGTCTGCTTGATCTGATCAACATTAAGGGTGGTGATGAGACTCGATGTGTGGACAACCAGGTACTGCAGGGGCAGAAAGATCATGGTGAGAAAGAATGACGTCAGGAGAATGGCGGCCAGGGGGCGTCCTTTTCTCTTGATCCATCTGGGCATTCGCGAGGATTCAATCAGATACAAGATCGCGTTGAAACCGTGGCTGGTGGCCAGGGCCAGCACGGATGCCACTAAAATATAATGGAGAAATGAGGAAAATATCCAGAGTGAGGCTCCGATCAGGGCCACAGTGAGAATGGCAAGAAAGTTGGTGCTATTGACAAAATTATTATTGGCCATGCTTTCCTCTTGAGGCTGGATAGATTCTGTTGACTCCTGATTTTCCCTGGCAATCCGGAGATGTACGCTGCTCAATTCGTGAGGTATCACACCCGGGACCGGCAGCCAGCCAGGGGGAAAAAGCTCTCTGCCGCCCTGGCTCTTCTTTTGCAGGATGCCGGCTGGTTATGGAAAACATATTTTTAATACATCTTTGAAGGTCGATACAAAATGCGCTGCGATACCTTCTCTGATATGCGATGGCAGCAGATCGAAATCGTCCTGATTTTCCTTCGGCAGGATAACCTGTTTGATCTTTGCCCGGGTCGCCGCGATGATCTTTTCCTTCACGCCGCCAATAGGCATAACAAGACCGCTCAGTGTCAGTTCACCGGTCATCGCCGTCTCTCCGATCATGGCCTTGCCCATTGCCAGGGAGTAGAGGGAACAGGCCATGGTAATGCCTGCGGAGGGGCCGTCCTTGGGCGTGGCCCCGGCTGGAACGTGGAGATGAATAAAATTCTTCTTGAAGAAGTCCATGGCTTCAGTATTGTCTTTCAAGAAAGAACGAACATAACTATATGCAATCTCAGATGATTCAATCATGACCTGGCCCAGCTGTCCGGTCTGTTTAAAGCCCGGCTGGCCGGTGGGTATCGGAATTGACTCGATGTGCAGGGTTGCGCCGCCGAGGCTTGTGTAGGCAAGGCCTGTGATCACTCCAACTCTGGCCTTCTTGAAGGCATTATCCTCAGTAAAATAGCGTTTCCCTAAGAGATCCGGAAGATCTTCTTTGCGAATTTTGACGATTTTCGCCTTGTCACTGACAATCTCCTTTGCCGCCTTGCGCAGAATTTTCTTGATACAATTTTCCAGAGATCGAACCCCGGCTTCTCTGGCGTAGCCGTCAGCAATAGTTCCCAGCACCGGTTTGGGGATGACGACCTGTTTCGCACTCAATCCATGAAGCTTCAATTGCTTAGGAATTATATGTCTGCGGGCGATTTCAATTTTTTCAGCCTGAATATAGCCGGGGAGCTGGATGATCTCCATCCTGTCAAGCAGGGGTCTCGGGATCGTCTCCATCTGGTTGGCCGTACAGATGAAAAGTACCTTGGACAAGTCAAACCGGACATCGAGGTAATGATCGAGAAAATTCTGATTCTGTTCAGGATCCAGGACCTCAAGCAGTGCAGAAGCAGGGTCACCCTGGAAACTTGCGCCGATCTTGTCGACCTCGTCCAGCATGATCAGAGGGTTCGAGGTCTTACAGGTCTTGATGGCCTGAATGAATTTCCCCGGAAGCGCTCCGATGTAGGTCCGGCGATGGCCTTTGATCTCTGCTTCGTCACGCATTCCGCCCAGGGAAAATCGATAATATTCGCGCCCGAGACTTCTGGCTATGGATTGGCCTATTGAAGTCTTGCCGACTCCCGGAGGACCGGTCAGCAGGATAATAGAGCCCGAGAGATTGCCCTTTATGATTCCCACCGAGATGAGTTCGAGGATGCGGTCTTTAACGTCTTCAAGGCCAAAATGGTCATGATCCAGAATCTTGGCGGCCTTGTCAATATCGTAGCTGTCCTTCGTGTAAATTCCCCATGGCAGCACAGTCAACCAGTCAAGATAGGCCCTGGTGACATTGAATTCGGCAGAGGAGGTGCCAAGGAGTTTTAATTTTTCCAGCTCTTCTTCGATCCGTTCTGTGGCCTCTTCGGTCAGAGTCAGATTTTTCAGCCGTTTTTGAAATTTTTCTATTTCACTTTCTGTGTCATCCTTTGAAAGTCCAAGTTCCTTTTTTATCTCCTGGAGCTGTTGCTTAAGAAAGAATTCACGTTGCTGTTTTGACAGCTGTTCTTCTATCCGTTTTGAAATCTGGGCCTTCAGTTTTGAGATCTCGACTTCTTTTTTCAACAGAACCAGGACCTTTTCTATACGGTTCCTGACATCTGCAATTTCCAGGATCTGCTGCAGCTCGGATCCTGTAGACGTGGTCATGGAGGCTGCAAAATCTGCAAGGGCGCTCGGATCACTGACGTTGATTCGTTCAATGAGGAGGGACAATCCCTCTTTAAAAAGGGGATTCAATACGACTAATTCTTTAATGCAGTCTATGATTGCAACAGAATAGGCTTTGATCTCTTCAGAATTTTCTATACGTTTTTCCAACCAGTAATGAACCCTGGCGGTAATAAATGAAGGACCGAATGTTATTTCACCGACGTCAAATCGTTCCAGGGCCTGGACCAGGATCTGCATGGGGGTGTCCTGCGTCGGAGCAGATATGCGGATAATTCTGGCTACCACTCCAACAGAAAAGAAATCTTCGGCACGTTCAGGAGCGTGTTGAAATGTGTCTTCTGAAGGTTTTACAAGCAGGAGTCCCAGATACATGGGCCTCGATTGTTCTTGGGCCTCAAAAATGATTTTTTGGATCTGAGGGTTATCAATAATTATAGGCCCCATCATCTTCGGAAACATCGGCCTGTCATAAAATGGAAAAATCAGGATCGCATCGGGCAGGAGGTCTCTGGCAACAACAAGGGTCCCTGCTGTGTCTTCCGAGGATTCATCTGTGGGGGGGGCTATTTCTTCACCTGTGATAGAGTTTGATTCTTCAGACATGTTTAAGCTCCTCGATACAGAATTGTTGAAAGAGAATAAATCAGAACGAGAGCTGCGCTGATCTGCATTTCTCCGTTTGATATAGATGTACACTAAGCTAGTAAATTTTTTATCAATTCTGGATATTAATTGTCAAGCAATTAATCTCTGCTCCATTCATGTCCACTAATAAACATTCCACGAGCAGATAGCTAGGCGTTTGTCATATGTGTAAAAAGACGAGGCGGTGTCAATTGTCAGAAATCGACCTCAAACCGGCATGGCTGGACCGGCCCGACACATTCTGAAAGCTCGTCACTTCGGCAAGGCAATGCCGCTGCTTTGATAAGACTTTCATATAGAAAGGAAATGATTTGGCGGACAAAGAGTTGTCCCGAGGAGAGAAGGCAAGGGGAATATGCATTGCATAATAGGGAATTCTCGGTACGATATAATCCCTATTATGCATATATAATTAGCTTGTTATGAAATTAATAGTTGTTTTCCTTGATTTCAAAATATTGTTGGTCATGGAGACAGGCCGGGCATTTTCCCGGGGCTTCTTCTCCTTCATGGACATAACCGCAGTTTCGGCATTTCCACCTATTTTTAGCGCTCTTTTTAAAGACTTGACCGTTAATAATATTTGCTGCCAGCTTATTGTACCGGACTTCATGCTCGAGTTCGACTTTGGCAATCATCATGAATGCGGCGGCAACTTCCTGAAAGCCTTCGGATTCCGCAACCTTTGCGAAAGAAGGATAGAGAACGCTGTGTTCCTCGTTTTCTCCAGCCGCTGCAGCCTTTAGGTTTTCGAGGGTAGTACCAATAATACCTGCCGGGTACATGGCGGTTATTTCTACATTGCCGCCTTCAAGAAATTTAAAAAATCGTTTAGCATGCTCTTTTTCATTGTCTGCAGTTTCCTGGAAGATAGCGGAGATCTGCTCGTATCCTTCCTTTTTTGCCTTCGACGCGAAGTAGGTGTAGCGATTTCTTGCCTGCGATTCACCGGCAAACGCTTTCAAAAGATTTTGTTCAGTCTTTGTTCCTTTTAATGATGCCATACATTTTCCTCCAGTTTTGATAATGAGAGTTTTTATCATTCTGTTAACAAAATATCTTCCCAACTGGCCTTAAATCCAAAATTATAGCAGAATGAAAATAATGTAAATTATAGAAAATACTACGAAGAGCAGCGTGAAAATGTTACAGGATTCTGATTTATCCATATCCTTCAAAAGTTTATGCATATACAGCCAAAAGCATACACCTAGAGGTTATTGACTGTCAAGGAGATTACTCTTTGCCACTGCAGTGGTACTCTGTTAAAAAGATTACGGTCCAATTCCGCATGTTTTTGGCTGTCAGGACAGATTTTGATGTTAATTCATGCATTAATATAGGGTTCTTATCCACGGAAGGTGATCCAGGGGCTAGCGGTTCCTCGGATCGTATGGTAGTGTTGCCCTCTGTATCTTACAAAATTTCACCTTCAATTCCGAGAGGACGTCATGAAGATTTACACTGGCACCGGAGACAGGGGGAAAACCAGTCTTTTTTCCGGTGAGCGAATTAGCAAAAATGACAGCCGTATTGAGGCATACGGGGTAGTTGATGAACTGAATGCCATTATCGGGGCCATAGCTGCCTCCATCCCTGAGGGCCAAGGTTCTGATGCCATTGCCGGGCAGTTGATCCAAATCCAGAAGGATCTCTTCCGAGTAGGGGCACTGTTGGCTACGACAGCGGATTCTACATCAATGGCGCATCTGCATCCCATGCAGGAGGAGGACGGGCGGTGGTTGGAAAAACAGGTCGATATGCTCCAGGCGAGTCTCCCTGAACTTACCTCCTTTATTCTCCCCGGAGGACATATTTCAGCGTCTTGGGCCCATGTGGCCCGTACTGTCTGTCGCCGTGCTGAACGAAGGATTGTCACGCTGCTGGAAGTGAGTGCGCAGGATGATGATCAGGCGAAAAATCTCCTGACGTATATTAACCGTCTTTCTGATTATCTGTTTGTTCTGGCTCGTTACTGTAACCATCTGGCCGGTGTGGATGATCAGATCTGGTTGAGTTGAAAAGGGCTTACTCGAATTATTGGCACATTGCGAGGGCAGACTCCGGGGAGCTGTATGATTGATTTTGAGGTCGAGACAACTCGTCGGCAATGGTTGAATGAAGATGTCTTTGAGCTGGGGTTCAGGAGACCAAGGGGATTTAATTTCATTCCAGGACAGAAAATACGACTTGGGAAAAATGGTATTTCCAGACAGTATACCCTGATCAACGCACCTGACTCCTCTGAGTTGACCCTCTGCGTTCGTCATCTGCAGGATGGACAGTTTACTCCTTTGCTGGCACGATCTCAGGTCGGCGACATTTTCAGCATGTCCGCAGCCCAGGGATTTTTCACCTACCGCTCAAACGATCGACGAGCGGTTTTTGTGGCGACCGGCACAGGAATTGCTCCTTTTCTGGCATATGCGCGTGCCGGAATCCAGGGATCACTTCTCCTGCACGGTGCTGCTGCTGAAAGCGAACTTTTGTATCGCAATGAAGTTGAGAAATCAGTGGGCGTCTATGTACCCTGCCTGACGGGCTCCGGATCAAAGGGACACTTTTGGTCCGGAAGGGTCACTTCGTATCTGGAAAGAAGCCTGGAGGTGCAGGAATATGACTTCTATCTCTGCGGTAACGGCAACATGATTCGTGATGCAGTCAAAATTATTGACAGCAGGTTGAGCAGTTCCAGGCTTTTTCTTGAGACGTTTTTTTAAACCAGCGTGGCTGGACCAAGTTCACAGCACAGCATCAAAACGTCTCATTCCTCAGGCGGAGACAGATTTATTTTTATTGCAGAATACGACATGATCAAGGGACAGAATAAATCTGCTTCCTGGAGAATTCCTTCTACACCATGATGCAAATCTTTTTTTTCAGAGTGTGCTAATAAAAATCTTCTCAAATCTGTCACCTCTCCGGTAAGGCAAGGGCCCAAGACTCCAGAGCACTGTTTTGTAAAGGTCCCTACCAGGTACGGAAATCGCCGGTATCAATGTGAACAAAATCTGATTCCGGATAATATCCGACTCCACCGCGGCGGAGCATAATGGCAATGTGCTGAATTTTGCGTGTCGGCACATCAGTCAGGCGAATATCAATGGCCTTACCCTGCATATGAAAACTATTCTGGGCCACACCTGCGCTTCTTTCCCGCAGAAGATGATTTGTCTCTGGCGAACGATATCCCGATATGATCTCGTAGGTGCCGGTGCTGCCGCTGAATACCTGAATCTGGGTCAGGATTTCCAAGAGCTGCGGGTCAATGGGATGAACCTGCTCGGTACGGAAATCACGAAGAAATTCATTGACCTTGCGCTGCGTGGAAAAAGAGCAGCCTTTTTTTGGTGAATATCTGATCTGCAGGTTCTCGCCGGTATGGGTATGGTAAAAGGTGAGAGGATGGTATTCAATTCTACTTGCGAAACAATCAAGGGGAGCGGTGGAGAGGAGCATACCGAGAGCCAATTGGGCCGATGTCATCAGAAATCTTCGTCGGTTCATCATGATCTCTTATTGGTTGAGTTTATCATTTGGATCTGCTGGCGTCTTATCAATATTCAATTCTATTCTATCGTTACCGGATTGCAAAGCCTTAAATAATTTTTCATCCCTCGAATAAATATCTCTATTAAAGTGGATTTGACCTTCTTTGTCAACCCAGCTTGTTTGATATGTGATATGAATAGGCAGGGGGTGTGTGAGACGCAGGACCGTTCTTTTACCTGAATCATAAATTGCCTGGATCTTTTCCTTGGTCCAGACTTTGCTTTGATCTTCCAGGGCAAAGAGGGCAAGCGCCATCGGATTGCTCAGTCGAATACAGCCGTGGCTGAAGTCTCTTTTGGAACGGGAAAAGAGATTCCTGGATGGTGTGTCATGCATATATACTGAGTATTTATTGGGAAAAACGAATTTTATTCGTCCTAGAGAGTTCCATGCGCCGGGATCCTGGCGGAGTTTATAGCCTGCGATCTGAGAGGGTGACACTGCATGCCAGTCGATAGAGGTTGAGTCAAGCTCTGTTGCATCGGCCCCCCAGCTCGAGTACAGCCGGACATGCCTGTCCACCAGATAGCGAGGATTTTTTCTAAGATTGGGAAGCTCCTCGTTGCGGGCAATACTGGGGGTGATATTCCAGTATGGATTCAATTCAATATATTTTATGCTGTCGCTGAAGACAGGGGTCTGATGCTGCAGCTGGCCAATTATCACCGGAAAGTTCAGGACCATCTCTTCGCCATTAAAGGCGGTCAGATTAAAGCTGGCGATATTGACCAGTACATACCGTGAACCAAGGATATGGGCCTGCCAGCGCCATCTGGCCATATTGACTATGATCTGCTCAACGAGATCGCTTGCCTTGACATTCATCGCCGCAAGGGTCTGAGGACCTATCACCGCATCAGCTTCAATGCCGTTCAATTGCTGGAATCTGGCCACTGCCTTCTGCAATAAAGGCTCGTATACATTACTTTCGGGTCTCGGAGGTTGAGGAATCCCCGGAGCAATCATCCGTTTATAAATGAGCTGGAGCCGATCATCCGTCTCCCCTGGACGCAGAGTCTTGCCTTCGGGTATTTGCTTCCATCCACCTGCTGCCGCAATTGCTCGATAGACCTTCAGGCCCTGCTTTAATCCCTGGTAGTGTTCGTGTGCCGGGGCAAGAGAAGTAAGAAAAGACGTAAGATCCTGGGCACTGAGTGCAGTCTCAGTGGCAGCAGCAACATCGAAGTTTTTCTCAAGGACATCGGTAAACGGCGAGTTATCGGGAGAAAGGGGCTGGAGCTGACCATAACTTATGTCATGGATGTATTTGATAAGATTATAGGTCAACAGGGTATCAAGGCGGGCCATGGAGGCCGGGAATGTGGAGGACCAGAGGTCGGTGATTTCCCCTACCTGATATTTTTGAGGATTGAGCCCTTCTTCATCTGATTTTTTCAGAAAATTCAGGATGATTGTCGCCCTGTCTTCCGGACCTTTTTCCGAGACCCAGAGAGGTTTTAAACCTGTTTTATTGTATATGACAGCGATGCAGAGGTCCCGGTCGTTCAATGATGGCCTGGAATTTTCTAATTTTTCTGGAGCAATAGCCAAGGATTTTAGAGCATCGGTCAGGGCGGAGAGAATTTCTTCATGTGAAGCCGCCAGACAGTGTACACCGTTAGTGAAGCTGACAAGAGAAAACGCAAGAAGTATAAAAATTTTTTTCATGGGGCTGGCTCAAATTGAAAGTGATGTCATATGGCACCGCGCATGGCCCTGCATCCATAAGCTGAAAACTCTATACAGCTCATTATTGTCCGAACGTGGCAGGTCGGACAATATAGCATGTTTAACTATGGAAAGCAAAGAACTGATTGACATATTTTGTTTTCTCGAGGAATGGGAAAATGACAAAGATATCTCTCTTGAGCGCAGAAGAATAATCTGCGCCACTACGGCCATCTGCAGGCAGATTACGTTTCCTGCTCGAATGTATTGAAATAACCTGTCTGCGTGCTCTATCTTGTCGAGAAAATAAAATCTTCTCTTCGTACAGCCACTCTCTAAAATGAGCTTCAGCGCAGATCTGCGCCTTAACTGTCCGTTCATGGCTGAGGACGCATCATTTTTCTCGTGAGCCGAAGACCAACTTGCCTCCGAGATGACCAGCTATCCCGGTCCCGACCAGCATGATCAGGCTGATGAGAAAATAGATCCATTTTGCCGGTGAGGTCGGAGCGGCAACCTCGGGATTTATGAATTGCCAGCATACCAGGACAACAAGACTTGTGAAAACTATGATGCTGCAACTGATCTTGCTGAAAAACAGGACTGTTTTGGCCCGCATGTAATGCTTCTGCCATTCCAGGTAGCCGGTGAGGATGACAGCAGGCATCGTCAGGATGACAAAGATCATATTGTAGAAGGCGGCCTTTTCAAGATCCGGGCTATGAAGGATGTTGCCAAGCAGCAGGAACACAACAATGACCGGTATCAGACCATTTGGCGTATGAGCAAGAATGGGGTGGAGGTGGTGCCGCAGGACAAAACGGGCAAATTTTTCCCAGGCACCTTGTTGCGACCCCGATAACGGGGAGGACTGGGTCTGCTGGGTGGTGTTTTCCGCCGGCGCGTCAATCCTGTTTCCCTCTGCATCTATTTCAACGAACATGTTTTTGGGCGCTTTGCAGACAGGACATTGCTCCGGTGGCTCATCTCCCGAGTGGACGTAACCGCAGATCATGCATCTCCATTTTTTCATCATCTCACCTGGCAGGAGGCTGTCCTCCTGTCCTTACAGAGTAATATGTTTGTTGAATCCTGTACTTGCCGGTCAAATTTAAGCAGTAGACAGGACGTGGTTTCCTATGAAGGGATTGTCTGCAAACTCCGGATCGGAGTCCCGGAGCTCCAGTGGAAGAAAAGACTGCTTTCAAGACGGGCAGTCCACCCTGAACATTCAATCATTTTCATAACTTTATTCTAAAATGTCAAGTATATCTGAGAATTTCGGCTGAATCGATCCGTAAGTCGTGCAGGCGTATCCTTGATTGCGATGGTCAGTTTGTTAAATTACTCGCGATTACAGATATCTGCTATTTTTCGCGTGTCATTTTCATAATGACGATGTACCTTGAAAGCCTGCGGGGGCGATGCACTTTCAGGAGAACGGGTCAGTAGGGGAATGAGAATAGCAATGCCCTTTCAGGGTCAGGGAAAATCGAAAATATTTTTATATGGGATCTGGTGTAGACTGCCAGGCCTGTTGTAACAAGCGGATGAGTTTGTCTATGAGTGGAGAGTACATGTATGAGTATGCAGGCTAAAATCAAATCAGAACTCCAGGTCTCCATGAAAGCCAGAGACGGGGAGAGAACCGGGGCAATCCGGATACTGATTGGCGAATTTCAGCGTCAGCCAGCCAAGGAATTGAGTGATGAGCAGGTTATTGCAATAATAAAGAAACTGGTCAAATCCGAAAAAGAACTTCTTGCCTCTGCCGGCAAGGAGAGCTCTGCCTATCTGGCAATACTTGAGGGGTATCTTCCTCAACTGGCGACAGAGGCGGAAATAAGGGCCTGGATTGAAGCGAATATCGACTTCTCCGCCTATAAAAACAAAATGCAGGCCATGCGCCCCATTATGGCTCATTTCGGTAGTTCGGCCGATGGAAATATCGTAAGCAACATCTTACAGACCCTGTAGGATGCTAAAGAAGCAGGGTGAAGACAATTCTTCAATTTTTTTTGTAAAATGTGACTGGGGCGAATGGTGCATGAGGGAGTGGCGCTAGTCTTTGGCGATGCCGGCCTTGAAATCTTTTTCCTCTCCGGGGACCTGCGGGGACGAAGATGTGAACTGTCGGCAACTGTCCATAAGGCCTTCTCTTGAGCCCTCCGTATCCTGACGTCTCTGAATTCTCTGTTTCCCCTTAATTTTTCATTTGACTGTCCGCCTTGTATCCACAATACCCGTTCACTTCCCGATATCATGCCATTGATAGTCATCGTCTTCACTATATTGATGAAGGGAGCGGGCCTGTTATCGTGATGGTTCATGGCAATCCTACCTGGTCATACTATTATCGCAACCTGATCAGCCTTTTGGCTGAAAGATATAGGGTTATTGCGGTGGATAATATGGGCTGCGGACTCTCTGATAAGCCCCAGAAATATCCATATCGGCTGCAGACGCATATTGATAACCTTTCCTCCCTGCTCAATTATCTCGAAATTGAGAGAAATTCTCTGATAGTCCATGACTGGGGCGGGGCAATCGGCATGGGATATGCTGTTTCTTTTCCGGAGCGGATTGCAAAGATAGTTATTCTGAATACTGCTGCCTTCAGGTCATCGCGGATCCCCTTGCGGATCAGGATATGCCGGTGGCCGCTGTTCGGTGCCATGTTGGTCAGAGGCTGTAATGGATTTGCTGCTCCCGCAAGCCATATGGCTGTGACCAAACCTCTTGAAAGAAAGGTCGCCATGGCCTATCTTTCCCCTTACGATTCCTGGAAAAACAGGGTCGCAATCCATGCGTTCGTCCGCGATATTCCGCTTTCATCCGACCATCCCTCCTATGAGACCCTGGTTAGGATCGAGAACGGGCTGGCCGGACTGGCAGACAGCCTGCATCCAATGCTGATACTCTGGGGTGCAAAGGATTTTTGTTTTAACCGGTATTTCTATCAGGAATGGTGTCACCGTTTTCCGGATGCAGAACATCATTATTTTGTGCATGGCGGCCATTACATCCTTGATGATTGCCTGGACGAAATTTCGCCCATACTGCTGAATTTTTTTCAGAGAAAAACAGGGGATTCAACTGCATCGTGACCCTTAATATTGCAGAGACACTTGTAGAAGCAGCCTCAAAATACAGTGACAAAGTTGGTTTGATCGAGGCAAAGACCGGGAAATCGCTGACCTTCTCCCAGTTGCAGCACTATTCTGATCAACTGGCCGTTTATCTGAGCGACAAAGGTGTCAGGAGAGGGGACAGGGTGATGCTGATGGTCACTCCATCTGCAGATTTTATCTGTCTGACTTTTGCACTCTTTAAGATCGGGGCCCCGGTAATTCTCATCGACCCCGGCATGGGGTATCGCAATCTCCTGCGCTGTATCGCTGGTGTGAGACCCGAGATATTCATCGGTGTACCAAAGGCTCACCTGTTTCGGAAGGTATACCCAAAACCGTTTTCAACCATCCGGCATGCATTCTGCTGCGGCGCCTCTTGGGGCCTTTTTGGCGCCGATATCCGGCAGGCATCGCAGCATTGCGCGGGCAACTTTCAAATTCATCGGCCGGCTGCCGATGATCTGGCGGCCATAATCTTCACCACGGGATCAACCGGCCCGCCCAAGGGAGTACGGTACGAACACTCGATATTTGCAACCCAGCTCGGCCTGATCAAGGACTATTATGGCATCTCTCCGGCAGACGTCGACCAGCCGGCCTTTCCGCTGTTTGCATTGTTTTCCACCGCACTTGGCGCCTGTTCAGTCATCCCGGACATGAACCCTGCGCAACCGGCGCAGGTGGATCCTGTGAAATTTCTGAATTCCATCAATCGCCATAAGGTGACGTACTCCTTCGGATCGCCTGCCATTTGGGATGTGGTCAGCAGATACTGCATCGAGAAGGGAATAACAATTACCAGCCTGCGGCAGGTCTTGATGGCGGGTGCCCCGGTCTCAGGCGAGTTGATTCAGAGGATGCAGGCCATTCTGCCCAGCGGCGCCAGGATCCACACACCTTACGGGGCAACAGAGAGCCTGCCCATCGTCTCCATGGAAGGCCGGGAGATCCTGGAGTCCACCTGGAAGGTGACTCGGGCGGGCGGCGGAACCTGTGTCGGCAGGGCACTTCCCGGTATCCGGATCATGATCATTGCCATCTCGGATGAGGTTATTGCAGAGCTTGACGACGCCTGCCCGCTGCCCGTCGGAACTATTGGCGAGATTATTGTATCCGGCGGCGTCGTCACCCGATCCTATGACAATAACGAGGCCGAAACGCAATTTTCCAAGATTCGGGACGGTGAGAAATTCTGGCACCGTATGGGAGATACCGGCTATCTTGACGGAGAGGGACGGCTCTGGTTTTGCGGCCGGCGAGCTCATCGGGTGCGTACGAACAAGCAAGACCTGTTCACCATACCGTGTGAGGCCATTATTAATGTGCACCCCCAGGTGAGACGCACGGCGCTGGTCGGCATTCCGGATATCAATAATCCTGGTTTACAGGAACCTGTTTTGATAATAGAAAAAAAGAAGAATATCCGGGTCGACGACCTTCTTCTTCTGCAGGAAATCCGGAAACTCGCTGCCGGCAGCAGGCTCACTGGAGATATTAAACACTTTCTCTTTCATCATGACTTTCCTGTCGATATACGGCATAATGCCAAGATATTCAGAGAGAAACTGAGCCTATGGGCCGAGTTGGAGTTAAAGAAGCGATGAAGACTGCACTTGTCACAGGCGGCGGAGGCTTTATCGGCAGAGCCCTTGTCCGGGCCTTGCTTGCGCGTGGAATCACCTGTTATGTGGCAGGACGCAATCCCTATCCGGAAATAGAAAAAATGGGGGCGCTCTGTTTCTGCGGAGATATCCGGGATCGTGGATTTCTGGAGGAATGCAGCCGGGGTGTGGATACCCTGTTTCACACGGCATCTCTTACCGGTATATGGGGACCGTGGTCGCACTATTATTCAGTGAATGTCCTCGGCACTGAAAACGTCCTCCATGCCTGCAGGAAAAATTCAATTGCCCGGCTGATTTACACATCTACCCCCTCGGTTGTCTTCGACAGACATGATATCTGCAACGGCGACGAGACCTTGCCCTATCCCCAAACCTTTCTCTGCCACTATGCGCAGACCAAGGCCCTGGCCGAACGGATGGTCCTGCAGGCCAACGGGGATTCCCTCAGCACCTGCGCAATACGGCCGCATCTTGTCTGGGGGCCCGGCGACCCGCATCTGATCCCCCGTCTTCTTGAGAGAGGAAGGAACGGGCAGTTGAAAATCGTAGGACGGGGAGAGAACCTGGTCGATATCTCCTATGTCGATAATGTTGCCCATGCGCATTTGTTGGCGGCTGACAATCTTCCGGGCATTGCCGCCGGAAAGGCCTATTTCGTCAATCAGGGGGAACCTGTCGATTTATGGAAATGGATAAATGAACTTTTTGAAAGAACGGGTATTGCGATTCTGGAAAAAAAAGTTCCTTTCATCGCCGCCTATGGCATTGGGATGACTCTGGAGATTGCATACAAGATACTGGCTCTTGACAGAGAACCCGGAATGACACGGTTTTTGGCGGAACAACTGGCAAAATCACATTATTTCTCAATTGCAAGAGCCCGGGAAGAACTCGGCTATATCCCTCTTGTAAACAACGAAGAAGGAATGAGAAGACTTGTCATCTCGCTACAATCATTATGAAAAAACAATTAACAAAAGTCTGCGTTCTTGTTATGACCTTCACAATGGTCAGCATGCATTGCCTGGTGCCGGCATATGGATTTTCCATAGGAGAGGAACGTGAGGTAGGTGAGAAACTCCTCTTTACCGTCCGCTCGACCTTCCCGCTCTTCAATGATCCCGATCTCTACCAGTATATCAATACGCTGGGGCAGGAGGTCCTGTCCGTTGCGGGGGCCCAATATTTCGATTTTCGTTTTTTTGTCATAAATGACAAAGAATTCAATGCATTTTCCGCATTTTCCGGGATGATTTTCTTCTATGCCGGTCTCATTGAAGCTGTAAACTCTGAAAATGAGCTGGTTGCCGTCATGGCCCATGAAATAGGCCATACTGTCAAACGGCATCTGGCCACCAGTATTGAGCAGGGAAATGCTGTCTCAGCCGGAACCCTTCTCCTGGCTCTTGCTTCCATGGCCATGGGAGGAGGGGTGGCAACGCAGGCCCTGCTGTCCGGTTCCATGGCGGCCAATCAGAGTATGAACCTGCATTTCAGCCGCCTGCACGAGCAGGAGGCTGATCTCCTCTCCTATGGCTGGATGAAAAAGATGGGCAGGAATCCGGAAGCTATGGAAAAGATGCTGCAGACCATGAGGAGGATTACACGGTATCGGAGCAACAAGGTACCGCAATATCTGCTCACCCATCCTGATCCGGAGGCACGTCTGGATTATGTCGATTCATTATTGGTGAAGGATAAGGGTGAGCTGTCCAAGTTCAAGGCCGGGGACGACTTTGCCTTCCTGAGATTCAAATACAGAATAATGTCCATTACTAATGATCATTCGAATTTCAGGTCATTCCTGGCGGAGAAAATTGCAGATCCGCACTCCTCTCAACTCGATATCACCATGGCAAAATACGGGCTGTCACAGCTCGACCGCGAAGAAAACAATTTCGACAGCAGTCTTCAGTTGATTGATGAGGTCATTAAAGCCTATCCTGACAGGAATATCCTTTTGGATGATAAGGGAGTTATCGAACTCGCCGCCGGGAGGACCCAGAGCGCCCTGGCAACCCTGACCAGGGCATACTCCAATGATCCGAGGGATTATTATGCAACATTCTATCTGGCAAAGGTGCAGATGAATTTGAACAATCTGGCGGAGGCTGAGAAGAAACTGAAAATTGTTGTTGGAGAAATGCCTGAATATGCGCAGGTCTATTATGAGCTTGGGCATATAAAGGCTGACCAGAAGAAAGATGGTGATTCAACCTATTATCTGGGGAAATACTATTTTTACTCCGGAAAAACAAAGTTGGCCAAGCAGATGTTCAAGGCTGCAGTGGAGAAGAAAGACCTTGACGGAACACTGAAAAACGATGCGATCGACGCAATAAAGACCATTAATCGCGTTGAGGAAAATAAAGGCTGACCGCCAGGCTCAGCAGGTATTTGCCAGATGGATGAGGTATTCCTTATTCCCTTTTCTGCCCAAGATTGGAGATTTGACAACACCCGTAACCCTGAGGCCTTGGTCACGGGCAAAGCCCTGTACAGATTCGAGGACTTCGTCATGAAACTGTGCCTCCCTGACTATCCCTCCGGGTCCGATTTTTTCTCTGGCGAGTTCGAATTGCGGTTTTATCAGGGCAAGAATGGATACATCCTGCAGGAAGAGATGAACCAGAGCTGGTATGAGCTTGGTCAGTGAAATGAATGAAGCATCTACTACGGCGAAATCAAGAGATTCCTGGAGATGGGCGGAAGTCAGTTCCCTGGCATTGAAACGTTCCATAACAACTACCCGCGGGTCCTGCCGGAGCTTCCAGTCAAGCTGACCATAGGCAACATCAACGGCATAGACCTTCCGGGCCCCATGCTGCAGGAGACAGTCAGTAAAACCGCCGGTTGAAGCGCCTACATCTATGCAGACCATATCGGTGGGATCAATATCAAATCGAGCAAGTCCTTCCCGAAGCTTCAGACCTCCTCGAGAAACATAGGGGCAACGGGCTCTTATCCGGATTACCGCAGCCACCTGGACAAGGCTGCCGGCCTTATCCAGGACCCTGTCTTCAACGAGGACCTCACCTGCACCGATAAGGGCCCGGGCGGCGGCAAGATCCTCGGCAAGTCCTCGCTGGACAAGAAGTTCATCAAGACGGCGCTTCAAATTTCACATATCTCTGAACGAGGTGATCACAGGCTCCCGGCTCTCTGCTTGGCGGTTGCCGCTTCAGGAGAATTTCCATATGAAGTCATGATTTTTTTATAGATTATCCTTGCCGTGTCTTTGTCAGAAAGGCTCTCAAAGGCCATTCCCTGCCTGAGCAGGGCGGCGGCAGCCTTAGGGTTTTGAGGGTAATTGGAGACAATTTTCTGATACTGCAGAATGGACTGGTCATATTCCTTTTGTTTGAAAAGGCATTCACCCATCATATATCTCGCCTCGATGCCTTTTTCTCCTGTCTCATTCTTTCCTATATATGTCTCAAAATTCTTGAATGCTCCGGAATAATTTCCTTTATTGTACTCTGCCATAGCCTGACTGTAGCTATCACTGGCGCTGGAAGAGCCCCCGGATCCTTCTCCAGCAGCAGTTTTCGGTGGCGGAGTGCTTGTTGCTGTCGATTTTTTCTCTGCTGCAGCTTCAGAATCCTTTTGCTCTTTGACAGGTTTTTTCTTCTCGGCAGCAGCGGTTTTTGTGTCGGTTTTTGACAGGTTTTTGTTGGCTTCGTTGGCCTTTTGCTTGGCCTCTTCAGCGCGTTTTGCTGTTTCGTTGGCTTTCCTTTCCGCCTCTTTGAGTTTGATCGCCTGTAAGGCCGTCAGCCGGTCAGATAACTCGGAAAGTCTTGCCTCCTTCTCCTGATTTTCTTTCAGGACGTTGGCCTTTTCCTCTTCTGATTTGCTGGAGAAAGTCTTGAACGAACTCTCGAGTTCTTTATTCTGAGAGGTCAACTCCTGATTCATGTGCGCAGTCTCTTCCAGCTGGCCTCTCAGATTCCTGATCTCCGTCTGCAACTGGTCTATCTGATCGGATGAAGCCGCCTGACGTCTCTGCATATCTTCAACTGTGTCATTTTTCATATCGTTTAGTTTTTTATTGACGACACGCAGCTGATAGTTAAGACGATCGACTTCGTCGCGGGATGCACATTGGATCAGAAGCGGACAAAGTACCAACATGAGGAGTATGTTACGCACAGATTTTTTCATATTTTTATCTATATATTTGAATTAATTTGTAGAACTACTGAACTCTCGCCCATCGTGCATAGGATTGGCTGCCTGGATAGGCAAAGAGTTGCCTCTCAAATGTGCCATTTTTAAGTATAACATAAATTTTATAGATTCCACCTACTCGTTTTGAAAATACAATCTGATTTCCATCCGGTGACCATGAGGGGTTCTCATTGTTCATCAGATCTTTGGTGACAAACGTGGGGCTGGAATTGGGAACCGGTTTGATGGTGCATATCTGGTAGAGACCGGCTGTCAGGCTGGAATAGACAATCAGATCCTCCTTCGGATTCCATGAAGGTTCAGCATTCTCTGAACCGGTAAAGGTGAGACGTTGGACTCTTTTGGTTGCAAGATCCATGAGGTAAAGATTTGGTTTGCCCGTTCTATCCGAGACAAAGACAATCTGTCTGCCATCGGGAGAGTATGTTGCTGATACGTTGACACCTTCTCCGTTGGTCAGTTTGTCGAGGATCTCTCCCTGGCTGTTCAGCAGATAGAGATCCGGATTTCCCTCGAAGGAGAGGGTGACGATCATCGTTCTGCCATCTGGTGCCCAGGCCGGGGCCATGTTCATTCCCTTCCTGTTAGACAAGACCCGTGTAGTCTGGCTCTGACGCAGATCAGTTATATAGAGATTCTGATTTCCGGTATGGTAGGATGTATAGCAGAGGAAGACTCCGTTGGGCGTAAATCGCGGAGAAATAACGAGATTCTTATGACGGGTAATCTGCCGGAAATGATGCCCGAGAATGTCGGTTGAAAAGGCCTCCTTAACCTTGTTGTTTAAAGAGACAAAGACGATTTGGGAAGAAGCGATTCCTTGTTCTCCGGTAAGCTCCTTGATGATGCTGTCACAGAACTTGAACAGCATTTCATCCTTTTGGGCCAGGGAGCCATTGAGTGCCTTGCCCATCAGAATGCCGCCGCTGGTCACGTCGAGCAGCCGCAGTTCAAGTGACAGGCTGTCCCCGGATACCGAATACTGGCTGAGGACTACATAATCAATACCGAGTCCTTTCCATTCGGCTGTCTGAGAACCGCCGTAGGTCTTGGCTGGAACGATGGAAATGATACCGTGAAACTGCAGGGCAGCTCCCAGTGTGTCTGCCAATTCCTTGCCCAGGGCCTGATCCTGTGAGCCCTTATCTGCAAACCAGGGGACCGCAATGTTTATTTTTCTGGCCTCAGGCGAGGTTATATCCAGATAAACCCGGTCGTCGGCCAGGAGTCTTCCGGAATTGAGAAAAAGAGAAGACATCAACGCACAGACGAAAAGTACTGACAGTGTGAGGTTTTTCATAAGGGAAATCACGTTATAAAAGAAATGTTAAAATGCTATTGAATGCCTGTTGGTTTAAAGCGAAGGCCTATTTCATACTGAGACTTTCGTAATGCTCCAGGAATTGGGGGAAGAGGCACACAGTCATGGAGCGTTTTTTCCACATATTGATCGAAAGAGCTGTCTCCCGAACGTTTTTCAAAAAACTGATTACTGATAGATCCATCCTGATTGATGGTTATGACAACGACTGCAGTAAGCGACGGATCCCATTTTTTTATATCAGGAAGAGACCAGAACTGTTGAATCCGTTTATAAATAGCCGCTTGATACTGACTGTCCAGAGCGCTGGAGGTGCCGCCGGATCGTGTTGCTGTCCCCTCCGAATTGCCTTCACCGCTGCCGGCCTGATTGCCGGTGGAATCTTTAACCGTATTTTTAACGCCGCCCGATGAATGAATCAAGTTTTTTAATTCGTCAGCAGTCTTACGGGCATTTTCCGCTTCTCTTTCCGCCTTTGCCGCTTCAGCAATCCGCTGTTTCCGGATGTTTTCAAGCTCCTTGTTTTTTTCGACCTCCTGCTCACGCTTCTGTTTCAACTCAAGTTCCCGTTTCTGCTCTTCCTGTTCCCGTTTCTGCTGGAGTTCAAGTTTCCGTATCCGCTCATTGATGACTGTGTCATCCACAACATCCTTTGGTATCGGCCTTTTCAGCGGCTTAAGCGAAATGGCGTCATTGGCCGGAGGTGGAACGGGAGTAGGCGCGATTGCAGGTTTTACCACCGGTTTCTGGATATGAACGGGCTCCGGAGGCGGAGGAGGCGGTTTTATATCAATCGGCTTGATCTTAACCTCGGGCTTAGCGGTTTCAGCCTTACTTTGAGCAGGTTCCGGTTTTGCGGCCTCCTGCTTTGCAGCCTCCTGTTTGGGGCTCCCTCCGGCCTTTGGGCCAAGTTCGGCGACACTGACCAGATTGACCGAGTAGATATCCGCCGGTATCGGCCTGGTATGAAACAACTCTGGCATATAAAGAGCAACAAGGACTAAGAGGACATGGAAGCCGATAGCCAGATTGAGCGGAAGTTTCCACTCATTGTTGTGCATATAGGTCACGTGATATTCCTGATACATGAACTATTTGTCTTTCTCTGATGGTTGGGTAACCATGCCGAGTTTATCAAAACCAGCTTTTTTTATAATATCCATCACATTGACGACAGCCCCATACGGTACATCTTTGTCAGCGCGCAGAAAAATGGGATTTTTCTTGATCTCTTCATCTTTTTTACTCAGCATATCCGCGAGCAGGGGTTCGGTGACTGTCGTTTTGTCCAGGGAAATATTCTTGTTTTTGTCAATAGTGACAACCAGCGGATCTTTATCCTTCTGTACCAGCGCCTTATCGGTGGTCTCCGGGAGGTTGACATCCAGGCCCTGGGTCATCATCGGTGCAGTCACCATAAATATAATCAGCAGCACCAGCATAACATCGACCAGCGGTGTCACGTTGATATCACAGACAAGTCCTCTATCACCATTTCCACGTGTGGGTCCCATTACATCATCCTTCAGAAAGCGTCAATTGGACAGATTCTTTCAACGAATCCCTAAACCCTGCTTAAGAGATCCCGCTCAACAAGATTGAGAAAATCAGTTGAAAAAACACGAAGTTCATTGTCAATCGCCGTGAGCTTGTTTGAGTAGAAATTATAAAAAATGACCGCCGGTATCGCCACTGCCAAACCTGCGGCCGTGGCGATAAGGGCCTCAGATATTCCCGGGGCGACAACGGCAAGCGAAGCCGAACCGCGTTGACCGATGTCGTGGAATGAGGCCATAATGCCCCAAACGGTTCCAAACAGCCCTATAAAAGGAGTTGCACTGCCTGTGGTTGCCAGGAAGGGGAGTGCGCTGCCGAGTTGGGCAATCTCCTGTGATTCGGCCTTGTGTATGGCCCTCTTCAGGTTGTCCATGGTCGCCATCTGCATTTCCAGTGTTTCTTTGACTTCATCATTGTCGCGGCGATTTCTGATCCGGTTTATTTTCTGCAACTCGCTGTAGCCGGTGGTGAATACGGTTGCCTCGGGGCTGTATTGAAAATCTTCTGCAGCCTTGTTCGCCTCACTGAGGTTGCTGGACGACCAGAACGACTCGAGAAAATCTTCTGAGTCAATGCGGACCTTACGATAAAGACGGGCCTTCATAAAGACGATGGACCAGGATATTATAGAAAAGATAAAAAGAGTCAGCATGACCAGCTGACTGATCGGTCCTGCATGTAACACCATGTTTGTAATTGAGAGTTGCACCGCGGAAGTTCCTTTTTGTGATTTCAGAATTGTATCGGAAGAGTGAAAAAGAGTGACACCTGAGAATCCGTCGATCTCGGTCACAAATTCAAACAATAATAATCTTTAAAAAATAATTTTCAATGTGCAGAGAGGCCAAAGCGTATGATTACGCTATACAGATTAGCCGGACATCATACTGATGAAAAAAAATCTCGGCAATTGTTTTTTTTATAGCGTTGTCTGGTTCTTTTTTCCGGAGTCTGCAAGGGTGGTTGCAAATTCGATTTTCAGGGCAACTTTATCATTTACCCGGACCGTACCTTTATAAAAGCAGACTGACGACACGGTTTCCGTGAGCTCAACATTCATCCGGATGGTATCTCCGGGCAGCACGGGGCGCTTGAATCTGGCACCTCCGATCCTGGTGACGACCGGCATCCGATCCTGCCCTTGGGGTGTATTGCCGGAATCCATCTGGGCGCTCAGCAGGGCCCCGGTCTGAAAAACGGCCTCGCACAGCAGGACTCCCGGTAAAATCGGGTGGTCCGGGTAATGTCCCTTAAAAACGTCGAGATCCGCAGGGATGTCTTTCTCTGTTACTATCGAGCGGTCTGTTGTGGCGACAATTCTATCGACCCAGAGAAATGGCTCCCGGTGGGGAATAAGTGCTGTGATCCTGGACTCAGCGGACATTGCTAAAGACCTCCGTTGATTTCAAGGACGGAACCGCTGATGTAGCCGGCCTTTTCAGACGAGAGAAAAAGCACTGCATCCGCCACTTCCTCAGGTTTTCCAAACCTGCGCATGGGAACCATCCTCTTATAATCCGCCTTCTGCTCTTCCGACAGTCCATCAAGGAATTCAGTATCGATAAAGCCGGGAGATACGCAATTGACGGTGATCTTTTTCCTGGCCGTCTCCTTGGCCAGGCTTTTCATCATCCCGATCTGCCCAGCCTTCGAAGCGGCATAATTGGCCTGCCCGGCAAAGCCCATATAGGCGACGGGGGAGGTTATGGTGATAATGCGGCCCCATTTGTTTTTCATCATCAGAGGCACTGCATATTTTGACATCAGAAAGGTGCCGGTCAGGTTTGTGTCGATGACGCGCTGCCAGTCCGGTATAGACATCATGGCCAGCACTGCATCGCACCTGATGCCGGCGTTGTTGATCAGTATATCCACATCTGCAAACCTCTCTTCAATCAGCCTGAAGAAGGATGCAACATCCTGAGGATCCGAGACATTACACCGATAGAGGACCACTTGGTTCAGGCATTGACGGCTTGCGGCGAGCAATTTGTCGGCAGCCTCCTGGTTTTGGCGGTAGATCCCGATCACGGTTGCACCTTCTCGAAGATAGGCCTGGGCAATGGCCAGGCCTATCCCCCTGGTCACACCCGTTACGATAACTTTTTTATTCGCAAATTCTGTCATAATTATTGAGCTGTCGCACTCCTGAGGAATCCATCGGCATCATTGGCGACAATAACACCGTAGTTGATGGCGCCGAGCCAGCCAGACATGATGATACCCACTGAACCGACATGAAAAAGGCCGGCAATTTCTTTATAGAGGGAACGGGAGACATCCAGTCCTTCAAACTTGGTGCCGAACGAGGTCCCCAGAGTGTGCAGGGTATAGCGTTTGAAGGTCTTGGGCGTGGCGGCCTCCATCCAATCTATCTTTTCCCGCACGCCTGGAAAATAGCGCTCCAGATCAATCAGGGTGCGGTCGATCAGACGTTTCTTCTGCTCTTTGTACGTCGCTTCATCCATAAGGGACCAGTCGTCGAAACGGCTGTTCATGGATGCGACAATAGTATGCCTGTCATGTCCCGGTCTGGTCTTTGGATAATAGATGGAAAAGGTCTTCGAACGGGTATGCAGGTCCAGCAGTTCCTCTGAATCGAACCGCGGGGAGGCCGAGGTGAAGAGGAGATCACCGGCGTCCTTGATAACGGAGTCTTTTTTAATGCCGAAGTAGACCTGGCAGCTTGAATTGTTGACCCTGATGGCATCGGCTTTTTCCAGAAAATCATCGGAGAAGCCCTCCCTGCCGACCAGATCATAGATGGTGTTCGTAATGCCGCTGTTTGAGACCACGGCCCTGGCGCTTATGGTCTTGCCCCGGGTCACAATCCCGCGAACCTTTTTATCTTCAACAATGATCCTGTCGACCTTGGCGTTGGTGCAGATGGTGACACCGCTTTTGGTCAGTTCATCGGTCATCATCCGGATCAGCTTGTCCGTCCCGCCTTCAAAGGTATAGACACCCTTGTTCATGAAATTTGAAAAGACGATTCCGTAGGTGATGGCCGGGTCATCCAGGGTCGAGCCGTTGGCATAGGTGATCGGCTCCATCAGGAGCCTGTGGACATCGGTGCGGCCGGGGAAAAACTGATCAAAAAGCTCCCGTGTCGTCATCGATTGATCATCATAAAAATTCATCCCGGCAACGGTGGTGAAGAATCTATCAAGAGTTGTCTGGGGGATTTTAAAATAATTCCGGAGGATGGATGTAAAATCTTCCCGGGTGAAGGTCGTACGCAGGGAAAATTGAGGATTGTCAAAGACAATATTTTTCAACTGCACGATTGACTGCATAATTTCCCGGTTCCAGTATTTCTTGCAGGTCTTGACCATGCCGTAAGGGAAACCGTGCAGGGAGATATCAAAGATATGACCGCGCCGTTTGAACCAGGTAGCCAGACCTCCCAGCTGATGATGAAATTCAAGCAGAAGTACCCTATGGCCGCAGTAGGCGAGACGATTGGCCGTGGTCAGTCCGCCAAGACCTGAGCCGATAATTATAACATCATAATTATCGGAGAGTTTGTCGTGGTCAACACACATAAGGAAAAGGAGGAAAGAACAGAGTAGAGTTTTTGTAAAAGGTTACATCAGAGTGCTGACAATATATGCCGATTAACCATGGATATGCCGCTGAGCATGGATCCTACGATGCCGAGATATCCCTGATCGGTCCCGGCCAGGAACAGGTTCCCATATCCTATCAGACCATCCTTGAACTTGCGGGGATGACCATAGATCGCCCCTTCCAATTTGGCCGTAAACCGCTCTACTGTAAGGGGCGTAAACGTGTCTTCGTATACAATGTTATTTCTGAAATTGCCAGTGATTTTCTCAATGGTTTCGACTGATCGCCGGGATGATTCACGTTTTTTCTCCCCATAGAGTAAAGGGGAGGATTGTAACGATTTCCAACTGTGATAATCAGCAAGGTGGGTTGAGCGGATCTCGAAATATCCCTCTGGACGGATGCCGTGAAAATTCGACGGGAAACAGATAACGCCGCTGTTAAAGTCGACATGCCTGTGAGGACGTTCATAGCGGAAGCGATCGGCCTGGTTGTAGAAGATGATGGTCCGGTCAAGGGGGAGTTCTTGCCTGCATGACACCGGTAGCCGGAATATCGACTCTATAAAACCGAGCCTGGTAAGGGATTCATGAGAGGTATCCTGTCCGAGCAGCCGCAGGGTTTCCCGGTAGCCGATTGTGGAAAGGAGGTGATCGCATTCAATCACCTCCCCGGATGCCAGTTCGACCGCGGAGACTTTTTTATCCTTGTGGCATATTTTTACCACCGGGGAGTTGAGCCGGATCTTGCCGCCGAAGGCGGTGTAATGATTGAGCAGAAAGTCGAGGAGATCCTTGATGGTCCCCCGAGGCCGAAACATGCCCTCCAGAAAAATCGCCCGAAACATGATGACGAACTGCCCCAGGTCCATGTCGTTCTCGCTGCAGGAACCATAATACATAAGAGGGCACAGGATCATGTCTATGAGCAGGGGATCCCGGATAGAGTCGGATAAAAACGATCTGGTTGAAATAAAGGGCCGGGCACGAAAGGGATCATAGGCCTTTATTGCTGCAAGTACCTGGTCGAATGCGGCGGTCAAACGGGGGAATTTTGAGACGACCTGGCTGTAAAATAGATTAAAATCATTGGAGAATAAAAGAGACTCCCTGTTTGGGAAGCAGATTTCGCTCTGGATCTGTTCCTGGAGGGGAAGATCTTTCCTGTTAAGCTTCAGCTGACGGAAAAGCTGGTTGAGGGGGGCTTTTTTGTCTTTGGGCTCTGCATAATTTGTTATGGCATGCAGTCCGGTTTCAATCAGAGCGCCGTTTCGATGGAAAAAAGAATTGAGCCCGCCGATTCGTGCGTGTTTTTCAAGGAGAAGAACGTCTGGAGAAAATCTGGCATACCGTATGGCAGCGGCGAGTCCTGACAGGCCACTGCCAATAATCAGCAAGGGGACGCTCACAAGATCAAGCGTCTTTCAGGAGGGGTTCAAGGTAGTTGACGCAACTGTCCAGGGAAGCGAGTTGAGGGTAGTCTTCTTCTGGGATCTGGAGCTTATGCCTCTTCCTGAGTTCCATGACGATATCCAGAAAATCCATCGAGTCCAGATCCAGTTGGTCCCGTAACGGCTGATCAGGTTTCAGACTATCGAAGTCAGCATCCTCGTCAATATCTGCAATTATCTCCATTATAAGTTCTTTTATATCGTTACGTGTCATGTGCTTCTCCGGATGATCCCTTTGTAAGGGGATGTATGCGTGTATAAAGAGCTGTTTACCTGTATCGTTCACCTCTGTTGAAAGAAAGCGAACCCTTCTATATACCATAGTTGATGCATCTTTTTTATTAATTTTTACAAAGATGCATGTATTTCCAGAATTATTGCTATCTTGTATATTTCTTTATGATCACAGTCGAGTTGATTCCGACCATCCCGAAAGAATTATTCAGGATTGTTGAAATGTTCTCCACCTGCAGGGGTTTATTCATGACCAGATTCGGCAGGAAACATTCCGGGTCAAGCGACTGTACATTGATAGTCGGGTGTACAGTATTATCCTGAAAAGAAGGAAGGTTCCCGGCTAGTTCCAGAACGCCTGCTGCTCCCATGGCATGCCCTATAATGCTCTTGGTGTTATTCAGATAGGTAGTGGGACAGTTGTCAAAGACTTGGCGAATTGCCTTGCATTCTTCAATATCGCCCTGCGGAGTCCCGGTGGCGTGGGTACTGATGATATCGATATCCTGCGGCTTCATCCCAGCCCGGTTCAATGCCAATTGCATGCACTCGGCCTGCCTTTCGCCCAGTGGAAGCACAAAATCGTTGGCGTCGGAATTCATGGCGTATCCGACAATCTCTCCATAGATGGGGGCGTTTCTCGCAAGGGCCTTTTCCAGGGATTCAAGGACATAGATGGCCGCTCCCTCGGAGACAACAATGCCATTTCTGTTTTTATCGAAAGGGCGGCAGGCCTGGCGTGGATCAGGGGCAGAGGCAAGCGCCCCCTGGGCCTTGAAACTGGCAAAAATGCCGAAAGAACCGGTGGATTCCGAAACGCCGCCGGCGAGGGCCATGTCTACCTCCCCCAGACGCAGCATCTGCACGCCCTGGATCAGAGAGGCATTTCCTGCCGCGCAGGCCGCCCCTATGGAATAATGCGGTCCGGTGATCCCCAGGCTCATGGTTATTTCGCCGGCAGGATTGTTCAAGACGGTCCGCGGATTGTGGTGATGCGTCCAATAATCAACATTATAGCCATATTGGCTGATATTGTAGATCTCATTCTCCGTTTCCACTGTGCCGTGCTCGGTCAGGCCTATATAGACGCCTATACGCGATTTGTCATAATATTCAAGGGAGAGGTCGGCGTCCCTGATGGCCTCATGGGCGCAATATACGCCAAGACAACCGGCACGTGTTCCCCTTTTGTTATCCTTTTTTTTGCGGTATTGTGTCTCGGGAAAGCTGCATAAGCCCGCAGGCGCCTTGCCGAAGTACCGTAAGTCAATCTCCTGGATATTGCTTTCCCCCCGCAGGAGCTTGGCTCTGAAGTCCTGGATGGTATTCGCGTTGGGGGCGGCGAGACCAACACCCGTTATAACTATTCTCTGTTGCAAATCTGTCATGATGCCTCTGTAGAGGTGTAAAATGCCGTGAAATCGTGTTGAATTGTTAGGGCTCTGCGGAAAAAATCAAACAACACTGCCCTAATTCAATACATTGTTGAGCACGCATTGTTTGATGTATGCGTATTCCGCCTGGGCCAAAATTGTGATTTTTAGGATAAAATCAAAGAAAATTCAAGTGTAATGCTGACTTTTGTGTGAATTATATCAGGTATAACCGAAAAGATCAGGAGATAATCGGGAATGAAATCATACTGTAAAGAACTTTATTTTAACCTGCCTCTCCGAAGGGGTTTCATCAATATAACCGAAAAGGTTGAAGAGTGTCTGCGGGAAAGCGGCATTCAGGAAGGGCTCCTTCTTTGTAACGCAATGCATATCACCGCATCTGTTTTTATCAATGATGATGAATCGGGCCTGCATGCCGACTATGAGGTGTGGCTCGAACGACTGGCCCCCCATACCCCAGTTGAACAGTATAAGCATAACGGATATGAGGATAATGCCGATGCCCATTTGAAGCGCCAGATAATGGGGCGGGAGGTCGTGGTGGCGGTGAGTGCAGGAAAACTGCACTTCGGTCCCTGGGAGCAGATATTTTACGGGGAATTTGATGGAAAACGAAAAAAACGGGTACTGGTCAAAATTATCGGTGAATAATCTTGCCGGGACCCGTTTTAATCAAAAGGAGGCGGATCGGTTCAGTATACCGCCTCCTGGAGTGCAATGGATTGCGGCTGCGGTTTAAAAAACGGCATAAGCATATCGCTGGCTGCCCTGGTGCTGGAAACCACCTGATTAAGGACGGAATGACTGCCGTTGCCCTTGAGCTCGATCAATTCCCAGCAGTCAGAGGCGTCCGCAAGGGCCTTCATAAAGGCCAGATGCTGCGTATGTCCGCATTTTCGTGCTGTTACATGGCCAAGAACGGGGCAGCCAAGAAGCGCGAGATCGCCAATCAGATCAAGTACTTTATGCCGTATAAACTCATCATCAAAGCGCAGGCCGTCCTCATTGAGGATTGATTTTCTGTTCCAGTGGATGGCAATGACATTTTCCAGTGTCCCGCCAAGCGCCAGACCATTGGCCCACAGCTCTTCGACCTGTTCAACATACCCGAAGGTCCGTGCTCCGGATATCTCCCTGACAAAACGTTCCGGGCTGACATTCAGGCTGTACTTCTGAGACTGAATCAGGGTATCGTCGAACACAATTTCTCCTGTAACCTTGAAACCGTTATAAGGCGTCACGCTGATGGTCTTGTCTCCATCGGTGTAGGTGATCTTTTTGGTTATACGGAGGACCTTGCGCAGACCGTTCTGTTTTTTTCGTCCGGATTTCTTCAGGAGGTGGATAAAAGGACCGGCGCTTCCGTCCATGATCGGTATCTCAACCGTGTCAAGCTCGATGTCAGCGTTATCAATACCAAAGCCGCGGAGAGCAGCCATCAGATGCTCGGTTGTGGAAACCTTCATCTGATCGTCGCCCAGGGTTGTCGCCAGGCGTGTGTCAACAACCTTATCCATATGTGCCTTGATGTGTTTTCCATTGCTCAGGTCCGATCGGAAAAAACGGATACCGTTATTCACGGGGGCAGGCTTGATGGTAAGGTTCACGGTTCTTCCGGAATGCAAACCAATACCGCAGCAATTGACAGCTTTTTTGAGAGTATATTGATGCGGGTCGACAGAGGCATGCATAGCAAACACCTTTTGAACAGGTTTAATGGTTAATTATCTTCACGTGAAGATTATCCTGCAAAAAATGTTCCAGATGACTGTTTGTGTGATAGGACACTATACTGTAAGATAAAGTTCGATTATTCATGCAGATAAAAGATGGATGCGGATTCGGAGCCGTGTCACCCCTGTGTGGTAAATAACCCACAATGGGAAAAAACACCAGGAATGTCTTCCTGATCCGGGACAAAGACCAGCATGGCCAAGACCGGGGCTCATACAGATTTTGATCCCAGCCATCAGGAAAGAGGATTATGGCCTCTTTTGCCAGGCGGCCAGCCTTGCCAGAAGATACTCGTCAAATGCGGGGTCCATTCCCACATCCATGTCAAGGCTGAAAAGAGGAGGCGCAGGAGTCAGGCCGTGTAATTTGTGTAATTTGACCATATCCTTTTCGGTAGTGATAAGGGCCTCCGCTCCTGTCTCTTCGGCTGTCTGAAAGAGTGCATTTATATGATCAGGAGAATAATCCTGATGGTCTCGTAGTGCAAGAAAACCGGTGAGTATAAAGCCACAGTCTTCCAGGCTTTTCCGGAAACGCTCGGGTTCGGCGATACCGCAGAAACCAAAGAGCCGGGAGGGTATGTCCTGCAAGGAGACAGGATCTGCGCTGCCCATTTTCCGACATCCTGTAGGGGAGTAGGTGCTCAGAAAGACAGGACGATCCGGAGCCCTACGGAGCAGGAATTCGATGAACTGTCTGACCTTTGATGATGTGATTTCCTGTGAGCCGGTCAGGAAAAAGGCATCGGCCCGGGACAGCGCCGAGAAGGGCTCACGCAGAGGGCCGCCCGGAAAAACCCTGTTGTTCCCGGCCAGCGTCAAGGCGTTAAAGAGCACCAAGTCAAGGTCGCGGCTGACTGCCAGGTGCTGGAAGCCGTCGTCCAGGATGAGGATATCGCACGACAATTCTTTGATGGCAAAATGGCAGGGATGGGTCCGCAGCGTCCCTGTAATCACCGGAACGCCGGGAGTCGACTCCGCCAAGAAGCGGGGTTCGTCACCTGCCTGCAGTGCATCGAGGAGGATGGTTTTACCATCTGAGACCATGTTGACCTTCTCTCTTGCCTTGCCCCCGTATCCTCGGCTGATGATCGCCGGTTTATAGCCATTTCTGAGAAGAAACCTGGCTAAATACCGAACAACCGGTGTCTTGCCGGTCCCTCCCATGGTCAGATTACCCACAGAAATAACAGGCACATCCATTTTTTCCCGTTGCCATATCCCGCTGCGATACAGAAAAAAACGGGCCTGCATGATCAGCCCGTAAAGAGGGCTTAGGGGACGTCCTAGAGTGTATAACGTGCTGATGAGATTGAGCATAGAGTCGGATTATATATATGTGCGAGCATAAATGAATGCCTGCAATAGATTTTTTTCTTTTGTTTCCAGGCAAGGACGCGTAAGAAATAACTATCATTTTTTTAAATTTTCCGCTTGAATTTTCCAAACTGCACCATGACTTGAAAACCTAAGGGAGGGGAGAATGGGACGCTGTCGTCGAAGCAGATTTATTGCAGTTGGAGTTGCCCTGGTAATTATGCTGCTGTCCGTTGAATGCGGAGCAGGGGAGACCATTAAACTGGGTGTGGCCGGTGCGCAGAGCGGCGACCTTGCATCCTACGGGCTTCCCACGGTCAACGCGGTGCGTCTGGTAGTGGAGCAGGTGAATGCCGCCGGGGGCATAAACGGCAGGAAAATTGAAATTCTTGTCAACGATGATGTCTGCAAGCCTGAGATTGCAGCGAATACGGCGGCGAAACTGGTCTCTGAAGGGGTGAAAATTGTCCTGGGCCATATCTGTTCGGGGGCTACCAAGGCGGCATTACCTCTCTATAAAAATGCGGGCGTCCTGGTCATGTCTCCGTCGGCCACCAGTCCCGAGCTGACGGAATCCGGTGAATATCCGAATTTTTTCAGGACAATCGCTCCGGATGATGCCCAGGCGAAACTCGATGTTGATTTCACCCTGCAGGTGCTGAAGCTGAAAAAAATTGCTCTTATCCATGATAAAGGAGATTACGGCAAGGGATTTGCGGAATTTGCCAAAAAATTCATTGAGGCGTCAGGAGAGGGACAGGTGGTCCTTTTCGAGGGGATCACTCCGGGCGCAGTCGACTATTCGGCGATCGTTCAAAAGATCAAACAGTCCGGCGCAACTGCGGTGATGTTCGGCGGATACCATCCGGAAGCATCGAAGATCGTCGGCATGATGAGAAAAAAACGCCTTACCATAGATTTTATTTCGGACGACGGCGTCAAGGACAATACCTTCATCAAGGTCGCCGGCAAGGATGCTGAAGGCGTATACGCCTCCGGCCCCCGGGATACCTCAGGAAATCCCGTTGCCCTGGAAGCCGTTGCCGCCCATAAAAAGACTTACCAGAGTGATCCAGGCGCATTCTACGAGAATGCATATGCGGCTGCCCTGGTCCTGATGAATGCGATAAAGAGGGCAGGTAACGAAAACCTCGACGATTTGAAAAAGGTCCTGCAGACGGAAAAGGTGGATACTCCCATCGGCAAAATTTCTTTTGACGCAAAAGGAGATGCCATTGGCGCCGGCTTCTCCATGTACCAGGTCAAGAACGGACAATTTGTCGAGGTCGGGAGCCCTTCCATAAAGGCGCAATAATGGGATTGCCCGTATCGGCGGACGGACTCGAAGGCGGGAAGGACAGCAGGAACATGAATGGCTGCATGGCGTCCATCGAGACAATGTTTTTGCTGTTGTGCCTTGTTTTGCTCCCGGGATGCTCCGGACAGCAGGCTGTGGCTGTATATGCCAACAAAGACAGCCCGAATACTGACAGCACCGAAAGGGCCATTGCCCTCATCAAAAGCGATCCTGCAGGCCCTGTGCCCGCGCCGCAGCTTCCTCCGGATTTCGTTTCCGCGCCGGCTGCCGCTCCTGCTCATATGCCCACTGGGGACGGCATTGTTTATTCTGTGGAATTATCCGCCCCGGACATGCCTGAACTGGCCGGCGCTTTTAAAAGAAGCAGCCTGCTCTACAGTCTAATAGATGTTCATCCGCAGACCTTGACCGGTCTGGAGCAACGTCTGAACGTCTCGCTCAAGACCGGGCGGGATATCCTGCATTCTAACGGATATTACGAAGGCAGCGTCCTTGGACGAATCGAACCGTCCGACCGCTTATCATCCGGCACAGCTCCGGGCCCAGACGGCAATGCTACTGCAGCAGGGAGGGAACGCCCGGTGGATGTTCATGTGATCTTTACTCCCGGTCCGCAATACCGCATGGGGCAAAGCAGTGTGACCTGGCCGAAGTTGCCGGTCGAAGGCGGGCGCCTGCCGAAATCCCTGGCCGATGTCGGGCTGCCGGTTGGCGCTCCAGCTGTCGCGGGGGATGTCCTCGCCGCCATTGACCGGGTGCGTGAGGCCTTCCGCAACCAGGGCTATCCCTTCGCGGTTATCGCCTCCACCCGCCATATCCTTGACCGCAATACCAGACTGCTTGAATCCGAAGTGCATATCTCCCCCGGCGCTTTTGTGCGGATGGGCGGGGTCGAAGTCCATGGCGACCATTCTGTCCGTCCTGCCTACTTTACCTCTCAGCGTACCTGGCAGCCGGGTGCACCCTGGAATCAGGAACAGGTAAACCGCTTTCGTGACAGCCTCCGCCGCAGCGGACTTTTTCAATCCCTCGACATTGCTCCGGCGCAGGGCGAAGATGCCTCCGGCCTTCGCCCCATCGTTGCAACCTACACCAGCGCAGCGCAAAGAATCGTGGGCGGCTCCATTAAATATGACTCCGATTTCGGTCCCGGGGTGCAGGGGCTCTGGGAGCACCGCAACATCACCGGCCAGGGAGACCGCCTGCGTCTAGAACTGCCGATATGGGCCGACATGCAGGGGCTGACCGGCACATATCGTCTTCCGTTCTTTTTGCGTTCTGACCAGGCGTTTATTGCCCGGGCCGGGCTGCTGAATCAGCATACGGACGCCTATGATCTGCAGTCCGCAGCCGTTTCCGCCGGTATAGAACGCCGTTTCTCTGCCAGCTGGACGGGCAGTGTCCAGGGCAGCCTGGAGGCAGGATCGATCAGGGATCCGGATGAACCGCGGCATGAGTATATGGTGCTCGGGCTTCCCCTGGGAATGACCTATGACAATACCGGCAATCTCCTGGATGCAACCCGCGGGGCGCGGGTGATGTTTTCACTCGCGCCCTACACGGGGGAATACAGCGGCGAGTTTTCCATACTGCGTTCCCGCATTGACGCACAGGGCTTCATCCCCTTGGAGAAAGACGGCAGGCTCGTCCTTGCCCTTCGGGGGGCTTATGGCACCGTTACCGGGGCGCCTGCCGGGCAAATTCCTCCTTCAGAGCGGTTTTACAGCGGGGGAGGGGGCTCGGTGCGCGGGTATGCATATCAGTCATTAGGACCGCGCAACAAGGACAACGATCCGCTGGGAGGATCTTCGGTTGTGGAGTTCGGGCTTGAATCACGCTGGAAAATATCGGCGGAGTGGGGGCTTGTGACATTTTTGGATGGTGGAATGGCCTTTGAGGATTCGACACCGGATTTGGGTGACATCGGTAAAAATCTGCGCTGGGGTGCCGGCGTCGGCCTGCGTTATTACACGGCCCTCGGCCCTTTTCGCTTTGATGTGGCCACCCCTCTGAATCCGCGAAATGATGATGCGCATCTGCAATTTTATATCAGTATCGGGCAGAGTTTCTAATGGACAACCCTCTTATTAAACGACTCCTGCGTACAACGGCCATGTTCCTGGGGATTGCTGCGCTGCTTTGCCTTCTTGTCTCTGCGGGAGCGTTGATCTGGCTGCGCACCCCGGCGGCTGAAAACTTCCTGACCGTTTTCATTGTCCGCTCCCTTGGTGAAGAGGGCCTGCATGTGTCCATCGGCGGTGTGACCGGCCCCTTGCCGTATCGCCTCTTGATACATGATCTCCGCCTCGCCGATGCTTCCGGCCCTTTTCTGTCTGTAAAAGAATTGGAGGTGGCTCTTTCGTTGCGGCAGCTGGTTGCAGGAACGCTCGTTGTGAATTCGCTGCGCCTTACTGAGCCCGAGCTGTTACGCCTCCCTCTTCTGAATGAAACAGAGGAAGCCGGGGCCAACCAGGAGGAAAAACCGTTTTTTGCGACACAGCTTGATTTGCCGGTTGCCATCCGGCTCGACAGTGTCCGGGTTGATAAAGGGACTCTGCCGGGCAGTCTTCTCGGACTGCCGGAACCCTTCCTGTCTCTGAATGCCGAGGGAGCCGCTACGCTTAAAAAGGGAATTCTGACAGCTGGGCTTGATTGCAAGTCTCCCCTGCAGGATACGGGAGGGCTGGGTGTCAGCATGCATGCCGCCGGAACCATCGACACGCTCACCGGCGGCATGCATGCTGAACTTGCCGCAACGGCCTTTGATCACGCTCCCTGGCAACAGATGCTTGTGCAGATATTGCATATTCCGGCCGAGGCCTCCTCCGGCTCTTCCAGCTTTCAATGGGGAGGGGAACTCAACCTGAATCTCGACCTCGTCCTGCCTGACCCGACGTTGAAACCGGGCAGCCCGTTAACCGGCACACTCACCCTGCAGGGGAAGGGCATGCGCTGGCCGGAGTTTCTTTTGCCCCAGGCTCTGGGGGAGAACCTCAATCTCAAAGCCGGATTTTCCGGCGGCGGAAATGAGCCTGCCAGCCTCACTCTGGAAACACTGGACCTAGGCCTTTTGCATGCCACGGGCCAGGCACACATGGCGGAGCCATGGTTTGAACCCGGCGCTGTCGGTACGGGCGGCCAGAGCAGGTCTGGCAATCGGTCGATGGCGCCGGGAGAGCTTGAAGCGGAGCTTTTTGTAAATATTGCCGATCTTGCGCCTCTGCAGATTGGCGTAAGTGGCCCCTTGGCCCTGGACCTGCGTGCCGGTGGCACACTGAACGCTCTTAAAGCCACGCTGGTCGCCTCCAGCCAGGAGCTTATCAGCCCGGCTGTCACCTTGCAAGGGGCCGCAGCACGGCTTGACGGCAGTATCGATATGCAGCCCGGGGGCAGTCTGAATGCGGCGGGGACCATCGAATCAGGCGTGCAGCAGCTGTTTGGCGGTCCGGGGGAAGCGGACGCATCCTGGAAGGTGAGCCTCCAGACCGACGGCACCCTCATAGCGACCCTGAGCCGTTTGCACGCTCAAAGTGCGGGAATTGCGTTGAATGGAGATCTGACTGCGCGTGTTGCCTCCTCTTTGACCCTGGAGGGAAAATTGTCTGCTGAGGTGCTGGACTGGTCGCGTCTCTCCAGCCTGTCGGGTATGGGCCTGGCTGGCGGAGCAGGGAGGGCGGATCTGCTCCTGGGCGGGAAGGACGCTCGTCAGGACGCTCTAATGACCGTACAGCTTACAGACCTGCATTTGCGCGGCAATATTGCTGAGCGAGGAGGAAAGAGTGAGATTGACAGTGGTGTTTTTCTGCATGATGCTGCCGGCGAGCTCAAACTGACAGACATTTTCCGCAATCCGTCTGCCAGCATGAATGTGCGCCTTGGCCGGGGCAATGCAGGGCCCCTGGCCTGGAGTTCCGGAACTGCCCGGCTTGACGGCAGTCTCCGGGACGGGAATTTTTCTCTCGATTTTCGGGGCGGCGGGCAGGCCGTAGCGGCCACCGGCAGCACTTCGAAAAGACCTGCCGATACTGCTGCCCCGATGGACCGGATAAACGGGCATGCGGTCGCGTCCGGAGGTGCGGATCCAACCGATACCCTTGGGCCGCTGGCCGTGCGCGGCAATTACAACGGACTCAAAAAAGAAGTCACTCTGGTGCAGGCCTTTCTCGCGATTCCATCGCTTGTTTCACCGCCCCCGCCTGATCTGCAGCCCGTCCCCGGAAGGGGAACCCGATTCGGCATACGGCTGCAAAAGCCGGTATGCTTGAGTCTTGACAAGGGTATCCGGATTCATGATCTCAATGTCTCTTTTTTACCCGGCGGCAGCCTGAAGGCCGATCTGAATGTCGAACCGGAAACCCTTGCCGTGGACGCCAGCCTCAGTGCCTTACCTGTTGATTTTTTCCGGATATTCACCAACAGTCCGCTGCCGTCCGGGGTGATCGATGCCCAGGCGGTATACAGTACTCCAAGCGGGGGACCGAGGGGAACGATAAGCCTGAATACGAGGTTGGGCCTGCCCGCTGCAGACGACAAGACGAAGGCGGCACGAGCCGGGGCTGTGTCTTCTTTTCGCCCTCTCCTGACTGTGCGGACAGAAGCGGCCTTGGACCGCGCTGCCGGTACAGCAGGTGCCAGCGGCTCTCTTGCCCTGCGCGGCAGGGGGAAAATAGTTGTGGAACCGGGAGGAGGCAGCAAGGGCGGTGACTTGAGTTTTGTTCTACCGATGCAGATGATGGAAAACGGGCTGCCCGCACCGAACATGAAAGGGCCGCTGACAGCGGCTTTGCATTGGCAGGGCCCGGCAGATCTTTTCTGGCGGATTGCGGCCATCCCGGATCGGCGTCTTACCGGCCGGACCAAGGTGGACCTGGCTGTTTCAGGCAGTATGGAAGCTCCAAAAATTGAGCTTGAAGCGTTCCTGGCAGACGGGCGCTACGAGGATAGAGTGACGGGTCTGCTGCTCACTGATATCACTCTGGAAAGCCATGCGACTCCAGATGGCCTCGCCCGGGCTGTGCTGGCTTTGGGCGATGGTAAAGGCGGCACCTTGGCCCTTGAAGGCCTCCTGACCCAAAGCGGCGACCAGGCGTCTGTTGCCCTGCGCGGACAGGTCAAACATCTGCAACCGCTGCACAGAGACGACATTTCCCTGATACTTTCCGGCCTTTTTGGCGTTAACGGGCCGCTTTCCGCCCCGGTTGTAACGGCAAACATCCTCGTTGAACGCGGTGAGGTGACTCTGCTTTCCACATTGTCCGACAGCTCTATCCAAACATTGAATATTGCAGACAAGGATGAGCCGTCCGCTATGCATGGTCCGGGAGGACCGACCTGTGCCGTAGTCGTTGATGTGCCGGGGCGGTTTTTTATCCGCGGCCGGGGATTGGATAGCGAATGGCAAGGCCTCCTTCACTTTGACGGGCCGATCGCAGAGCCCCATCTGACCGGTTCTCTGCGCCCGGTACGCGGTTTTTTTGATCTGCTGTCAAAACCATTTGCGTTTACGAATGGAGAAATTGTTTTTACCGGAGACAGACAGATAAATCCCGGAATTGATCTTACGTTAACCTATTCAGGACCCTCCATCGAGGCTGTTGTGCAGGTGGGCGGCACCGCCTCTCACCCTTCTCTTACTCTCGGCAGCAATCCGCCCTTGCCGCAGGATGAGGTTATGGCACAGGTCCTGTTTGGCAGGAGCGTCTCAGGTCTCAGCAATTTTGAAGCCTTGCAGCTGGCCAACGGCATGCGGGAACTGGCCGGTGTGGGCGACAACGGCCTTGCTTCTGTGGGCAGCATGCGTAAAATCCTGGGACTTGATGTGCTGCGCGTCAGCGGGGGCGGGAACGGGCAGCAGCGCAGAAGTACCGGGGAGTTCGACGCGGCCGGCGGTTTCCGCCCCAGCAACGGCAGTGGGACTCAAAGCAACACGGAACCGGGACCCACAGTTGAAGCCGGGAAATATATCAATGACAGCTTCTATATGGGGATTGAGCAGGGAGCAACGCCTGAAAGCACGGGGGTTCGTGTTGAAATGGAACTTTTTCCCAACGTGAATATCGAAGGCCGTACATCACCGAGTTCCAGCCAGGTGGGAGTGGGGTGGCGAAAAAATTATTAGCTAATTGGAACCATAGCTATGGAGTCCCGAGAGGATGAAATTTACTCCGTAGTAAGTGAAAATCACTGAAAAGAAACCGATAATTGCCAGCCAGGCAATCCTCTTTCCTCCCCATCCCCTGGTGTAGCGGGCATGGAGGGTGATGGCGTAGACGAACCAGGTGATTAACGACCAGGTTTCCTTTGGATCCCAGCTCCAGTAGGTCCCCCAGGCGGAATCGGCCCAGACGGCGCCGGTAATGATGCCCGCAGTCAGCCATATAAACCCGAAGATCATGGTTTTGTGAGTAATGTCTTCAATCTGATGCAGTGGGAGCAGGCTGCCGATCAGGGTTTTGTCATTGGAAGAATGTCTGCTGTCGCTTGTTTCCTTGATCAGATACATAAGGCCGAGACCTGCGGCTACGGTAAATGCGGCGTAACCGATAAAACAGGTGATTACATGGGAGATCAGCCAGTTGGATTGCAGGGCGGGGATAAGCGGGCTGATGCCTTTGGTCAGATCCTTGGACAGCGAGGCATAGGCCATTGCCAGAAAGGCAAAGGGGACAGCAAAGGCGCCGATGATCTGCGTCTTGAACTTCCACTCGATGAGCAGGTACAGGACGATGATGGCCCAGGCAAAAAATATCACCGATTCGTACATATTTGTCAAAGGGGCATGGCCGATACCCATCTGATAGGACTCCTGCCAGCGCAGACCGAGGCCGGCAGTCTGGACCAGGAGGGCGATGGCGGTAAAACAGGTTGTGAATTTCCCCAATCGTTTGATTTTGAAAACAAACATTGCCACATAGAGCAGGGTTGAAAACATATAGGCAAAGGTTGTGATACCCAGAAACTGCGCGCTATTCATGGAAACTCCATTGTTCGATTATCATAGTACCCGTTGCAGTGAACTGCCGCTTGCGGTCCAGCGGAACGGCCGCCTGTTCATGGGGCCTCATACGGCGGCCTTGAGCAGTTCTGTCAGTCTGGAAAAATGGCCGTCAAAGCCAGCCTTATTTTTATTGGTGGAACCGGCCATAAGTATTGCGGTCGCCTGCTTCTCTTGGTGGACATAAATCCATATTTTCCTGTGAGACAAAAAGAAGGTCGTAAACAGGCCAGCAAGTATCAGCGTGCAGCCGATATACACCCACCAGACGCCGGGGTCCTTTGCCACCTGCAAACCGGTTGCATACATCTGTTTTGCCGAAATAAGATAGGGGCGGCCATGAAGGGTGAGGGGGATGGTCTGTCCGGGATCCATCCAGAATACGGAAGGCGCATCATCAGGACCTGTAATCCAGATCTTCATTCGGCTGATCCGGTCTTCACTGACCTCGGCATTGATTACGCCGAAGCGCAGTGCCTTTTCTTCCCAGGTTCGCTGCTTCTGGTAGGGAGTAACGAATATCTGCCGGTCGCCGCTTTCCTTATCTGTGAGCGTGATGATAAAATCCCTGTAGGCCTCGAAACTGGACTGATAAAAGGTGATGCCTTTATAGGTCAGGGGGTGGTTGACCATGATGGATTTGTGCAGCACCTCGCGCCCCTGTTCAAGAAGAGTCAGATCCGAACGATATTCTTTAGGCATGCCGTTTTGATAATATTCAATGCCGAAGGTATCGCAGCGGACCTCAAACCCAAGGTCAACGGAGGAAGATTTCCCGGTTGTCCGGATCTCGCTCACACTCCGGCCTTCCGGAATCAGGGCTGTCCCTTTGAATCCCAGGAGGGAGCCGATGATCGCGCCTGTCAAAATAATTAAAATGGATGCATGCACAACGAAGAAGCCCAGTCTGGTCCATGCCCCCCTCTGGCTGAACAGGAGGGTGCCGTTATCAAGCTCCCGGGAAGAAGTTTTCCAGCCGTTACGCCCGAGCAACCGGGCGATCTCTTCGACGGTCCGGGCCGGTGGCAATGAGCTTGTCCATCTGCTGTTTCTTTTGATGCTCTGCAGTCTGACAACCGTGGTATCCAGATTGTCCGCTGTGATTTTTTTCCAAATCTGAGGAAACCGGTCAAGACTGCAGATGATCAGATTACAACTCAGTATCCCCAAAAGGGCCTTGAACCAGAGAGAACCAAACAGGTCCGAGAGTTGGAACAGGTTGAAAAGCTGCGCCTGCCAGGGACCGAATTTCCTGACATACCAGGAAAAGGCTTCACCCTGGGGGATTATTGTGCCGACAATCGATGCGAGGCAGAGGACGCCGAGGGTGAGCAGGGCCAGTTTGACCGAGGCAAAAAAATCCCAGAGAAGAGAAAACACATTTACAGAAGAAGGCTTAGTTGTCATTTTTGGATCAAAGAGGAGTGCTTTAGCAATAATTTATTGCTCATTATAATACCTGAAGGGAAAGGAGTCACGGGGCAGAGGACTATCCGGACTGCAACGGTCGGCCACAATGAACCATCAAAACTCGTCATCTCATGATGGCAAGGCCGCCAGTCAAATGAGGCTTTCATAGAGATACACTTGTCTTTCCAATCACGATCAGGAACATGTATCATGTAAAACAATTCTCCTTGCTACCACGCATAACCGGTGATTGCAACTCAAAAGCCAACCTGTGAAAATACAGAATAATTATTGTCGTCCTCAAGACACGCAACCGTATTGTCACACATTTTTATACTTGCTATTCTTGAAGAAAAGGAGTATCAAACTGTGTTGCAGAAGACATAAATTTTGAGTTGTCAGATAGCACCGCCTTTTTGCCCTGAGCTGAACGGTGGTGGGAAGAGATACGATTAAGGAGAGTTTACAATGGCTAAGGTATGTCAGATTTGCGGAAAGGGTCCGGCCACTGGAAATAATGTTTCCCATGCTCACAATAAAACTCGGCGGCGCTGGCTCCCCAACCTGAAGAAGGTTCGTCTGGTCACCGATAAGGGCGGCACAGCCCATGCGAGAGTGTGCACCCGCTGTATACGTTCCGGAGCCGTGGTGAAACCGGCGTAAGGGTTTAGACAACGGCAATTGAAGGGCGAGTGGATTGTAATCTATCCAGCTCGCCCTTTTTGGTTTGAGAGGTGATGAAATATGGAAGAAAAAACAATGCGGTTCTTCTCTCTTGAAGATGCCCTGAAGATTGTCGCAGCCATCCAGGAGGAAGAGGACATCCACAATGAGGACAAGCGGATCTTAACGGTATATAACTACGAGGATCAGGAGGTCTGCTGGTTTGATTATCAAGAGGTGAAGGATGCGCTGAAGGCGGAGGGCAAGTCGATGGAAAAATCCTGCGTGCAGGACTATGTCCTTCGGCACATCCCGGATTGGGGAGAAGAGGGCTGATTGCCTTCTTCTCCTGTGGCTTCTCCACCATTCTTTGTTCTGATGAATAATGCCTGTATTCAGCAAAGAGCAGCTTGAACGTTACAGCCGGCAGATCCTTCTCAAGGACATCGGGGTCAACGGACAGGAACGGCTTCGCTCCGCCCGGATATTGCTTGTCGGTGTGGGAGGCCTGGGTTCGCCGGTCTCGCTGTATCTCGCTGCCGCCGGCGTGGGGACCCTGGGACTGATTGACGGTGATACGGTTGATCTTTCAAATCTGCAGCGACAGGTTGTGCATTATACAAAAGATATCGGTAAGGCCAAGGTCGATTCCGCCAAAGAGAAACTCCTGGCCCTCAATCCCGAGGTCAATCTGCGGATCTATTACCGGCGTCTTCAGGCAGGAGACATTGCAGAAATCATAGGGGCGTACGATTTCATTATTGACGGCACGGATGATTTTCCAACAAAATTTCTCATCAATGATGCCTGCATATCTGCCGGGATCCCTTTCTCTCATGGGGGAATTCTGCAGTATGACGGCCAGACCATGACGGTTCTCCCTGGGAAAAGCACCTGTTATCGCTGCGTCTTTAGACATCCTCCGCCTTATGATATCGCCAACACCTGCTCCAAGGCCGGAATCCTGGGGGCCGTAGCCGGGATGCTGGGGACAATTCAGGCGGCTGAGGCCTTGAAGTTCGTGACAGGTGTCGGTACTCTGCTGACAGACACCTTGCTCACCTTCAATGCCTTGACCATGGACTTCAGGAAAATCAGTCTCAAACGGCGTCCGGACTGTGCAGCCTGCGGACTGACAAACGAATAAGGTTGTTCTGCGGCGGCTGTTCGCTATTTCAACAATGAGGGAATTATGAAAAAGGTTGGTATTGTCGGCGGAATTGATCCTGTGTCAACCATCGCATATTATCGCGGAATAATCGATGCATGCAGCCCAGCCTTCGAAGAGCATGGCTATCCGGAAATAGCCGTCGAGAGTATCGATATGAAGAGGGCGATGTTTCATGTCGACAATTCCAGATGGGATCAGGTCTCTGAATTCATCGCCTCGAAATTTGAAGTGCTGCGGGCCGGAGGGGCCGCCTTCGGTGCCATAGCATCGACTGCCCTCCATGTGGCCTTTGATGAGATTCAGTCTCAGACCTTTCTGCCTCTTGTCAGTGTGGTTGATGCCACCCTGAATTACACGATACAGCATAATTTACGGAATCTGTGCCTGCTGGGGGAAAAGGTCACGATGGAAAGTGATTGCTTTCGGCAGATGTTCGAAAAAGAGGAAATCCGGCTTGTCCTCCCCAACCCCGAGGAGCAGGATTTTATCCACAACGCAATTTCCTCCGTTGGAAGGTCCAGCGTTCTTAAAGAGGGGACAAAAAAGAATATCCTGGCCATTATCGACAGGATCATTAAGGATGAACATATTGACGGCCTCATTGCAGGATCCGCTGCAATTCCCCTGCTTGTCACAGCCGATGAAGTCAGTGTCCATTATGTTGACTCTTCAAGAATACATATTCATAATATTGTTGAAATTTGCAAGAACTGAAGCGAACTGCGGACAGGCGTGAACCCTTCCTACGCCAGGATTTTTCTGTCCTTTCGGCATCCTCGTGGCCGGTTCCGATTGACTGCCCCAAAATGATTGACAATTGACATCCTTCTGCTGTAAGAGAAAAAGCTTTCTGAAAGGGTCGTAGATAAACTCCATAAATCAGGATCTTGATGATCCGGCTTTAACGGACTAAATCAATTTTCAACGGAGTCTAAGAAGAGTATATCATGTCGGAAAAATTGAGAGTTGCCTTCTCTCTTCCTCAGACCGGTGATCAATGGGTGGCCGTGACTGCTGCCTTGCTTCCCATCGCTCTTGTGCTTGGCAGTGTTGCCTTTGAACTGGTTGTCGCCGGCACCGGGCTGATGTGGCTGGTACAGTCTCTTTTTTTTCGGCCTCATCGACAGCGCATCCGGATACAGCCGACCTTCTGGCCCATAGTGCTCTGGATGACCGGAATTCTGCTCAGCAGGCTTGTCAACGGATTTTCCGCTGCGGGATTTCTCCATGATTTTTTATACCTCCGGTATATGGTTTTTTTTCTGGCCATTGTCGATATTTCCGAACGCCTGGACATAGACCGCTACCTGCTTGCCGGGGTGATGACCGGCATCATCTGGGCTGCGCTGAACACCCTCCTGGCCCTGGGACTGGGATTTGACATCATCGGCGATCCGGTCAGTTTTTATACAGAGAAACTTCATGAGGGGGAGAGGATAGCTGCTTTCAGCGCCTATGTCTTTCCCTTTCTGGTACTCCGGTTTATTTCGGGACGGGACCTGAAGAAATATGAGCGGTTTTTCCTCTGTATTCTGATTGTCCTTGCCGGCGGCCTGCTTTTTATCACCAAAATCCGGACCGCCTGGCTTGCTGCCGGGATAGGCATTGTCGGAGGATTGGCCATAACCCTGCAGGGGCGTTATCGCTGGGGGATTGCCGGCGGTGTTGCCGTGGCCATGATTGCCGGCGGCCTGCTGATGTATTTTTCCGGCTACCAGACCAGTATGGGCAGCATGTATGATCGCTACTGGATCTGGCAGAGAAGCCTGACCCTGTGGATGGAAAATCCGGTCTTGGGTGTGGGTATTTCCAATTTTTCCAATGCTATCTATCAACTGGCCGCCAGTACCGATTTTGCGCCCTATATCGCTCCCGATGGTGCAGCCTATCAGGTTCAGTATGCATCCCACTCCCATGATCTGTATCTGCATCTCCTGAGTTGTACGGGGATCTGGGGATTTCTGTCTTTTTTCTGGCTCGTGTTTGCTGCTACCCGCAGATGGATGCAGAACCGCTCCTGCTGGCGGGTCGGCCTGGGAGCCTGCCCCTTTGTCCTGCTGGGCATCGGCTTTACGGGATGGACTGTGTATGATTCCTTTTATGCCTGCATTGTCATATTCTTCCTGGCCTGGCTCACCGTCAGCCGGCCTTCCCCGCCTGCTGAAGAGTACGCGGGCTCTGCCGCTTGAAAAAAAATACGCATGAGTCTGCATGATGAGACCTCTAACCGTGGTGCAAATGCTGCCGGAGCTGGAAGAAGGCGGGGTGGAGTGCGAGACCGTGGAACTGGCAGAATACCTTGTCGGCCAGGGGCACCGCTCTCTTGTTATTTCCGAAGGAGGGAGGATGGTTCCCGCTCTCGTCGCCTCAGGCAGCATCCATCATACCTGGCCTCATATCGGTGAAAAGAGCCCGCGCTGCCTGGCCTATCTCGTACAGTTGCGGCGGTTGCTTGCTGAGACGCCGGTGGATATTTTGCATTTACGTTCACGTTTGCCGGCCTGGATCGGCTATCTGGCCTGGAAAAGTCTTCCCAGTAAAAAACGTCCGTATCTCGTCACCACTTTTCATGGCTTTCATTCCATCAATGCCTACAGCGCCATAATGGCCAGGGGGCAGCGCATTATCGCTGTCTCACAGTGCATAGCCGAACATATCAAGACTGCCTACGGGGTGCCCGATGAGAGGATCGCTGTCATCTACGGCAGTTATGATGAAGAGTCTTTTGCCCCCGAACGGGTTGAAGCTGCGCGGGTCGATGCCCTGCGCAGACAGTGGGGACTTGCCGATGACGGTCTTCCCCTCATCCTTCTGCCGGGACGGATCACCCGCCTGAAGGGGCATGAGCTGTTTATCAGCAGCCTTGCCCGGATACGAGATTTACCCTGGTTGGCCGTCTGCACGGGTGATCTTGGGCAGAATCCCAGGCTTTCTTCAGAATTACAGGGGCTTGCAGCCGCGGCGGGACTCGAGACGCGCATCCGTTTCGTTGGCTTCTGCGCGGACATGCCAGCCGCCCTGAAGATGGCCCGGGTGGTGGTCTCATCCTCCGTCAAACCCGAGTCCTTTGGACGCATTGCCGTCGAGGCCCAGGCCATGGAGAGACCGGTTGTCGCCACCGCCCATGGCGGCAGTCTGGAAACTGTTGTGGATGGTCGGACCGGCTGGCTGGTTCAACCGGGGAATGCAGAGGAGATGGCCCAGGCCATGGCCCGGGCAGTATTAGACGAGGCCCTCTGCCTGAGTATGGGCAAGAACGGCCGGGACTGGGTGGGCCGACGGTTTTCCGCCCAGAAATTATTTGAACAAACCATGGCTGTCTACGGAAGGCATGGAGAAAAAAACCTGGGGAGAGGGAAGGACTGATGCCGACTGTCTTATGGTGGGGCCGTACCGAACGGGATTATTCCAGGAACCGCGTGGTTCTGCACCTCTTTGAAAACCTGGGCTGGGATATTTCCTCCTTTCATCCCTTTTCCAGCCAGCTCGGACTCCTGGAAGCAGTTGTCCGCAGACCCAGACGCCCCGATCTGGTCTGGCTCCCGTGTTTCCGTCATCGCGATATCCATTCTGCCGCCTTCTGGGCCAGAAAATGGCAGGTGCCGCTGGTCCTGGACCCGCTGATTTCAGCCTATGAAAAGGAGGTCTTCGAGCGCCGGAAATGGCCGTCTGACTCCAGGCAGGCAGAACATCTCAGACGGTGGGAGACAAAACTCTTTGCCACCGCCGATGTGCTGGTGGCCGATACATCCGCCCACGCCCGCTTTTTTCATGAGCGACTCCAGGTCAAACCGGAAAACACCAGGGTCCTCTATGTGGGAGCTGAGGACGGCCTGTTTGAAGCACGGCCTGCCGTCAACACCGGACCGCCGTATGAGCTGCTCTTCTACGGCAGTTTCCTGGAACTGCATGGTGTGGATGTCATTGTCAAAGCGGCCAAGATACTCAACCGTCCCGATGTCACCTGGGTCCTTTTGGGAGAGGGCGACATGAAGGAAGGGATACAGGCCGAGGCAAGCAGGTATCCCTTCATCCGTTTTGAATCCTGGATCCCCTACGAGACTCTGCCTGACCGCATTGCCCGTGCCCATATAATGCTGGGGATCTTCGGGCCTACGGTTTTGACGGACCTGGTAATTCCCAATAAGATGTTCCAGTCCATGGCCGTGGGAAGACCGGTGATTACCAGTTATTCAAAGGCCTACACAGACAGTCTCGAAGGATCGGATATCATCGGCTGGGTCCCGAGCGGCGATCCCCAGGCCCTGGCGGATAAGGTCGACAACTGGTTGCGCCATCCCGATGACCTGGACAGGCGCGGCCAAGAAACCCGGGCCTTATTTGATGCATATTTCAGCCCTGTCCAACTCCAGACGGCGCTGCAGGAAATCATCGTCCAGGCAATGCATAACCGGCGTTGATCACCCACTGGCTGTTGCCTGTCCTCACCTCTCTGTTTACATGAAAATCAGGGCCGCCTGTATCCCAAGCTTTGCCGATTCCAGACTTGTCCCCGGAGTGGGAAATCCGGCATTCTCCCGGTATGAGAGGGCGTGCTCATCCATTTATCTACACTGAACCGATGGTCGTTCTCTGTAAGGACAAGGAAGGCTGATCCTTGACGTTTACAAAAGAGTATTCATCCTATATAAATTGAAAAACGATTGGGTGTGTTTTGAATTATGCCTGTTCCTTAAAACAGATGCCGCAGATGAATAAGAATCAGGAAATTGCTAAAATTGTATCAATTTACGCTTTGATTGGCTGTGCCTGGATCTACTTCTCGGATACAGTGGTGTCCCGGTTTGTTTATGACCCTGCTCTGGTAACGAAGATTGAGATAGGCAAAGGGGCACTCTTCATCGTCTGCACCTCATTTCTCCTCTATTTTCTCATCACCCGCCTGAGCGCCAGGATCAATGAGTCGATAAGCGCCTTAAGCGACAGCGAGGAGCGTTTCCGTCTGGCCATGGATGCAACCAGTGACGGCATATGGGACTGGAATATAGAAACCGATGAGGTGTATTTCAGTCCCAAATATACCCAGATGCTGGGGTATGAACCCCAGGAATTCAAAGAGCGTGTCGAGGCATGGTCTGATTTGATATTTGCAGCGGACAAAGACAGGGTTCTGGCTGTAAATCAGGAATGCGTGGAAGGGATTACTGAATGTTTCGAGGTTGAATATCGCATGCATACCCGGGACGGTCAGACCAGATGGATCCTGGGGCGCGGCAGGGCGGTCAGCCATGATGGCAATGGACGTGCGCGGCGCATCGTCGGTACGCATATTGACATCACTGACCGAAAAAAAGCAGAAGATGCCCTGCGGGAAAGCAATGATACCTTCCGGCTCACGTTTGATTTCAGTCCCGACTCCGTAAACATCAACCGCCTGGTGGATGGCCTCTATGTGGATATCAATGAAGGGTTCACCAGGACCACGGGATATACCCGGGAAGATGTTTTAGGCCGGTCATCCCTGGATTTGAATATCTGGCATAACCCTGCCGATCGCCGACTTCTGACCGATGGACTTCTGCAAAAGGGGTTTTACGAAAATCTCGAATCGCAATTCAAAAAGAAGAACGGAGAGCTGATTACCGGACTGATGTCTGCCAGGATAATCACCCTGAAGGGTGTTAAGCATATAATCTCAATCACCAGAGATATAACCGAGCACAAGACCCATGAGAAGGAACGGTTGAAACTTGAAAAGCTGGAATCCCTGGGGATTCTGGCCGGCGGTATTGCCCACGACTTCAATAACATTTTGACCGGAATCATGGGGAATATCTCCTTTGCCAAGGTCTTCCTGGATACAGCGCATAAATCCTACAAACCCCTGGACGAGGCCGAAAGGGCGGCGGTCCGGGCGGAAGAGCTTGCCCACCAGCTTCTGACCTTTGCCCGAGGGGGTAAGCCGATCAAGAAAATGGTTTCTCCGCGGCACCTTGTCAATGAGGCCCTGTCATTTGTTCTGCACGGTTCAAATGTCAAAGGAATCGCTGAGATTCCCGACAATATCCATGCCCTTGAGGTAGATGCAGGGCAGATCAGCCAGGTCTTTCAGAATATCATCATCAACGCCGCCCAGGCGATGCCCGGCGGCGGGATATTGGCTGTCACTGCGGCCAACGAAGAGATTGCCGAAAACAATACCTTTGCACTCCCGCCTGGCCCCTATATCCGGTTGAGTTTCACCGATCAGGGCAGCGGTATATCGGAAGAGAACCTGAAAAAAATCTTCGATCCCTATTTCACCACAAAGTCGGCGGGCATCGGCCTTGGGCTTTCTTCCGTTCACTCCATTATCAGCAGGCATGGCGGGCATATCAGCGTGGAATCCACACCGGGCAGAGGCACCATTTTTACCCTCCGCCTGCCGTCAACAGGAGCGAGCTATACCGCTCACCAGACGGAGAATGCCGTTCAGGAAAGCTGTCTTCTTCGGGGAGGCTCAGTCCTTGTGATGGACGACGACCAGATGATCAGAGACGTTGCCTCATCAATGCTCGTTCACCTCGGCTATTCTGTTACAACCTGTGCAAGCGGCGAAGAGGCGGTCGAAGTCTACAGATCTGCCCAGGAAGCAGGGCATCCCTTTTTAATGGGCATTATGGATCTGACGATTCCCGGAGGGCTTGGCGGCAAAGAGGCCGCTCAACAGATCCTGTCGTTTGCTCCAAAGGCCTGTCTGGTTGTGTCAAGCGGCTATTCCAATGATCCCATCATATCTAACTTCAAGGAATACGGGTTCTGCGGAGCGATTGCCAAACCCTACAATATAGGGCAATTTAAAGAAATTCTCGGCGCACTGCTCCCACGCAAATGAGACGGCAATCCTGCCCTTTCCATGCTGTTCAGCAGGAATGAAATTCTGGTCTTATTTTCCGGTCAATCCCTGCAGTAATTCTCCAATCTGAGCGGGAAAGAGGATCACTGTATTGGATGGACTCGCCCCCAGCCCGTCTATCGTCTGCAAGGTCCGCAGCTGCAGGGTGATAGGGCTCTCGGACATGATCTTTGCCGCCTCGGCAAGGTTTGAGGCCGCCATTTTGTCGCCTTCGGCCTTGGTAATGGTCGCTCGTTTTTCACGCTCGGCGGAGGCCTGGCGGGACATCATTCTCTTCAGATCCTCCGGCAGCTCTATATCCTGCAGGCGCAGCGAATCCACGCACAGCCCCCAATTCTTGACCCTTTCTTCAACGTGTTCCTTGATCCGAACCTGAATCTGCTCCCGTTCTGAGAGCAGCTCATCCAGGGTCAGGCCGCCGATGATGTCTCGCAGTGCCGCCTGGGCATACTGGCCAACGGCAAATTTAAAATCCTGGATCGATATGACAGCTTTTTCACTGTCGACAATCATAAAAAACAGGGCGGCGTCAATCTCCGCCGGGACATTGTCTCTAGTGATGACCTTCTGCCGGGGAATATTGAGGACCAGGACCCGGGTGTCAAGGAAGCGGACACTTTCTACAATCGGTATGATATAGAGCAGCCCGGGCCCCTGTACCGATTTGAACTTTCCCAGACGCAGAACGACTCCCCGCTCCCACTGCGCAGCCACCCGCAGGCCGGAGACAAGCACGAACCAGAGCAGTATCAAAACGATTACAGTGGTGAGCAGGACCGGCTCCAGAAAATGGAGAGGATCGCGCCTCGCCGCAGTTGTGATTACCAGTGTGGCAATGATCACAGGGATGAGGCCAAGAACAGTCCGCAGCATCTTCCCCAAGGATTCATGTTCACCTGCCGGCTTCAGGTATTGCTTCATATCCTCAATCATATTGACCTCCTTCCTGTCCTGTATTTTTCTGCGAATCACTCGTGCAGATTTTCCGGCCAGCGGAGACAGCCTCCCTCTTCCTTCCCTCCCCGGCAGACGCCCCGGACCTGCATTTTTTTATAACAGGGTCATCAGGCCCCAATCATTACAGTAATACAGACTCGGCAAAGGAGATAGACTCCATGTACATCTGATGGAGTATTCCTGGGTTCAGGAGCAATTCCTGCAAAGCAGTCAGGCAACCGGGCTTGTCCCGTTTTTCATAGCTGAGCACCAACCTGAGGAAGGGCGAATAGGGGCCGGTTCTGTGAATCAGGGCATTTTTCAGGGGATCGCTCAGGGACAAGCGTTCGCAAATAAACTCCATGCTTGTATCGAGCATGGCATCCAGCAGAGAGAAAAGTCCCAGCAGGAAGATCTCATCGTCCTTGCTGCTGAATACCGTTTCCTGGGCAAGCAGCTGACACATCCTGGCCCGGACCACGGCCATTCGCACCAGTTCCGTCGGCTTATCCGTTGCCAGTTCCGAGATGAGCACCAGAAGGATAAATCTCCGGATCTCCAACTCTCCCAGATAGCTTATCGCATGGTTTACAGAGTCTATCTTGTTGAACCGATAAAAGTATGAGGAGTTGATATAACGGAGGAGCTTATAGGCCAGTCCCACATCCTCCGTGATGATTTTTTCCATTTTTTTCACTGAGGTGGTCTTCCGATTAACCTCAGCCAGCAGATTGACCAGATTGATTTTTGCCGAATCGACCTCCCTGATCCTGATTTTCTCCGGTCTGCAGAAAAAAAATCCCTGAAAATAGGTGAAGCCCAGCTTGACGGTCTGGGCAAATTCTTCGTGGGTCTCGACCTTTTCCGCCAGATATTTCAGCTTATACCGGGACAGTCTATAGATGGTCCTCTGGATGGTATCGATGGAGGATAGACGAAGATCAAATTTGATAATGTCGGCAAGAGCGATAAGAGGCTCCAGACTGGCGTCGTAGATGAAATCATCGAGGGCAATAGTATAGCCGTTGCTTTTCAGCTTCTTACAAATATCGATAATATCAGAGGTGGGCGGGACATCCTCCAGGACCTCTATGACGAGAAGGGTCTTGGGAAAGGAGGCAGGAAGATTCTGCAGCAGGAGCTGACGGGTGAAATTGATAAAGCAGGGCCGGGATCCGCTAATCTTGTCTATCCCTTCAGTCAGAAAAGCGCTGGAAAGAACACTGGTCGTGGCCTTATTGCCGCTGACTGTGTTGAGGGTCGTTCTCTTGGTTCCCCGGTACAAAAGCTCATAGGCAAACAATCGCTTATGTGCGTTAAGAATTGGCTGCCTAGCAATGAAAATGTCCATAAGGCCTCAAGATAAATTCAATTTTATAACATTCACCTACTTCATCATAGGCGAATTGATAAATTGCCACAATAGATCTTCTCCGAATTCATGAAATGCCTGCGCAACCCAGGACAATCATCTCTCTGCAGCCGGTCAGGCGATCTCCAATTGCATGATCCCTGAATATGGGCTAGAACATAGCCCATCAAAAAAAATACGGACATCAGGCAGTTTCCTCTCCGCCGGCAGGAGGTAGGCACAGATGAAAGAATCTACGGAAAAGAATAAGAATCTTCAGGATATATTTGAACTGCTGCGTGATATCTACGAAAATCTTTTGCCCTTTGACCGCCTGCTTGGCGTAAAGGTCGTCAGCCTGTCTCTTACCGATATCAAGGTCAGGATTGACATGCGGGAGGAGCTTATCGGTAATTTTGTCCGCCGCATCCTGCACGGCGGCGTGATCTCCTCGGTCCTGGATCTGACAGGCGGGCTCATAGCGTCGGTGGAAATGCTGAAGAACATGGAACACCACCCCCTGGATGAGTTGGGCAAACGGTTGATGAAACTGGGGACCATCGATCTGAGGGTGGATTATCTCAGAGGCGGCGAAGGGGAATATTTCATCGCCTCGGGGGCTGTTTTGCGCAAGGGGAAGAGGGTTGCGGTGGTCCGAACGGAATTATGCAACGACCAGAATGTGCTGATCGCTGCAGGAACCGGGACCTATCTGGTGGGCTGACCGGGGCCCTTTTATCATCCGGAGACCGGCCCTCTGCGAATGGGGTGATATCAGGTTTAGATTTTCCATGGGTGTTGATTAAAATTGCCAAATACAATAGTATGACCGCAATTGACAGATCAGATAATTTTTTGAGAAAATATCTACTATGACTGTATCTCCGCATGTTTACGACGAAAGTAAGATAAAGACCCTGAGTTCTCTGGAGCATATACGGAAACGTCCGGGTATGTATATCGGCAGGCTCGGCGACGGCTCCAATCAGGATGACGGCATCTATATTCTGCTGAAGGAGGTCGTTGACAATGGTGTCGACGAATTTATTATGGGGGCCGGGAAACGGATTAATATCAATATTAATCCGACCGGCCTGGTCCAGGTCCGCGACTTTGGCCGCGGCATTCCATTGGGCAAGATTGTCGACTGCGTCTCCACGATCAACACCGGCGCCAAATATAATACCGAGGTCTTCCAGTTTTCCGTCGGCCTGAACGGGGTCGGCACCAAGGCCGTCAACGCCATGTCCGAGCATTTCCAGGTGACAGCCTTCCGGGACGGCCGCTTTGCCATGGCCAGGTTTGTCAGGGGGGAACTGGTCGGGCAGGACAGCGGCGAAACCAAAGAAAAAGACGGCACACTGGTGGAGTTCCTGCCGGACCGGACCATGTTTCCCGATTACACCTTTGACCTGCAGTTCATTGATAAACGCCTGTGGCGCTATGCCTACCTGAATGCAGGACTGAAGCTGTATCTGGACAAGACCTGCTATCATTCTTCCAACGGTCTGCTCGATCTCCTGAATAAGGAACTGGACGGCGAGAATATCTACACTCCCATCTACTACCGGGACGCCCTTCTGGAATTCGCCTTCTCCCATACCGATGCCTACGGGGATACCTATTACTCTTTTGTCAATGGCACATATACCAGCGAGGGCGGAACCCATCTCTCCGCCTTCCGAGAGGGGATCCTGAAAGGGGTGAACGAGTATTCCAATAAAAAGTTTGTCAGCAAAGACGTTCGTGATGGAATTGTCGGTACCCTGTCAGTAAAGATCAAGGATCCCGTCTTTGAATCCCAGACCAAAAACAGGCTTGGAAACACTGAGATACGCTCATGGATTGTCAATATAGTCAAGGATGCGGTCTCCAGCGCCCTGTACAAGGACACCCAGGCGGCTGAGATCCTGCTGGACAAGATCGCCCGCAACGAAGAGGTCAGAAAGGAGCTGCAGAGCGTCAGAAAGGAGGCCAGGGCCAAGGCCAAGAAGGTGGCGCTGAAGATCCCCCAGCTCAAGGACTGCAAGTATCATCCCTCCCGGGAAAACCCCTCCTGCAACGGCCGCGAGAACATGCTCTTCATTACCGAGGGTCAGTCGGCGGCGGGCTCCATCGTCTCGTCCCGCGACCCTCTGGTCCAGGCAGTCTTTTCACTGAAAGGCAAGCCCATGAACGTCCTTGGGCAGAAGATGGCCCTGATCTACAAGAATGAAGAGATGTATTCGCTGATGCGGGCCCTTGATGTGGAGGATTCGATCTCCAATCTTCGTTATGACAAGGTTATTCTGGCAACGGATGCCGATGTCGACGGTCTGCATATCAGAAACCTCCTGCTGACCTTCTTCCTGCACTATTTCGAGCCTCTGGTCAAACTCGGCCATATTTATATCCTGGAGACGCCGATCTTCCGGGTCCGTAATAAGAAGGAAACCTGCTACTGTTATTCGGAAAGGGAAAAAAATACCGCCACCAAAAAGCTCCAGGGCAGGGGACAGACGCAGGCCAATGTGGAGACGACCCGGTTCAAAGGCCTGGGCGAAATCTCCCCCAGGGAGTTCAAACAGTTTATTGGTACCGACATGCGGATCAGGAGCGTCAGCATGGATTCCATCAGCGAGGTGGCCAAGGTGCTCTCCTTCTATATGGGAAAGAACACACCGGATCGGAAGAAGTATATTATGGAAAACCTGGTGTGAACCCCATGCCGCCCTGCATTGCCTTATGATAGTCCTCAATCAACTTTAACATCCCGACTACCTCCATGGAATCCAACCTCGGAAAACTCCATCAGCTTTTTGATCAGAACTTCCTCGAATACACCTCCTACGTGATCAAGGAGCGGGCGATCCCTGATATCAACGACGGGTTCAAGCCGGTCCAGCGCCGACTGCTGCAGACCCTGCATAATATGGACGACGGACGCTTTCACAAGGTGGCCAACGTGGTCGGAGAGACCATGAAACTCCACCCCCATGGTGATGCTTCGATCTTCGCGGCCCTGGTCAATCTCGCCAACAAGGGCTTTCTGATCGACCGCCAGGGAAATTTCGGCAACATCCTTACCGGAGATCAGGCCTCGGCCGCCCGGTACATCGAGTGCAGGCTCTCGCCGCTGGCCAGGGAGGTCCTCTTCAACAAGGATCTGACCGAATATGACGAGTCCTATGACGGCAGGATGATGGAGCCCCTGACCCTGCCGGCCAAGATTCCGGTCCTGCTGCTCCAGGGCGCCGACGGCATTGCGGTAGGCATGGCAACCAAGATTCTGCCCCATAACTTCTGCGAACTCCTGGAGGCCCAGAAAAAAATCCTAAGGGACGAAGATTTTGAGATCTATCCGGATTTTCAGCAGAAAGGCCTGGTGGATGTTAGCCAGTACGATCACGGCAACGGCAAGATCCGCTGCCGGGCCCGCATCGAGGAACTCAATGAAAAGACTATCGTTATCCGGGAGATCCCCTTTACCACCACCACCGAATCCCTCATCGAGTCCGTTGAACGGGCCGCCAAGGCCGGCAAGATCAAGATCCACTCGATAGATGATTACACAGCCGAAGAGGTTGAGATTGAGATTAAGCTGGCCCGCGGAATCTATGCGAAGGACACCATCACCGCCCTCTATGCCTTCACCGACTGCGAGGTCCCGATCAGCCCCAATCTGACCCTGATCCGGGATAAGACCCCGATGACCGCCAGCGTTGAGGAGGTCATCAGGTATAATACCGAAAAACTGCACAGGGACCTGACCCGGGAATTGGAGATCGATCTTAACCGTCAGCTGGAAAAGCTGCACGCCCGCAGGCTCGAGCAGATCTTCATCGAGGAGAGGCTCTACAAGGATATAGAAGAGGAGACCAGCGTCAAGGCGATCACCGACAGAATCTTTACATCCCTCGCCCCCTTCGCGGATCAGCTGATCAGGGCCGTGTCCGACGAGGATGTCGACCGCCTGCTGGAGATCAGGATCAAACGGATATCCCGTTATGACATCAACCGGCAGTTCAAGGAGATCCGGGCCATTGAAAAGGAGATCGAAACAATACGGAGGCACCTGACGGATACGGTCGGATTTACCATCTCCTATATTGACAGCCTCCTGGAACGTTACGGGAAATTTTATCCCCGGCAGACCGAGATTGCCGAGTTCACCGAGGTCAGCGCCCGCAATATCGCCGTTGCTAATCTGAACGTCGGCTATCACCGGGAGTCGGGATTTTTGGGGCATACCATCAAGGCAGAGGATGAGAAAAACGATCTATCGGTGCCCTGTTCCGAATATGACAGGCTGCTGCTGATCTTCAGCAACGGACTCTATAAGATCATGCCCGTTGCCGAAAAGCTCTTTGTCGGCCATGAACTGGCCTGGCTGGGCAAGGTGGACAAGGATCTGATCTTCAATATGATCTATCGGGACGGGGCGGAAAACCTGGTCTACGGCAAACGGTTCAATATGCCCAAATTCATCCTGGAAAAGGAATACCGGCTCTTCGACGAGCATCCCCGGTCCAGGATCCTGCTGCTCCTGACGGGCGAGGATAAATTTGCCCGAATCAGTCTGATGCCGTCGAGCCGGGCCAAGGCCAATGCCATTGAGGTCACGTTCAGCGACTATCTGATCAAGGGGCCCGCCGCTAAAGGAAAACGGGTCTCCAACCGGGTTGTCCGCAAGGTGGTCGAGTCGGCAGGCAGGGCCACGGTGGCGGGGAAACAGAACCTGGTCCTGCCCGGCCTGCAGGCCCCTGAGTCTGTACCGCCAGAGGACAATAAGGACGATGACGAGTAGATGGAACGAAGACCGTTGCTGTGTCGACCTCAAGGGGCTTGCTCGCCTGCCCCTAGGCCTCTTCCTGCCCGGCTGAAAGGGAGTCGATCAGTCGGGAGGTCTCGATAGCCAGATGGATATAATCCTCCAGCGCCAGGACTTCCGCCCGTATGTCGGGTGCAAGCCCTGCGGCCTGTATGATCCCGCCAGTCAGTTCTTTTCCCGCCGCTTTCCCTTTCTCAGGCAGAAAACCAAAGAGTTCAGCACTGCACAGGGCGTTGAGCAGGGTCTTTCTTCTCTGGCCGAAGGCGGCCCTGACAATACGCCGAAAGATTGCGTGGTCGTATCCGGGCAGGCCCTTAAGCCTCTCGACCGGGGAAAAATCGATCCTGACCACAACTGAATCAATCTTGGGCCGGGGATGGAATTCGGCCGGCTTGAGTGTCATCAGGGTCCGGACCGTGGCGCAGGACTGCAGCATGACGGTGGGAACGCCGTACTCCTTGGTCCCGGGTGGGGCCGTAAGCCGCTCGGCTACTTCTTTCTGCAGCATGATGGTGGCCCAGGCCATCCTTTCACGGTTTTCAATAAGCTTGAAAAGGAAGGGATTGGAAATCGAATAGGGCAGATTGGCCATGATTTTCAACGGTCCGCCGCATTGCTCGGCCAGGCGGCCGAAGTCGCTCTTCAAGACATCGGCATGGATGAGGGTTACGTTTGCGGGAAGGTCCCGTTCCTCCTGGTGCAGGCGGATAATGCCGCTGTCGATCTCAAGCCCGAAGACCTGTCCTGCAGCCTCGGCAATCGGAATGGTCAGGGCTCCGAGGCCGACACCCACCTCGACGATCGTGTCCTCTTTGCAGACCTCGCCCGCCCGGACTATGGCCTCGGCCGTTCGGCGATGGACGAGAAAATTCTGGCCGAAGCGCTTCTTGGGAGTGAGGCTGTGGTCCTGCAGCGCCTGTCTGGTCTTGCTGTAGGCGGTCATGGCCTTGGGTCACGAGCCGATGGTCTTGTCCTGGGGAAAATCGTTTGCGGCATCATTTCAATATATGCTTTTCCATCCTCTTCTTCCGTATCTTTACGAACATGGACAGAGAGAGATAGTAGCTGACAACGGTAAAGGGCAGGGCCAGGACACAGCCGCCGACCAGAAGGACTGCGATGGCCTCCCAGCCGAGGTCGGCCAGGGCCTTTAATGAGGGACCTACCCCCGGGTGAGAGAGAAGGAAATTGAGAACATCTTTTATCTGTGCCCAGCAGAGATTATAGGGGGTAAGGGCGTTGCCGATCTTGACGGAGACGGCATAGATCGGGATGTAGGTCAGGGGGTTGCAGATCAACCAGCTGATTGTCATCGCTGCAATCATCGAACTCCTGGTCACCAGGGTCAGGACCAGAATAACAATGGTATGCAGGGGCATTGTGGGGGTGAGGCCGACAAAGACGCCGATGGCGGTTCCCACTGCCAGCGATTTCGGGTCACCCTTCAGCCTGATAAACTTGAGATAGTAGTATTTACCTAAACGGTTCAGTTTCATTGTATCAATTCATTATCCGAGTTGTGAACGGGAGAAGACATCCTCACTATACAGCACCGGGGCCTCTTTCTGAAACTGAAAATACCCGGCCAGGGCGATCATGGCGCCATTGTCCGTGCAAAATATCGGACGGGGAATGTGGAGCCGAATTCCTTCCCGGTCGCATCGTTGCCGCATGGCATCGCGGAGTCTCTGGTTGGATGCCACACCGCCTCCCATCACCACCGTGTTGTGTCCGGTTTTTCGTGCCGCGATCATGGTCTTCTCCACCAGGACCTCAACCACCGCCTCCTGAAATGAGGCACAGATATCGGCGATCGGCAAATCACAGCCTTTCTGCTTCCAGAGATTGCAATGATTGAGGACTGCGGTCTTCAGTCCGCTGAAGCTGAAGTCGAGGGAATCTTCTTCCAGCCATGCCCTCGGGAAAACGGCCGCCTTTCTGTTTCCCGACAGGGCCTGCCGGGCTATCCTGGGACCTCCCGGATAGTCAAGGCCGATCAGTTTGGCCACCTTGTCAAAGGCCTCGCCGGCAGCGTCATCCCGGGTGCGGCCCAGGAGGGTAAAGTCTGAGAAGGAGGTGCAGAGAAAAAGTGAGCTTGTGCCTCCGGAAGCGATCAGGGCAATGTAGGGGAACTGCGGTTTTTCCTCCTCAAGGAAGACGGAGAGAAGATGGCCTGCCATATGATCGACGCCGATATAGGGGATGCCGCTGACATAGGATACGGCCTTGGCGTAGGAGAAACCGACCAGCAGGGAACCGATCAGACCGGGGCCCTGCGTGACGGCAATGAGATCGATATCGCCAAGGGTGACGCAGGCCTGCTCCAACGCCTCCTGGACAACAGGGATAATGGATTCAAGATGCCGTCTTGACGCAAGTTCCGGCACAACCCCTCCGAACCGGGTGTGGATGGCATCCTGGCTGCTGATAACACTGGAGAGAAGCCGGTCACCATCCTGCAGGACGGCCGCCGCTGTATCATCACAGGAGCTTTCGATTCCTAATGTGAGCATGAATGTTGCAAAGACATAATGTTGAGAGTATGAATAGTGCTTATTGTTGGGACATGGTTAGCATGAGAGCATGCCACTATACGGAGCATGGGCCCGAATGTCAATCAGGATTGGAATCCCCTTTTTGTTTGGATTGCGCTGTAATCGCATGATTTTCACATCTCTATGCCGGAGGGGCAGGGAATGGGTAGTAAATTCAGCGGGAAAAATCCCCCGGAGCTCCTTGTCGATCAGTTTTCGCGTACTATTTCCTACCTGCGATTATCCATAACTGACCGCTGCAACCTGCGCTGCATATACTGTCAGCCAAAAAAAATAGAAGAGACGGTGCCCCACTGGAAATCTGTCGAAATCCTGCAGCACAGGGATCTGCTGACCTATGAGGAACTCCTGCATTTTGCCTCCGTGGCGGTATCCATGGGGATGGACAAGATCCGCCTGACCGGAGGAGAACCTCTGGTCAGGCGGGGCATCCTGAACTTCATCCGGAGCCTGAATAACCTTGAGGGCTTAAAACAGATCCGCCTGACGACCAACGGTGTCCTGTTGCCGGAGTTGGCGGAGCCGCTGTTCCAGGCAGGAATCCGGCATCTGAACATCTCGCTTGATACCCTCAAGCCGGAGAAATTTGCCCGCATAACCGGCAGGGATCTCTTTCATACGGTCTGGCAGGGCATTCAGATTGCAAAAAATCTCGGATTTCAGGTCAAGCTGAATGTGGTGGCCATGCGTGGCATCAACGACGACGAGTTTCGCGATTTTGCTCACCTTGCGTTGCAGGAGCCGCTGCAGGTGCGGTTCATCGAGTTCATGCCGGTAGGAGAACAGGCCGGCTGGGACAAAAAGGACTTTATCTCTGCCTCGGAAATCCAGTCCCTTATTATGCAGGAAGGGACCTTAACCCCGCAAAAAGGCCAGAGATCAGAGGGTCCAGCAAGGGTCTTTTCCCTGACCGACAGGGAGGGACGACAGGGGAGCGTCGGCTTTATAAGCCCCATCAGCCATCATTTCTGCGACAGCTGCAATCGTTTGCGGTTGACTTCAGAAGGCCGGCTGCGCTCCTGCCTCCTGAGCGACCAGGAGACGGATATCCGAGAGATATTGCGGAGCGGCGGCACCGACGATGACCTGCGGAGCGCCATCAGGCTCACCATAATGACCAAGAAGAAGGGGCATGCCATGCAGGAGGGCCCGGACAGCATTGCCCAGGCCCCCTGTCACGGACGGATGTCACGAATCGGCGGATGATTCGTCGCCGGAGGGATAAGATCCCAGCCATTCATAGTATGAGCAGAGCCCTCGCAATCTGTCGCAGCCCCTGCTGATCTTCTCATTATCGATATGTCCCATCATGTCGATGAAGAAGAGATACTTCCATTGCTTGCCTTTTATCGGCCTCGATTCGATCTTGGCCAGATTGATCTTTTCCTCAGAGAGGATGGTCAGGGCCTCGTTGAGGGCGCCCGGCCTGTCCATCAGGCCCAGAAGCAGGGAAGTCCGGTCGGAGCCGCTGGCACTGGGGGATTTTTTGCCGATAACCAGAAAGCGGGTCGTATTACCGCGATAATCCTCGATACCTTTGACAACAACCTGCAATTCATAGGTTTTGATTGCAAGCGATGAGGCGATCGCGCCGATGTTGGGGTTGTTGGCGGCCATCTGCGCCGCCGCCCCGGTGGAAAACACCGGCAGGGTGGGGATGGAGGGCAGATGCTTCCGCAGCCATTCCCGGCATTGCGCCAGGGGCTGGGAGTGCGAGGCCACCGTCTGGATATCTTCTATGTTGCCCGATCGGCAGACGAGGTTATGGCTGATCTCCAGCCTGACCTCGCCGCATATCTGTACCTTGTATTTCATAAAGGAATCCAGTGTTGAAAATACCGAACCTTCAATAGAATTCTCAACCGGTACGATTCCGTAGGCAACCCGGCCTTTTTCCACATCCGAAAAGATGTCCTCTATGGATTCCATGGCCTTATAGTCAGCGGAATGCCCGAAATACTTGACCCCGGCCAGATGGGTGAAGGTCGCCTCCGGACCAAGATAGGCGACTTCAGCTTTTTTCTGCGATAACCTGCAGCTGGTGATGATCTCATGAAAGATCGAATGTAACGCCTGTTCGGGAAAGACCCCTGCATTCAGCTTGATAAGCCGTTCATAAATCTGGCGTTCACGCAGAGGGTCCCATTTTGCTCTCTTTCCCTCATCTTTCAATTTTCCGATTTCCTTCGCGAAGCCGATCCGTTCCTTAAGGAGTGAGACTATCCGGTCATCAATTTTATCGATGCCTTCCCGTACAGCAACGATGGCCTGTTTTTGTTCAATTGTCATGCTCTGCCCTGTTGATGGTTTGGTTGTGTCGTTTCTGCGGATACGTTTATCCGGCAGGTGTGGAATGTAGGTGAAAGAAAAAACTCTGTCAAGTCGGAAAAGATGTGTATAAGAGTTGGAAATTTCTTGTCGCTGAGGTAAGCTTAGGGATTGTTAAAAGATGCAGAGGGGAACCGTGTAATATTTTCAGATAAACCAGCAGGGCTGGACCGTACTTGCCGGCCACAACGAAACTTGAAAACGCATCACTTCGGCATGGCAGGGCCGCTGCTTCCGTGAGGCTTTTATATTAATTTGGTTTTATACGCGAAAAAGAAAGAATGGCAAAGACATACGAACAGATTAACGCAAAGATTAAAGCCGGTGAAGCAGTCGTGGTCACCGCTGAAGAAATGGTGGGTATAGTCGCTACCAGGGGGGCGGAACAGGCAGCGCTGGATGTCGATGTCGTCACCACCGGAACTTTTGCCCCGATGTGCTCCTCGGGGGCCTTTCTCAACTTCGGTCAGATGACTCCCACCATCAAGGCCTCCAGGGTCTGGTTCAACAAGGTGCAGGCTTACGCAGGACTGGCTGCCGTTGATGCCTATATCGGAGCGACAGAGCCCTCGGAAGACGACCCGCTGAACAAGATCTATCCGGGAGAATTCAAGTATGGCGGCGGCCATGTCATTGAAGATCTGCTGCGGGGAAAGAAGATCTTCATGGAGGCTAAAGCCTATGGGACCGATTGTTATGCTGCCAGGAAAATGAAGAAAGAGCTGACCCTTGACGATCTGCCCAATGCCTTGCTCTGCAATCCGAGAAATGGTTACCAGAACTATAACTGCGCCGTGAATCTGACGGAAAGGACCGTCTATACCTATATGGGGATGCTGAAGCCGAAAGGACAGAATGCAACGTACTGCAGCGCCGGTGAACTCAGCCCCCTCCTCAATGATCCCCATTACCGGACCATCGGCATCGGCACCAGGATATTCCTTGCCGGCGGGATCGGTTATGTCACCTGGCATGGAACACAGCACAATCCCAAGGCCCCAAGAAGCGCAAACGGCGTTCCCACCAAACCAGCAGGGACAATCATGGTTCAGGGGGATCTGAAACAGATGTCGGCTGAGTGGCTGCGAGGTCTGTCGATCCTTGGTTACGGCTGTTCGATGGCTGTGGGCCTCGGGATCCCGATTCCCATACTGGATGCTGAAATGGCAGCCTTCACAGGGGTCGCCGACAAGGACATCTTCACTCAGGTTGTGGATTATGGATATGAATACACCAACGGCATATCCAAGTCCTACGGCGAGGTGAGTTATGCCCAACTGAAGTCGGGGGTCATCGAAGTGAACGGAAAAAAGGTTCCAACGGCTCCGCTTTCCAGTGTTGTCAAGGCCAGGGAAATTGCCGAAACGCTGAAGAAGTGGATACGAAAGGGAGATTTCTTCCTCAGTCCGCCGGCTCAAACACTCCCTGATGTAAAATAACAGGGCGGAAGGAAAACACTGCAAAACTGCTGTTTCTGCAGGGCGCAATTCGCTGTAACGCAACAGTACAAGCCTGACACACCGGAGGTTGCTGAAAGTGCAGCCGCAATCATTGATGATGATAGAATGTTTCCCTCTATCATACCAGGATAAAAAAAGATTTTCTTTTTTTATCCTGGTATGATGAGATTTGGCAATTATTTGATCTCCATGCGGTTCTTGATAGACCTTTATTGTATTTTCCGAGCCATAATCACTTGATTATAAAGGATTGTGACTAAATTTGAATGAGTTGAAAAAGAAGAATCATTCTTTTTTTCTTTTGACAATTCTGTGTAGTTTGGTTAAAGCAACAGACATTAGGAGAAAGGGGACAGTGCATGATGGTTTGCTCTGTTATTATGCAATAAAAGATAGAGTAGGGAGGAATTCATGAATAAGAAGGAGCTGGTTGAATGCATTGCTGAAGCAGCTGAGATAAGTAAGGCGGATGCTGAAAAGGCACTGAACGGGACCTTGGTGGCTATTGCTGATGCGCTTAAAAAGGGAGACAAAGTCACCCTTGTCGGCTTTGGCACCTTTTCGGTATCGAAGCGTGACTCACGTCAGGGCAGAAACCCCCAGACAGGCAAGGCCATAAAGATTCCTGCCAAAAATGTCGCCAGATTCAAAGCAGGCAGTAAGCTGTCCGAGGCAATCAACTAAAGAGACCAGTGTTCATGGATTCCCTGACACATCGCTATGATTTCGGGTATTGCTGAATAAGTAAAGAAGGAAACTCTGTCTAGAGAAGGCGATAGGTTCGGGAAGCTGCTTGGAGGCCTGATGGTGTATGCCATCAGGCCTCTTTTGTATAGAGGGCGGCTACGGCACAGCTCCCGATGTCTTTTTACAAGGCCGGTTGCGACTTACCGGCAAGCTGACCGCATGCTGCTGCGATATCAGAACCCCTGCTGTTGCGGATAAAGACCGAAAAATGCTTATCGAGCAGGATCTTCTGAAAGGCAAGAACTCGCTCCGGGGATGGACTGCGGTAGGGCAGATTCGGTGATTCGTTATAAGGAAGCAGATTGATCTTACACGGAATTTTATGGAGTTTCCGTGCCAGTTCCAGGGCCTGATCGTCGGAATCGTTGATTCCTTTGAGCAGGATATATTCAAACATGATCCGGCGTCTTTTCGGCATCGGATACGTACGGCAGGCGTCAAGAAGGACATCAAGCGGATAGATCGTATTGACCGGCATCAGCTGATTGCGGGTTGCATCGTCTACCGCATGCAGCGATATTGCCAGATTGACCGTGGAATTTTCTCCCAGTCGTTTCAGTTTCGGGGCAATACCGCAGGTGGAAACGGTAATTTTCCTCCCCGTCAGGTCCAGGCCTTTAGGCTCTGTAAGTATAGAGAGGGCTATCAGAAGATTATCGAGATTGTTCAGGGGTTCGCCCATGCCCATGAAGACCAGGTTGGTTACTTCAGCCGGGCCGATACGGTTTTCCTGGGGTTCAGCAAGCAGAAAATCCTGGACGGCACAGACCTGATTGACGATCTCAGAAGGGGTAAGGTTGCGGATGAATCCCATCGTCCCGGTCAGGCAGAAGGCGCATCTCATGGAACATCCCACCTGTGAGGACAGACAGAGGGTGTTTCTGTCTGTCTCCGGGATCAGTACCGACTCGATAAGGGCGCCGTCTTCCAGGCGGAATCCGAATTTTATTGAACCGTCCTGGGATCTCTCCATTATCGGCTCGGTAAAATGAGAAATGCAGGCCTTTTCCTGTAGAATTTCCCTGAATTTCTTTGCAATATCAGTCATCTGCCTGAAGTCTCTAATTCCGGGACGGTAGAGCCAGCCCATGATCTGACGACCGCGAAAGGCCGGTTGTCCAAGACCTTCCACAAACGCCACCAGGCCTTTGAGATCGTAATTTTTCAGATCTGTTTTTGCATTCATAGGGCCCTCATATTTTCCGGGGTCAGAAGTGTCTTGTTGTGCAGCGCACGGTCAACGGCATCAAGGATCGCCCCTTTATCTCTTTGCAAACGGCCTGCAATCGGCAGATAGTTGGAGGCATGGTTGGCATGGAACTGGACACGATCCAGGCTGATTGCCTGGACCAGGATTTTGAGTTCCCTCATAATCCCCCAGGCGTCGGGAAGCCTGAATTCGCCTGTCTGCATCTGTCTGAAAAGAGGGGTTTCGGGCAGGGGCATGACGGTCAATGCCGCTATCTGTCGAGGCGCCATCTGCGAGAGAACGGAGCCTGTGGCCTCGGCATGGGGGGCGGACATATCAGCACCGCCTATTCCTAAAAGGACGGTCACGGAGAGGAAAATATCGGTATCGCAGATTTTCTGTGCGGCATCTATCATGGATTGTGCTGTTTCGCCCTTGTCGATATTCAGCAGTACCGCATCATGACCGCTCTCCAGGCCCATATATATACGGTCCAGCCCCAGGTTTTTGAGTGCTAGCAACTGGGCGGTCGTCTTGGAGCGGATGGACTTGGCATTCCCGTATGTGGAAATCCTTCTGACCCATGGCAGACGGACTCTGATTTTCTCTAAAATCCCGATGAGTCTGGTCTGCGGGAGAATAAGCGCATCACCATCGGCAAGAAAGACTCTGTTCTGGCGGCTGCAGTATCTGGACGCAAAGTCAATATCCGCGTCAAGGATGTGTTCTTCTTTAACGCGGAACCGGACATCCTTGTAGGCTCCGCAGAAGGTACAACGATTGTGGGAGCATCCGACCGTCACCTGAAGGATGATGGAGTCAGCCTCGCTGGGCGGCCGGATGATATTTCCTTCATAGTTCATGGCAGAGAATTTCCTGGACATTCAGTCTCATACGGTGCAATCCTTATGCAGACTCCGGCTGAACCTGAACGGGAAAACATGCTCATGCAGGATTGCCGGCCATGAATTCCTTCATGAACTGAACCAGCTTGACCACACCCTCCTTGGGGAATGCATTATAAATGGAGGCCCGGCAACCGCCGATGGAACGATGACCTTTGAGTCCGTTCAGACCTGCCTTGGTGGCCTCGGCGATAAATTTTGTCTCCAGCTCCGGAGTCGCCAGATTGAAAGAGATATTCATAAGTGAGCGTGAAGCCAGTTCGGCATGGCCGCGATAATAGCCGGACGAGGCATCAATTGCGGCGTAGAGCAGGCCGGCCTTTTCCTGATTTGCCCTGTCGATTGCCTCGATGCCGCCGCTCTTCTTGATCCATTTCAGCACTTCACCGACAATATAGATGGAAAAACAGGGCGGAGTGTTGAACATGGAGTCCTTTTCAGCATGGGTCTTGTACTTCAACATGGTCGGAATATTGTCCGGAGCCCTGTCCAGCAGGTCTTCCCTGATGATCACGATGGTGACCCCGGCCGGACCGAGATTCTTCTGAGCCCCGGCAAATATCAGACCGAATTTGCCGACATCCACCTTTCTCGAAAGGATATCCGAGGACATATCGCTGACAAGCATCTTTTCAGTCTTTGGAAATTCCTTGAACTGTGTTCCGTAAATAGTGTTGTTTGTGACAAAATATACATATTCAGATTCCTGAGAAAACGTATACTCACCATTGACCGGCACCCGCTTGAACTTCTGTTCTTCGCTGGAGAAGGGAATCTCGATCTCCCCAAAGAGTTTGGCCTCCTTGATGGATTTTTTTGACCAGACGCCGGTGTTCAAGTAGGATGCCTTCTTCCCTGGGGCCAGCAGATTCATCGGGATCATGAAAAACTGACTGGAGGCCCCACCCTGAAGGAAGAGAACCTTGTAATTATCCGGAATTTCATACAATTCCCTAAGAAGCTTTTCTGCATCCTCAGCGACTTTCATAAAGTCCTTGGAGCGATGGCTCATTTCAGCTATGCCTATACCGGTATTCTGAAAATTGACGATATCGATTGCAGCCCGTTCAAGCACTTCAAGGGGCAGGACGGCGGGGCCGGGACTGAAATTAAAAATACGATCAGTCATGTGGAGTCTCCTTATAAGATATAATAATTCAAGTTGTTAAGTAACGCTGCGCTATCGGTTTCTGAATAAATTTCCTGTTTCAATAAAAAGGCGAAGCAGTTTATGGACTGACGCTGTTTTGCCGAATGGCCTCATAGAGTACAATTCCTGCAGCCATGGCCAGGTTCAGACTGCGAATATGCTCATTCTGCATCGGCAGAGTATAGCATCTGTCCTTATAGAGCTCGAGGATATCAGCCGGAAGGCCCTTTGTTTCTTTCCCAAAGAGTAAAAAATCCCCGGGCTGAAACCGGGCAGCGAAATAGGGGACATCGACCTTGGTGCTGAAAAAATATAAGCGGGTCTCCTCCTGAGCCTGCAGGAATGCATCCAGGTTATCCCAGTGGACGATAGTGACAAACTGCCAATAATCGAGTCCCGCACGCTTCAAATGCTTATCGTCCGTAGAAAAACCAAGCGGATGAACAAGGTGAAGGACCGTGTTGGTTGCTCCGCATAATCGGGAGATTGATCCCGTGTTCGGGGGAATTTCGGGCTCAACCAGGACAATATTGAATGATTTCTCTTGCATTATTGACATCGGCATACTGCAGAAATTAAAACCGGAAATCTAGTCTTATACCGTCACTGTTTTTTTTAAACAACAAAAATAATACCGGGAAAGATCTTCTGGCGAAAATCAGTTGCATTTTTGCCATATAACGATACATTCACACTCATTCTCCGGCAGGCCGAATGGCTTTCTGCCGGCTGTATTTACATACTATTCTTAACGAAGGTGTTAAACGCATATGGGTATAATTGTACAGAAATATGGCGGCACATCGGTCGGGAGCCCTCAGAAGATCAAGGCCGTAGCCGATCGGGTTCTGCGCTATAAAAATGAAGGCCACAAGGTCGTCGTCGTCCTTTCCGCCATGTCGGGTGAAACCAACCGGCTGACAGATCTGGCTTTCCAGATGCAGGCAAGACCTGACACCCGGGAAATGGACATGCTCCTATCGACCGGCGAACAGGTTACTGTTGCCCTCTTTTCCATGGCCGTCAAGGAGGCCGGGCACAAAGCCATTTCCTTTCTCGGCGATCAGGTAAAGATCCTCACGGATTCCACCCATACCAAGGCAAGGATTCAATCCATAGATACCGATAAAATCTTTAAACATCTTGATGAAGATTGCGTGGTGACGGTGGCTGGTTTTCAGGGTGTCGACGAGTGTGGAGATATCACAACCCTGGGAAGGGGAGGATCGGACACCACGGCGGTGGCCCTGGCAGCAGCCATGGGTGCCGATGTCTGTGAGATATTTACGGATGTTGAAGGGGTATATACGACGGACCCTAATATCTGCGCCAAGGCGCGAAAAATAGACCGCATCTCCTACGACGAGATGCTGGAGTTGGCGAGTCTTGGCGCTAAGGTTCTGGATATCCGTTCGGTAGCCTTTGCCAAGAGATATAATGTCCCCCTTCATGTTCGGTCCACATTTACTGAAACTGAAGGCACCTGGGTTGTTGAAGAGGAGAAGATCATGGAAGATGTCATTGTTTCAGGGGTTACCTATAATAAGAATGAAGCGCGTGTGACAATTTGCGGAGTCCCTGACCAACCGGGAATCGCGGCAAAAATATTCAGTCCTATTTCGGATGCCGATATCAATGTGGACATGATTATCCAGAATCAGGATACCGGCGCCGGACTCACTGATATGACCTTCACCGTGATGCGTACTGATTATGCCAGGACCATGGAACTTCTGCAGAAGGTTTCCGAGAACGTGGGCGCCAAGGGGGTGTACGGATCCGACAGTATCACCAAGATATCCATCGTTGGTGTCGGAATGAGAAATCATTCCGGTGTTGCGACCGCCATGTTCAACGTACTTGCCAACGAGGGGATAAACATCTCGATGATTTCCACCTCAGAAATTAAAATTTCCTGCGTGATTGCAGAGAAATATACAGAGCTTGCCGTTCGGGCCCTTCATGATGCCTTTGTGCTGGAAAAACCTGACCTCCCCGCTGAGGCATACGAACTGGACCGATAGGACGGGCCGTCGTATGCCAGCCCCCATACCCATTTTTCAGGCAGATGCAGAGAAAATGAAGGATGATCGTCTGATTGTCCTTCTGGGTATTGGCATACTCTTTTTTTTGATATACTGCATCAAACATGTGCTCGTCTCCTTTCCGGTGCAGCCCTCCCATTTACGACTGAAGTGGGTGCCGCCGGAATTGGTTATTGCAGAAGCCTCTTCCACGGGAGCGGCAGGGGACCGGACATCTGAGAGCATAATCCCCGCAGACAAGACCTTCTTCTTCTTTGCCCCCCTGCCGATCAATGAGGCAAACCAGCAATTGCTGCAGACCATTTCCGGTATCGGCCCACATCTGGCAGAAGAGATAATTCGTATACGATCAGATCAGGGACCATTTCGCTCACCAGAAGATCTTTTGAAAATACCTGGAGTTGGGGCCAAGCGAATGCAAAGATTCTCCGAACAGTTTTCGTATAGATAAGATCATGGCATCTTTTCCCATATCGGAACCGGTTATCGTCCTGGTGGGTCCGACGGCTGTCGGCAAGACCGCGCTTTCTCTTAGTCTGGCCAAGACCTTCAGCTGTGAAATAATCAATATGGATTCCATGCAGGTTTACCGGTACATGGATATCGGCACTGCAAAGGCGACAGAAGAGGAAAGGGCGGCTGCACCTCATCATCTCATTGATGTTGCGAATCCGGATGAAGCGTATGACGCTGAGCATTTTGTCTCCGATTGCCTCAATCTCATCGCTGAAATTCATGGCAGAAAAAAGATCCCTCTTCTCACAGGGGGAACGGGCCTCTATCTTAAGGCCCTCATCGACGGGCTTTTTGACGGAGGACAGCAGTACCCCGTGATCCGGGCTCAATTGAAGGCCCGTCTGACCCGGGAAGGAAATGCTAATCTACATAAAGAACTCATTGCATGTGATTGTATTTCCGGGAGTAAAATACATGCAAACGACACGCATAGATTAATCAGGGCCCTCGAAATATATCATGGCTCAGGTCTTCCCTGGTCCCGGCATTTGGAGATTCAGGCGACTGAGAAGAAGAAAGTGCGTTTTAAACATATTCTTCAGATCGGCCTTACGAGCAGAAGAGAACTTCTCTACGAACGCATCAATCAACGTACCGGCCTGATGATCGAGGCAGGATTGGAGAAGGAGGTGAGGGGACTTCTGCAAGCAGGATACAGCGCGGACTTAAAATCAATGCGTTCGATCGGCTATCGTCATATGGTGAACTTCATCTCCAGGATCTGGGATGCTGCGAAGATGGAGGAGTTTCTGGCCAGGGACACCAGGCATTATGCAAAACGGCAATTGACCTGGTTCACCAACGCCAAGGATGTTAAATGGTATGATACTGCGGATATATCAAAGATAGAACCATCGATTGCATCCTGGCTGAAGAACTGCAGTTAAACCGGCATGGCCAGCGTACTTGCCGGCCGAAACAAAACATGAAAGCGCATCATCCCGGGATAGCGGAACCGCTGGCTTCGGGAAGCCTTCATCTTAGAATAACCAACAATCACATCTCAGCACAGTTATGATTCCTGAGCGCCGGCATTCCTGGCAAAGACCAGGGCAGTTTACTCCTACCAGTGAACAAATTGAACTGGCCCAAAAATTTAAGGTTGATGTGGACTTACTGCATCTTCTCGCTCTACGGGATATTCAAAGTGAAAAGGCTATTGGGAAATTTCTCTATCCAAGCCTTGCGAATCTCCCCGATCCGTTCAGCATGAAGGATATGCAGAAGGCAGTCAGACTGATTGCGGAGGCACTTACAAGGCATTCCGACATCGTTATCTGGGGGGATTACGATGTCGACGGTGTTACCGCTACCTGTCTGCTTATGCGCTTTTTTACTTCATTAGGGAAGAAAGCCAGATGGTACATCCCGAATCGATTTTCAGAAGGATACGGGCTCAATATACAAGGAATCGAGAAAATACGCGCCGGGCTCACCTCAGAACACCCCTTGCTTATCACTGTGGACTGCGGCATTTCGAGCACGGCCGAAATCAAAAAAGCCAGAGATCTGGGCTTTTATACGATTATTACTGACCACCACAGCCTCCCGGAGGCGAAGATTGAGGCGGATGCAATTTTAAATGTCAAGCAGCCCGGCTGTACCTTTAGTGATAAAAATCTGGCAGGGGTCTCGACAGCATTTTATCTTGCGGCCGGAACGCGTTCCCACCTGAACGCATCAGGTTATTTCAGCCCTGCTCAGCCGGCTCCAAACTTAAAGCAATTTCTAGATTTAGTTGCTATCGGATCAATTGCAGATATGGTTCCGCTAGCAGGTGTAAACCGGACTCTGGTGAAATCAGGATTTGAAATCCTCAGCCGATCTGAAAATATTGGGATATCGGCCCTGCTCAGATCAAGCAATATCCCGTCAGGGGCAATCGTCTCAGACGATATTGCATTTCAACTTGCCCCCAAGATCAATGCCGCCGGCAGAATGGGAAAGGTTGACGCCAGCCT
>JARLHL010000104.1 GCA_031292275.1 Desulfocapsaceae bacterium | reverse complement strand
GTGGATTTGGGAACATCGAGACGTCGTGACACCTCTGGAATACCCAGACCTTGATCGATAACCAGCTTTACTGACTCTTCCCGGAACTCTTTTGAATATCTACCCTGTGGAATTCTCTTCATTGTGACACCTCCGCTTTCTCTTTAAAAAATTGGCGATTTGGTGTCTACTTTTTTCAACTTACCTCATAACTGTTTTTATCCAACGCTACGACTATCGAGACCCAAAGCCTGGCGTTTCCCCTCAATGGTTTGGCGCAGAAAAATTGCCGCCTTTTCCGGATCGGGCTCGACTGCGAAAGTGGCACCGACCACGTCTTTAAGGCCTTCGGTGAGCAGTTTGACCACGTTCATGGATCCGGTAATGGGAGGCATCGGGCCAAGGTGGGTGGTGACCCCAGAGGCAACGAAGTAGACCCCGATGGTGACCGCCTTTTCCGAGTACCACTCCGGCGCCGAGCCGGCTACCGGAAGGTTGCAGATATCCACACCCAGAGCATTGGCCAGGGCTGATACCAGTACAAGGATGCGGACGTTATCGACACAGGATCCCATATGCAGCACCGGCGGGATACCCAGCGCCTTGCAGATCGCCTGCAGTCCGGGCCCGGCCATTTCTGCGGCTTCGGGCAACTTGAAGCCGGCTTTGGCGTTGGCCACCGAGACGCAACCGGTATCGATCACCAGGATATCGTTTTCAATGAGCCGCTTGGTCAGGGTAACGTGGCCGTAGTCGTGCTTGATCTTCGGGTTGTTGCAACCGACAATGCCAACCGCGCCGCGAATCTTACCGGTCTTGATGGCATCGATCAACGGGTCGGCAGTGCCGCCCAGGGCGCTGATGATGGTCTCCACGGAAAAGCCGCCGACAGCAGGTTGCGGCTCCACTGGAATAAAGGGCGCGCCTTTGCGGTTGGTGAAATTCTCTACAGCAGTGCGAACTACATCGAAAGCCTTCTTCTCAGCATTATCCGGATGGAACTCCACATGTTCCATCTGTGGAAACTGAGCCTTATCGCTGGTGCTTATCATCTTGGTGTGGTAGCAACCGGCTACCTTGCCGAGTGACGGCATGATGCACTGGTAATCGACAATCATCATGTCCACCGCACCGGTGGAAAGAATCAACTCAGTCATCAAATGGTTGCCGGCCATGGCAATTCCGCGGCGCATCAGCAGTTCGTTGCCGGTGCAGCAGACGCCCACCAAATTGATGCCGACCGCTCCTTTTGCTTTTGCCAGGTCAAGCAGGTCTTGCGACTGACAGGCCAGTGAAACCATCTCCGAAACAACAGGGTTGTGGCCGTGTACGACGATGTTGACCTGATCGGCCTTGAGCACCCCGGCGTTGACCATAGTCGACCGCGGGGTGGGTACTCCAAAAAGGATGTCCGAGACCTCGGTGGCGATCATCGAGCCGCCCCATCCGTCCGAGAGGGCGTTGCGCATTCCCTGGAGGAGCAGGGTTACCCAGTTGTTGTCCACGCCCATGTGAGTACGGTGCATCATTTCCGAGGTTTCCCGGTCGATGCCGCGCGGGATAAGATTGAACTTTTTCCACACTTCTTGTCTCTTCTGCGGGGCGCGATCGACGAGTTGGATGGCCTTACGGCGCATGCCGTAATCCTCCATCATCTCCTGGGCCAGTTCACCTGCGAGGGCCAGAGTTTCTTTGCCGTCGACGGCAATACCGTATTCTGTGGCAAGCCTTTTAAGTTTTGCTTCATCACGGATTTTGTAACCGATGGCGCTGCCATTTGCGACCCCTGCAAGCACCTCAACCAGATCACGACCGTGGTCTGAATGCGAAGCGGCACCGGCAGCAATCATCCGGCAAAGATTACGGGCGACGATGATATCAGCATCGGCGCCGCAGACGCCTGTCTGCGGACCTTCACCGAAAGGATCGACCCGGCACGGTCCCATCACGCAGATGCGGCAGGAAAGCCCCATATCGCAGAAACCACACTGGGGCTGCTGGGCCTCGTGTCGTTCCCAGACAGTTTCGATACCATCCCTGCGAGCCTTGGCGTAGAGCAAATCACAGTCTTTGGTGACCGACAAGCTGGATTTTTGATCTAACATTATTGTCTCTCCTTGTCTTCAAAATGGTATCATCTCAGCGCTCGTTCAATTCGAGTTCCGCACGTTTTATGAACTTCAGCAGGGCCACTCCGGCGGGGACGTTCGGACAATCCGCCTCCCCGGTCATAGCCCGAGCAACCTCACGATTTTTACGCCGCATGGCGTCATCGACCGCCTCCCAGGTCAAGGCGCCTGCTTTGCACACCTCGACACAAGCGGGAATCAACCCTTTGACTACCCGGTTACTGCAGTTATCGCATTTGACGGCTATCGGCCGATTTGGCGGGCCAAAAGGATCCTCATGAAAACGGATCACTCCGTAGGGACAAGCCATGGCGCAGGAAGCACAATTGATGCAGCGGTCCAGGTTGATCATCACCGTGCCGGTGCTAGCTATCCGGTTGATGGCACCGGCCAGACAGGCAGACTGGCAGGGTGCTGGTTGGCAATGGCGGCAGCGGTTGGGAAAACCCTCGTTAAAACGGCCCGCCCCAACATGGATGCGCGGTTTGGGTTGCGGACGTTCCAACGTAGCTCCAAACAATGTTCCGTTGCGCGAGTGGGCCGTAGCACAGGCCAGCATGCACTGCATGCAGCCTACACACCGTTCTGGATGAACGACGACTTGATTCATGGCTCCTCCTTTGTGAAGCATGTAATCCAAGGTATAAAAAAGGTTCCCCTATGTTAATCCAGTATATTTTGCAAAAACTCTAAAGCAGCTGGCCAAAATTAAACCCGGGCCGCAGCAGCCTTTCAGCAGGCAGACGCAAAGGTGTGCGGTTCTCAATCAAGGCACGCAGCACCCCACCCTGTTCGATGTCGCCGATCAGCACCGCCCCAACCAGCCGATCCTCTTTAATCACCAGGCGACGGTAGAAACGATTGGCCTGTCCTCCGGTCGAAACGGTGACAAATCCGTCTTCGTCCCTGGGATCAGTATTTCCAACGGTAAGAACATCCAGGTCAAAGACCCGCATAACGTTGCGGCTCAGGCTGCCGGGATAGGCTAACCGTATTCCAGCCATGTTGTAACCAGCTACCCGGCCCTGATTGGCTGCCTCCGGCCAGAGCGCGTTTACCCAGCGGCAGTCTCTGGCGAGATCGTGCAGTTCCGCCACGTCTCCGGCTGCGTAGATATTTGCGGCGCTGGTCTGCAGATATTCATCCACCACCACCCCCAGATCCACCTCGACTCTGTCTTTGGGTATGAAATCTCGGCACGGCAGAACTCCCTTGCCTATAATCACCAGGTCGCAGTCCAGAAGACGGCCAGTATCAGTGACCACCGCCTCAACCCTTTTACTTCCGGCAAAGCCTTGGACGGTAACACCGACTTCGACGGTAAGGCCATGTCGAACCATTTCAGCTAGAATCATCTGACCTGCAACCAGATCCACCTGCATGGCCAGGGGATACCCGGATGTAATAAGCATGGTGACTGCAAGACCACGTTTCAATAGTCCGTAGGCGGCTTTAAAGCCCACCAGCCCGCCGCCGAGCACCACCGCTTTGCGAGCGTTGTCCAGGGCGGCCACTTGGGCCGCAGCATGGGCCTGGGTACGCATGTAGAAGATGTTTTTCAACCCCAGTCCATCAGCTTTGATTGGCCGGGGATCGGCCCCGGTGGCTATGAGCAGCCGGTCGTAAGGAACTGTTGCACCATTGGCCAGAACTACCTGGCACGACTCCACTTCGATGCCTGCGGCTCGCTGGCCAAGTATTGGCTCAATGCCGAGTTCGTTATAAAAGTCTGCCGACCGGATAGGCAGTTTGGCATGGGATTGGGAGCCCTCAAGCACATAGCTAATCATGGGGCGGCTGTAGGGGGGGAAAGTTTCATCGCCGATCATGGTGATGGCGGCAGTTGCATCCAGTTCGCGGATGACCTCAGCTGCGCTAACTCCAGCGATGCCATTGCCGATGATGACATGTTTCATACCGCAACTCCAGCGCGACCCTTGTCAGGATTCAGGGCATTAGAGTGGATAGAAACTCCAGGCTCAGGGCCAGAACACAGTGCCGTTTGCTGGAGTTTATTGCGATGCAGATTGCACCTGCACTGCCGGTCTCAATATGAGGGAAATCAATAGAGCAAATATTATCAAGAGGGAGGCTCCATCGTCAAGTGAGAAATAGATTCGCGACAAAAGTATCTGCACATCATGAAAAGACACAAGTGACTCCGGCAAATTGCACAATCTCTTAAGAGGAAAACCTGCTACCAATAACGTTCAAAGATGGGCTAATGGTCGAAACAGAAAATGTGTTCAATCCTGCAAGATTTCCACTAGCAATCCTTGATATGAGAGTACCTTTCTTGGGTTGAGACTCTTGAACACGTAAGCGCGCGGATCGTGACAAACGTTAATATTGCCATTTCGAAGGTCTGAATCATCTGTTATCACAACAATTTATGGTGTCTACTATGCACCTGCAGATAGACAGGCTCCATTATATTGATCCGCCGTCTAAACTTCTAAATTAATTTGCCTATTCTCTAATGTAATTTACTGAAATAGCGTTATCTTATTATTTTTTGTTTTTACTATTAAATCACCGGATCAATAACTTTAAAGGTTGATTATCTATTTCCCAACCATGCTTGGTAAAGAAGCTTAACGCCTTGGTGTATATCATTTTCAGCAATTCCAATTAGTGACATCGGAATGGCTTTTTACAACCTGATTGAAATCATAGTAAATATTATTTTCAAACCGGCGTCAAATGTACCACTTTGAGTGGTTTCTATGTACCAGTATATGACGTCATTTCGGTTAGATACATCAAAATAGTGTGGAATTTAACCAAGTCGTCGTACTTTGTATCTCTACCAGGAACCAAATACTGGCTTGATTTGGTGGTATCACACGGACTGCGACAGCCTGTTATGGATTGAGGTCTTGCTTCAATATTACCGCAAGTAGTGAACCGACATCACGGGCAATTCCGTATTTCCGTAATATTCCGGGAAACCAAACGCTATTTGCGGAGGGATTGATATACAATTTCTCTAAGGGTTTGTATGTTTAGCATAAATAAATTTTGGTTTTATGGCATATAAAATGCATCTCATCACAATATTCCAGTCTTGATTCTGGACGTGAGCGATAATCACTCAGTTGTCCAGGAATTCTATCTGAAAAACTTGGTTGAAAATAGTTTTTTAGACAATCATATTCTTGGGAGGCAGATTATGAAAAAGATTTTGATATCTTTGTTTTTATTCGCAACCTCATTTGTGATTCAAACATCACCGGTTCATTCATTTACTCTTGATTTTGATGAAAATGGCAATGGAACTCTTGATGGAGTTAAGGTGTTATCAGGTACAGGAATGAGCCCTGATGGCATTTCTGGTGCTCTTTACTACGCATTACCGTCTGTAGGCTCTGGTTATGTGTTGGTTTGGGATGATTCAAACAAAACTATTCTATCCGATGTATTAAATTTTCAATATTCCACTACTGGATCCTCTATGTGGTATTACTCAAGCCCAGATGGAAAAGTTCTTGCTGATCTCAGCAAGACTAACTGGGATAATTTAATGAGTGATTTGACAGCTCGTTTTGGAAATTTAAGCACTTATGGTACTTTCGCAATAGAGAACGCTGACGGCAATTTTACATATAATGTAGGTAACATATATAATGGAATTAGTGGTGGGGGGACTCCGACCCCCGAACCCGCAACCATGCTCCTCTTCGGCACGGGATTAGTCAGTGTAGCTGGTATTATCAGAAGGAAGAAACAAGCCTGATCTTCTTATCATTATATCAGCAACACCAAGGCAGGGTCATTAATAATTGGCTCTGCCTTTTTTCGTTTTATCAGATCATATCTAGCATTCCAAAAATCCGGAAATATCAACCACCACAAATAATGCTCGGAGCTATCCTTCCAAGAGCTAACCAAATACTGACATCAACCTCAAGATCTCGAATGCGTTTTTGATCTGAAGTCAGGGCTATTTTCCCGTTACCGGGAAAGGCAATTTCTCCATTTCTCTGTAATTGCCGTCGCCACCGATAAAGAAGGTCGTTTTTTATACCAAGACGTTCAGCCACTTCTGAAACTGCGCGACCTGGTTCCTCTGACAGTAGCACTGCATTCCTTTTGAATTCCGAATCGTATTTTCTCTTTTGGTGTACACTCTTATTAGCCTCCTGTTAATTTCATAACAGTGGCTTAACTCTGTGTCCACATTTTTAGAGAAGGATCAGCTTGTTGATTCACCGAAACAACGTCATCGAATATACGACGAATACGAAACATCTTTTCTCCTCATCAAATCCTTGGATCGCCAGGCACCAGACATCGGTGCCTCTCACTTCCTGATGGCGGGAGTGAATTTCAATTACAGGATTAATCCAGCGCCCTAGTCATGGCCGTTTAGTTTTTCTGACAGGAAAGGCTACCATCTCCTGCCGCACTTCGTCCCATAATTTCAATCGGAAGGATGAAAGACTTTTTATTAACGTAAGCGGTTCCTTGGCCCTCAGTACTGGAATAGCGTCAAAACACTGTCTCAAACGGTAATTAGGAATTCGCGGGTTCAAATGGTGGATATGGTGATATCCAATGTTACCGGAAAACCAGTTCAGGATGGTGGGTAATTTATAGAATGAACTTCCCTCCATGGCTGCGCGTATAGGCTCCCACTGGCTTTTTCGTGCCCAATATCCCCCTTCGAATTGATGCTGCATATAAAACAACCAAATTCCCGCCGCTCCCGCAAGACCAAGTACTGGTAACTGGATGAGGAGATATGTCTTCCAGCCGATAAATTTGGAGGCAACCAGAAAGATGCCGAGGATAAGCAGGTTGGTAAAAAGAATGCTCATGCGTTCTTTCCGCTTCACCGTTCGTGTCGGAAGGCGGTTGCTGAGCAGAAAATTGAATAATGCGCCCAAGCCGAGCAGCACCATGGGATGACGGTACAACCTGTACTGCAATTGTATCCTTTTCGGGGATTCTTCGAACTCCTTTACGGTCATTGTCCAGACGTCGCCGAATCCCCTTGAATCGAGATTTGCATAGCTTACATGATGGCGAAGATGGCTGAAGCGCCAATCATCAAGGGAAGTAAACACCAGCATTCCAAGGAGGTACCCGAAGAAGGTGTTGGCACCCTTCGACTCAAAAAACGATCCGTGGACACAATCATGAAATAGAATGAATAATCGGACCAGAAACGCTGAAGCTGGCAGAACGAGAATTAGGGTCAACGTGTATGAATGGCCGGATTGAATCGATCGGATCATCAGATACCATAAACAACAGTAGGGAACCAGCGTGTTGATCAACTGCCTGATGGCTTTTCTGCTGTCGGGATTTCTGAACGTTTTCAATAACGGGTACCAATCCGGCCATACTCGAACTAGAGCTTGCTTGTCTTCATCATTGCCTGGGGTTCCCGATTCATGTGGAATCATGAAAAAACCTCCTTACCGATTGCTCCCCTAAGGGTTATGGTCATATACTCCTTGTTAGGCGATCGCCAATATCCAGGGTGATCCGACTGTCTGATGTCAGATAGAAAATCTGCCATCCTCATTGATACGGGATCAGATTACCAACAGATCTGTCCAGAATACTATTCCTATATTTTACATCTGGCGGAGGAGCAATCCAAGAAAATTGAAGAAGGTTTTCCCTGACATCCACTACTTTTCGTTTGCAACGGAACAAAGAGAGTGCAGCAGGTAAATTAAGCAGGTTTTTGATTGGAAAATCTGATAACAATAACGTTCGAAGAAGGGCTAAAATTTAGGGAGATAATGATTCAAAATGACTTCAAGCCTACAAGATTTCCATTGGCAATATCCGGTGGGTAAGCACCCTTCGAGGTTTACATTATTCCTGAATCTCACTCAAAATTAATTCAAGATGTGAAGCTGAAATAGAAACCATTTAACAATTAGAAATTTAACCGCCCCTGGGTTTAGCTTACTCTCCTTATAGTAACGTTTTCAAAAGTGTGATTAGTCGTAAGAATTCATTGACGCTATAAATAATTTTACCACTGAAAAATCCTTTTTTTGATAATGGGACCGTGAGAACATCCAGATTCAAAACATTTCCATTACCCTCGAGGACAAGCTGAGGAATAATTTGAACAAAGAGATCGCCTGAAGTATATTCCCCACGATACAAAGCAGAGGCTATTGTTAGAATTTCATTATTACTATTCATCCTGTCACAGAGTTGAGTATCACCACAAAAGGCTCCCACCCCTGAGCTGTTTTTTGCAAATGTGATTTTCCCTCTTATCGATTTATCCAAATTTGCAGAATAATGAAGTGTCGCAACACAAGAGTCCATTCCAGGCTGAATTATTCCTGCTCGTAATTGAGCATAGGAGGGACCTGGTAGGTTATAGAGAAGCTGGCCGCGCAAGCCTAACTCATCACCCCAAACAGTAGCGAGGATATTGCTTCTCAACGAATTGGTAGGTTGATTAAAGTCTTTGACATCCTCACACCATAAAATCGGTGATAACACTCTGAGTTCTTTCTGTATCTGCACCTCAAGGTCTTTTCCAAACTGTAGGATATTGTGTGACATGGCTGTGTCCTTTTTTCTTGGATTCTCAGACAATGGATTCTAAGAACAGTTTATGCATTGTCCTTAAGAAGTGTAACGAATGAGTGAGAATAAAAGAGAGTGACTCAGATATCCTTTTCTCACGATTCGGATACAGTATAAAGACTCAATTACATTGTCATGACAGCTTCACACAAGTTTGTTACCAATCTTGCATGTGTCATTAGGCTACTGATGACGGAACATCAGGTTCTATCCATGTATCCATGTTAGAACAGTTACTTGAGCGACTTCGTGTCACACATGTAGGATAAATACATACAGAGGGTTCCGATGTCGCCGATTTATCTTCGGCCTGTGGTATTCGCCAATTTTCAACAGGCAGCAAAAAACAACCAGAGATTTCGTTTAAGATCGACAAATTTTGTTCAAACAACCGGAGCACCTTCCCAGGACCTGACACCACTACGGGTACAGGTGTCATAAGTTTGCGGCCTAGGAAGTAAACTGCAAAAAACCGTCAAACGTAGCGAAGACCATCGAACCATACGGGAGTGTTCAGAATTCTGTGTCAAAGTTCATACCCTTCCGATTGGCACCACCTGAGCGGAAGCAGATGCCAAATCCGAGAATGGGCCCCGTATGAATGCTCGTCGGAGGAGTTGGTGTCTGCTGGAGCGGATAGATGGG
>JARLHL010000103.1 GCA_031292275.1 Desulfocapsaceae bacterium | reverse complement strand
GTTGGACATCTTTTACTTCATTTTCCCACTCTGTTTCAGGCGACCAAAACCTGCCAAAAATCAATGGACATTAACAAATCGAAGTAGTAACTAAAGACTACATAAATCACGCAACCTTCTTTTTTGAGGATTTTTCCTCTCTGTTGTTCGCCCGATATTCCATTTTGTTTTTCATTTCAGCAAGTTCATTTTTGATGTCTGTCATCTCCCTTCTCAATTTTTCAACTTCTGTCTCCGCATCAAGCCTGTCGATCATTTGTGTAAGATTTTTTTTCAGGGTGTCCTGGGCTGCGGCATCCCCTTTGTCTAGTATCATCTTGGCTTTTTCCAAAAAGTCAGAAAGCTCTGGAGCCAAGTCCGCATGAAGGGATTTTGAATCGTTTGCCTGAATGTATTGGGTTCCCTTACCTGTAAGCAGCCAATTGATATTGACCCCAAAAGACTCACATATGTTAGCCAGGGCATCAGCTTTAGGAAGCCTTCCCTTTGAGTAATTCAAAAGCGTCACCGGATTAATCCCCGCTATTTCAGCAAACCTCTTTAGGTTTCCATTTGTATGGAGATCTATCAGCGAGACCAAGCGTGAAGCTATACTAACGTTTGTTTGTTTTTCTATTGACACTGCTAATGTATGTTAGTTATAAGTCTATAATGGAATCTTATCTAGACCACCCCTGAGAAAACAGAGCCGGAACAATACGATTATGAACAACCTGCAAAAGCTCATCAGACTTCGAGGGCTGACAATCAAGGAGATAGCCGATCGCACCGGGTACGGCTATCACAACGTCCAGAAGATTATCAAACGGTCCACCCGCAGCAATTCAGGGCGATTTACAAATTTCGCCATCGAGACGGCTGTGGCCACGTTATTCGGCCTCACACACGAACAGTGCTGGGGGCCGCAATCGGACACAATCCTGCGAAACTTGATCGATCGGGCCATCGTGACACAGGCAATCCGGGCTGCCAAAAAGCTCCAGCAGCGTTATCTCCAATGAGATAACTTAGCATACCAACATAGATTATCAGGCGCAATGTCTAAACGCAAAACCAAAATAGACGGACGGCAGATGAGCCTTTTAGATGTCCTGCAACGCGTCCAAAAGGTTGAGCCCCAGCCCCCCGCCGTCGGTGAGCTGAACATAGCCGAGACTCTGCGCCAGGCCCTGTTTTCAGCCATTAAAAATTGCACCCTCTCCCGCCATCAGATTGCAGGCGAGATGAGCCATCTGCTTGGCTGCGAGGTCAGCAAGACAACCATCGACACCTGGACTGCCGAGTCCAAAGAACACCACCGAATCCCCGCCGAATACCTTCCGGCTTTCTGTAAGGCCACCGGCGACCTGGAGCCGATCCGCGTCCTGGCCGAATGCGGTGGGATGTTTGCCATGCCTGGCCCAGAGGCCCTTCGGGCCGAGATCCAGAAATATGACGAGCAAGAGCGCAAAGCCCGCGCAGAAAAGCGCAAGCGCCTGAAATACCTTGAAGATATGGAGATGAAACAATGACAGCTCAAGTACCGGAACTCATTGAAGATCGCCCGTTGACTACGCTTGAATGTAAACGTCTAAGCGAACTTGAAGGGATTATCGAACGGAATTTCAAGGGATTTATCGCAGTAGGGGCAGCTCTGGCCGAAATCCGGGAACGGCGGCTTTATCGTGAAAAATTCAAAACCTTTGAACGGTATTGCCAAGAACTGTGGGATATTCACAAAAATACGGCAAACCAATATATAGCTGCATCCAGAGTTATCGAAAATTTGACCGCAATTGCGGTCAAAAATGATGACGATGCCATTCAGGAAAAAGTTTTTTTTCTCCCCGCCAATGAAGCCCAAGCCCGAGAACTCGCCAAACTCGAACCGGCGGAGCAGGTCCAGGTCTGGAAAAGCCTCCTGGATATTGCCTCCCAATCCAAGGCGAAAATCACCGCCAAGACCATTAAAAAGGCCGTCCTTTCCTATAAAGGCAACCAGGTTGAGGTCGAGATCGATCAAAAGGTCGGCGAGACCAGGACCAACCTCACCGATTTCCAGTCCGAGGCCTTCACCCAGGCCTTCGAGCAGTTCTTCGAGCAGATAAGGATCGAGAAGCAGCGCAACTGGCGTTACACCTCCCGCAAGACAGTCTACCGCGCCCTGCAGGGCCTGATCGAGGTTGTGGCCGAGGCCATACCCGGCACCCTGGACACCCAGTGTTGCCAGATGGAGCTTGCTGATCGCGAAAAGCTGCAGAAGGCAGGCTTCAAAATCTTCCGGATGGATCCCAAGCACACGCTGATCGAGCAGTGGCACCACGGCGAAACCTGGACGGTCCATGCGAAATTTCCCAGCGCCGCCCAACTCTTGGAAGGCTTCAAGGAACTCATGGAAGATCATACCCACCTAAGAGGCTGAGTCGATGAAATCGGTAGGCATTCTGGAAATCGGAGAGGCCCTGGGGATCAGCAGGAGGTCGGCATGCCGCAAGGCATCACACGACAACTGGCGCCATACTTTCGTAACTGGTAAAGGTGGCCTGGAAAAGCGTTTTCCCATCTCCTTTCTACCCGAGGATATCCGCCTCCGACTGGCCCGCTCAAGGGCAACGTCCGTCATCGTCTCCACCCCTGCAGGCATGGCCGGGGCCGAGGCTGGCAATACCGCCGCCCAAAGCCGGGCTGAGACCAGCGAAAAAGAACGAATCGCAGCAGAGGCCAACCTTGCCGCCTTCGGCGAGATCCCGCCCGCCAGGCAGGAAATCGCCTACGCCCGGCGGGATGTCCTGCGGGCCTGGGAAGGCTTTCTTGCCGCTTCCGCAGCCACCAACATCAAAAAAGGCACCGCCCGGTTTTGCGACCTCTACAACAGCGGCGAGATCCGGATCGCCGACCATATCAAAAAGCATGTCGACCAGGTGTCCTGGTCCAGCCTCTGCCGCTGGCAGGCCGCCCTCAAGCAGGATGGCCTTGCAGGCCTTGCCCCGGACTACCGCAACCCGAAAAAGGGAACCAGCCAGCTCACCTCCAGCCATAAAGATTTCATCATCGGCATGCTGAAAGCGCATCCGAATGCCAAATTCTCCACCCTGCAGATGGCCATGGAGGCCCGTTTTGCCGATCTGCCCGGCGCAAGCTCGATCCGCCGTTTCACTAACCGCTGGAAGAGCGAGAACGCCAGCCTGCTTCTCTTCACCACCAGCCCCGACAAGTGGCGCAACCAGCGGCAATTTGCAATCGGCGACGCCTCGGAGCAGGTCCTGCGCCTCAACCAGGTCTGGGAATTCGACTCCACGCCTGCCGACGTGATGCTGGCCGATGGCCGCTATACCCTGATCGGGGTGATCGATGTCTACAGCCGACGCCTGAAGCTGCATGTCTCAAAAACATCTCGATCAACCGCCGTGGCGGCGCTGATCCGCCGGGCCCTGCTCGACTGGGGCGTGCCTGAGACCGCCAAAACCGACAACGGTGCCGACTATGTCTCTCGCCATATCGTCCAGGTCTTCGAGGCCTTGCAGATAGAGCAGATCCTCTGTCCGCCCTTCACTCCGGAGGCCAAGCCGCATATCGAGCGGGCCTTCAAGACCTTCGCCCATTCCTTTCAGGAGCTTATGCCGGGCTATATCGGCCATTCGGTGGCAGAACGCAAGGACATCGAGGCCCGCCGCAGCTTCGCATCCCGGATAATGGGCAAAGACCAAATGGTTGAGATCAACATGACGGCAGAAGAGCTGCAGGCCTACTGCGACCGCTGGTGCAATGCCATCTACCACCAGAATAAGCACAGGAAATTAAACGGCCGGACGCCTGCGGAAGTAGCCCGCGCCTGGCAGGAGGCGGTTCGTGGCATCGGCAACGAGCGCGCCCTGGACATCCTGCTGGCTGCAGCCCCAGGCGGCGGCGTCCGGACAGTGGCCAAGACCGGGGTCTCCGTAGACAATATCACCTATATCAGCGACATGCTGCCGGAAGTCGGCACCACTGTGCGGGTGCGGATCGATACCCTCGACCTGGGAACCATCTATATCTTTGACGCCGACACCAACGCCTTCCTCTGTGTGGCCCAGAACCCGCGGCGCACAGGCATCGATCGGGCCGAGACCGCGGCAAAACTCCGCAACACCCAGAAAAAGCTGCTCAAAGATGCGCAAAAGGAGCTGAACCGGATCGTCAAGAAACAGGCCCTGGATATGGTGCACGAAGAAATCCTGGCCTCCCGCGAGGAAAAGACCGCCGCCATCATCGATCTGCCCAAGCCCCGAAAACCGTACACCACCCCAGCCCTGGAAGAGGCTGGCCGGGCCGCGGAGGCCATGGCGGAGCTTGGCAGGGGCAATCGTCAGTTCGACGGGATGCTTACCAGTGTCGGATCTGAGATCCTGGAGAATAACAGCAGGATAATGAAACGCGAGGAGAAGATTGTAGTCCTGCGCTCCGACTCGGATATCTACGACCAGATCCGCACCCGAATCAAAAAGGAAAACCGGCCCTTAAGCCGCAGAGAATACGACTGGCTGACGGAGTACTACACCACCAACTCGGGGATGATGTACATGAAGCTGGAAGGCGATCTCAGGGAAAAGGCGGGGCTGGCGGAGGCAAATCAAAACGGAATGTAAATAAAAACGGCCTGATGTAGCGAGCATCAGGCCGGTTCAAAAAAACATCAATCATACAAGGAGGATTTTACGCAATGAAAGAGACTTTTGCAATCACCAAAAACGTGCGCCGCTTTGTCCATGGCGTCGAGGTGGTGCAGACACCCATCAAGGGCCGCATCGGCAACATGCTGGCCTTCGGCCCGCCCGGCACCGGCAAGACCGACGTCGGGCAGTGGTATGCGGGGCAGAACGACATTCCCTATGTCCGGGCCAAGGATATCAGCTCCCGGCGCAGTCTGCTTGCCAACATCGTCTCCGAGCTGGGCGTGGCGGGCAGCTTCAGGGCCGACGATCTCTTCAACCAGATCATCGAGCAGCTTATCGAGCGGCCCCGCCCCATCATCATCGACGAGGTCGACTACCTGGTCCGCGGCGGGGCCGTCGAGGTCCTGCGCGACATCAACGACATGACCAACACGCCGATCATCATGATAGGCATGGAGCACTCGGAGAAGAATCTCCGGCGTTTCCGGCATCTTTACGACCGCTTCACGGCCATCATCCGCTTCGAGCTCTTCGACGTGGTCGAGATCCGCGAACTGGCGGAATCGATCTGCACCGTCAAACTTTCCGACTGCGCGATCCAGTATATCGTCCAGACCGGGCAGGGAAAGCTGCGGACCACAACCACCTGGTTTTCCCGGGCGGAACAACTGGCCAAGCGCAACAAGCTGGACGAGGTTGCCGCCGTCCATCTCAAAGCCTACAGCGAAAGGTGACACCATGACGGTACTGGAACCCGTAATCCAATTCCTGCAGGCTTGGCAGAAAAAAACGGTCACCCTGGCCCAGGTCATAGCAGGCGCGGAGCGGCCGCGCAAGCCGGTGCTCCGGGTGATGGACCGGCTGGTCCGGGAAGGCTGCCTGGAAGAAACGGAAGACAACAGGATCCCGGCCCGGTTGGGCGAGTTCGGCCGGGACCGCCGCAACCCGACCTGGAAAATCATCGCCAGGCCCCTGGTCGAACTCGCCCGGCCGAAACCGAAACGGCTCACCGTGCGCGATCGGATCTGGAAGCTGATCCGGGCAAGAAGACGCTGCACCCGCCTGGAGATCCGCAGGCTGGCATCCGCAAGCATAGCCAGCGCCGAGGATTACACCAAGCTGCTGGAGCGGGATGGCTACATACGGGCGATCGGCAAGGACGGCCGCCGGAAGGTCTATCTGCTGATCAAGGATCCGGGGCCTGCGCGGCCTGTGATAAAGGAGAAAACCGATGACTGACTGGCTGGGAATACTGCAAAAGCATGTCGATCAAAAGGGCTCGCAGGTCGTGATCCGCGAGCTCGATATTTCTGCCGCCACCCTGTCCCTGGTCCTGCGCAATAAATACCAGGCCAGCACGGAGAGGATCGAGCAGAAGGTCATGGCCATCTACGGGGCCGACGGCAAGGTGAATTGCCCGGTCCTGGGTCAGATCGAGCCGTCCCGATGCATCGACAATTTCAAGCGGGCGCAGACCATCAGGATGCCCGGAAACCCCGCAACCATCCGGCTGTATATGGCCTGCCGGAGATGCACGTTCAGATAATTACCGCCGGGTGACGATACCGAGAACCCCGGCAAACCACCATTAAGGAGGACGATATGAATTCATCCGCATTACAGCTGGAACAGCAGCAGAACACCCTGCAATCGATCATCAAAGGAATAGAGATTATCGAGGAGACGGTCTCGGCGGAGCGCCTCAACCGGGAGAGCAAGCAGGTCATTGAAGACATGCTTTCCCAACTGCGCTGCAATGCCCTGAATACAATCAATGATCGTTCGATCAGCGAGAGAATCCTGTACAGCTATAAACAGGATGCCGTGGACAGCCTGGCAGGCTTCCAGGGGTTGCTGTTCGATGAATTATGCGCACTCGATACCGATGCACCGTGTGCCGATCTCTCCGACGGCCAGATACAGATGTTCGCCCTGGCGGCGCAGGATCTGGCCTGCAAGGCCTACCGCTATCTGGAGAAGAAGGCAGGTGCGGAGGTGGACCATGGATGAAATCCCGACAGGCTACATGCAGGATCCGCAGGGTCGGCTGGTGCCGGTATCGATGGTCAAGGAGATCGACAAGATGCGCGACGGCCTGGTCCTTGAGATCGTGAAGATGGCCAGGGAGACAGCCGGGGTCCTGTCCGTCTTCAAGGCCGCGGCCTTCGGAGACATCCAGTCGTTTGTCGATCTGTCGGCCGAGCAGTATCAAAAGGAACTGGGCGGCACCAAAGGCAACATCACCCTGCTCAGTTTCGATGGCCGCTACAAGGTCAGCCGGGCGGTATCCGAGACCTATGTCTTCGACGAGCGGCTGCAGGTGGCCAAATTGCTGGTGGACGACTGCCTGCAGGAGTGGTCGGGCGACAGCAGGCCGGAGCTGAAGATGCTGATCAACGACGCCTTCCAGGTGGACAAGCTCGGCCAGGTCAACGTCAAGCGGATCATGAGCCTGCGCAAATTCAATATCGACGACCCGCGCTGGAAGAAGGCCATGGAGGCCATTAACGACAGTTTAAACGTCCTTGAAAGCCGGGTCTATCTGCGGGTGCACGAGCGGATCGGCGACACCGACCAGTGGAAGCAGATCCCGCTGGATATCGCGGGGGTGTGATTATGCGGCAGCGAAAGGCGATAAAACGGGTGACCGAGATCGTGGCCGAATGCCCGGTGAACGGCGTCTGCGCCCTTAAGCTCCAGGGGATAAAACCCTGGCAGCGGTGCGGCTACTTTGACGGCACCGTCAGGGATCACAGAGGACTGCGGGTGGTCTGCAAATTGGAAAATTAAAGGCGAAACCCCGGCCTGTCCGGGGTCGCCGGCGGGTGGTTCCGTCGGCCTGAAGATGCCAGCCAGAAAAATTAAGACTAGATAAACAGCAGGTTAAATATGCAGGGGGAGCAGATTCGTAATTTTATTGCTGTTCAAGAAGACTTTACTTCTCTGGCTGGTTGTCAAGCTACTACCTTTTCTTCTTGTGAGCCGTCTGGCGAAGATCGGACCCAGCCACAGATTGTACGATTTTCGGAGTCTTTGGATTTCTCAGGAGCTTGGATGCTTTGGTAGCCACTGGCTTAGAGGTATGTGGAGATTTTGCCATATGAATTCCTCTTATGGAGATTGATAAATCTTCCCTCTGCAAACTTCCTGAGACAATAAACATAAATTGGTATAGCACAAGATGTTGTATTAAATAAATGGAGACGTCCATATGTTGATATGCCCAGCCTGTAATAACCCTAAGTCAGAAATCATAAACAGTAGGTCTTACAGATCAGGTTGGCGTAGGAGAAGAAAGTGTAAAAGATGCGGTTTTCGGTTCTCAACCGTTGAAGTTGTCACGGACCTAAAAAGAGGAAAACTACCAGCAAGAGGGCAAAAATGAAGCTGACCTGCCCCGCCTGCGGCGCAATTGCGTCGGCCGAAACCTGGATTAACGATGCGTTGTGCCGGGAAACCCTGGCGCTGATCGCGGGGCTGCCGGTACCTCTGCCGAAAGCTATACTAAGCTATGTGGCACTCTTCCGGCCGCAGAAGACCGGGCTCTCCTGGAAGAAAGCCCTACGGCTGGTTGAAGAGATAAAAGTTCTTGTTAAGAAGGGCCATGTCAATGTCCAGGGCAAGGTCGACCGGAATTGCCCGCCCCGGCTCTGGGCGCAGGCCATGGACCGGATGGTCGAACGCCGGGTCGGTCTCGCCCTGCCCCTGAAGAACCACAATTACCTCCGGCAGGTCGCCTGGCAGCTGGCCGATCAGGAGGACGCCCTGGCGGAAAAGGGCGCGGCAAGGGGCAGGCGGACCTGTGCCGCTAACGATCCTCAACCTGTCAGCAATCCGCTTGATCAGTATATCCAGGGCCTGCGCGATACACAACCAAGCGAGGAGGAGATGGCGCAATGGAAGAAAAACCGGCTGAAATAAACGCCATCTGCGCCGGATGCGGCAAGGCAATCAGCCCGGATGACAGTCTGTGCCCGGATTGTTTTGAAGAGCTGATGACCGCCGACGCATGGCAACTGGCTGATCACAGCGAGGAGGTATAAGCATGGCGCCATCAAGGGCCGCACTGGCCAAGATCCATATCGCCAAGAAGGAACTCGGGCTTTCAGACGACGCCTACCGGGACATCCTCTCCATGCATTTCAACGTCCCATCTGCTGCAGGTCTTACGGACCGGCAGGCCACGGTCCTGCTCAACACCTTCAAGGCCAAGGGCTGGAAGGAAAGACGAGCGCAGAAGAAATCGGCCAGCCCCAAGTATAAAGACGCCCGGATGCGCAAGGTTGTGGCCATCTGGATCACCCTGGGCCAAGCCGGGGCGGTCCGCAACCGATCGGACAAGGCCCTGCAGGCCTATGTCAAACGGCTGAGCGGGATGAACAATCTGCTCTGGTGCAATAGCCGGCAACTGGACATAATAATTGCATCCCTGAAGCAATGGGCACTCCGGGAGGATGTGGACCTTGATTGAACGGCCTCAAAATCTGCCTCCCGATCTGGTCCCGGAAGCGGGTGAGCTGCCCGGCGATCTGGCCGAGATGGCCCTGATCATCGATGGCTATGTACCGGGCATGGGCGTTGAGATCACCATGGCGATCGCCCAGCGCTTCCGGGGGACCTATGTCTTCTGCCACAACCTGGACGCACTCTGGCGAGCCGCCCGCGACCGCCGGATCGTCGAGCTCTATGAAAGCGGCATAAAGGTGCCGGAAATTGCCCGGCTCGTGGGCCTGGGCCAGCGGCGGGTTTGGGATATCCTTGGCAAACCGCCCGAGGATGATCGGCAGCTGAAGCTGTTTTAAGGGGAGTTTTTTAGATATTTGACAGTTTGGGGTAGCAGCTTAAGAGAAATAGGAGTTCTGGACTTGCAATAATGTTTAGCTTAGTTGCTGATCACCGTTTACACAAAATTATTTACGTGGCCTAATTGAACGATTTTTATTTTCTTATTGATGTTCCCTTTTTACCTCTTATGAGAAATATCAGCCCATGAGCACGTTATGGCCCTATCTTCGTGGTGGACATTTCGATTGAGAACGGGTGACTTTTATTTCCCTTTTAAGCTCTTAATTGCTTCAGCCGCCTCCATCGGCGACATCACCCCCGCTGCAAGAAGAATAGTGAGGACGAGACCCATAGCTACACAGAATGTTGCGATACCATTTTTGAACCGCAGTTGCGTACTGGCACAGATCCAGGTTCCACTGCCAAAACTGAAAATATAGAGAAATCTAGATTGCCATTCGGGGGAACTAGCAGGGATTAGAGCCAATACGAAGAGAATAAACAAGAAAACGGCAACTGGGATGATAAGAAACCTAGTCTTTAAAGGCGATAGTGGCTTTTCTATGTAGCTTTCAAGATCTAGCCCGTGATTTTCGAAAAGATCTCGTACCTCTTGGACGCTTCCATCAACAGGGCCCACTTTCATTTCTGTGCCCTCATTTGAGTTCCGATGATTCTTTCGATGTCATCTCTTGCACCCTGATCGTTCCACAATTGAGGGTCATCTTCTCCTTTGATCAACACGATGCGATTAGGTTCCATGCTTACGTTTGTGCCACCGAACTTGACTCCGCCTATATTACCTCCGATCAATCGCTGTGGGACATCCTGAAGAATAGAATTTACAGTATCTTTAGGTATTTCAAAGCAATCGTCATTGCTTATGCTCGGGCCAATAGTGAATTCCAAAACAGCGCCCTCAGCCTTAGCCGGGAAAATTTTGCACGACAAACCAATGCCGGGCCTCAAGTGTGAGGCTAAATGTCTTCTAAAGTTATTGACATATTCTTGAACTATCTTCTTGTCTTCCATAAAATATCCTCATTCCTCTTTGTCACGCAGCTCAACACGATAGTCACCGTCGGCGTTTTTTTGCTGGCCCGGTGGACGGCAAGGTTATAACGCATCAAGTACCTTCTTCACTTCTTTGTGTGTTGCCAAGAACATCTCTCCTAGCATGTCACGCAAATTTGAAATAGTTTTGTTGGGCCGGGGAGAACGAGATACAAGTTTTTTGATTTTTTCCGGACTTGTGTATTGAAAATCATAACCATATGAATTCAGAAACATAAGCAACAGATAATGCAATGCCTGCAATCGGTCCCAACGCAGCCTTTTTTCATGTGGCCCTATTCCTGATAGCATGGCGAGCATGGGCTGCACTTGAGTAAGGTCTTCACCTGAAGTCTCTTTGAAATCAGCATAGGATGGTACGGACTCGTCTTTCCAAAAAGATTCGCACATATGGTTGAAATCATTTTTGAAGAAATGATCAGTCGCATGGAAATCATCGTAATCCAAGCCCTTAAACAACATAGTGTCACACATCACTTGGCTAAGAACACGCAAGAACTTCATAAAGTTAATGTCTGCCGAGGAGGCAACAGTTGTATCCAAGAAAACCATTTGCGTTTCTATCCGGCGGACCCAGGAAAAAAACGATAAAATGCGATATGCAAATGATGCCAGATAATAATGGCGGGATAAGTCAGAGAAATCGTTATCTGTATGCCACTCCTTGCCATAGTTAACAGAGAAGTTCCAGAATCGGTGATTAAGACTCTCGGCTGCATCCAGCAAGGAAGTTTTGTTCTTGGCTATGACCTCTTTGATCTTTTTTTTCTGATCATAACGATGCTCTGCATCCAGCTTGAAGATAAGGAAATTTCTTTCAAACCAAGCTTTAAGAAGAAATGACAGTATTACCGTCAAAATGGAAACTGCAGCAGATATCAAAGCAGCTGATATTTTCGGATCAGTTATCATCCTAACTCCTTAGCTAAATGTTAAAGTGCTGCGCTGCTTTTTGGCACCACAAGGGACCTCTTGTTATGCCTCTTCAAGGCAACTCAGCTTCAGCTTCACCAAGGAAAACAAGAGCTGAGGCAGTCATGTGAATCATGTAAGCAACCAGGTGGTCCGGAACTGTGATTGTCGTGGTACCTTGCCCATGCCCTCCCAACTTGTTTCGTCCAGTAGGAATGCTACTTTCCAGCAAACTGCGCAACGAAGTGAAGTTTTGTTGCCAAAACAAGGGAATAAGTCCGTTATCTAGGCAGGCTTGAATTAGGTACTTAGCAGTAGCATTGCCACTGTTCACCCATCCTCGTTTGTCGCAAATTGCCTTCATCAAGCTTTCGAATGACTTCAAACACTCGTTGAGCGCTTCCTTCGCATTTCCATGCCGGTAATGCTCATGAGCTTTTAGGAACTCTTGCTGCGCGCCTGCATACTGCTTTTGATTTAGTAGGCGCAATGCAGGTTTTACGACTTCCGAATGAACCAGTTCAGAGTCAATGCGAATAATCTCACCATCACTGAATTGATAACCAATACCATGCTCCTTGAATCTCTCATTCAAATCTTCAAAGGCTGTATCGGCTATCTGATTAGCATCTCGACGAGATAAATACTCCCAGTCTCTTGTGTAAAAATCAATGCTTTTAAAGGAAAGCTCGACTACATCTAGAGCACGTTCAATGTTCGGTTCGCCAAGAAAAAAATTTGCCAACTCTTCAATGTGATTTCTATCACCGTAATCCGAGGCGCCTGGCAATTTAAAAAGACCATATTCCCTGCAAAGGGTATTGACTATCAATGCATATGTATTCCTTACTTGTCCTTCGTAGTATTGTTGACCATTTCCTAATGTATCAAACCAGATATGGATTATTTGGGTCTTAAGCTCTTGGGGCAGGCTATCATAGACGTACACATCTGGGACATCGCCCCGCAATTTCTTCTGGCGTTTTGAAAATAAGTCATAGATTGCCACTGTGTTGCTCCATGCGTAAAACATTCCAATCCGAATATTGTGCGAAAAAATAACACTATTCCCAATGATCAGTACCAATGTCGTTCCTTATGGTGAAGATATTCCAGTATAGCGCAAAAATCAGATAACACGAATAAGATATCGCGATTTTTACCCATGCGCCTTGTTTTCTTCTGGAGCGGCATAACACCTCCCTGCTCCCCTCCCTTCCGGCCCATATCTACTGCACCCCTGCATCTACGCCCCCGCATTAAAACCCCTTATAACTCACTCGAATCGAACAACGCTCCTTTCAAACCGGGGACGGGTCTTACCACCCCGTTCCCGGTTGCGGAGGTTTGAGCGCATCATACACAGGGTGAGAAACATGGGACCAATCGGCAGCGCATTCAATATCTCCATCACGCCTGCGGGCGGCACAGCCTGCGCATAGTGGCGGATCAGTTCGACCGGGCCCAGGAGCTGGACGCCCGCTATCGCAGGCAGGCCCTGGATGCCCACAGGAGCCGCAGGCCGCAGGGCGAGTCGCGGACGCATTGCCTGGACTGCGGCGAGGCGATACCCGAGGCCAGGCGCCTGGCCGTTCCCGGCTGCAGGTACTGCATTGATTGCGCCGAAGAGCATGAACGCAAGGAGAGGAAATAATGGAGTCATCGACAATTACCGCCATCTCGACGCTGTTCACGGCTATGAACAGCTGGCAGGCCGGGACCGTGATCGTCTTTATCGTTCTTTTCCTGCCGGGCCTGTTTCTGCTGGCCATACTGAAGCTCGCCGCCTCCTTGGGAAGATTGGAGGCCGTGATCAGGGCCGACCGGGCGGAAGACAACAAAAAATTCGAGGCGATGGTGACGCTCTCCGAGAAGCATTTCACCTCCTTTGAATCGAAATACGACAACAACGTCTACTTGGTCAGGAATTACGAAAAGCTCTCCGGAGAACTGGCCACCATCGTCCACCTGAACACCCAGGCGATAACCCGGCTGGTCGACCGCATCGACTTCAGCCGCAACAGTGCGTCCGTCAAACCCAAAGGACAGGAACAATGAACGAGAACATTGCCATGATGAAGGTCAGGCGGATGGAGCTGATCGAGAGGCAGAGCAGCCTGCGGATGAAGGCGAAAATCCTCTGCCGGACCATCTCTCCCATGATCAACCCCGCACTGGTGGATGTGGAGAAGATGCATGTCGCCGAGGCCGCGGGCGTCATGGACGAGCTGGTTGTCACCCAGGCCGAACTGCTGGCCGCTGCTGCAAATATCGCGGATCTGGAGGAAGCCCTTGGCGACTAAAGGCGACAAGGCTGTCCTCGCCCCCCAGGCCCGGCGGCTCTATGCCGACGGCCACAGCCTGTCGGCCATTGCCGGCCAGCTGGGCGTCTCGGTGACCTCGCTTGCCCGATGGAAGGCGGAATCGCAGGTCCCCGGCCAGACCATGGACGAGTGGGACCGGGCCAGGAGCCAGAAGCGCGGCAATATCCAGCGCCTCCGGGACCTCTTTGAGGATCAGCTCGCCTATCTTGAGAACCAGCATGCCAGCGAGCGGACCGCCCCGATGATGGACACCCTGTCCAAGGTCGGCGCGCTGCTTGAGCGCTGGGACAAGATGGAGAAGGCGCAGCGGGTGGCGGATGATGTGGTCCGCGAGGTGAAAAAGGCGGGGCTTACCGATGAGACCGTGAATGCGATCAGAAGCCAGATCCTGGGGATAAGCGCATGAGCACCGCTCCCGCCATCCCTGGCTCCCGCGGCATTAGGCCGTCCATGGCCGTCACTCCCTTTGTCCTTCTCCCCTACCAGCAGGCCTGGGCCGCCGATCAGTCCCAGGTCAAGATCATCGAGAAGAGCAGGCGCATCGGCCTGTCCTGGGGCGAGGCCGCCGACGATACCCTCTACGCCGCCTCCGAGTCCGGCGATGACGTCTGGTATATCGGCTACAACAAGGACATGGCCGAGGAGTTCATCAAAGACTGCGCCTTCTGGGCCAAGCAATACAACCTGGCAGCCGGAGAGGTGGAAGAAGAGGCCATGCAGGACGAAGACCGGGATATTCTGACCTTCCGGATCAGGTTCGCCTCCGGCCGCCGGATCGTGGCGCTGGCCTCGACGCCGTCCAACCTGCGCGGCAAGCAGGGCCGGGTGGTGATCGACGAGGCCGCCTTTCACGACAATTTAAAGGAGCTTTTAAAGGCCGCCCTGGCGCTTCTGATGTGGGGCGGCCAGGTGCGGATCATCTCGACCCATGACGGCGACGAGAATCCCTTCAACCAGCTGATCAAGGAAGTCCGGGCCGGGCGCAAGCCCTACAGCCTGCACCGGGCGACCCTGGACGATGCCCTGGAGCAGGGCCTGTATCAACGGATCTGTTTAACCCTGCACCGGCAGTGGTCGCCCGAAGCCGAGGCCGCCTGGCGCCAGGAGCTGGTCGACTTCTACGGCGATGCCGCCGATGAGGAGCTGTTCTGCATCCCGACCCAGGGCTCGGGGACCTTCCTGACCAGGCAGCTGATCGAGCAGTGCATGAGCGACGAGCTGCCGGTCCTGCGTTTTGAAAAGAAGGATGCCTTTAAATTCTTACCGGAGCAAACCAGGATCGCCGAGACCCTGGCCTGGTGCGAGGACCATCTCGAATCCCTGCTCGCAAGGCTCAACCCGGACCGGCAGAGCTTTTTAGGAGAGGACTTCGGACGAACCGGCGACCTGACCGTGCTCACCCCGCTCCAGGAGCAGCAGAACGCAAGCTTCAAGGCACCCTTTGTCCTGGAAATCCGGAACATCCCCTTTGAGCAGCAGAAGCAGATTGTTTTTTATATCATCGACCGATTGCCGCGATTCAGCCACGGGGCTTTCGACGCCCGGGGCAACGGCCAGTACCTGGCCGAGGTGGCGGCCCAGAAATACGGCGAGACGCGGATCAGCGAGGTCATGCTCACCGAGTCCTGGTACCGGGAGAATATGCCCCGCTACAAGGCGGCCTTCGAGGACAAGTCGATCCTGCTGCCTCTGGACGCCGACATTATCGAGGACCATCGGGCCTTCAAGATCATCAAGGGTGTGGCCAAGCTGCCCGAGCTGCGCACAACCGGCAAGGACCACAAGAAACGGCATGGCGACGCCGGCGTGTCCGGGGCCATGGCCTGGTTTGCAACCGGCCGGGAAGGCGGGGCGGAATACGCCTATCACCCGGTCGGCAAAAAGGACGGCGGATCATTCCGCACAATCAGGACGACCGCCGGGTTCGGCGCAATCCATGGGGCATGGTGATGACGCTTCTCTATGATCACCGGGGCAATCCTGTCAAAAGCCAGCTGCTGAGCAAGGAGCTGGCCGCGCCTACGCTGTCCGGCATCCGCACGGTCTGGGACGATGTGGTGACGGCGGGGCTGACCCCGTACCGGCTGGCAGCCCTGCTGCAGGGTGCTGCCGAAGGCGATGCGGGCGGCTATCTGACCCTTGCCGAAGAGATGGAGGAGCGCGATCTCCACTACCGCTGCGAGATCGGCAAACGGCGGCTGGCAGTGACTTCGCTGCCCGCAACCGTCGAGGCGGCAAGCGATGAGGAAAAGGATATCCGGCTTGCCGACGAGATCCGGGCCTTAATCAAAAAGACCGGCTTCCGGGGACTCTTGAAGGATCTGCTGGACGCCCTGGGCAAAGGCTATTCCGCCTGCGAGATCATCTGGGATCGCGGCGCGAAATGGGAACCCGCCGCCTACAGATGGCGGGACCCCAGGTTCTTCGTGTTTGACCGGGAGTCCCGGCAGAATCTCCGGCTGCTCGACGCGGCGGATCCGGCCGCAGGCATCGAGCTTGCCCCGTACAAGTTCATCACCCACCTGCCGCATCTGAAGACCGGCATCCCGGTCCGCGGCGGGGTGGCGCGGGTGGCGGCCTGGTCGTACCTCTGCAAGAATTACACGATCAAGGGCTGGCTGGCCTTCGCCGAGGTCTTCGGCATGCCGCTCAGGCTGGGCAAGTACAAAAGCGGGGCCCTCAAGGAGGACATCGACATCCTGAAGATGGCGGTGGCCAACCTGGGAAGCGACGCTGCGGCGGTGATCCCCGAGTCGATGATGATCGAATTTGTCGAGGCGGCCAAGACCTCCGGCGGCGACACCCTCTATATGCGGCTGGCGGACTGGCTCGACGCCCAGGTCAGCCGGGGCATCCTCGGACAGACGGCGACCACCCAGGGGACGCCCGGCAAGCTGGGCAACGAGAAGGCGCAATCCGAGGTGCGGGACGACATCCGCGACGACGATGCGGCCCAGCTCTCCGAGACCCTGAACCGCGACCTGGTCCGCCCCTATATCGATCTGAACTTCGGGCCGCAGCAGGCCTATCCTGAGCTGATCCTGCGGGCGGTCGAAAATGAAGACGTGACCGTGCTGGTCACCGCCCTGGAGAAGCTGGTGCCCCTCGGGCTGAAGGTCGAACAGTCTGTGGCCCGCGACAAGCTCGGCCTGCCCGACCCCGCCCCGGGTGCGGATCTGCTGCAGCAGACGTCCGCGCCGGCAGCCGACGCGAAAAACGGAGCCGCCATGAACCGCGTGCAGCCGAACGCCGGCATCGAATCATCTCTCTTTGAGCGGATGAAGGAGCAGTCCGCAGACCCGGCCGAGGCCCTGATCCTGGCGGCCGAGGTCCTGCTCGGTGAGGCGGACAGCCTGGAGCAATTCCGGGAGCGGCTGATCGATCTGCTGGCCGAGACCGACCCCGAAGGCCTTGCGGTAACGCTGGCCAGGATCGAGCTGCTGGCCAACCTGGCCGGGCGGACGGAGGCGGCAAAACGATGAACGCCGACCGGTTCGAGAGGGTCTTCAAGCTGCCCTTTTATGAGGCTGCGCGGTTTTTCCGCGACAAGCTGACCCTGGAGAGCAGCGCCTGGGACGATCTCAGCGGGGCCGCCCATGCCAAGGCCTTTACATCCGCCGGGGCCTATAACGCCTCCCTGCTGGCCGAGCTGCGCAAGATGACCGACACGGCCATCGCCGGCGGTATGGATATCCGCGAGTTTCGGGACCGGTTCCGGCCTCTGGTTGCGCGCTACGGCTGGCAGCTTAAAGGCGGCGGGGCCGCCTGGCGCAGCGATCTGATCTGGCGGACCAACATCGCCACCGCCTACCAGGCCGGGCGCTGGCAGCAGTTCCGGGACGGGGGCGTCAGGTATCTGCAATACGTGCATAAGGACGGCCTGCTCCATCCGCGCCCCAATCATCTGGCCATGAACGGCATCGTCCTGCCCATGGACGATCCCTTCTGGCAGGTCAACTACCCGCCCAACGGCTTCCGCTGCCATTGCCGGGCCGTGGCCGCAACGGAGCAGGAGTATAAAAATGCCCCGGAGGGCAGGACCGCCAGGCCGGAGGGCTGGGAGAACCTGGCCGATGACGGCTGGCGGTATAACGTCGGCGCTGCCGGCGAGGAACAAGGGTATAAGGCCCTGACCGCCAAGTTTGACAGCCTGCCGCCCGATATCGCCAGCATGTGGATGCGGCGTTTTGTCGAGGAGCCCGCGTTTACGCGCTTTATCGACGGCAGGATCGAAGGGGAATTTCCGGTGGCGGTGCTCGACGCCCGGGCCCGGGCCGCGATCGGCGCCGAGGTGCAGACGGCATGGCTGTCGGCCGACAGTCTGGCCAAGAACAAAGGGCTGCAGCCGAAAAGGAGCAAGGGACATCCGGAACTGACCGTGGGCGATTACCGGCTGCTGCCGGAGGTGATCGGCAGGCCGCAGCTGGTCGTGGAAGAAAAAGGCCTGCAGGAGGTGTTCGTCCGCCGCGAGGACGTGCTGTACCTGGCGGTGCTGAAGGCGACCGCATCCGGACAGCGGCTCTATGTGACTTCATTCAGGAAAACGACGATGGCGGATGTGCAGAGAAAACGAAGAACCGGCAGGGTGATCTACGATGCCTTGCAATGACGGCGGCCGGAGAGGCTCCCTCAACACTCTCACGCGATCCACTTTGGCAAGTGTCCTACGGCCGGGAGATTCACCGTGTTTCAGCCGCCGCAAGGCAACGATCTCAATGTACTCTACAGCATTGTGAGGATTACGGCAAGTGGGCACGGATCAAACCAGCTTCATTACCATCGACGACCGCGAGGTCATAGCGATGCTGAAACGGATTCAAAGCAGGGTCTCCGATCTGAAGCCGGTGATGACCAGGATCGGCGCGCTCTACGAGCGGCGGGTGCTGGAGAATTTCGCGGCTGAAAAATCGCCCGACGGCATCCCCTGGAAGCCGCTGGCCCAGGATACCATGCTGATCGGCCTGGCCAGGCACAAAGGCCTGAAAAAAAGCGGCGGGCTATCGGCCAGGGGCAGGCGCTACCTGAGGACCAAGAAGATCCTGCGGGAGCGCGGCGACCTGGAAGGCTCCATTCATTTTCAGGCCGACGGCACCAGCGTGGCCATCGGCAGCTCCGGCTCCATCCCTTACGCGGCCATCCACCAGCGCGGCGGCATGGCGGGCCGAGGCAGGAAAGTCGCCATCCCGGCCCGGCCCTATCTGGCGGTGAACCGGGGGAAGGAGATGGTGCTGGCCGAGCCCGACCGCAGGTGGATCATGGAGCTGATCGAGGCCGAGTTGGCGGCTGCGGAGCAAAAGGCGTGAAATCCGCCCGTGCATGATCGGGCGGGCGGCAGGCCCCAACACCCGCACCGTCTGACGAAGAGGCGGTACAGGGGAAATTAAACGGGTTTTAAACATGGTTCGGAGGAAGCGGGATGAAGAACACGACGGCGATCAACGCCATGGAAATCATACAGGCGGAAAACGGTCTGCCGGAATGGGTCTGTCTGCTGCCCGCAGGGCCGGTTGTCGGCCGGGACGGCAGGGCCTGGAACAATAGCCGTCCGGAGGCGATCATCGCAAACTTTGCGGTGCTTGCCCGCGACCTGCCCATCGACATCGAGCATGCCACCGAGCTGAAGGGACCCAAGGGTGAGCCCGCCCCGGCCATGGGCTGGATTAAAGAGCTGCAGGTGCGGGACGGCGCGGTCTGGGGCCGGGCCGAGTGGAACGGCACCGGCAGCCGGCTGGTGGCTGATAAACGCTACCGGTATCTGAGTCCGGTCATCCTCTATCAGGAGGCGGACCGCACCATCGTCGGCCTGACTTCAGTCGGTCTTACCAATCAGCCGAACCTGAAGCTCCCGGCGCTCAACAGCGAACAGGGGGATCAATCCCCAAAGGAGGAATCTATGTTGAAAGCATTGCTGGCGGCCCTGGGGCTGCCGGAGAACGCAACCGAGGCGGAGGCCGTGGCCGCCGTCACCGGACTGAAGACCGACCTGGCCACGGCCGCCAACCGGGCCGAGAACCCGAGCCTGGAAAAGTTCGTACCGCGGGCCGACTTTGATGCGGCGCTTGCCAAGGCGGCCAATGCCGAGCAATCCCTGGCGGAAATGAAAGCCGGGCAGTTGGAAACTGCGATCAACTCCGCCATCGGCCAGGCGTTGAAAGACGGCAAGATCACCCCGGCCACCGCCGATTACCACAAGGCGCAGTGCAAACAGGAAGGCGGCCTTGCGAAGTTTGCCGCCTATTGCGCCGCAGCGCCTTCGATCTGCGGAGACACCGGGCTTGACAGCCGGACCGTCGAGACCGGGGGCAAGGCCTTAAATGCCCAGGAAAAGGAGGTCTGCGCCGCCCTGGGGATCAGCGAAGAGGACTATGCAAAGACCGCTCTGAGCTGAGATGGCCCAATATCAACGAAACAGAGGAGCACATAATGACAGCATTGGCAGCAGAGCGCGACACCATCGAACGAGACGGCAGCCGGTTGAGCCTGGCGGCGGCCGCGGCAGTGATCATCTACGCAGGCGCGCTGGTCGCCCGCGACGGCAGCGGCAACGCCGTGCCGGGAAAGGCCGCAGCAGGCCTCCTGGGCGCGGGCCGGGCAACCGCCACGGTAGATAATGCGGGCGGGGCCGCTGGCGACAAGACGGTGGAGATCGATAAGGGGATCTTCCGTTTTGCCAACTCGGCCGCAGGCGACCTGGTCACCAGGGCCGACATCGGCAAGGACTGCTATATCGCCGACGACCAGACCGTGGCCAAAACCAATGGCTCAGGGGCGCGATCGGTGGCGGGCCAGGTCTTCGACGTGGACGCCCGGGGCGTCTGGGTCGACTTCCGTTAGGCCGGCAAAGCTGGACCGGACTGACCGACCTTAGCAAACCATGCAGCGCCTCATTCCAGTATGGCAAGGATGCCGTCTCTGGGGGGCTTTCATATAAACCAGCAGGGAGCATATCATGATAATCAACAGCAACAGCCTGGCAATTCTCTTCCGGGCCTTCAAGACCGCCTTCCAGAACGGTTTTGCCGGAGCACCTTCCTTTTGGCAGAAGATCGCCACCAGGATTCCGTCCTCGACCAGCGTGGAGGATTACGGCTGGCTGGGCCAGATCCCCGGCATGCGGGAATGGATCGGAGACCGGCAGATCAACAACCTCGGCCAGCATGACTACTCGATCAAGAACAAGAAGTTCGAGTCCACCGTCGCCGTGGACAGCGACAAGATCGACGACGATCAGTACGGCATCTACACTCCGCTGATGCAGATGCTGGGCCAGAATGCCGCCGAGCATCCGGACCGGCTGGTCTTTGCCCTGCTTGCCGCAGGCTTTACCACCAGATGTTACGACAAACAGTATTTTTTTGATGCCGACCACCCGGTGATCCAGGAGGACGGCAGTGTTGCCTCGGTCGGCAACGTCCAGCCGGGAGCTCGTGCGCCGTGGTTCCTGCTCGACACCCGCAGGCCGCTGAAGCCGCTGATCTTTCAGGACCGCAAGGGTGCGAACTTCGTCGCCCTGGACAAGGAGACCGACGGCAATGTCTTTATGAAGGGGGATCTGATCTACGGTGTGGATTCCCGCTGCAATGTCGGCTTCGGTTTCTGGCAGATGGCCTACGGCTCCAGGGCCGTGCTCGATGCGGACAACTTCGAGGCCGCCTACGCCGCCATGAGCGCGTTCAAGGGCGACTACGGCAGCCCCTTGGGCGTCACCCCGGATCTGCTGGTCGTCGGGTCGTCGAATGCCAGCGCGGCCAGGAAGATTCTCCAGGCCCAGCTGATCAACGGCGGCGACTCGAATATCAACTTCAACCGTGTCGGCCTGCTGGAAGTGCCCTGGCTGGCATAGGTCAGAAGGCAGAAGCCAGAAGTCAGAAAACAAAAGGTAGAAGGAAGGGAAAGAGGCCGGAATTTGCCATTCCCCAGGCAACTGAAAAAGAGGTGAAAGTATGATCACGATTACCAGCAGGCAGGCAGGCTTCAGGCGTTGCGGCATTGCCCATCCGGTGCGGCCGGTCGACTATCCCGACGACCGGTTCAGCGCCGAGGAGTTGAAGGTGCTGCAGGCCGAGCCGATGTTGAATCTCAGCATCGGCAAAGAGGAGGAGAAGAAAGGCTCCAAACAGAATGCCGGCAGCGGCAAGAAGGAGGAGAAGAAAGGCTCCGAAGAAAGCGAGGATGAACAGTGATGTATGCCGAGCTTGCAGACATCCTGGAGCAGATGGCCGAGGCCGAGCTGATCAGCCTCACCGATGATGAACAGACCGGGGCGGTTGATGAAACGGCCGTGGACCGGGCCATCGCCAACGGCATGGCCTTAATCGACGCCCATTGCCGGGATCTGTACAGCGTGCCGTTTGATCCGGTGCCGGATCTGGTCCGGATGTACACGGTGGACCTGGCCGTCTATAACCTGTACAGCAGGCGCACCCATGTGCCGATGCCGGATCTGATCGGCCAGCGGCACAAGCAGGCGCTGGACTTCCTGCGGCTGGTCCAGAAGGGCCAGGCCTCGATCGGCATCCCGCGCATGGTCCAGGCGGACAATGTCAGCCATGGGGCGCTGGTCTCCGGGAACGAGCGGATCTTCAGCCGGAGAAAAATGAGGGGCCTGTGATGATAGACAAAATCGCTCGTGAGATTAAGGCCAGGTTGAAAGGCCTCGGCCTGTTCAAGGCGGTGGAGCGCACAGTCACCGGAAAGGTTCTGTCGAGCCCCCCTTCGGCGGCCATGTTTCTGGCCTATGACCGGGCGGTGGTATCCTCGCCCATGGTCACGCGGGAGCTTGGCTGGGATCTGGTCCTGCTGATCCCGGTGCTCGGCGCGGATAAGGGGCAAGGTGCCGCGGGGGCCTGCATCGATGCGGTCCGCGCAGCCTTTACCGGCTGGAGGCCCTGGGAGGGCGGCACGCTGCCCGCAGAAGTGCCGGAAATACGAATGGAAGGAATAGAGCAGACAATGCTCGTATATACGGCCCGGCTGACCATGAAGGTTATACCGGCTGTCATTGATAAGGAGATTACACCATGAAATCAGCACAGCAAGGCATCATCGCAGGCGGTGATCTGTACTTTGATTTTCTGACTCCGGACGGGGCCTCGACCGGCTTCGACCTGGTCGGCAACGCCACCAAGCTGATCCCCAAGGTGGAGACCGAGACGCTTGAAAACAAGCTCAACGGCCGCGACACCCTGGGCCAGACCGGCGATTCCTATACCCGGATCACCAGTTCCACCGTTTCGTTGTCACTGAACCGCTACGATCCCCGGATCCTGGCCGCCTTCTTCATGGGCCGGGCCCAGGACATGGAGGCGGACGCGGGAGCCTATTCCGCCGCCGTCACCGCCATCCACGATAAATGGGTGCCGATCGAGCTGGTCGATCTCACGACCTGCGAGGTGAAGGACGAGGATGGCCTCGCAACCTACACGCTGGGGACGGATTATGAGATCAACCTGCGCATGGGAATGATAAGAGCGCTGTCTACCGGTTCAATCAAAGACGGCGAGGTCCTGAATCTGTCCGGAAACAAGGCTGCGGCCAGCGGCAGCAAGATTACCGGAGCCACCTCGCCGGTGATCAATGTCGGCCTGTATCTGGACGGCAGGAACTATGTGGACGGCAGCGACATCAAGCTCCGGGTCTTTAAGGTCCAGCTCCGGGCCGAGGGCGATTTCGACATGCTCGCCCAGGGCGGCTTCCCCGAGCTGGGCTTTGTCGGCACCATGATTACCCCCGAGGGCAAGACCTGGCCGTTTGAAATCATCTAACCAGCAGGGCTGGACCAAATTGGCCAGCCTGGGCAGACCATGAAAGCTCGCAACTCCGGCAAGGCGAGGCCGTTGCTCTTGGGAGACTTTCAAAAAAGGAGCACCATATGCAGAAAACCAAAACCATCCCGATCGGCAACCGATCCTTCACCGTCCGCGAGCTTTCCGTCCGCACAATCTGGGATCTGGTCAATAATTCCGGGGACGAAACCGTCTCCGGAATCGACCGGATGAAAGATTTATTAAAACTCGGCTGCCCTGATCTTACGGAAGAAACTCTTCTTGAAATGTACCCGTCAGAAATCGAGGAGCTGTGGCAGGCCTTCGAGGAGGTGAATTCCTCTTTTTTGGGAGTGTGCCGCCAAATGGGGATCGACCGGGTAATCATGGCGGCGATAAAAGAATCGATAAGCGAGGCGGTGAAGCGCTCACCGATGCAATCTGCCTCGTCATCGGAGCCGGACACGGTCCAATAACCTGGGAATACGGCTATGCATTTTTCCTGCGGGCACTAGCAATGATGGGCGTCAATGGCTGAAAACAACGTAATCCAAATCATATTGTCGGCAATCGATCGCGGGCTTTCCAGCTCCATCGACAAGGTAGTCGATAAGCTTGGCGACGTTGAAAAGGCGTCCCGGCAAACCCAGAATGCAACAAACGACCTGAAAGACGCCTTTGCCGGCCTGGCAACCAAGGCGGCGCAGGCCTTTGCCGGAATCAAGCTCGCCGATCTTATTAAAGACAGCGTCACCATGGCCGCAAGGTATGAGACGCTGGGCGTGGTGATGGATACCGTAGGCCGCGCCGCCGGGTATGCGAAAGCCGAGCTTAAGGGGGCGGCGGAGGGACTCCAGAAGACCGGAATTTCCATGGAGGCGTCCCGCCAGGCCGTTGTCCGGATGATCCAGGCCAACATCGACTTGTCCAAATCTACCGAGTTAGCCAGGGTCGCGCAGAACGCCGCCGTTGTGGCAAATGTCAACTCGTCGGAGGCCTACGACAGGATGATGACCGGCATTGCCACGGGCCAGGTTGTACTCTTACACAACCTCGGGATCATGGCGAATTTCGAGCAGGCGTATATGCGGGAAGCCAAGGCGCTCGGGATAACCGCAAACCAGCTCACCGAAAATCAAAAGGCCCAGGCGCGCATGAATGAAGCCTTGCGCGCCGGCGCAAGCATCAACGGGGCATACGAGTCCTCAATGACCACGGCCGGGAAGCAGCTGCTCTCCATGACGCGGTATATACAGGACTTGATGGTAAAGCTCGGGGAGCCATTTTTAAAGCAGTTCGCCGATGCCGTAAAGGCGGCAACCGAAAAACTCAAGGAGATGCAGGATGCCCTCGACACGGATAAGGGCCGGGAAATTTTTGCATCCTTACGTTCGGCAGCCGATCTTTTTTTCAAGGCCCTCAAGAGAATAGGACCGGAATTGATCACCTTCGCCGGGCTGCTCGGGGCTGCCAAGGTGGCGCAGATCGCCCTTAATGTGGCCGTGGGGGCAAATCCCTACGCCAGAGCCGCCTTGGCTCTTGGCACCCTCAATGAGGCGTTGAGGGCTTTCGATATGAATATCGGGTCCCTGCCCAGGAAAGCCCTGGAATTCAACAAGTCCGTTCTGAATATATGGGATGCCATATCAGGCAAGAGGGACTGGAATACGGGGGAGATTATTACCCAGGCCGAAAAAGACGCCCGGAGAATAGCGTCTCTTCGGCAGCAGATCGACGAAATCAACAAAAAGCCGTGGTATTCCGTATCCCTATTCGCCGATCCCGGCGCCAAGGATAAACGGGTTAAAGATCTGCAGGACGAAATCAAGGCTATCCAGGACGGAGTCAAGGCCCGCGATTCGGCTGCCCGTTCTGCTGCTCGTGCCCAGGCGGACAAGGAAGCGGCTGAAAAAAAGGAGGCTCAGGACAGAAAGAGACAGATCGCCGACGAACGGGCGGCCGCAGAAAATGCCGAACGGCTGAGCGAAGAGAAGAAGAAGCTGCGCGCCGAGGAGATCGCGGACTACAACAGGTACATTGAACAGCTTAAGGCATGGAAAGCGGAAGGGAAAATAACTCAAGGCGAGCTGGATGAGCTGGCGAACAAGAAATGGGCATCCTTGTCCCTGGGTAAAAATTCCGCCAAGGAGGCAAATCAGGCCTGGACCGATTTCGGCAATACTGTGCGGCGAGTTGAGGCCGAAATCGCCAATATGGAAAAAGACCGTGAACTGAGCGGCCTGAAAAATATCCTCGAATACCAGAACCAGCTTCTTGCCAAAGAGCAGGGCTCCATCGCCGTTCACAGCGACAAAATCGACCTGATCGACAAGGAGATTGCACGATACCGGCAGCTGCTTGCCGCAATGCCTGCAAGCTCCAAAAGCAAGGACGCCGACACCCAGCAGGAGCAGCTGCAGAAGAAGATCAACGACCTCTATGTGGAGCGGGCAAACATCCAGGTCCAGATCAACGCCGCCCAGCTTAAGGCCTTAAGCGAGCAGAAGCTCCTGGAGCTGGAGGTGCAGAAGATCGAGGCCCATAAGCTGCCCACCCTTCTTGCCAGAGCCCGGGCCGAACAGGCTATAAACGACCGGATCGCCCAGGAGCGCATCAACGCCAAGCAGCGCGAAATCGACATGATGAATGCCGCCGGTCCCGGTGTGGACCCGGCCAACATTATTGGCGCCCAGGCCGAGCTGGCCCAGCTGCGGATGCAGGCGCTGCAGATTGCGGCGGACGGAGACACCAATGTCATACGAGAGAATCTGGCCGAGGCCGAGGAAAAATTCAGAAGCGGCGTGATAGCGGCGAAAGAATATCAGAAAGCCGTCCAGGCGGCTCTCGGCAAAGTGCTCACTGAAGATCAGGTGCAGGAAAAGCTCATAGCCTCCGGCGACGATATGGGCGCCGCGCTGTCTCACGGTTTTCGGGAAGCCCGCAAGACCATGCAGACCGACGGTGAGATGATGATCTTTATAGGCCGTAATATCGCCGATCAGATCTCCTCGAATCTGGAATCGGCCTGGACCTCGTTTATCACCGGATCGAAATCCGCCAAAGAATCGATGCGCGACTTCGCGCTGTCGACAATCCAGTGGCTTTCCCAGATCATCTCAAAGCAGATGATAATGAATGCCTTGCAGGGCATGGGAGGCAAGAAGACCGACGGCGGCGGCATGGACCTGAGCGGAGTCGTCTCGAAAATCGGGTCGTTTTTCTCGTTTGCCGCAGGCGGCGCCGTCCCCGGCTGGTCTCCGAGCCCGACTGCCGACAACATCCCGGCCTGGCTGACCGCCCGCGAGTTCGTCCAGCCGGTAAGAGCCGTCGACTACTACGGCCTGGGATTCATGGAACAGATCCGGAGATTGCAATTCCCTAAAAATGTGGCCCATGCCCTGGCGGGCGGCACCTTGCCCCGCGTGCCGCAATCCTTCCGGCTGGCACAGGGCGGCCAGGCGCCGGGGCAGCCGCCCGAGACCGTCGTCAAGGCCGGAGACATCAATCTGCGGGTGATCAACGTGAACGACAAGAATATGCTGGGGGACCTCATGCGCACAAGCAGCGGGGAGCAGACCATGCTGAATTTCATCCGCCGGAACGGATCGGCAATCAAAACCATCCTGGGAGGATGACATGGCATACACCAGCGGCACCGCCGCCAACTACAAAGACCTGCTGGCCGTCCTGGCCACCTTCGCCTCGGCCAACGGCTGGACGATCCTGGAACAGAGCGCCACCAGGCTTTATCTGTGCGGGGAGGGCCTGGCCGGGCTGGACCGGATCTATTGCGGCGCGGACACCTTCGAAGACCCCGCCGCAGGATATTATAACTGGTGCCTCTTCGGCTCGATCAGCTGGCGGGCCAGGCGCGAACCGGAAAAGCAGCCGCTGTCGTGCGGTAAGGACAGGAGCTTTGCCTATCTGTGGAACGCGCCGATTCCGTACTGGATGGTGGCCACCCCGCGCCGGATCATCATGGTTGCCAAAATATCGACGGTCTACCAGTTCGTCCATCTCGGCCTGGGCGATCCCCCCGCAACCGATACCCAGTATCCGTATCCCATGCTGATCGGCGGCTGCGGCTCCATCAGGAACCAGTCGTACGCGGTAAGCAATAACGGCAACAGCGCCTTCTGGGCGAACCTCGGCTATGGCGTCCGCGCCCTGCTGCCGGGAGGCACCTGGGGAGGCTACAACGGCGGGGCGCAATCGGCAAGCAACCCCAGTCTCAACGTGGTGAGCGCCAACTCTGCGAACAAGGACACCATACTCTCGGGCATTAACGGCGATTACCTGCTGGACCAGATTTTTGTCACCGACAGTGTCAGGCCTTCAACCTATTTTGCCATCGACGGCCTGTACAGGGTGAGCGGCCACAAAAACGCCAGTGAAAACGTTTTTGCGATAGACGGCATTAATTATATGGTCTTTCAGGATGTCTACCGCGTCGGTTATGGAGATTACTGCGCATTGAGGCTGAACTAATGGATATGTTCAAAAAATACACCTTTACAGACATAGCCGCCTTTCTCGGCGATCTGGCCGATTTCGCGGCTGCTAACGGCTGGGGCGTCCAGAAACAGCCGGGAACCCGGGTGAGCATCAGCAAAGGGGATGCCCGCTACCGGGTGGACTACTCCAGCGCATCCGCCGTCAAGCTCTACGCCTCGCCCGACGGCGGAGCCACCTACAACAGCGCAGCGCCCTCTATAGACTATCTTATAAATGGCGCGTCATACGCCTTTGTCTCCTGCGGCACCACAATCTATATCGGCCGCGTCTACCCATCCACCGGCTGGTTCTGGGGCGGCCTGATCACGGTCGTGCACAAGGTGGGCGCATGGTCCGGCGGCCAGCTTGTCCATGGGACCTCGATGAATTCTCATTATTTCCTGAATGGGACTGCCTTTTATTCGGCCAGCATGTTTGTAAACGGTGCGTGGTCGACTATGGGCTCCCTGCGGGAGGGATCAGTCCAGGGCAGTATCGACCGGGATCTGGTGCTGGCCAACAAGCAGCCCTCCCTCTATAACGCAGGCATCCTGCCGATGCCGGTGACGATCTTCGTCTGCAACGCCTCCACCGCCTATCTCCACCCGGCGGGCCGCGCCCCCGGCCTGTTCAGGATCAACGCGGGCGACGTCTATACGTCAGGCGAGATCCTGCCGTTCGGCGAGGACAGCTATCTGGTGATGCCGAGCGCCGTTTCCGATACCGGCACGCGGGATCTCTTCTTTAAATTGAGCATCTGAGGCGGCACCATGAGCGCAACCATCTTTTTGCAGGAGCCCTGGATCGATTTCGCGGGCAGGAGTGATAGCTTCGGCAAGGCGGAGTTCCCTTGGACCCTCCCCTTTGCGGCGGCCTGCAGTCCGCTGCTGCGGGGGCCTTTGCCCCTAACCCAGCCCATGGGGACGATCAGCTGGGGGATTGCCTGCGCACCGGCCGCCGATCTGCTGGCCCCCTGGCGGCAATGCCTGAACCTCCTGACCCATATCTGACATGGCAAGCGGACTGATCAATACCTGCTGCTTCATCCCCCTTGCAGGCCTGGGTGCCAGGACGACGGACCGTTCCGCCCAATACTTCTCCCTTTTCACCGGCAAGACGGTCGATGCGGGCTATGTGACGCGGGAGAAAAGGCTCCCGGTCTTTTTGTGGAACGGATCGGCTGCCGGAATCACCCTGGCGGACATCATCGGCAACGAGGCGGCCGAAGGGATAGCCTGGACGCCGGACCCGCCCCGGCAGATCCCCCGCGGGGCGGGGCTTGCGGTTATCATCACCGTCGGCACCAAAGGGCCGCTGGAGTTTCAGGCGCGGTTGAGTTTTCTGTCCGCCTGCGCGATCGCTCCGATCCTGATCATTGCCGGCACCAGGGTTCCGCAGATCTCAGGCGATATCGGGTATCTGTTTTTTCCCCACAACTGGCAGGAGGGCTTTAACGAGACCCTGGCCTGGAAGACCGACGTCCTGACCGCCCATGACGGCACCGAGCAGCGGGTCCGGCTCCGGACCATGCCCCGGCGGATCTTCGATCTGCGGATGCTGGCCGCGGGCTCGGCTCGCCGCAGGCTGGAGGGCTGGCTTTCCCTGCGCCGCACCCGCTTTTTGCTGACCCCGGTCTGGCGGGATGTCCAGAGGCTGCAGGCGCCCATCGCGGCGGGCGATACGATCATACCGCTCAATCCCCGGTTTCTCGACTACGCCGCAGGCCGTCAGGCGGCAGTCTTCGACGCCTGGGACCGTTTCGAGATCCGTACCGTCACCGGCATCGGGGCGGGCTTCGTCTCGGTGGACGCCCCCTTCGAGCGCCGCTGGCCTCAAGGGAGCATGGCGGCCCCCTGCCGTCACGGCCTCGCCCTTGCCCAGCGCCGCATCGGCCGATTTACCGAGGAGGCGGCCGATTACCGCGTAAGTTTCGAAGCCGCGGACGAGTCCCTGATGCCTGCCGTACAGAATCCGGACCTCTACCGGCAGATCCCGTGCTGCCCGTTCGTGCCGTCCTGGGAGGGGCCTGAAGACCGCCAGGGCAACCGCTGGCTGCAGCTCGACAATGAGACCGGCCTGGTCGAATACGATATCCTGTCCATCGAGCCGGTGCTGAGCCGCGATGCCGTTTTCCGGATCATCGGCAGGGAGCGGATCGACCGGTTTCTGCGCTTCCTGTTCGCGGCAGCCGGACGTCTGGCCCCCTTCTGGCTGGCGGCAAACGATCGGGCCTTCGAACCGGCCCCGGCCAAGGCGGGCGACATCCGGCTCACCATCGCCGGTATCGGCTATGAGTATGCCCTGCAGGGCAGCCCGGCCCGATCCCATATCGAGCTGATCGCGGTCTCGGGCGAGGTTATCCGCAGGATGATCACCGGCGTCGAGACCCTGCCGGGCGGCGATGAGCGATGGACCCTGAACGAGCCCCTGCCGATGGATATCTCCGGCCGCGAGCTGAATCGCTGCGCCTGGCTGGAGCCGGTGCGGCTCGATACCGACACAATCAACCTCAGGTGGCTGGGCTGGGACTGCCTGGAGGCCACCCTGCCCGTCATGGTGCTGACATGAGCTATATCGAACGCGAGCAATCCGTTTACGGCGGCCATCCCCTGGAGCTGTACCGTTTCGCCCTGGGCGGCAGGCTCTGGCTGTTTACCAGCGCCGATCATGAGATCGCAAACGGCCGGGAGAAATACCAGCCGGTTTTTATCCGGCGCGGCGGCTTCACCAAGGGCGGCGACGCCAGAAAATCCCAGATGGACATCGAGATTGCCGCGAGCAACGAGCTGGCGCTGCTCTTCCGGTCGGGCTGGCTGGACTCCGCTCTGGTGGTCACCATCTTCAGGCACCATTACGAGGATGGGGAATTTTCGGTGCTCTGGAAGGGACGGATCGTAGGTTGCACCTGGTCGGGCAGCGTGGCCAGGCTGGGGTCGGAGTCGGTCTTCACGCTCTTTAAACGGGCTGGCCTGAGGCGGGTCTATCAGATCGGCTGCCCGCATCTGCTCTACGGCCCCGCCTGCCGGGTACATCCGGAGGACTGGCGTTTTTCCGCGATAGCGTCCTCTGTCTCCGGCCCGGGGCTTAGGGTCAGCGGCGCCGAGGGCTTTGCTCCGGGGTGGTTCACCGGCGGCATGCTGCAATACGGCGGCGAGCGGAGGATGATTGTCGGCCATGCGGGGACGGATATCCGGCTGATCGACGGCATCGAAGCCCTTGCTCCGGGTGCCGCGGTCGAACTCTGGCCCGGCTGCGACCGGTCCGTCGATACCTGCCGGACAAAGTTTGGCAACATCGCCAACTACGGCGGTCTGCCTTTTCTGCCTGCGAAGAATCCCTTCTCGGGCGATGCCCTTGTATGATTTGAGGCTGGTCAGTCTGGTCCAGCCCTGCTGGTTTAAAGGAAAGCGCACCGGGGAGCGGCATCTCTGCCATACTGGAATGAGGCGCTTTCATGGAACCTTGAGGCTGGTCAGTCTGGTCCAGCCCTGCTGCTTTAAAGGAAAGCGTACAGGGGAGGCGGCATCCCTGCCATACTGGAATGAGGCGCTTTCATGGAACCTTGAGGCTGGTCAGTCTGGTCCAGCCCTGCTGGGAGGATGTATGTGGCAATTGGTTATCTGGATAGGTCTGCAGATCGTCTCCGCGCTGCTGGCAAGACCCGCGTCGAACACCAGCCCCGCGCCCGTGCCCGGTGAGGTCCAGGCCACCACCGTGGACGCGGCCTCGCCGGTGCCGGTGCTCTTCGGCACCCGGCTGCTGGAGGGCGCCAACTGCGTCTGGTATGGGGATATCGGCACCACGCCTATCAGGTCCTGCTCCGGAGGCAAGAAATGAGAGAAAAAAGGGTCTATCACTGGCATCTGCGGGCCTGCGGCTACTGCAACCGGGGGCTGCGGCCCTGGTTTGCCGGGCACGGCATCTCCTGGGCCGATTTTTTGGCTGATGGTGTCGACGCCTCTTTTCTGGTTGCGACAGGCGACGCCATGGCCATAAAGGCTGTGGACTTCGCCGAGTCGACCGGATGGGCGAAGGAGCCGCAGACCGCCGATACCGATCGCAAGGGGTGCGTCTGATGGGAGGCGGAGGCAAGGGGGGATCATCCTGCTACACCACCGGCTTCAGGTATTTTGCGGGCCTGCATCTGATCTTCTGCCAGTCGGTCGACGCCGTTCTGAAGATCGTGGTGGGTGAAAAAACCGCCTGGGAAGGAAGAGTCGCGGCCAGCGCCCGGATCGCAATCGATCAGCCGGATCTTTTCGGCGGCGAAGGCCGTGAAGGCGGGGTCCGCGGCCCCGTCGACCTCTGCTTCGGCGAGGCGGGGCAGCCGCAGAATCCCTATCTGCAGTCTCAGCTGGGGCCTGACATCCCGGCCTTCCGGGGGCTCTTCGGCCTGGTGGCCGGAAAATGCATGCTGAGCGCCAACAATCCTTATATTAAGCCCTGGTCGGTGCTGGCCCGCCGCACCCGCACCGGCTGGCATGAGGATCTGGCGGAGATTCCTGGTGACGACGGCCATATCGATATGAACCCGGCCCATATCATCCGCGAGGCCTTGACCAATACCGGCTGGGGAGGCCTGGGCTATCCGGAGGCCGACCTGGACGACGCCTCCTTCCTGACCGCGGCCAACCTGCTGAAGGCGGAAAGCTTCGGCCTCTCCCTGATCTGGGCCAAAAACACCAGCGTCGAAGACTTCGTCAGGCTGATCCTCAACCATATCGACGGGGTGCTCTACTTCGCGCATTCGACCGGCCTGCTGACCCTGAGGCTGATTCGGGACGACTACAATATCGGCGCCTTGCCCGTCGTAGGCGAGTCCAACACCATCGAGCTGGTGGAGTTTACCAATCCCTCCGCCGTCGAGGTGGTCAACCAGGTGACGGTGAATTACGTCGACCGGGAGAATATGACCTGCGCCGTCACCGTCCAGGACATTGCCGGGATCAGCCGGATGGGGGGCCAGATCAACGCCGCCACCCTGGATTTTCCAGGCGTGACCAGCGGCGCTCTGGCGGCCCGGATCGCCGCCCGCGAGCTGACCCAGCTCTGCATGCCGATCTCCTCCTGCACCCTGGAGATCAACCGTGTAGGTGCCGCCCTTGAGCCCGGCGACTGCTTCAATTTCACCTGGGGGCCGCTGGGGATTGCCGGGCTCGCCATGCGGGTCTCGGAGGTGGAGATCGGGGTCCATACCGCGGGCAGTGTCCGGATCAAGGCCGTGCGCGACGTCTTCGGCCTGGGCTCGGCCGCTTTTACCGCCCCCGCGCAAAGCCTCTGGACGAGGCCGGAGAGCAAACCGGCCGACGCGGCCAACCGGCAGATCGCGGAGATCACCTGGTGGCAGTTTGTCCGGGAGTATGCCGGGGAATCGGAGGCGGTGATGGCCGAGCTTTCCGACACCTCGACGCTGGTGGTCTGCTTTTGCTGCCGGCCCAGCTCGGACGCCTACAACTATGAGATGTGGGTGCGGAACCGGGGGGCCGCCGACTGGAGCCTGAAGGATACCGATTCCTTTCCCTTTACGGCTCGGATCGACGCAGCGGCAGTTCCTGAGGTGGAGAGTCTGCTTGTGCTGGACGCGGCGGCCATCGATACCGACCTGGTCCGGGCCGGGACCTATGCCTGCCTGGGCGGCGAGCTGGTGGCGGTGCTGGCGGTGGATGCCGCTGGCCGCAGCGTCACCGTGGCCCGCGGCGTGCTCGATACCATTCCGGCAGCCCATGCCGAAAGGACCGTGATCTGGTTCCATCAGGGATTTTACGGCCTGGACACTGAGCCCAGGGAGGCGGGCGAAACCGTCGAGGTCAAGCTGCTGCCGTCCACGCCCCTGGGCAGACTGGCTCTGGATGCCGCCGCCGTGAACGCCTACACCACCCGCGGCCGGATGATGCGGCCCTATCCGCCCGGCAATGTGCGGATAGGCGGCAAGCGCTGGCCCAGCTTTATCGGCCTGGAGGAGGAGCTTACCGTCAGCTGGGCGCACCGCAGCCGTACCGCCCAGACCGTCAGCCTGATCCGCCAGGATGAGGGCAGCATCGGCCCCGAGGCCGGGGTCACCTATATAATAAGGATCTACGGCGAGACCGGCATTCTGCTGCGCACAGTAAGCGGACTGACCGGCACAGGCTTCACCTACCCGGCTGGCGACGAGAAGGCCGACAGCGGATTCGATCCGGCACGGCTGAACAAAAGCCTGCGCATGGAGCTTGAGGCAGTACGCGGGTCCCTGGTGAGCTTCACCAAATGGAATCTGACCGTAACACGAGGGGACTGATTTTATTTTTGCGCATTCTGCAAAAATTGAATCTGTCCCCGGTTGAGCAAAAAGTAAAAACATAAGAGGAGTAAGCAATGCATTTCGATACAGCGTTCGATGATCTGATAGGCAACGAGGGCGGCTATGTGAACAACCCGGCCGATCCGGGCGGGGAGACCAACTGGGGGATCACCGTCAAGGTGGCCCGGGAAAACGGCTACGCCGGCCCCATGCGGGACATGAGCAGGCAGACGGCAAAGGCCATCTACGCCCGGCGCTATTGGTTGCCGCAGCTTGAGGCGCTGCCGTATGCAGTGGCCTTTCAGGTCTTCGACGCGGCGGTAAACCATGGGCTCGTAACGGCCGTGCGCTGGCTGCAGCTGGCGGTGGGCGCGGATGCCGATGGAAAATTCGGAAATAAAACGCTTAATGCATCGCTGGCCGCCGATCCGCACCGGACTGTTAATCTCTTCAACTCCACCAGGCTGCAATTTTACACCGATCTGGCTATCTGGCAGACCTTCGGCAGGGGCTGGGCTCGCCGGGTGGCAAACAATCTTAGAAAAGGAGCCGCTTGATGTCTTTTGATCCCATCACCGCCGCGCTGGATATCGGCGGCAAGATAATCGACAAACTCTGGCCGGATCCGGCCCAGGCCGACGCGGCCAGGCTCGAGCTTTTAAAGCTCCAGCAATCAGGAGAGCTGGCGATCATCAGCGGACAGCTGGAGATCAACAAGATGGAGGCTGCCAACCCCAGCCCGTTCGCTTCCGGCTGGCGGCCCTTTGTGGGCTGGGTCTGCGGCAGCGGCTTTGCCATCCAGTTCGTGATCGGCCCGCTGGCAGAATGGGCGGCGGGCCTGGCCGGTCATCCGGTGCAATTTCCGCAGATGGATATGTCAACCATGATGCCCTTGCTCCTGGGTATGCTGGGCCTTGGCGGGATGCGGTCTTTCGAAAAGACGAAATCGTAACGATCAGCGGCGCCAGTCCACTGGCGATGTCAGGACGGGACGGGGATGCGTCAACATCCCCCAACCACTCAGCCGTGTAAGCCCACGGAAGGAGGCCGACAGGGTTCACCTGCGTAAGTCCCGATGCTTTGGAGCATGGGGGAGGTTTAGCAGATGGACCGGCAAATTCAAAGGAAAAAAATGAAAGGATTCATCCCCTATTTCGGAGGAAAATCACGGCTGGCCAAAACCATTATCAATAAAATCCCTGAGCATACCTGCTACATAGAAGTGTTTGCAGGAGGGGCCGGCGTCTTCTTTGCCAAGGATCCGTCGCCTGCGGAAATCATCAACGACCTGGATAAAGACCTGACCACCCTGTACCGCGCGATCAAACATCATCCCGAAGAGCTGTACCGGCAGTTCAAGTTCTCACTGGTCTCGCGGGCCGAGTTCGAGCGGAAAAAACAGGTCAAGGCTGAAACCCTGACCGATATCCAGCGGGCAGCCCGATACCTCTATCTGCAGAAATCGGCCTTCGGCGGCCATATCACCGGCCAGACCTTCGGGACCAGCACCACAGGAAAACCCCGGCTCAACCTGCTCTCTTTGGAGATCACCCTTGAGGAAGCCTGGAGAAGGCTTGCCCATGCCGTCATCGAGTGCAAGGACTTCCGCGACCTGATCCCCCGCTACGATAGGCCGCATTCCTTCT
>JARLHL010000015.1 GCA_031292275.1 Desulfocapsaceae bacterium | reverse complement strand
GAAATCCATAAGCAGGCGAATGCTGGTGGATTTCCCGGCCCCGTTTGCCCCTATGAGTCCCAGAGTCTTGCCGCGATCCAGGGAAAAAGAGAGATCCGTAAGGGCGGTCAGGCCCCGCTTGCCTATCTCTTTGGCGTAGGTTTTACAAACGTTTGTAAAGGTGATCACGTCGTCTATAAGAAGGATGTTGTATGTTAAGGGCTAACGGAATGTCAGCACACTGTTGCTTGCGATTGGTTTGCATCAAAAAGATATTCCTGAGCATCTCATGCAGAGGAGAAAACCGCAAATTTTAGCTGCAATAGAGCCAGGGCACCGGCTTCAAGGATTCTTGAGACCGGCGCCCTGGCAGATTCAGCAGGCCTTCAACAACATGACCTGCTTATATGGCTACGAAACCAGCCAAGGCAGCATATTCGTTGCTTCCTGTTAGGGACAAAGGAATATTAGCAATTACGTTTGTAAGCGGGGTGCCTGCGGGCACTCCAGCTAATGTCGCTCTGTAAGTGATGGTTGTATCGCTATCTATGCCAAATATAGTATCCCCTTGCAGATGCTTGCTTCCTGCTGTGAACGAGGTATTAGCTGCGATAGCACCTGCAACCACATTGGTATTTGCTGCAATGGAAACATTGTTCCCCAAGCCGATATCCAAGACCCTGTTTTCAGCAGCGGCTCCAGCCGTGATCAGGCATACATTGCCAGCTGCGGCGGGTCCGGTAAGGAGTGTGCCAGCACCACCATTGGCATTACCCGCAGCAACTTGAGTATTGCCAAATACTTGCCAATCGGCAAAAAACGCTGCTTCGCCGGTACTCAGGTTTCGCAGATCACTCTGAGCCGAGGCGTTGAACCCCCTGATCCGATAGGCAGCGAACTGCGGGATGGCGATGGCGGCCAGGATACCGATGATGGCGACGACGATCATCAACTCGATTAAGGTGAAGCCTTTGCTGTTCTTGTGCAGGGTACTGATTTGCTGTAAAGTCATTTTTTTCCTCCATTGATGTGTTTACGGTTATTGAACCTGTTTCAAAACCATTGCCGGAGATAGAGCAATTGACGTGCCATTTGTTGATGTTAGGAATTAAATAAAATTTATTTCTTGCAAAATCATAAAGATGCTTATGTGTGATAGGTATAAGTGCTGTGTTTGTGTCAGGAGTACTTGCATAAAAATGTCAGGTATCGGTGACGTAAAAGTGTCAGGAAAGACAAAAAACGTCAGTATCGGAAGTACCTTTTGTATCGATCGGTGTTGCAGTGCCAATGGCCTTGTTCTGGAAAATGGAGCATTATTTTTCTTTCCCTCTTGAGGATTGTAGCGTATATCTCTTCCTATAAAAGGAGGGCGCCCGCCCGCGCCGCGATGCCTCCGCCCGACGGTCTGCGAACGTTGAATCCCTGTCCTTGTGAAGGCTGATTTCCGCCTGCAGGGAGAATCCCGGAAACAGGCTTCATCCTGCGGACAGGCCCGAGAGCTGGTCCCGCTGCAGTGGTGATCGATTCCGGTTCCAACAGTGCATCCCTCCCCTGATCTGCATGCCGGGCGCACCCGGCATGATCCCGTTTTTGAGAGTTGGTCTTTTTGGCAATGCTTGTGGCAGAGATGGATGCATTCCCTCAGGAGTCATTCCATGGAGCACCTACTGAAGGCAGCTGCGAGACATCTGTTGATCACCGATACGGAAGACAATATGCGCCGTATAGCGGAGGTGGTGCGCAGGCGTCAGGCCCCTGTGCCCGACGGCAGTGAGACCGGGTTTCAGCCTCGGGCCTGCCTGCAGTCCATCGACTGCATCCATTGTCAGGGAGGTATGGACGGCCAGAAATTCCGGCGATTGGCGGAAGAGATGATCAACGGCTCCGGGGCGATCCTGATGTCGTCCTACCGGACCGCGGAGATGGCCCTGCAGGCGATGGGGGCCGGCAATGCCCCATCAAGGCCTGCCGGAGAGGGGGCACGGCAGGAACGCCTTGTGCCGCAAACGAAACCAGACGAATCCGGCAGGGGCGGCGGCTTTGGTGCGATTGTCGGTCAGAATGAAGAAATCCGGGCCATAATCCGCCTCTGCGAAAAAATAGCGGCCTATGATACCACGGTGCTGATAACCGGCGAGTCCGGTACCGGCAAGGAGCTGATCGCCCGGGGCATTCATCGGCACTCTCTGCGCCGGGAGAGGCCGTTTTTTGCAATTAACTGCGGTGGCATCCCGGAAAATCTGCTGGAGAGCGAGCTTTTCGGATACAGGAAAGGCGCCTTCACCGGGGCGCACCGGAACCAGAAGGGCATATTCGAGGAGGCCGACGGCAGCACTCTCTTTCTCGATGAGATCGGCGAGCTTCCGCTGCCGATGCAGGTCAAGCTGCTGCGGGTCCTGCAGGACGGCGAGATCAGGCCGCTGGGTGCCTCCGGCACCAGGAGGATAAATGTGCGGATTGTGGCGGCAACGGCACGGGATCTCGCCCGGGATGTCAGGCAGGCGCTGTTTCGGGAGGATCTGTTCTATCGCCTGAATGTCGTTTCCGTCGACCTGCCGCCGCTCAGGAAGAGGCCGGACGACATCCCGCTGCTCTGCCGGTATTTTATCGAGAAATACCGGCAGATTCTGAAGAGGGACGTGGCGGGTATAAGTGCGGCCGCCATGGACGGATTGAGGCGCTACCCGTGGCCCGGCAATATCCGCGAACTGGAGAACCTGATCCAGAGAGGCATGGTGCTTGCTGAAAATTCGCTTATCGATATCGGGCAATTACCTCCCGGTATTCTTGGCGGCAAAGACCCTGACTCCCGGCCTCCCGTCTGGGGGAGCTTTTCGTTGAAGGAGGCGCAAAGACAGGTGGAGCGGAGGATGATCCAGGCGGCGCTGGTGGAGGCGGGCAACAATAAATCCAGGGCCGCCCGTCTTCTCGAGATCAGCTATCCGTCGCTTTTAAACAAGATCAAAGACTACCGCCTTGCCTGATTAAAGGGGCTTCTGTCGGCCAGGGGTACTCCTTGCGGCCTGGAAAATAAGGCGTTTATCCAGGAAGAGAGATGCGAATATCCGGCCGATGATCAGTGTCCGATGTCATCTGTGCGCAGAAGAAGCGCAGAAAGGAGGGGAAATGATTGGTCAGAGGGGTGTCAGCCTGATGGAAATCCTGATTTCTCTGGGGATCGTCTCGACCCTGTCCGCGATTGCATACCCGGCGGTGGCGGATTGGTCGAGGAGCCTCGATTTTCGCAGCGAGGTCTCGCAGCTGGTATGCTGTCTGCACAGGGCGAAGATCGAGGCTGTCAAGACCAATTCCTTCGTGGTTGTTGAGGCCAGGTCCAACGGTTATTCGATTTTTGTGGATAACAGCCGCGTGCCGGGGCAGGCAGGCGACTGGATCAGGCAGCCGGAAGAGAGGCTGATTGTTGCCTGTACCTTGAAAAACGGCATCTCGCTGACAAGCAACTTCAGCAATCCTGCCAATACGATGCGGTTCAGCGGCCGGCCCGGGATCAAGGCCGGACGTTTTATCCTGACCGACGCCGGCGGAAGGAGCATGGCAGTTATTCTCAGCGCCTCCGGCAGAGTCCGGGTCGAATGATGCCCCGCCGGGATGTTCAGGCCCTCTGACAGAAGGGGCTTTTTCCGCTGGGACGGGGGGCGCTGAAAGGCCTGCAGCAGCCACAGCCGTTAGGGCAGAGGATGGCGGGGGAGACTGGCGCTTGCCGGTGCCCGCCATTCCGGCCTACTCGACCTCAAAGCCGATCCCGGTGATGGCGTCTTTAATGAGTTTGAGATCGATATCGCCCTTATAGCTGGCTTCGCTTTTTTCCAGGTCCACCGCCACTTCGGATATCCCGGGGATCTTTTCCAGTGCCTGTTTTGTCGAATTGACACAGTGTCCGCAACGCATTCCTTTGATCTTCACGGTCGCCATTGTTATTCTCCTGATATTGAATTATGGTCTTTACGCAGCCTGCCCGTCGCTTTCTCTCCACTCTCCGCCCGCGGTGTCCAACTGCGGCCGGCGGCGGCAGGAGGCAGGGACAGGCTGATTTTTTGGCATCATCAGTGTTGAACTACTGTAGTGCCGGCGCGCGGGGAAAGCAAGCCTGCAATGCATGCTCCTATGGGATGGAGAGAGGTGTCGTATCAATCATGAAACACATACGGACTGAAGTCAGAGGGATGCACTGCGCTGCCTGTTCGAGCCGGATAGAACGGGTGGTCTCCGGGATGCCGGGGGTGGAAAGGGTCAGTGTCAACCTGGCGGCGGAGACCATGGACCTGAGCTGGGACGAGGCTGCGTCCGGGTTCGACACCATCGAAAAGAGGCTCAGAGATCTCGGTTTCGAGCTTGTGATACCCCGCAAGGAGGAAAACAGCAGCCTTGATCTGGCTATCACCGGGATGCACTGCGCCTCCTGCTCAAGCCGGATTGAGAATGTGGTGGGAAAGCTTCCGGGAGTGATATCGGCCAGCGTCAACCTGGCGGCGGAGACCGGACGGATTGTCTACCGAAAGGATGCCTGCAGCCAGCGGCGGATCCGGGAGGCCATTGCCGATCTTGGATTCGACTCGCGGCCGATGGCCGGCCTTGCCGATGAATATCAGACAAAACGGCAGGAGAGCGCCCACCGTCTGGCGGCAATGAAGCGGCGGATGATGGGGGCTCTGGTCCTTGCCCTGCCGCTCCTCTCCCTCTCCATGGGGGAGATGCTCGGCCTGCCGCTCCCGTCCTTTGCCGACCCCCATGCCTCTCCGGCAGTCTTTGCCCTGCTGCAGCTGGCGCTTGTTCTCCCCATACTCTGGCTGGGACGTGATTTTTATCTGATCGGCCTTCCGGCCCTGTTCCGCGCAGCCCCCAATATGGATTCGCTCATCGCCATCGGCACCGGCGCGGCCTTCATCTATTCGACCTGGAATCTGGTGGAGATTATGCTCGGGATCGATCCGCAGATGAAGGCCATGGATCTCTACTATGAATCCGCCGGCGTGCTGATCGCTTTAGTCTCCTTGGGGAAGTATATGGAGACCCGCTCCAAGACCCACACCTCGGATGCCATCGCCCGGCTCATGCAGCTGACGCCGGAGACGGCCTGCCTGCTGAGCGGTGACGGGCAGAGGGAGATCATGACCGCAGAGATCGAGGCCGGCGATCTGCTGCTGATCCGTCCCGGTGAGCGTATTCCGGTGGACGGCAGGGTTGAGAACGGGCGATCCGCCGTTGACGAATCGATGCTGACCGGCGAGAGTCTGCCGGTCTCGAAGGACGCCGGCGATCGGGTCATCGGCGGGAGCCTCAATAAACATGGGGTACTGCATGTCCGGACCGAACAGATCGGAGAGGGCACGATGCTTGCCAGGATCATCCGCATGGTTCAGGAGGCCCAGGGATCCAAGGCGCCCATAGCCGGCCTGGCGGACCGGATAAGTCTGTACTTTGTCCCTGCGGTCATGGTCCTTGCAACCTGCACCGGGATTGCCTGGTATGTGATCGGCGGCGTCGAATTCAGCATGGCGCTCCGGTTCTTCATCGCGGTGATGGTCATAGCCTGCCCCTGCGCCATGGGCCTGGCCACCCCGACCTCAATCATGGTCGGGACCGGCCGGGGCGCCCAGCTTGGCGTCTTGATCAAGACCGGGGAGGCCTTGGAGAAGGCTGAAAAGGTCCAGGCGGTCCTCTTTGACAAGACCGGGACGCTGACCTACGGCAGACCCAAGATGACTGATCTGGTGAACCTGTCCGGGACATTTTCCGAAAACGATCTTCTCGCCCTGATGGGCTCTGCCGAGCAATCGTCGGAGCATCCCCTGGCAGAGGCGATCGTGGCGGCGGCAAGGGCGGCGGGCGTATCCCTGGTTCAGCCTGATCACTTCGAGGCCCTGCCGGGAAAAGGTATCCTGGCCAGGGTCGGAGGAAAGGATCTGCTGCTCGGCAATCGGGAGCTGCTGCTCTCCGCCGGTATATCCCTAAAGGACATGGACTCCGGTGCGGATCACCTCGCCGGTCAGGGCAAGACCGTCCTCTTCCTGGCCGTCGACGGGCTGTGGGCAGCCGTAATCGCCATTGCCGACACCCTGAAAGAGGAGGTGCCTGCGGTGATCGCCAGGATGAAGAGACGGGGCCTGCGGCTCGTCATGCTGACCGGGGATCAGGAGACGACGGCCCGCGCCATAGCCGCCCAGGCGGGCATTGATGAGGTGGTGGCGCAGGTCCTGCCCGAACACAAGGCCGGAAAAGTTGTTGAGTTGCAGCAAAGCGGCCTGAAGACGGCGATGGTCGGAGACGGGATAAACGATGCCCCGGCCCTGGCACAGGCCGATGTCGGCATAACCATGGGGACCGGTATCGATATCGCCATCGAAACCGGCGACATCGTCATCATGAACGGGAACCTGGACGGCGTCCTCACCGCGTTGGCCCTGTCCCGGGCCGTGATGCGCAACATCCGGCAGAATCTGTTCTGGGCATTTGCCTATAACATCGTAGGTATTCCGGTGGCGGCGGGACTCTTGTATATATTTCATGGTCCCGCCCTCAATCCCATGATTGCCGGAGCGGCCATGGCCATGAGTTCCGTCTCTGTCGTCAGCAATGCCCTGCGCCTGAGATTTTTCAAAGGATAAGGGCGGAGTGCAGGACGGCAGGCGGGAGGCTCCATAGCGGCTATATGGGGTAATGCTCCAGAATTTCAGTCCTTTGTTTCGGAGTGAGGCCTGAAAATCCGTAGTTTTCCAGGCTTTTTTTTTCTTGACTTATTCTCCATAAATTATATATATACTTGGATCTGAATGAATGCCGATTCATTAGTTGCCGGTCTGTGCGGCGTAACCTTTGTTAATATAAAATAAAGAGGAAATTTATGTCTAAATTAGTTGCACCCCATGGTGGAAAAGGTTTGGTATGTTGTCTGTTGGAAGGCAGTGCGCGTGAAGCCGAGCTGAAGAAAGCTGCCGGCCTGAAACAGATCGAGATCTCTGCCCGCGCAAAGGGTGACCTTATTATGATGGGTATCGGCGGTTTCAGTCCTCTTAGCGGTTTTATGACCAAGGCTGACTGGAAAGGCGTTTGTGAGAACTTCCAGATGGCAGATGGTACCTTCTGGCCTGTACCGATCACATTGGATGTAACCGCCGCTGAAGCTGAGGGTATTGCAGTCGGCAGCGAGATCGCTCTGGTACGGAAGGGTGAGACTTTTGCTACCATGAAAGTCACCGAGAAGTTTGCGATGAGCGCTGCAGATAAGAAATGGGAGTGCGAGAAAGTATTCCGCGGTCAGGGCGAAGATTCCATCGGTGACAAGTTCTGGGAAGTTGCAGAGAAAGACCATCCAGGCGTCATCATGGTTATGGCCCAGAAAGATGTCAATATCGCCGGTCCTGTCAAGGTCCTCTCCGAGGGTGAATATCCGAAAGAGTATCCGGGTGTTTATCTGAAGCCTGCTGAGACCCGCAAAATGTTCGATGAGCGCGGTTGGGCAAACGTTGCCGCTCTGCAGCTCCGTAACCCGATGCATCGTTCCCATGAGTATCTTGCCAAGATCGCAGTCGAGGTATGTGACGGCGTTTTGATTCATTCTCTGATTGGTAATCTCAAGCCGGGTGACATTCCTGCAGATGTCCGCGTTAAGGCCATCGACATCCTGATCAATAAATATTTCGTTAAAGAGAACATCATCAACGGCGGTTATCCGCTCGATATGCGTTATGCCGGTCCTCGCGAAGGCCTTCTGCATGCAACCTTCCGTCAGAACTACGGCGTCAACAACATGCTGATCGGTCGTGACCATGCCGGTGTTGGTGATTTCTACGGTCTCTTCGAGGCTCAGGATATCTTTGATCGTATTCCTAACACTGGAAATCCTGCAAAAGACCTGCTGTGCAGACCGATGAAGATCGACTGGACCTTCTATTGCACCGAGTGTGACGGTATGGCCTCTCTGCGTACCTGTCCGCATGGCAAGGAGTCCCGCGTAATCCTTTCCGGTACCAAACTTCGTAAGGCCCTTTCCGAAGGCGCCCCGATCGTTGACCACTTCGGTCGTAACGAAGTCCTTGATCACCTGAAGATCTACTATGCAGGTCTGACCGAGAAGGTAGAGGTTAAGATGCAGGGTGCTGCTTCCGGCGCCAAGATGTAATGTAAGACTGAAAATATGTTTTGACTGAGGGAGGTACTGCCGCAAGGGAGTGCCTCCCTTTTTTTTGGCCGGAGTGGACGGATACGACGGATACGGGCGCTGGCATTGCTCTCTGCTGTCTGTGCTGCTCCTATAGTTTTTGGTGAGGGCGAATGTGACTCATGGTCTTGTCACGCTGGGGCCGGGTCTTCATAAACTGTTGGAGCCGGCCGGTTACGGCCCAGCCATGCAGGTTTGGGTCAGGGATTGATCGCTTCCTGGAAGGAGATGGAGAATGATACACTTGCAGGTTGGTCTTGAAGAACGCAGTTATCCGATCTTCATAGAAGAGGGCTGTTTGCAGAGGGTCGGGCCTGATCTTGCTGAAAGGAAAATAGCCAATAGATACTGCGTTGTTGCCGATAATTATGTCGCGGAACTGTATGGCGACAGGCTCATGGGATCCCTTGCAGATGCGGGCCTGCCTGCTGAACTGATCACCTTTCCCCGCGGGGAGGCAAATAAGACACTGCAGACGGTGGGGGCGCTTGCAAGCCGGATGGCCGGAAAAGGTTTTGGTCGAAAAGACGGACTGCTGGCCCTCGGCGGCGGGGTGACCGGGGACATTACCGGATTTCTGGCTGCCTCCTATATGCGAGGGATACCCTTCATCCAGATTCCAACCACCCTGCTGGCACAGGTAGACAGCTCGGTCGGAGGGAAGACCGGTGTCGATATCCCGGAGGGAAAAAATCTGATCGGGGCCTTTTACCAGCCCAAGGCCGTGTATATCGATATGCAGGTGCTTTCCTCTCTGCCGAGAGAGGAACTCCTGAACGGCCTGGCCGAGGTTATTAAGTATGCCGTTATTCGGAGTGAGGAATTTTTTGATTTTCTCCAAAGACATCATGAAAAAATCCTCAATCTCGATGTCGCTGTCATGGAAGAGATGATCCATACCTGCTGCAGCATAAAGGCGGAAATTGTGGCTGCGGATGAGCGGGAGGCCGATTTCCGCAGGGTCTTGAACTTCGGCCATACCATTGGCCATGCAGTGGAGGCTGCCTCTGCGTTTGCAATACCGCACGGCTATGCGGTCGCCATCGGCATGGTCGCCGTATCCCGGATTGCCATGGCCAAGGGCTTGTTGGCAGAGGAAGAATTTTCCCTGATTCGATCGATAATTCAGAAATTTGGTTTGCCGACGGAGATTCCGGGGGATCTGTCGCGGGATGCCATCAAAAGCTATCTGCTGACCGATAAGAAGACCGTCAGCGGCCGGGTCTATTTTGTCCTGCCGACCAGTATGGATCGGATAATTATCACCGATGAGGTCACCGATCAACAGATAGACAATGCCTTGAGAGAAGGGCTTGGCCCCTGAAAAATGGCGGCAGGCAGGCCTTAAGGCGTCGATAGATGATCAGCTCCTCTTTGAACTGAAGGCCTGCTGATGAAGAACCAGAGACTGAGGGCCTTGGCATTTGCAAGGCAAAGCGGGAGGGGCAGTCCGGGCTGGGATGCCGAGAGAATGAAAAAAGTTCTCGGGCACACCGATATGCTCAGTGGATGGTATGCGTGTCCTCTGGCAGAATGAAGTGGCGCTGCCGATGGGCCGCTTCTTTTTCAGCAATGGTCCGGCAGGCCTCTTCCCTGCCGATGCCGAGTACCCTGGCAATAGCTGCAATGTCGTAACAGGGCTGGCCGTCTTCTGTATACCGTTTTGCTTTGAGATCGGGAAAGCATTCTTGAGTCGCGATTCCCGAGGCATGCAGTAAAAGTGCCTGGATTTCGGGGGGGCCGTATAAAAGCAGCCATTCGACGGCCTCGCCCCAGAGTTTGGCGTCAACCGTCTGATGCTGCAGCACTTTCAGCGCGTTTGTAAGGGTCCATTGGTCTTTGAAGTTCATCGTTTTCCTCTCCGTGATTTTTGAACTGTGCCTTCTGGCGCGTTTACACTATAATCTGTTCAGTTCCATCTGCAATATGATATTGAAGAAGGCGGTCTCTTAACCTTTATCTCCGGTTTGGAGGCCTCTTTGGGGTTTTTCCCTCACGGGATTTTCTCTTTTCAGCCTTCTGAAGCCGAACTGGTTCACTCTACACATGGTTGATGCGATAATGAGACATGAAACCTATATGCTTCGGGCACTTGCCGAGGCGGAAGAGGCCTTGAAGAGGGGAGAGTTTCCCGTCGGATGTGTGATTGCCGACAAAGAGGGAATTCTTGTCAGCGGTCAAAGGATGAACAGCGTCGGCATACCAAACGAAATGGATCATGCGGAGATTATGGCTCTCAGGGCGCTGATTTCCTCCGGTTCTGTTGTGGAGGAAAGAGGGGACTTGATCGTCTATTCAACCATGGAGCCCTGCCTGATGTGCTTCTCTACCTTGATTTTAAATGGAATTCACACCATAGTGTATGGGTATGAGGATGCCATGGGAGGAGGTACGAATCTGCCGTTGGAGAAACTGAATCCACTCTATGCGGCAATGACAGTCACTGTCGTTCCCCACATACTGCGGCAGCAGAGTCTGAGCCTGTTTAAACGATTCTTTTCCCGCCCTGACAACAGATATTGGCGTGATTCCTTCCTGGCCCGCTATACGCTGGCCCAACAGGATGAGGAGAAGGGGCCAGGCAATGGCTCAATGGAAGGGAGTTCTCCAGCATGATTGTATTATGAGATATGGACACAGCAGCTGTCCTGGGAATTGATGACATGGGACACAGGGCGCGGACCGTAGGGTTTCAGACCGGAGAGAGGAATGTTTTTTTTCATGTCTTGACGGCATGCAATCTCTCGTGCAAACATTGCTATATAAATCCTGCCCAGCATGGAAGCAGACGGGTCTCCCGGGAGGAGATGGGGGGCTGGCTCGAGCTTTTTGCTGATAAACAGAAAAAAACCAATCTGATTTTCTTGGGGGGAGAGCCAAGCCTCCATCCCGATCTGGCCTATGGCATTGCCAGGGCCCGGGAGCTCGGTTTTACGGTCACCGTCGATTCCAACGGCTACCTTTTTCATGATTTCTTGGAGAGAGTCCGTCCGGAACAGCTGGATTATCTGAGCTTCAGTCTTGACGGCCCGGACAGTGAGATCAATGATCCCATTCGGGGGGAGGGGGTTTTTGCGGTCTGCACGGGCAATATGCGCAGGGCGGTGGAACTCGGCTTCAACGTCAGCGTAATCTACACGGTCAGCAGCAAAAACATCGACCATCTTGACAGGATGGTCCCCCTTCTTGTCGATATCGGGGTGAAACGGTTTTTCATCCAGGTCATCGGCCTGCGCGGGAAATCCGCCGGCTCGGAGCGGCAGTCGGGACCTGCAGCAGGGGAAGAGCCGTTGCAGGTCAGTCGGGAACGGTGGTTGTCTGTTGTCCCCGGGGTCGCTGAGGCTGCTGCCGAAAGAGGGATCCACGTGACATACCCCAAGGTCTTTCTCGATGCTGGAGAGAAATTTGAATGCGCCGGGCTGGTGGCTGAAAATTATTTCATATTCCCGAACGGCCGCGTCTACAGGTGTCCTCTCTGCGAAGATCATCCCATCAACTCGCTCCGCATCGAAGACGGTCGCCTTGTTGCTGCACCGGGACTTACGGAGGGGAATTTTTTCAGCCTGACCATCCCCGAGGGATGCGTTATGAATAAACTTCTGCAGCCTGACACCATTGCCTATGATCGGCAGGGGCGGCCCGAATTCAAGATTTCCTGCTGCCTGTTGAAACAGGAAGTTAAGCGGCAGCTGTGATTGCCGATCCTTATTTGAAGGTCTTGTTCGAGTGGCGGCCTGAACATCGGAGGACGAGCTTTTATGTGTTTGTGGGCCGGCTAATCTATCTGCTCCGGCCATACTGGTTCGTCCCTATTGCGGCCTTATTTCCAGGTCGGACCCTGCTTTTTTGCCGAAGAGGGAGGAGAGGAAGATGCCGGCCTCGTAGAGAAGAAAAAGGGGGCCGGACAGCAGGGCGGTGGCCATAAGATCGCCTGCGGCCAGCAGGAAGGCAATTACGACAATTCCGCAATAGAAATAAAACCGCTTTTTGACGAAAGAGGTCGAATTGACCAGCCCGGTCTTTCCGGCCATGACCATTAGAAAGGGGATTTGAAAGGCCAGTCCAAAGGCCATGACGGTTCTGGCCATAAAGGTCAGGTAGGTCCCGAATTGCGGCAGGGGCTCAAGGTTCGGGTTGGCATAGCTCATGAAATACAGCAGCATCCGCGGGATGACAATAAAGTATGCAAAAGCCGCTCCGCTTGTAAAAAGCAGGCTGGCCCAGAAGACGATGAGGATGGCGGCTTTTTTTTCATTGCTCTTGAGACCGGGGGAAATAAAGATCCATATTTGGTAGAGTATTATTGGAAAGCTGACGACCAAGCCGACAATGAGGGAGAGCTTGAGATAGGAGATGAAGGCCTCGGGCAGGTTGGTATAGACGAGTTTGTGGACAAAGGGGCTGGCCTGGAGCAAGGGGGCAATGAAGAAGGCGGCGATCTTTTCAGCGAATGCATAGCAGGCTGCCGTAGCCGCAATTATCGTCAGGAAGATTCTGATTATGCGTTTTCTCAGTTCCAGATGGTGGGGTCTGAAAAATTCAAGACTTCTTTCAAGCATGAGCCGGCCATGATGCAGAGGTTACGGGTGGAGAAGGGATGCGGGCTTCTCTGAAGCCTTCCGGATCAGGTCCGATATTCGGGGCCCTTACCTGGCTTTTCACCGCCGATTTTTACGCTGTTCTGATCCAGTTCGGCACTGTCGGCAATTGCCCCTTGGTCTGCATGGGGCAGGGCGTTGGCGCCGGCAGTCTCTGGGGCGTCTGTTCCCTTGGGGCTGGGAGGCGCGCTGGAAGGGGCGGGCTGCTGGTTAAGACTGCCGACGAGAGCGGATTCCACGGCCTTGGCTGTCTCTGTCTTGGTCCAGTCTCTGTCAGTGGACTTGGCCAATTCCTCCTGCAGGGTTTTGACCGCATCAAGTTCAGGCCGAAGATCTTCAAACATCCCGCCTTCTTTGGTCAATCCTTCTTTGACATCCTCTGCGGTTTTTTTAAGTTCTAAAATGCCTTTGGCAATGGTCCGGGCGAGATCCGGCAATTTGTCCGGCCCGACAACAATGAGGGCGATGCCCAGAATGACGATCAACTCAGGCAAACCAATGCCAAACATAGAACAGCTCCGTTTTGAGATCTTATTTTGCCGCGAACCTGTGCGAAAAGAGCAAAAAGAACGCAGCTGTGATGCGCAGCAGCCGGAAGAGAGGCGGCAGGACGCATCCCGGCCAGAATGGCGATTTCAGGGAAGATGAACAACCATGGCCGAATCAGCATGAAAATGTACGGTATTTGCCGGGATGTGTCAATGAAACAAAAAATACCTGCTGTCCTCGACGGATTCACAAGAGTTTAATTTCCTGTTATTCCGAAAAAAAACCGTGCAGCATCCCCGCGGCTCCGAAATTTTGAACAATTGACATTATGGTATGAGTCAACTATAATTAAGAGTTTGTCCCTTGGCGGTTTCAGAGAAAAGATTATAACCTGCCAATGTTATGATACTCACTTAATTTTATATATCTTTTCAGGAGAAGACATGTCCAGTGTGGTTGTGGTTGGAACGCAGTGGGGGGATGAAGGCAAAGGGAAAATCGTTGATCTTCTGACCCGTTATGCCGATTGCATTGTCCGGTTTCAGGGTGGGAATAATGCCGGACACACCCTTGTTGTCCAGGGGCAGCAGTACATATTTCATATTATCCCTTCCGGCATCCTCTACGAGGGAAAGACCTGCATGATCGGCAATGGCGTCATTATCGACCCTTCTGTCCTGTTGAAAGAATTGGATGCGCTGCAGGAAAAAGGACTCGCGATCACTCCCTCTCGACTGATGATCAGTGAAAAGGCTCACCTGATAATGCCCTACCACACCTGTATTGATAAGGCCAGAGAGGCTTCTCTCGATCATGGCAAGAAGATTGGCACCACCGGTCGCGGCATCGGTCCCTGCTATATGGACAAGGTCGGCCGTATCGGGATCAAAGTCGGTGATCTGCGTGAAAACGGGATGTTCCGTGATAAGCTGCAGGCTGGTCTGGATGAGGTGAACTTTCTGCTGACCAAAAAATATAATTGCCAGCCTCTCTCCTTTGCCGCCATCGCCGGTGATTTTGAGAAATTTGCCGAGAGATTGCTGCCCTATGTGGATAATGTCTCGGTGGCCCTTGATGAGGCACGAAAAAGAGGGCAGAATATCCTCTTCGAAGGGGCGCAGGGGACCCAGCTCGATATTGACCATGGTACCTATCCCTTCGTTACCTCCTCGAATACGATCGCGGGGAACGCCTGTACTGGCGCCGGTTTCGGACCTGCGCATATCGACGCCGTTGTCGGTATTCTAAAGGCCTACACGACACGGGTGGGCGAAGGACCCTTTCCGACCGAACTCTTTGATACGGTTGGCGAAGAGCTGCAGAAGAAGGGGGGGGAGTTCGGCGCCACCACAGGAAGAAAACGCAGATGCGGCTGGCTGGACGGCGTGGTCGCAGCAGACGCGGTCCGGCTCAATGGTCTTACCGGTTTTGCCCTTACCAAGCTTGATGTGCTGAGCGGGCAACCGCAGCTGAAAATTGCCACTGGTTACGATGTCCAGGGAAAACGGTTTTCGACCATGCCCTGCAGCATCAATCAGGCGGCGGCAATCAAACCCGTCTATGAAACGATGCCGGGGTGGCAGGCTGATATCAGCGGTGTCCGTGATATCGGGGATTTGCCTGTTCAGGCCCGGGATTATATCAAACGTATCGAGGATATGACAGGAGTCGGTGCGGACATTGTTTCCGTCGGACCTGACAGGGAAGAGACATTGCTTCTGCGGAATCCGTTTGAAAAGAAAGAGATGTGAGTAGTGTTACGAAGGTGTAAAATTCTGGTTTTCAAGTATAAATTAATCCAGACAACATCCGATTGAGAGGTTTGTAAATGGCTAGAATTACTGTTGAAGATTGTTTGGATAAAATCGGCGATCATAATCGTTTTAATTTGATTCATCTGACTGTAAAGCGGATCAAGCAGCATCGCCAGGGGGAACCCTTTCTGGTAAAGGGGAAAAATAAGGAAATTGTCATGACCTTGCGGGAGATTGCCGCTTCTGAAGTCACCTTCGATAATGTGGATGGCCTGCCCGATGCCTATAAGCAAATCAAAAAGACTGAGACTGGAAAAAAGGAGACGGAGACTGCCTAAGGCTCCTGTAATTCTGGAAATGATTTATATGAAAGCTTCCCGGAAGCTGGGCCCTTACTCTACTGCAGTGAGAGGTTTTCATAATTCGTTGTGGCTGGACAGCGTGGTCCAGCCATGCTGGTTTAATTGAAATGGCTAGAGATTATTACGAAATATTATCAGTGAGTCGCAGTGCCGGCAGTGGCGAGATAAAGAAGGCCTATCGCAAGCTGGCAATGCAGTATCACCCCGACCGCAATCCAGGCAATACGGAGGCTGAGGCGAAATTCAAGGAATGCACCGAGGCTTACGAAGTCCTCAGTGATGATAAAAAAAGGCAGATATATGACACATATGGCCATGACGGCCTGAAAAACAGCGGCTATCGCGGTCCGGGAAACTTTGATGATGTCTTCTCAAGCTTTGGCGATATCTTTGGCGATCTTTTCGGATTCGGGGGAGGCCGATCGCAGGCCCGCAGGAACAATGGGCCGGTAACCGGCAATGATCTGCGCTATGATCTGGGCGTCACCTTCATGGAGGCTGTCCATGGAGTGACCAGGGAGGTGCAGCTGACGCGGCGTGACACCTGCTGGACCTGTGAGGGTTCGGGGTGTCGTCCCGGACACAAGAAGGTGACCTGCCCTGCCTGCAACGGCAGGGGGCAGGTGATCCGGTCACAGGGATTTTTTCAGGTGAGTTCAACCTGTCCTCAGTGCCATGGGGACGGCCAGATCGTCAAGGAACCCTGCAATGATTGCCATGGTGTCGGCCTGGTTGAAAAGAGTAAGAAGGTCTCGATCAAGATACCTGCAGGTGTTGACACCGGCGCCAAAATGCGTTTGCGCAGCGAGGGGGAAGGCGGGCGAAATGGCGGGGAGGCTGGCGACCTGTATGTTATCATTCATGTCGAGGAACACGATTTTTTTAAAAGAGATGGTGATACCATTTATTGCCGTTTTCCCGTTTCCATGGTCAAGGCTGCCTTGGGGTGTATGGTGGAGGTGCCCACAATCCATGGCAAAAGGGAACTGGACATTCCGGCCGGCAGTCAGAATGGCGCTGTATTTACCCTGCGCAAAGAGGGTGTGCCCAGTCTGAGAGGACATGGCCGCGGCAATATGATCGTCGAACTGCAGGTGGTTACCCCCACAGGATTATCTGAAGAACAGAAGAAGTATCTCGAAGATTTTGACAAACTCTCCCAGGAATATGGTCAGCATGAGGAGCAGGAAGGCTTCTTTTCCAAGCTTTTTCACGAGGTCCTGGGAAAAAAGACCAGGGAAACGGATTAAGAGCCTATGACAGAGTCGCTGACCCCAACTTTTTCTCATTTTGATGAACAGGGAAACGCCATCATGGTGGACGTCGGAGCGAAAAATCCGACGTCCCGGCTGGCAATCGCCTCCGGTTCGATAACGATGAGCAGGAATGCCTATGAACGTGTAAAAGAGGGCCGGATCGCCAAGGGTGATGTCCTCGGGGTCGCACGGATCGCCGGGATTATGGCTGCAAAAAAAGTCCCTGATCTCATTCCTTTGACTCATCCTCTCATGATAGATAAAGTGAACGTTGACTTTGTTTTTCATGATGAAGATGGTATAATAGAAATTTGTGTTACAGTTGGAACTCATGGAAAAACCGGCGTGGAGATGGAAGCGTTGACAGGTGTTTCCGTAGCGGCGCTGACTATATACGATATGTGTAAGGCTGTTGATAAATCCATGGTTATCGGCAATGTTTGCCTCTTAAAAAAATCAGGGGGGAAGAGCGGAATTTTTGTCCGTTCGGAATGATTTTTTTAGCAAATTTTCAACTTCATGAACAGATGTATTAAGGAGAGGTCGGATGGAGAAGGAACTGCTCGGATGGTTCAGGGTTCAGCTCGAGGAGAAGCGTAATGCTATTCTCAATGAAGCGGGCAAAACTTTATCTGAAATGACAGATCAGAATACGAATGTTCCCGATCCCAACGATCGGGCAAGTATCGAGTCAGACCGCAGTTTTGAGTTGCGAATCCGGGAAAGGGAACGCAAGCTGCTGTCAAAGATCGAAGAGGCTCTGGAGCGGGTCGAGGATGGCTCATTCGGTATCTGCGAGGCCTGCGGTGAGGAGATCGGCATTAAGCGTCTTGAGGCAAGACCTGTTACAACGCTTTGTATTGATTGTAAAACACTGCAGGAAACTGAAGAAAAGGCACAGGGGCAATGATGGCATATGCCTGAGCTGAGAAAAGATCCAATCCTTGGGCGATGGATAATTATATCCCAGGAGCGACGAAAGAGGCCAACCGACTTTATCATCGAAGAGGTCCGCGGTTCAGGCGGGTTCTGTCCGCTCTGTCCCGGCAATGAAAGCACTACTCCCTCCGAGGTCTTAGCCTATCGATACGACAACCGGGATGAGAAAAATTCCTCGAATTGGCTTGTGCGGGTCGTACCCAATAAATACCCCGCTTTGATCATTGAAGGTGATCTCGACAAGGAAGGAGAAGGACTTTACGACCGGATGAATGGTATCGGTGCCCATGAGGTCATAATCGAGACCCCCAATCATGGCGATACCTTCACCTTTCTGCCTCCTGAGAGGATGATTCTCATTTTCAAGGCCTATCAGGATCGTATCAAAGATCTGGAAAACGATCCCCGATTTCGTTATGTGATGGTCTTCAAGAACTTCGGCCGGGCGGCCGGGGCCTCTCTTGAACATTCCCATTCGCAGCTTATTGCCCTGCCCATCCTGCCGAGGATGATCGTTTCAGAGCTGGCGGGAGCTCTTTCGTATTACAAGTATAAAGAACGGTGCATCTTTTGCGATATCATCCGTCAGGAGGTCCAGCAGGACGTCCGGGTGGTCTGCCAGAATGAGCATTTCATTACCATTACGCCGTTTGCCCCCCGTACCCCTTTTGAGATGTGGATTTTACCCAAGAGACATTCTTCCGCATTCCAAAAGGAGAGCGACTCCAAATTCGCTTTTCTTACTGATATTTTTTCTGAAAGTTTGCGCAGGCTGGATGCCTGCATCCCCAATGTTCCGTATAATTTTGTTCTCCATACCCAGCCATTACGTTCCACTGAGATGGAGCATTTTCACTGGCATTTTGAAATTGTGCCGAAATTGACGTCAATCGCCGGTTTTGAATGGGGCTCAGGCTTTTATATCAATCCTATGCCGCCAGAGGAAGCCGCAACGTATTTGCGTGAATCTCTAGAAATAAAACAAGGAGACCTGGGTGAAAAAAATACTGCTCGTTGATGATGAAAAGAGTATTCAGCTTCTGTACCAGGAAGAATTTGAAGATGAGGGTTATATGGTGCTTTCTGCCCTGAATGGTGACGAAGCCCTTGACAAGTTCCGCGATGAGGCGCCGGACCTTGTTATCCTCGATATCCAGATGCCTGGAATGAATGGTATTGAAGTGCTTCGTCAGATGAAGATGATTGACGCCACTGTTCCCGTGATTCTCAGCAGTGCCTATCATGAATATAAGCAGGATCTGGGTGCATGGGCATCTGATGAATACGTTGTTAAATCAGCGGATATGGATGACCTGAAGAGGGCGGTTCGACGGCATATCGGTTGATTCTGTGTGTTGTGGGTAAACGGGAGAGGTCTGCGTTGAGTACTTGATCTTCGTCGGGCAATCCTGTTCATTGTGCTGTTCTGGAGACTGTTTAACCTGCTCACCCCGGATTGCAACCATGATTGACATTCAGAGTCAGCTTGATACCCGACGCGTTGATATCAAAAAAGTTGGCGTTAAAACGATTTGTTATCCGATTACCCTCCTCGATAAAGCGAATAACCGGCAGCATACTGTGGCCACGGTCAATATGTACGTGAATCTGCCGCACCGGTTTAAAGGCACCCACATGAGCCGTTTTATTGAGATTCTCAATCGTTTTCACGGCCAAATTGATCTGAACAGCGTTCACAATATTCTTGAGGAAATGAAAAAGCGTCTTCAGGCTGAAGCCGCTCATATAGAAATCTCATTTCCTTATTTCCTTCGCAAGATTTACGATTCCACAGTCCTGCAGGCATGCCGGTATGAATGTCAGATGCACGGCTCGCTGAAAAATACCGACAATCTTGAGCTGCAGTTCATTGTTCCGATCTCCTTGCCTGTAAATTTGCAGAGGCTTGCCAGTCTGCCGTATTCCTTAGGTCACTGGGGGAATGCGGTTGTTCAGGTGCGTTTCCGGCAGTTTGTCTGGATTGAAGACCTGATAATGCTGGTTGAGAGGTGTATCCTTGATGCCCAGCAGCAGAACAATGGCAGTAATCAGGATACCATCCTTTCGGTGGAAGGATTAACCGGTACGATATCCGAGAAACTCTTAACGCAAAGAGAAATAAAATGGTATTCTGTCGCCGTTGAAAATTTTGGAGAAGGATACTCTACCTTTGCCGCAACCGAGTCCGGACAGCGATAATACCCGATTCGGTCCCGCGATTTGTAACCATTAACTTTTTTACGAAATATTTTATGAGCGAATTACTCTTTGAGATCGGAACAGAGGAAATACCCGCAGGTTTTCTGCAACCGGCGTTGAGGCAGCTGCAGGATAATTTTATAAAAAAAACAGCGGGATTAAATCTTTCCCATGACTCAGTCAAAGTTTTAGGGACGCCGAGGCGGCTGGTATTGATGGCCGATGGTCTTGCCGCAGGCCAGCCGGACGGCCGTGAAGAGATCCTGGGGCCTTCCGTTAAGGCAGGGCTTGACGGTGAAGGAAAACCGACAAAGGCTGCCCAGGGCTTCGCCCGTTCAAAAGGGGCTGATGTCGCTGATCTGAAAGCGGTACAGACCGACAAGGGTGAATATCTGATGCTGGTCCGTGAGCTCCGCGGCAAGCCGACATCTGAGCTTCTGCCTGACATTCTCCGGGAATTGATTCTCGAAATGTCTTTTCCGAAATCGATGAAATGGGGGAGCAATACGAATACCTTTGCTCGACCGATCCAATGGCTGCTCGCCTTGTACGACTCGGCTGTAATCAATTTTTCCCATGACGGAATCGCCGCATCCTCAATGAGCAGGGGCCATCGGTTTATGGCCAATGAAACAGTCTCTGTGCATGGCTGTCAGGACTATCTGGCGAAGATGCACGAGACCCATGTTCTCGTAGATCCTGAGTCCCGAAGAGAGGCTGTCCTTGCCGCCATTACCGCGGCGGCGCCATCCATTGATGCCGGCGCCAGGGTGGATATTGATGAAGAACTGGTTGACACGGTCACCAACCTTGTGGAATATCCTTTTGGTGTATGTGGAAGTTTTGATAAAAAGTTCCTGCAACTTCCCGATGATGTCCTGATAACCTCGATGCGGGTGAACCAGAAATATTTTCCGCTTCGTGATCAGGAGGGGACTCTGCTGCCGGGATTTGTTGCCGTCAATAATACCCGTGTTACTGATCCCGCGGTAACCAGAAAAGGGCATGAACGCGTGCTGCGCGCCAGGCTTGAAGATGCCCTGTTCTTCTTTAATGCCGATAAGGGGCTCCGGCTTGAACAGCGCATCAAGGACCTTGACGGCATTATTTTTCAGGCGAAACTCGGCTCCATGCTGGAAAAGACGGAAAGAAATGTCAAACTCACCCGGATGCTGGCAGAGAAGCTGTGTCCCGAGACTCTTCAGGATGCCTGCCGGGCGGCTGTGCTGGCCAAGGCGGATCTCCTGACCGATATGGTGGGTGAATTTCCTTCCCTGCAGGGGGCCATGGGGGAGGCGTACGCCGCCATTGAAGGCGAGAATCCGGCGGTTGCCCAGGCCATCAGAGAACAGTATATGCCCAGGAGGGCTGGGGCGGAACTGCCGTCCTCCGATGCGGGCGCTATCGTCGGTCTCGCCGATAGACTGGATACCATCTCCGGTTGTTTCGGTATAGGACAAACACCCACCGGAACGGTTGATCCTTTCGGTTTGCGAAGACTGTCGCTGGCGGTTCTGTCTATCATAAAGGATCGCGGCTTCATCCTGTCTCTTCGCGAGAGCATTCATAAATCCCTGGCCCTTTATGGTGATAAGGTAGATGGCAGCGCCGCTACTGTTGAGGCTGTGCTTGCCTTCCTCAAAGGGCGGTTTGTCAATGACGCCATAGCCAGGGGATATGATGCCGGAGCGGTTGAGGCGGTTACATCTGTCTCTTTCGATGATGTCAACGATTGTTTTCAGCGAGTTGAAGCCTTCATGGCAATACGGAAGGAAGCCGCCTTTGCCGTCCTGGCCTCATCATTCAAGCGGATACGAAATATCACCAAGGACAATCAGAGCACTGAGATCCGGATTGCTTTGTTTGAAAAGAAGGCTGAAGAAAATCTTTATGCCGTTTTTATCGGGATCGCGGCAAAAATGCGGTCGCTGATTGACCAAAAAGAATATCTCGAGGCCCTTGACGTTATGCTGGGGATGAAAGAACCCGTTGATATCTTTTTTAATGAGGTCATGGTCATGACAGATGACCAATCTGTTCGGCAAAATAGACTGAACCTGCTCACAGCAATTGGTGAACTTATTCTGCAGATCGGGGATATTTCGAAGATGCAGCAGGGATGATTCTCTCTCTGAGGCGGGAACGAATTCCCGCCTCAGAGAGATACCATTGAGAATATCAGTAATTCCTGGCCTCTTTACGATCGACAGTTGATGACGGATATCCGAGAGCGCGAAAATCAGTCGATGAAGTATTTCCGCTGCATTAAGAGATGTGCATAGTAGGTGTTGTCAAAAACCGTATCCACTGTGGTCGGCTTTATGACATCGAAATCAGGTTCATCGTTAAGTACAGGCGCCGCTTGCGGCCATGCGTTTTTGCCAGGCATGAATACGATATATTTCGCATTCTTGGCAGGTTTCCGAGGAAGATTCTGCTTTTCTTCCCGGCATTGGACAATGCATGTGTTTTTTGTCTGTTGCTTATTTTTTTTCATCATAGTGTTTTCGTCTGAAACGAAGCTGAAAATGAGACTGCTGGTAGGACCATTGTGGGGTCCGCATATTTCTTGTCGAATTTCTTTTGCAATTCCCTCCAAAAAAACTTTAATTAAGTCTAACAACCCGATTTCTATATGTAAATAGGTATGATTACCTATTGGTTGATAGGTATTTATACCTATGTTTTTGTAAATATGTCATGTAATCAATATGTTATTGATAGGTATTTTCGGGCTGATATTATCGAAATATTTTAGAAATTGGCGAAAAATGATTGTAAAAATTGTCTTTGGATACCTGCAGTAAACAGCTTGAAGAGTGCTCTTCTGCAGGCAGAGAGACCACGACTGCCTGTCCCGGATACTGGTTTCAAATAAACCATGTGTTAGGTTTATCCGAAGACTGGTATACCGTCCGCTTGATTTTGCGTTTTCTTTTTGAGGAGTGAAAAGACTGGAAGGTTGTTTAGGGATGCAGTAATGTCGAAAGAGTGGTTATGGTTTTGATGCAGGATTGGTTCTGAGAATGACCCCCGGCATGTGGTGGATGCCTGTCATTCGCGACCCGGTATGGCGCTTGCTCTTTTTTTTCATACGCGTATAGCTGTTTTCATAGACAATTTAAAAGCATAACAGGTGGCTTCATGGATAAAAAAGCACAGATTGAAGGCTGGGTCTATGTTGTTGTTTGTGATCCGGGAAAAAACGAAAATTTTCTGGGACTTTACGACAAGGAGATGAAAATCGATTTTATCCCGACATTTCCAACTAAAGATGCAGCAAATGATTGTTTCTTGACCATGCCGAAAGAAAAGGGCAGAAAATATGAAGTTCAGGCTGTCCATATCGAAGAACTCACTGATGTGGCTGCAAAAAATGGTTTTATTGTAGCGATGGTCGATCATGATGGCCATATTATCAGATGAATAACGGTCGGGTAATTTGGGAAGGTGCCAGTCCGTTGAATTGCCCGATGGAGATTTTGCAGGAGATGTCTTAGAGGAGGGAGTAGATGAGCTTGAAAGTTGCAGTGGGTGGTAAAGGCGGTGTCGGCAAAACAACAATTACGTCACTTCTGGCTCGATGCCTCGCCGCAAAGACGACCAATACGGTTATTGCGATAGATGCAGATCCAGTTGCAAATCTTGCTGCAGGCCTCGGGATTCCCGAAGACCAGCCGATAACCCCTATCTCAGAACTGTCGGAACTTATTTATGAACGGACAGGGGCAAAACCGGGGACTATGGGGGGATTCTTCACCCTGAATCCAAAAGTCGACGATATTCCCGAGCGCTTTTCGCGTGAGCGGGACGGAGTCAAGCTTCTGGTTATGGGAACGGTTCAAAGTGGTGGGTCAGGCTGTATCTGCCCGGAAAGCACCATCTTAAAAGCATTGATGACGCATCTTGTTCTCTATCGTGAAGAGATCGTCATTATGGATATGGAGGCAGGTATCGAGCATCTTGGCCGGGCGACATCGGGATCAGTCGATGCCTTGGTCGTTGTCGTCAATCCAGGCGCAAGGAGCAGGGCGGCGGCCGGAAAAATTAAGAAATTGGGGCAGGATATCGGCATAAAGCGCATTGTCGTTCTGGGAAACCGGGTCAAGGGTCCTGAGGATGAGGAGTTGATCCGCAGCTCTCTTCCCGGCTATGAGATACTCGGGTTTGTCCCTGAAATGAATGAAATAATAGCCTCAGACAGGGCTGGCGTCAGGCCCTTTGACAACATTCATGATGCACCCAAATCACTCTTTGAGATTGCCGCCAAGCTGAATGCCTTGAATGCGGAGAAATAAAAAAAGATTCTTTTTTCCTGTTGAGAGGACACTTGAGCTGAGGACCTTGAGGTGTTGCCCCGATCACCTGCGTGGAATCAGGGCGGCATTTCAAGGCAGAGCCTGAACCAGTGATTGCCCTTTCAGAATTCGGGAAGATGTGAGGTTTGACCTGGGGCTCCCCGTCTCTATTTCTGAACCAGCCTTTTATCTGCCAGGAACTTTTTTCTTGATCTCTACCAACTCCTTATTCCAGGGCCAGCCACTCTGCGGAATATTAAAGGCATTCTCCTCTAACTTGACACGATGCCAAGATAAATTCGCTAGTGCTCTTCTGTTTCTTGCTACAATATATAAAATGCATTTCGCTGATATCCCCTCGCCGCTTGACAGAACCTGTATCTGATAATAGTTTCTATTCATATTTAATGTCTGATCATAATTATGCCGTCCCATGTTCAGGACCGGTCAATGGACATTATATTTGTATTGGCAAGTTGAAGAATGGCACAATGAACATCTTTATAACTACAGGCAGACGGGGCCGGAATCATTTCGAGGGTCTGCTTGATTGTTAGTGAGACCATGAGCTTTCCGCAGGGATACATCCGTGAAGAACAATCAAGATTCGTAAATTTTTTTCTGACTACTGGAGGCAATATGGCTAAAATTAAAGAGTTGATGAAGATTGAAGATATTACGACCTGCGAATCGACCGCGCAGATGCTCAGAAAGGCACGGAAAGATGGCGTTGAACTCTTTTTTGACCGTGCCAGCGATATGAAGCCCTGCCCGATCGGGGCTGTATCCGCATGCTGTAAACATTGCTCCATGGGGCCCTGTCGACTTAACAGCAATACTCCCTATGATAGAGTTGGAGTCTGCGGCGCGACCATCGATACCATTATGGCCAGAAATTTCGGGAGGATGGTGGCGGCTGGAACTGCTGCTCATACCGATCACGGCATGGCCATGCTTGAGCTGTTCAAGGGGGTCATCGAGGGTACTGTCAAGGAATTTGGCATAAAAGATCCTTTGAAGCTCTACGAAGTTGCGCAGGCACTGGAAATAGAGACAAAAGACAGGGACATGAAGGATATCGCCCTTGACCTCTATCATGAATTGGAGCGGACATACACCCAGGTTGACGGTGAGATTCCAATGATGAAAAGAGTTCCGGCAAAAACCCTTGAATCATGGCGCAAGGAGGGCATTGTCCCTAGAGGCGCTATGCGGGAAATCATGGAAATGATGCACAGGACTGCCATGGGGGTTGATCAGGACTATGAAAATCTGACCAAACAGATATCCCGCACCGCCCTGGCTGACGGGTGGGGCGGATCGATGGTGTCGACGGATATCTCCGACATTCTTTTTGGAACGCCGGCGCCGGTTGAAGTCAAATTTGATATGGGGGTCCTCAAAGAGGATCAAGTAAACATCATTGTTCATGGGCATGAACCCATTCTCCTGGAAGCCATGATGATATCGGCCGCTGATCCCTCTTTGAAGGAACGTGCTGTAGAAGCCGGGGCGAAAGGCATCAACCTTGTCGGTATGTGTTGCTCTGGTCTGGATGTCCTCTCTCGGCACGGATTGCCGCATGCAGGCAATTTTTCTTCGACCGAGGCTGTTCTGGTGACAGGCGCCGTTGACGCCATGTGTGTTGATATTCAATGTATTAAACAGGATCTGCGAAGAGTTGCGGACTGTTATGATACTCCTTTTATCACAACTAATTACAGGGCAAAAATAGAGGGAGCTGTGCATATCCCTCTGGATGAGCATGAACCATTGAAATGTACCGATGAGATTATAGTAAAGGCGATCAGTCGGTTTAAGACCAGAAAAATGCCCATCCAGATCCCCCGTAAGGTAGTGACGGGGATCCATGGCTTTTCCTATGAGTATATTAATTACATGCTGGGAGGATCTTTCCGTGGAAGTTATACACCGCTCAATGAAAACATTATTAACGGGAGGATTCGTGGTGTTGCAGGTGTGGTAGGCTGTACCAATCCGCGATCCAAGCAGGATTTTTCCCATGTTGAACTGGTGAAGGAGCTTATCCGCAACGATGTTCTTGTCCTGCAGACCGGTTGCTCACAGGTTGCCCTGGCCAAAGCCGGACTTACTGTACCGGGTGCCGCAGCCTTGGCTGGTCCCGGTCTTGCGGAGGTGTGTGAAACGGTTGGCATGCCGCCGGTTCTGGGCCTTGGCTCCTGTGTCGATAACAGCAGGATTCTGGTGGCCGCCTCAGAGATGGTCCGGACCGGCGGTTTGGGAAACTCAATTGCCGATCTTCCTGTGGCAGGATGTGCGCCGGAATGGATGAGTGAAAAGGCAATTGCGATCGGACAATACTTTGTGGCTTCAGGTGTGTATACCGTATTTGGTCATACGTTTCCTATAATTCAAGGGACCAAGTTTGAGAAACATCTCTTTGAAGATCTTGAAGAAAAAGACTTCGGTAAATGGGGCTTTTCCGATGATCCCTATGAAATGGCGCGATTGATGATCGCCCATATTGACAAGAAGCGGGAACAACTGGGCATCAATAAGGCCAGAGAAAGGGTCCTGGTCGGTATGGACGACAGAAGGGCTCTATAAGAGACTGTCGGTTTCCTGTTCTTCAGTAAATTTTATGGAAGAACAGGAAACGCTGGCCTGGATCAAGGGCGGGAATCTCTTCACCATAGGGAGGCGGTCATAAGAGGTGCATATGGCGATTTTTTGTGGACGATACAGCTGGGACGGGAGAAAAACCGACCAGAGAGAACCTGTTGCCTGGTTTCCCGGCGCCTATGATTTGCGGATAATCGATCTGACCGAAGGAATGAAGGGAATAACGTTTTTAAAGCCCGTTCTCTGTATCTATACAAATACCGGTACCGGATATTCGATTTCAGAACACCCGGAGAGGTTTGCAAAGAGGATCTGCAGTGATTTCTCTCTGGAGATTGACAAGGTGCTCTGGGTTGAACAACTGCAGCACGGATCAGATTCCTTTGAAATCATAACTTATAAACAATGCGGCATTCTGGGAGGGAATTCTCTGTACCTGACCCTGAAGCGCAGGCCTCTGCCCCGCGAATTGAATCTGATCCGCAAGGGTCTGAGCGCTTAGCGACTTCTTCTGCCCCGTATTTTTCCAAGCGCGGGAGCTCTCCCCGTACAGAGTATCAATGTAATGGTTGCCGGCAGGTATCGTGTCGACATCTTCTTGCCTTTTTTTCGATGTTTGAGTACTCTTCAACGAGGGTTTTTCCGGAGGGTTTCCTTGTATGGGTAAATGTAAGAATCATCCAGGTGTGGAGACTTCTTATTATTGTATGAAGCACCAGTATTTTTTGTGTGAGGATTGTGCCAGGTGCATGGGGGGGGCTTTATACTGCAAGTTTCGTACATCCTGCATTATTCATTTTCTTGATAAAAAAAGCGGGGATCTGATAGACGCGCCGGTCGCCGTTAAAAAATAAAGATCAGTGAGATGAGTCTTTACGGAGGTGCATACTCTTTTTGATAGAGGTGGAGAGAATTTTGAAGGCCCATAAGGGGATTTTCAGCCTATCTGAATAATGAGGTGACGATTATGGCAGAACAAAAGCAGCATTGTCCTGGATTTGAAGCCAATAAGACCCTGACTGAGGTTACAGTGAAATGCCCCGCATGCGGTAAAGTAATGGAGATTTTTTCTGACGAATTGGGGAAAATCGTAAAATGTTCTGCCTGCGGAGCCTCTATAGAAACCGCCAAGTGTCAGGTTAAATAGGACTTTTTTCGAGATTGAGGAGCCGGCGTGAACGTTCCACCATGGAGAATGGCGGAGCGTTCATGCCGGCTTTTCCTGTTCCAAGCCTTCTGTATACATGACAATCCCTCTGTTTACAGAAGGCCCAAGGCCGCAAATATTTCTCTAGCCTCATGCCTGCCGCTTTCAGTTCGAATGCTGTCTGCAAGCTCCATTGCCAATCGTGATCGATCAAGAGGGGAATTTTTATGTTCCTCTTCAAGACCGGCGATCGTCTCCGCGTCCTGGACGACATTGGCCTCAATGCTGTCCTCCCGATCTGGCAGGGAGGCAATAATGGCACAGACCCTCTGTACAAGCTGCTCATTTGCCCCAAGCTTTCTGAAGAGTGTCTCGGCGATGGGGACACTCTCCCTGCTGACATCTGCCTCTGTTGGCTGTCCATATTTTCGGACTGCCTCTGCCGTTCCTATCTTCTGCAGGTATGAGGCGCACAGGATGAGAGCAAGATTGCCTCCTTCATTTCTTCCTATACGTTCCGCGTGGGTCGCCACTCGGGTTGCATGGCTTATCTTTCTGAAATCATTTTTGAAATATTTTTTCATTTCTATTGCGACCCGATCCTTGAGCAGGTTTTCCTTCTGGGCTGCAAACTCTTCTGGAAGGGTGCCAAGACATTGTTCAGCAAACTGACAGTAGGCTGCGCAGCCGAAATCCATTTTGGGGTTGACGAATCGATGACCGCAATGGCCGCACTTTCGTGAGGTATCGTCTTTGTAAAACTCCACTGCATGACTGCACCGGGGGCAGGCGACTTCATAGATCGCTCCCGGCGTCCAATATTGCATATCCTGTCCAGGGCATTTCATCGAAAGACCTCCATTCCATGGAATTGTACCGATATTGCTGCACGAGAAAACATACTCATCGGGTGGCTGCAATTCAGTTTTTTAAGATCAGAGACCCGGTTGCAGGTATGGGGACTCTCTGTATTTCATTATAAGAATAGCAGGATGAGAGGAGAATGGCTTTGACTTAGATCAAAGGTGCAAGGTCCGGTACTGATACTGTAAAATAAACATCGGGAAGGGCAGAGGCCAGGGATTTTCCGGAATATGGATCGCTCCCTGCAAAGACTGTACGGGGGGCGATCCATCACGAATCTGTGCTAGTACGGAAAACTGACTTCCATAAGGTGATCGACGGCGACCACGGAAGGAGATGATGGGGGTAAGTCGAGCAGTGATTTCTTTTCCATGTCAAACTCGAGCAGGGCCGGGTCATCGGGAATCACTCCCAGGATGGGAACCCCGATTTCACCTGCCTCGGCCAGAAAAACATCACTGAGCTTTTCAGGGCCACGGGTGACGATAATCCCTATTTGTTTTACCGTCAGTTTTAAACCGTCCAGCAGCCCGTATATACGACGAACAGCCCGCAGACCGCGGAGAGAATAATCGGTGACGAGGTAGAGCATATCGACTTTTCCACTGGTCCGGCGGCTCAGGTGTTCCATTCCGGCCTCATTATCGACGACCATGTATTTGTAACTTGCGCTCAGGTCTTCAGTGAAGTTGTTAAGGATGTTGTTGACCATACAGTAACATCCCTGTCCCTCCTGCCTCCCCATGACCAGAAGATCAAAATTCCTCGTCTCGATAATGGCCTGGTTCATTAATGATTCAAGATAGATGGCTTTATCCATACCCGATGGGATTCCCTGGGGATCTTTCATGAAATTTTCCCGGATATCACCAACGCTGGTGGTAACCTTCATGCCCATGGTTTCGCCGAGATTGCTGTTGGGGTCTGCATCGACGGCAAGTACCGGAGTCCTGCCGGTAGTGGTCAGATGACGGACCACCAGGCTTGCAACCGTCGTTTTTCCGACACCACCTTTTCCCGCAAATGCTATAATTTTGCTCATAGAAATCTCCGTGTTCAGGTTTAATGTGCGCATTTCAAAATTCGCATTATTCTTACCTTATAAGCATTTCCAAGCATTAATACCATTATATAAACTGTCCGTCACAGGTTAGATTGCCATTTCCAACTGGTGAAAATTCAAAAATCCCATCCGTAATCCAAAGACTGCAAGTTCTGAAAGAAGGATATTTAATAAGCTGTTTTTTCCTGTGAGTGAGAGCATGCGGCAATGCAGTTTCTGTTTTTGGATCAGCTTTTTCATCCGCGTGAGGTCGCAATGGGGATCTATGATTTTTCGCGCCACCATCTCCCCGGAGACAACGGCAGGATATATGCCTTCTCCAGTCAGGGCGGATGCAAGGCCGGCGGCATCGCCTGCCAGGAAGATATGGCCAAAATCCCATCCCCGGTAGTCAAAGCTAATATACTCGGCCCTGCATTTTTCAGCTGTCAGATCAATATCCTGATGTCTTGCCCAGCAAATCAGATTTTCTTTGAGCGCATGGGCCGGGAGGACTGCCCTGTCGGCATATGCCCCTACAGAAACAGATTCTCGGTGCGGAAATATCCAGCCATACCCATTTTTGAAATGGCTACTGTTCAGGTGCCATTCCATCAACTCCTTTTTGCATGGGATCTGATAATGAATACCTATTCCCATCCGTGTTGAAGGAAGGCCGAGAAAATTCCTAACGGCTGACAGCGAGCCGTCTGCGCCGACGAGGCAATCAAAACCGACCTGCATCTGTCTTCTGCTTATTATGTCCTCCAGGACCAGCCGATGATCGCCAATCTCATGCAGTCGTGTTGACGTCATGATTTCAGCGCCGCAGGCAATAGCCTGCTTGAGCATGAACTGACCCAGCCGTTTTCTGTTGACGGTAACGATAATCGGGGAGGGAGAACTGACGGAGGTGTGCTGGAACCGGGTGTAGATATGCTGGACCGGAAATGCGCGTTCGATGAGGTCTTGAGGGATTGTATCGGCGAGTCCGCCCCAGGTCAGACCACCGGCGCAGACTTTCGGACCAATCTCCGTTTTTTTCTCTACTACCAAAGTTCGTATGCCGTTCCGGCAGAGGATTCTGGCGCAGGCAAGCCCGGCAGGTCCTGCCCCGATGATTACCACCTGAAAGTACATACGAACGATTTTTTCTCTGCGATGAAATTGTTCAACCAGAAACAGCGAAGAGACAGAGGGAGAAGAATGACCCGGACTCCAGCGTTTGGCAATATGAGCCGGGAACCATCCTTCGGGCAACAGAATGGCTCCCGTCTTTGCAGAACGGCCGAGAGGCCTAGCCTTCCAGCAGAACGGCCTTCAGGTATTCCCGGTTCATCCTGGCGATATTGCTGATGGAGATGCCCTTAGGGCAGACCGCCTCGCATTCCCTGGCGTTGGAACAATAGCCGAAACCCTCTTCGTCCATGGTTGCGACCATGGCCAGGGCCCGGGCTTTTCTCTCCGTTTTTCCCTGAGGCAGGAGACAGAGCTGCGAGACCTTGGCACTTGTAAACAGCATGGCAGCGCCGTTGGGGCAGGCTGCAACGCAGGCCCCGCAGCCGATACAGGCTGCGGCGTCCATTGCCAGTTCAGCTGTCTTGGCAGGAATCGGAACGGCATTGCCGTCGGGGGTCCCGCCGGTATTGACCGAGACATAGCCGCCGGATTGGATAATGCGGTCAAAGGCGGAACGGTCAACAATCAAATCCTTCCGGATAGGGAAGGCCCGGGACCGGAACGGTTCAATGACCAGCACATCGCCGTTCTTGAAATTTCTCATATGCAGCTGGCAGAGAGTCGTCTCCTTTTCAGGACCATGGGCGACGCCGTTTATGACAGAGCCGCACATGCCGCAGATGCCTTCTCTGCAGTCATGATCAAAGGCAACCGGATCCTTTCCTTCTTTGGTTAACTTTTCATTCAGAACATCCAGCATTTCCAGAAAAGACATGTCTGTCGAGATGCCGCCCAGAGTGTATATCTGGAGGTGTCCCTGGGAGTCGCTGTCCTTCTGGCGCCAGATCTGCAAGGTGAGGTCAATAGTGCTCATGGTAATCTACGAAATTTGAGGTTTGAGGAGCAATCAAGAGTGTCAGGATGTCTATGAAATCTATTTATAACTTCTCTGGCTCGGAGTAACGAATTCAAAGGTCAGCGGTTCTTTATGCATGGCCGGCGTCTCGTCGTCCCCTTTATATTCCCAGACGGAAACATGAGAGAAATTTGCATCATCGCGTTTGGCTTCATGTTCCTCGGTCTGACTTTCCTCCCGGAGATGACAGCCGCAGGATTCTTCTCGGGTCAGGGCGTCACGGACCATAATCTCGCCGAACTCGAGGAAGTCGGCAACCCGGCCGGCTCTCTCCAGCGACTGATTCAACTCGCCGCCGATGCCCGGGATGAAGACCTTGTCCCAGAAGGTTTCGCGGATGCCGGGGATCTGTTCGAGGGCCTTTTCGAGCCCCTGCCTGTTTCTGGCCATGCCGCAGTTATCCCAGAGCAATTTACCGAGTTCTTTGTGAATTTCGTCAACTGTGACCTTCCCGGTCGGACCGGCCGTGCTGTTGCGCAAAAGCCTGTGCAGCCGGTCGTTGACATTCTTCTGAATGGTAAGAAACTGGGGATCGGAAATGGAGACGGCTCCAAGTGCATTGGTTCCCAGATAATGGGCAACGGAGGTCGCGATAATAAAATAACCATCGGCCAGTCCCTGCATAAGGGCGCTGGCGCCGAGGCGGTTGGCTCCATGATCGGAGAAATTGCATTCGCCAATGGCGAAGAGGCCGGGGATGGTGGTCATCAGATCGTAATCAACCCAGAGGCCGCCCATGGTATAATGGACTGCCGGATAGATCATCATCGGTTCATTCAGCGGGTTGCTGGCAGTAATCTTTTCATACATCTGGAAGAGATTGCCGTATTTCTTCAGGATTGTCGCCTGGCCGTCCCGTTTGATCGCATCGGCAAAATCGAGATAGACTGCAAGACCCGTGCTGCCAACGCCCTTTCCCCGGTCACATTGTTCCTTGGCATTCCTTGATGCCACGTCCCTCGGAACCAGATTGCCGAAACTGGGATATTTATTTTCTAGATAATAGTCTCTTTCCGCATCAGGGATAGCAGACGGAGGCCGCTTGTCATCTGCGGCAAGCGGGACCCAGACCCTTCCGTCGTTGCGCAGGCTTTCGCTCATCAAGGTCAATTTTGACTGATAGTCGCCATGAACGGGGATGCAGGTCGGATGAATCTGGACAAAACAGGGGTTTGCAAAACCCGCTCCCTGTTTATGGGCCCGCCATGAGGCCGTGACGTTGGAGGCCATGGCGTTTGTAGAGAGGAAGTAGGCATTGCCGTAGCCGCCGGTGGCCAGGATGACGGCATCGGCGGCATGGTTCTCCAAGGTGCCGCTGATCAGGTTGCGGGTGACTATGCCGCGGGCACGGCCGTCGACAATCACCAGATCCATCATCTCCCGCCGGGGATACATCTTCACACCGCCTTTGTGGATTTGGCGGGAAAGGGCGCTGTAGGCCCCAAGAAGAAGCTGTTGACCTGTCTGGCCCCGGGCATAAAAGGTTCGGGAAACCTGGGCACCGCCAAACGAGCGATTGGCCAGCGTTCCGCCATATTCCCGTGCAAAGGGCACACCCTGGGCAACGCATTGATCGATGATGTTGTTGCTGACCTGGGCCAGCCGGTAGACGTTGGCCTCCCTGGCACGGAAATCGCCGCCTTTGATGGTGTCGTAAAAGAGCCGGTGGATTGAGTCGCCGTCGTTCTGATAATTTTTGGCGGCGTTGATCCCGCCCTGCGCGGCAATGGAATGAGCCCGTCTGGGGCTGTCCTGGATACAGAAGGTATGGACCTCGTAGCCCTGCTCGGCAAGGGTCGCAGAAGCCGATGCCCCGGCGAGGCCTGTACCCACGACAATGATTTTGTATTTCCTTCTGTTTGCCGGGTTGACAAGCTTATTGGTAAACCTGTGATTGTCCCATTTTTCTGCAAGGGGACCGGATGGGGTTCGTGACGTGAGTTCCATTGTGAAGACCTTTTATTCTACTGGAAGAAGAGTGATCTGCCGATCAGTCGGCCATTTTGCACCTGGCTTAAAGGCAGCACTTAAAATGATGCACCGATACCTGTCATAAAATAGAGAGCAATCCCTCCGAACAGCAGGAGAAAAAAGAGAGGAACAACCAATGTTGATTTCGCAATCAATGGATTATATCTAGGATGGTTGACACCGAAAGTCTGCAGCATGCTCCAGAATCCATGGCTCAGATGCAGGGCCAGGGCGGCGAAGGCAACCAGGTAAAAAAGACCGTAAAAAAAATGTCCCAGAAGACGCTTCACCGTCTCGGCAATGGGCTCATGTTCAGGACCGAAGGCAAAACCGGAGACGTGAACAAGAACAAAGACAAGTATACAGAGCCCGCTGTAGGGCATGGTTTTTGATGCGAGGGGATTGGCAACCACCCGTGTTGAAACGCTGTAACGCGATGCCGCAGTCTGTCTGTTTTGCAAAAAGAGCAGAATACCAACACAGATATGGACGAGAAAGACAAGGAAGATGCCGGAGCTGAAAATGAGGACTATTAATGGATGACTATGCAATTCGTCTGCGTAGCCTTGGAATACAGCTCTGCTCATGTAAATGGTGGCGTTTCCTGCCGCATGGCTGCAGAGGAACAGGAGCAGCATCAACCCTGACAAGGCCATGATCGCTTTCTTGCCAATCGAAGATGAAACAAATCTGACGAACCACATAAGTTTATTCCTTGGATTGAATTAAGAAGAGAGGCGGAGTTACTATAATCTCATTTTTATACAAATTTTCAAAAAAATGGAAGATTTCTTTTCCGAATTATGCCATATAAATTTCAGATATTGTTCGTTGTAAGAGGATATATGCTGTCCTGAGGCCAAAGGGATTTTTTACTCATCAGTCATAATTTACTTCCTGCTATGCTCTACAAAGCCATAATTTTTGATCTTGACGGGACACTGCTTAACAGCCTGAATGACCTGGCCGACAGTGCCAACGCTGCATTGAAGGCTCTTAGCCTGTCTCCCCATCCCCGCAAATCCTATCAATATTTTGTCGGCGACGGTGTGAGGACCCTGATTGAAAGAATTATGCCGCAGACCAGCTCTGAGAAGCAGATCAGAGAATGCGAAGAACTCTACACCTCTATTTATTCTGCCCATTGGGCTGATCAAACGTGTCCTTATCCCGGGATTGCGACGATGCTTGCCGATCTCCATGCCATGGGGCTGGGGCTGGCCATACTTTCCAATAAGCCCGATACATTTACCAGAATTTGCGCCGACAGGTTTTTTCAACCTGGCCTGTACCGTTGTGTCCGCGGGCAGCGAGTTGATACACCCAGAAAGCCTGACCCGGCGGGGGCCTTGATTATTGCCGGGGAACTTGGAATTAATCCGAAGGATATCCTTTATGTCGGGGACACGGCAACCGACATGCGGACGGGGAGAGGGGCAGGCATGAAGACGGCGGGAGTCCTGTGGGGATTTCGCGACCAGAAAGAGCTTGAAGCAAGCGGGGCTGATTTTATTGTCCGCGCTCCGCAGGAGATTGTGGACCTATGTCAGAATCCTTGAAGATCATCAGCTGTATAGCCTATCCTCTGATCGGTGCAGGCATCGGATATGTGGCCAACAGGGTGGCTTTTTCCCTGTTGTTCAGACCGCTTAAACCTTGGCGTATCCTTGGAATGCGGCTTCCGTTTACTCCGGGGGTAATCCCTGCCAAGCGACATGCCCTGGCCCTTGCCATAGGCGAGATGGCGGGTGAGCAGCTGCTGACCGGTACAGAAGTTGGTGAAGCCTTAAATAAGCAACAATTTCAGGATCATCTGTTGACAGTAATCAGGGAGCGGGTTGGCTCGATGTTTTCTCGGGAACTGGGGCCGGTGGCAGAGCTCGTCCCGGAGAATTTCCGAAGTTATTTCGACGTGGCGACCAAGGCCGTCATCTATCATGTCAGAAAGAGCGTGCATGTTTTTATCCGGTCCGATGAATTTTCAAAAAACGTTGAACAGCACATCGATTCGATCTGTCAGTGGTTTCTGGAAAGTGAGGCGGGCGCTCTTCTCTCCGTCCATGAGTGTGAAACCGTATATGCATGCATTGAGGGCGGAGTCGATCGCATGCTGGCCGGTCCAGCCATGGACAAATGGGTTGAGCAGTTTGTGCATCAGCAGGTTCGCGATATGCTTCAAAGCGGCAAATCCCTGTATGATATTATGCCGGCTTCCACCCGTGAATTGATCATGCAGGCGATGGAGGACCAGACGCCGGTCCTGCTGGGTTCCTGCGCGGATTTTATGCAGGAACCCCTGATCCGGGACGCGATAGTCCGGGCTGCCCGCAACTGCATTGATGATCTGATCCGAGCACAGGGCGTTGTGTCCTCCATGGTCGGCGGTTTTCTCGACCAGGATCGTGTTGAGGCGAAGATTGGTCAATATCTAATCGATAAAAAAGAAGATATAGCGGCATTGATGCGCATGGAGACCGTCAGGGAGAGGGCTGCCGAAAGAGTCCGGGAGCAATGCCTCATTTTTCTGAAGACGCCTCTTGTCAGGCTTTTGCATGACGATAAGGACTCCGGACTTGCAGATATCTGCGCTCCCTTGAGCCGCCTGATCCTGATCCTGCTGCGCAGGCGGGACACCTCGCAGGCCATATCCTTGATGATTCGTGCCAACATTGAGACGTATATCGACGGCGGCAGGATACCGGTCCGGAAGGTCATGCACGATCTGTTCGGTGAAAGGGGCATGACCAGGCTCAAGGCCTGGATGGTGAATGAAGGACTCGCCCTGCTGCGTTCTCAGGAGACGGCTAAAACCATCGATGCGGCAGTCGAGACGATGACGTGCAGGCTTCTTGCCCGCCGAATTGGCCGTCTTTCCGATCTGCTCCCTGCGGGGGTGCGGGATGGCATTTATCTCTCAATCAGGAAAATGGCGTTGGCAATGCTGGCATCTGAAGTTCCCGGCCTGGCGCATTCCCTCAACATTAAAACGATTGTTACGGAAAAAGTCGACGCCCTGGATCTGTTGAGCCTGGAACAAAGACTTCTCTCAATAATGGGGAGGCAATTGAGCTCTCTCAGTCTTCTGGGCGCCCTTATCGGTTTTGCGGTAGGATGTGCGAATCTGCTTTTTATTTAGGGACCTGATTACTTGATGAGCCACCGGCAGAGGAGGGGGCACGACCCCTGGGCCCTCCCCGGGGCCAGGGGTAACCTTTAGGGAGCCTACTCAATAACTCGGATCGTTAAAATCCTGTCGCCGGGCCGCAGGGAATCGCCGGACCGGGCCGAGATCATCACGACTATCCCATCTGTCCTGCTGAGGATGGGCGTCTGCATCTTCATTGCCTCCATGATGGCAATGCGGTCTCCCGCCAGAATCTCTTGTCCCTCTTTCACGGATATTTCCACGATATTGCCGGCAAAAGGCGAACGCATATCTCCAGTCATGGCCAGATCCTGGATCTCCTCCTTCGTCGGGATTGCCGCCTGACCCGGATTGCCGGAGGAAGCCTCCGGAAGAAAGGTGAAGATGCTCTGGTGGTGGTCGACATTCAGATAGACGTTGGTCTCTCCCGTGTCGATAACGGGCGATGGACCGATTTCGATCATATGCTCCTTTCCGTTGTGGTCCTGAAAATTGAGAACCTGACCGACCTCGAACCCACCCTGGCGAAAGAATATTGATGGCGGCAGCACATAGACCTGCCCGTACTGTTCTTCAAATTTGAAAAACTCCACCGCATCTTTGGGATGCTGGAGGTAGAGAACCAGCTGCTGGTCCGTCGGTTCGGCGCCGATCTTTTCGGAAAGGGCGAATCGCTCATGGGCCAGATCGATGTCGTCAATGGCTTCGATGCCGCCCTCATCCTTCAGGACCTGCTGCCAATTTTCCCCCAGGACCTTTTCGTAAATCCAGATCTCAGGATTATAAAAGGGAAAGGGGCCATATTTTCCCAGAAGGAGATTGCGCAGGTCTCCCGACGGATTTCCATACCGCTCGCCGTTGATGACATTGGAGACGGCGGTGGTCCAGAGGATCTGCGATCCCGGGGTCACAGACCACCAGTTGCCAAGTTCCTTCTGGACCCTGGGCAGCTCATGGTGGAGGATAGCCGGCATCCTGTCCAGGAAATTTCCCTTCGAGGCCTGCTCAAGGCTTGAGCCCATTGCCCCGCCGGGAAGTTTATGGATCTGGACAGTCGGCTGGAAACCTTTGATCTGCGACTCGAACTGCTCATAATATTTCCGTTCATCGCGGATCACGTCGGAGGTCTCAATGATGGCGTTTTCATCGATGCCTATGGCAGTATGGCCAAGCTCCTTCAAGGCCTGGATGACGCTCAAAACCGGTGGAGGTCCGTAATAACCGGTGAAGGAAAAGTCGGCGGCATCGACAATGGAGGCCCCGTTGAGCACCGCCGCAGTAATCCGGCCGACATCATTCCCGTCGGTATTATGCCCGTGATAATGGATGGGGAGATCCGGGAATCGCTGTTTTATTGCGTCGACCAGTTCTCCGATTCTGGTGGGTGTGCCGAGACCCCCGTGATTTTTGATACAGAGGATGATGTCGTTGCCGGTAACATCGATGATCTCCCGGACCTTGTCCGTGTAAAAGGCGTCCGTGTGCTCGGGTCCTGTTGAAAAACAGATACAGGGTTCGTTGATTTTCCCCGCCTTGGCAACCTCTTCAAATACGGCCCGCATGTTTTCAATGTGATTCATGAAATCGAAGGTCCGCCAGACATCGACATATTTAGCGAACTCCCGCACGGTAAAACGGATTACATTTTGAGGGTAGGGACGGTAACCGAAGAGGTTGACGCCGCGGCAGAGTGTCTGAAACATGGTCTGCGGCATCCTTTCCCGCAGGACCTTCAACTTCGTAAAGGGGTTCACCTGATGGCGCAGAATATCAACATGAACGGATGCGCCTCCTGTAATTTCCAGGGAGAAATACCCCGCCTTTTCTCTGGAATCTGCGGCCAGGAGATCGGTATGGAGGAGAATTCGGTTCTTAAAATCCGACTGGGAGAGATCGCGAGCCGTATTGGTGATGTAATATCCCTTCGCCTGCCGCAGGGCCCGAAGGACCTCGGGGACTGGCATATTATGAAAAAGTCTTGTCATAGCGGATCCTTATTCAGTTGCAGTTGACCGATTGCCGTTTGGCTTGGGTGAGAGAAAAAAGGGGCTCATTCGGCGAATGGATTTCTCTTCTTAAAGTGAATTTCGGCAATCAGTCTGGCAAGTTTTCCCACCTCGCTGGTATCTTCATCATACAGAAAAAGGTGAGGGTGCTTTTCAAGATAAGAAGTATCAAAGGACCCATTGATGAAATCCTTATCGTTTACAATATTTTTGTAAAAAGGGATGGTTGTCTTCGGACCGGCTATCACGAAATTCGCCAGGCAGCGATGCAGTCTAGCCACTGTCTCCATCCAGGTGAATCCGTGGACCGTCAATTTGACCAGAAGTGAATCGTAGACTTCGGGGATGACATAGCCTTGATAAACAAAGCCATCCAGACGGACGCCAAAACCGCCTGTTGACCGGTAGACCGAAACCTTTTTGCCGCCCTCAGGCATAAAATCATTTTTCGGGTCTTCGGCATTGATGCGCACCTCAATGGCATGTCCTCGCGTCTGTACATCCTGCTGGGAAAAGGGGAGAGGGTTGCCGAAGGCCAGCTGGATCTGGTTGCGGACAATATCGATGCCGGTGATCATCTCGGTAACCGTGTGTTCGACCTGCACCCGGGTGTTGATCTCCATGAAGTAAGAGTTGAAATCCTTGTCGATCAGGAACTCGACGGTGCCGGCATTGAGATAGTTTGCCGCTTTGGCCGCTTTGACGGCTGTCTTGCAGATGGTATCGAGGAGATCCTTGTTCTTGATCATTGAAGGTGCGATTTCAATGAGTTTCTGATTCCGGCGCTGGATGGAGCAATCGCGTGTGCCAAGGTGCACGGTATGGCCGAATTGATCGGCCAGAATCTGGACCTCGACGTGTTTAGGATTGACAATGACCTTCTCCAGATAGACCGAGTCGTCATTGAACGCAGCCAGGGCCTCGGCCCTGGCCACAGGGATCTGGGCCTGCATCTGGGCATCCGACTCGATTAAGCGAATTCCCCGGCCGCCGCCGCCGGACGTGGCCTTCAGCATTATCGGATAGTGATGTTTTTTGGCGAAGGTCAGGGCCGTTTCCACACCTTCATGGCCCTGCGGGAGATTATCGGTCCCCGGAACCATGGGGATTCCTGCCTTAGCCATGATGTCCCTGGCGATGACCTTATTCCCTAAATCATGGATTGTCTGTGAGGTCGGACCGATAAAAATAAGTCCCTGCGTCTCGCAGGCCTTGGCGAAAAATGGATTCTCGGCAAGAAAGCCATAGCCCGGGTGGATGGCGCAACATCCGGTTCGCTTTGCAGCTTTTATTACTTTGTCAATATTGAGATAGTCGCAGCGGGGCCCGTCTCCCAGGAGCACAGCCTCGTTTGCCATTCTGATATGCCGTGACTTCTGGTCCGGCTTTTCGTATACGGCCACTGCCTCATGCTCGAGTTCCTGAATCGCTCGTATCAATCGAATGGCAATTTCACCTCGATTCGCAACTAGGATTTTCTTTTTCAATGATTTTCCTCTCTTGAAGAAAAATATAATTTTAGCATCGTCCAGGCCGGGAATACACGGAAATAATATCTTAAAATATTAGTAATATCAATAATATACATTGTTAAAAATCGTACTTCCACCCTGAATAAGGTGTGCCAGGATACATCAATCAAAATTATTTAGCAAGATAATCAATAAAATATTTTACGTGAAACTGATAGGGGATCCTTATGAAATTACCCTCCTTATATCCACAAATAAAAGGGTGGGACCCTCATCATCAATGTCCGGTTGCCTCAGGCCCGAATAATTTCTGTGAGGGCTTGTATAAAAAATGTGGTGATCTCGGAAAGACGGGCAGATGAAAAAGCCGGCACCGGCGACTTAGGATTGTTCATTTTCAGCAATAGGCAAAAACACCCTGAAAACACTTCCTTTCTCTATCTCACTTTCCACGGTAACGACACCCTCGTGCGCTTTAACAATGCCAAGAACCACCGGCAGTCCAAGCCCTCTCCCGGTAAATTTGCTGGAGAAAAAAGGATCAAAGAGTTTGTCGATATTCTCGTCGGCAATTCCGCAACCCGAATCTTCTATCGCTATGCATGCATAGGAATGATCAATCGGCTGCCAATCGAAGGGGAAGCGATGGGGCATTGAGATGCCTTCCCGGGAAAACTTTTTGACGGACAAGCGTACGATTCCTTGAGACTCCCCTATGGATTCCCTCGCATTGGTGATCAGGTTGGTCAGGATATCCCGTAATAAATCCGCATCCGCTTTGATCACCAAGCCTGGAGGCGGAATTTCGATTTGAATATCTGCACCTTGCGATAATCCATTCTTGAACTGTGCGATGTTTTTGCTGATGAATGCGGAGAGATCAAGAAATGCTCGACTGCTATGAATTTGTCCAAGATAGGTAAGCATTAATCCGCTGATATCCGCTGCCCGCATGGATGCCTGCATGGCATCGTTCAGATATTCACTGGATCTTCCCCCGGTCGTCGTGTTTTCAATGGCCAGTTCCAAATTTCCCATTACAACTGCAAGTAAGTTGTTGAAATTATGTGCAATTGATCCAGCCATACAACTCAGGCTCTCCGTTTTTTTGACGTGTTGAATTCGACGCTCGAATTGCAGGCGTTCCTCCTCCAGGCGTTTTTGATCGGTGATATCGATGCAGATCCCCACCAGGCCGGCGAGGGTGCCTGAACTGTTGTAAAAAGGAGATTTGCTCGTCGAATACCAGACAGTTTGGCCATCCTTCTGTATTCCCTTCATTTCGTAATTGAGCTTCGCTTCGCCCGCTGCAAAAATCTCCGCGTCATTGCGGCGAAAACTCTCCGCATCAGCCGCCGAAAAGAAATCATAATCGGTCTTGCCGGCGATTTCATTTTCAGGGACTCCGCTCAATTCGCTGAATCGTTTATTTCCAACAAGATATACGGAATTATTATCCTTGATATATACATAAGCAGGGATTGCCGACAAGAGGGCGCTTTGAAGCGCATTGTGTTCAAGCAGGGCTTGCTCTGCCTGTTTGCGCTGCTCTTCGATGCGTTTGCGGTCGGTGATGTTGTCTACAATGCAATGCATCCGAAATGGTTGCCCCTCCGCATCGGGTTGGACGCGGCCTTCCACAATCACGGTCAGCAGGCCTGTATCTTTGTGTACCAACTCCAACTCGGCATGAAGGCTCCCGTTATCTTTCAATCCCGTCAATTGCTCCACAGAGGCGTCCCGTTTGTCAGGTGGACAGAAGTCAGCTAAATTTTTGCCTCTGATTTCTTCACGCTCATAGCCCAGAAGCCTGCAGAACTCAAGGTTGAGATCGAGACAGCGGTTGCAGTCATCCAGGGCCAGGTAAGCCACCGGGGAATTTTCAAACATGGAACGGAAGCGGGTTTCGCTCTCTTTCAGGAGGCGTTCCATCCTGGCCTTGTAGTGGGCTATCTCGATGCCTGCTCGAAGTCTGTCCCGCTCGAAAGGCTTAACCATATAGCCTAAAGGCTCGGCGCATTTTGCCCGCTCCAGAAAACTTTCATCTGAAAAGGCGGAGAGAAAGATCGAGGGGATATTCAGGTCCTGCCGCAGCAAAATAGCTGTTTCGATCCCATCCATTCCATCTCGGAGCTTGATATCCATCAGGACCAGGTCCGGTCTGTGCTGCCGGGCCAATCTCAGGGCTTCTTGGCCTGAAAAGGCCAGTCCTGTGACGTCATAACCCATGGACGTCACATCGGACCTCAGGTTTTCCGCGACGATGAACTCATCCTCAACGATGAGGATTTTTCCTTTGTTCATAGAGTTTCTCCCCTTTTTTGGAAAGGCAGCGGCCAGCGGAGAATAAAGGTTGTGCCCCCCTCGTCAATTATATTCCAGCTCCCATTCAACTGGTGTTCAAGCAAACCTTTGACCAGTTTAAGTCCCAAAGACGAAGGATTGTCAAAATCAAGGTCGGCAGGAAGGCCCCGGCCATTGTCGCTGATCTCCAAGACCAGTTCTTTCTTACCGACTGGATGGTTCTTGATTTTGATAAGCCCGCTGTCTCCTTGTAAAAAGGCATGTTTGAATGCGTTGGTCAAAAGTTCATTGATAATCAGACCACAAGGCACTGCAGTATCAATATTGAGCTCGATCGCATCCAGCTCTGTAATAATCTGCACACCTGTGTGGCGGCTGAAAATTCCCCGCAGATGCGAAATAAGCCTCTTGAGGTAATCAGAAAGATTGATGGAACTCAGATCGTTACCGCTGTACAGCGTCTCGTGGATCATCGCCATTGTAATGATTCTTTGCTGGCATTCGATAAAGGTTTGCCGTATTTGTTCGTTCTCTACCGCCTCGGCCTGCAGGGTGAGCAGACTGCTGATCATCTGCATGTTGTTCTTGACTCTGTGATGAATCTCTCTGAGCAGGATTTCTTTTTCTTTCAAGGCAGTCTTCATCGTCTCTTCGGCCTGCTTGCGCTCTGAAATGTCGCGTACAGAGGCAATCAAACATTTTTTACCTCCAAGTTCGCAGGCTCGAACAGCGATCTCCGCCCAGAATAATTGGTCGTTTTCACGCCGGCAAAGCCATTCAAAAAGCTGCGCCCCTTCTTCTAGGGTCCGCAGGATTTTTTCTTTTGCCTCCGCCTTGGAAAATGGTGGCATTCCCAGGCTGAGGTCATTGATGGAGCGTCCGAGCATTACGGCACGATTATGCCCGAATATTGCGCATGCACGGTCATTTACATCAAATATCTTCCCTGAATTGTCATGGATTGTCAGCCCGTCGCTGGTCGCGTTGAAGATCTCGCGATAATTTTGCTCACTTTCTCGAAGAGCGTTTTCGGTTTGCCGCCGCTCTGCAATCTCTTTTTCAAGTGCCCTGGTTTTCTCTCTGACCAGAGTTTCAATCCTTGCAGTGCGACCAGTCATTATCAGAAGAAAAACGATTGCAAAAACGGCAAAGACTAATCCTCCTACCAGGACGCTCCATGCCTGCAGAGAGCGATGGGTAGCCAAATACCCCCCGGTGGGAGAAAATGAGAGCTGCCAGTGCCGTTGGGCAATATCCAGGTTATTTATCAGCCAGGATCTGCCGGAAGAGAGGTTTGGGTCTTTGTTCACAGTCGGCCCCTGCGGGACGGTCGACACGGAATCGTAGAGAAGCTGGTCGCCTGCCGTCAGGTCGATAAGCCGTATATTGATACCCTGCGCCTGTGCCTGACCGCCCCAAATATCCATGACGTCTTTGATGCGGAAAACGCCAAGAGCAAATCCTATGAAGGATTCATTCTGATTTCCTTCTTCCGGACGAGAGGCAGCAGGGGTGTAGACAGGGAGAAAAACCAGGAAACCATACTGGTCGGCTTTTTCCTGGACGAGAATAACGCGTTCGGTTCCTACGGGTTTCTTGGTCTCTATTGCCTGATTTATAGCATTCAAACGGCTTGTATCTGATGCCAGGTCAAAGCCGAGCGCCATTTCATTACCCTCGTAGGGTTCAACATAGTATACTGGAAAATATTCAGGTTGCGCTGTCCGTTCGATCATCCGTCCCTGTTCTGCTCTCTCTGTTATCCTGAATCGAGGATATCCATCCTGCCGGGCTGCCTCCTCGTACCGCACACGTTCTGCCTGCACGACTCTGGGAATCCACTCCAGGGCATGAATACTCTGGTGCCGGGCAAGCCAGTATTGGGTGAATATTTTGAAATTATTCCGATGAACCTTGCCTGACGCCAAGAAGAAAGCAGCCTGTGAAAAGAGCGCGTCGAGATGATCCGCCCATTCCGATTTTATCTGGCTGGTTATCAATTCAGCCTTCAGTTTGAATTCATTCTCAATACGCTGCTGTTCCTGATGGCTGACGAGTACATAAATGAAGACGATTAGAGAGAACAGGAGGCAAAGAGGCAGGGTGACGGTTATTCGCCTGAACTTCCATATTCCTTCATTTTTGACCAGAAGGCTGAGTACGACAGGTGCAACAATCATCGTGCCTATGGCATCTCCAACCCACCAGGTCAGCCAACTGAACAAGTACTCATTGCTCGAGATGAAACCCGAGATCCGCAGGCACGTCACACTGAGAGTCGCATTGACCAGGCAACTGACAGGACCGCACAGCAATAAGAATACAACCACATCCCGTCCCCGGTCGAGGGTGAACGGGTAGCTCGTAAAACGGGAGAGAAGAAAGGCGCCGATCAGTGTCTGCAAGGCAGCGCCGGAACCTATAACTGCCGACAGTACCGTTGCATGCGACAGGAGATCGCTGCCAGTATTCAGCCCTGTCAGTAAATTGGCCGCAAATGAACCGAGAAAAACACCGAATGCGACGCGATAGCCATAGAGGAGGGCAGTGGCTAATGCCAGGCCTGCCGGAGGCCATATGGCAGATGCATACCCGGGAGGAATTGCAAGCAGTAAGCTCAGTCTTGCCAATACAAAATATGCTCCGGCAATCCCAATGATCCCGCCCAGCGATGCGGGGGAAGGTCTGTCTGTCCCCGTATTCTTCATCCTCCCTCCCGTTGAGATGTGCCGGATTCAAATTGCCATAAGATTTTGCTTGTATAAGTATACCCTATGGTGATTTGATTATCCATTGTACGTTGTTCGAAAGTTTGTAACTCGGCATGGCTTGACCCGACTAACCTGCCACAACACAGGATGAATACATTTCTACCCCTGTTTTATCCAAGGAAATGCAATGTTTAGATTGAAATATCCTTCACTGGTATTAGTAACCTTGCTCCTGCTGGCAAGTATCATCAAAGTGCAATTGCAAGAAGTTGAAAATGACCCTAATGTCATTTCTGATCAGGTGAAGATAGAAAAAATATTAAAAAGCATCCCAGTCAAAGTCTCAGAAGGGTCATACAGAGGTAACCTGCTGGATAGGTTGTCAAATTTAGGTCTATCTGTCTCTCGGGTATCGGTAGTGAAGATTGTAAAAGAAGATTATGGGAACCCGCCTTATATGGGCTTATACAAGAGAGGTGACGTAGATTACGGGTTTAGCACGAATGAGCCCAATACGGCAGCGGCAACACTTTGTCCCATTGCTTCGATTTTTTATCTCACGAAACGCGGAAACAGTTGGATTCCAGATTCTCAAACCGCACATTTTTTAATGAGCGGGATGTGTAAATGATTCTCTGAAAAACTGCCCGGATTCAGAAGATGGCGCGCTTCTCGAAAACGACGAATAGCTTATATTGTCTAATTGGAGGAGAGTGCTTGTTGGGTCAGGAAAGGGTGCAGGAGTTGTCCTGAACAAGAATGATCAGTTGCCCTTTTTGACCGGAGATATTGACCGCCTTCTGTCGGGCAACAAAAAACCCGCAATCCTCAAGAGGATGCGGGTTTATGTTTTTTTCCGGACAATCAAATGGGGTGGGCGATGGGACTTGAACCCACGACCTCCTGGGCCACAACCAGGTGCCCTAACCAACTAGGCCACGCCCACCATCCAAAGCGCATATCTGAAATGCGTGTTCTATATACCTGCTGAATGGCCGTATTGCAAGAATTAAGTTGTCTCGAGAGTTTCTTTACAGTGCGGGCATTTTTTTGCCTGGGCCTTGACGATCTCGGAACAATGCGGACATTCCTTTTTATAATGGGCCTTCAGGAGTATGGGGATGATCTGGTTGCATCCCATTTCCAACTCGGAATGCCTGAACGTATGATTCCTGATCGGATCGATACAGGACAGGTCGTTGAGCTCCAGGAGGTAGGACAGGGCCTTTTTCCTGTCGGAGAGATTGGCCGCTTCGTCGAGGAGAAGGAAAAGCACCGGCTCAAGGTTTTTCTTTTCGATACAGGTTACAAGGTCTTTGATGGCCTGCTGTTCCTTCCGGTAACGCTCGTCCTGTTTTTTTCTTGCCTCCAGATCGATGACGCTGCCTGTAAAGGCGTCCTTGCTCATGACCATCATCAGATTTCCTTCCTTGCTGCCGGGAAGTTCCATGTGTCGGTAGGAGGCATGATGGTTGTATTTTTCTTCAATATTTTTCCAGCCTTCAACATAGAGGGAGCATGTATCATTCAAGCAGATGAAGAGGATCTCCGAACCCCAACCCAATCCATCGCCGATATGCATCGGAGGCGCCTCGCAGCATGACATTTTTTGTTTACAATACGGGCAGATATGGACTTCTTCCAGGTAGGTCGGGTCACTGTATAACATCGTTTAACTCCTTGGATATGGATAGCGAAAGATCGTCAGTCAGGGCATCCGGGAGGAAATCCCATAGACCCTTGACTGTTTAGTTATCATTTTTCATGCCGGGATCGCTTAAAATTTCGTCAACGGCCCGTGCCTGTTTCATTCTGCACTGCAGGAAGGGCTGCGGCATATGCCGCCGGTTCTCCTCCATGAGGTCGCTGAGATCGTGAATCCGGCCGTTTTCGGCAAGAGTCATGACCTTGGCCAGGTTTTCAGCAAAAGTCCTGACGATTTTTCGTCCGCTGCCGCCGGTTGCCATGATCTCTGCGTATGTCCGAGGATTCTGATTGTGGATCCTGGCCATGGCAAGGATGCCGTAAAGCGATGTCAGGGTAGAATGACTGCCGACGTCCCGGTAATCGAGCTGGTGCTGGGACAGGGTCATGGCCAAGGCAACCGAGATGGTGGTTGGCAGTTTCTGGCCGACGCCTGCCAGCAGGTCATGCTTTTCCGGACTGTCCTGGCAGATATCGGCACCGTGTTTATACAAAAAGGCCTCAAACTCACTGCAGAACGATCCGCTTCGAGAGGTCCTGACTACCGACGCGTTCTTATCCTTCATCGATACGGCCTGGGGACCCCAGAGGTTGTGGATGAACATGATCTCCACGCCGGGGTCTGTCGATTCAAGGGCCGCCTTCAGGGTATTTTCCGACTCTCCGGCCAGCAGAATCAAGGCCTGGCCCTCCCGAAGATACTGCCCGTATTTCCTGACGGTGTCGGCGGTAACGGAAATCGGGACGCAGATGATGACCACATTGACCTGGCGGATCATCTCCTCCGGCCGCAGTTCCGTGGTCCTGCCGGTGATAATGGTTTTATATCCCTCGTTCTCCAGACGGTCGGCAAACCAGAGGCTCATGTCGCCGGTGCCGATGAAACCGAAGGTCTTGATCTTCTTCACCCGCATATCCACGCGGGGAAAGGAACCGAGGAGCTTCAGGGAGCGCTCTTCCTGAATAACCGTTTTCTCAATCCGATGCAGGGCCTCCTGGAGCTGTTGGTCGTTGATGTGTCCCTCCACCTCGAGGTAGATCTGCAGCTTCTGGGTCTGAATGTCGTTTTCCGAGCGGAGATCAAGAATGTTGATCCCCCTGCGGGTGAACTCTCCCAGGATATCCACAAGCATTCCAACCCGATCCATGAGCGGCCGGGTGATAATGGCCGTGGCGTCATAGCCCGTCCAGTCGGCAATTCCGGCTCCCAGGATTGCGAAGCGGGTCCGGTTATGGGGCACAACCTCCCTGTCGATCAGGGTCAGCCCGTGCAGTTTCAGGAGCTGCTCCGAGTCGATTACCGCATGACGGGTCCTGCCGTTATTTCTGATATCGAGCAGGGCTGCTTCAATATCGGGGACTGTCATCAGGGTGGCGCGGGGAAAATGATCGCTGATATAGTCCTCGCACTGCTTGAACACCGAACCGCTGCCGACAATAACGTCGAAATCCTCTGAGCCTTCCGGTGCCGACAGGGCTCCCAGGGACAGATGGATGGGCAGGACAACGTTGTCGACCCAGTAGCCCTCGGCCATCTGTTCCATCAGCCTGAAATATTCCTTTATCTCGCCTTCTCTGGTATTGTATACGGGAATAAGGGCCAGATCCGCCTGGCCACCGGCAAAGGCCTGCAGCATAGCAGGTGCCCGGTTGAAGAGGAGAATTTCGGCATCCGGAAGGTATTGGCGGGCGGCCTGATGGCTATCGCATCCGATGGGGCCCAATGTGGCAATGATGGTCATAAGCGAAAAACGTGATACCCTTTTAGAATCAATGGCTTTTGCTGGAAGACGCCTTGCGTTTCCGCGGCTGCTCCCGCAGCTGATGAACCGCCAGCAAAGCAGAGTATACATTCTCCCTTGTTTAAGCAACCAAATTAAAAAATAATGGGAAATACCATCAGTTCCAGCGGTCCGGAGAAGGCCCTTCCGGACTACATCGAGGCCTTGAAGAAATCTCCGAAGTTTGGCCCGCAAGTAGCTTTTCACCGGAGGTTTCCTGCGATTTCTGCCGTGTTGGCAGCCCCGGAAGCCTCTGTGTCCGAGGCCCTGCGCGGATGTCTGTCTGCGGCCGGTATCCGCAGCCTGTACTCCCATCAGCAGAAGGCCCTTAACGCCATTGCCCGGCAAAGGGATATCATCGTTGCGACCCCGACGGCATCGGGAAAAAGCCTTATCTATAACCTGCCGGTCCTGCAGGAGCTCCTTTGCAATCCGGAGGCGCGTGCCCTCTATCTCTTTCCTCTCAAGGCCTTGGCCCAGGATCAGCTGCGGACCCTCCGGGAAATCGCAGCCCGGCTCCCAGCGGCGCTACGGCATCCGGCCATCGGGGCTATTTATGACGGAGACACCCCGGCCACCGCCAGGAGGCGGATCCGGGATCAGCCTCCACCGGTCCTGATCACCAATCCCGACATGCTCCATCTCTCCCTGCTGCCCTTTCATCGCAGTTGGGGACACTTTTGGGCTCATCTCAAATTCGTGATAATCGATGAAGTCCATACCTATCGCGGAGTGTTCGGCTCGCATATGGCCTGGGTGATCCGGAGGCTGCAAAGGATTGCAGCTGAACATGGTGCCTATCCGATCTTCGTGATGGCCTCGGCGACCATTGGAAATCCCGGCGAGCTTGGTCGGACCCTGCTCGGCCGTGAGGTCGAGGTCGTCAGCGAGACGGGAGCACCGCGGTCAGGGCGGGATATGCTCTTTCTAAACCCCTGGGATTCAGCCGCCTATACTGCCTGCCAGCTGCTCGAGGCCGCATTGAAAAGAGGGCTGCGAACCATCGTCTACACCCAGTCCCGAAAGATGACGGAGCTCATTACCGTCTGGACCAGGCCCCGTCTCGGCCCCCTGGCCGATGCCCTGAGCTCGTATCGGGCCGGATTTCTGCCTGAAGAGCGGCGGGAGATAGAACGGCGCCTGAACAGCGGCGAGCTGCTGGGTGTCATCTCCACCTCCGCTCTGGAGCTGGGCATCGATATCGGTGATCTGGATCTTTGTATCCTGGTTGGGTATCCGGGTTCGATCATGGCCGCCTGGCAGCGGGGCGGCAGGGTTGGCCGGGGCGGGCAGGAGTCGGCAATTATCATGATCGCCCAGGAAGATGCGCTGGATCAGTACTTTATGCGGCATCCTGAGGATTTTTTCGCCCGGGATGTTGAATCGGCGGCGCTCAACCCCGCTAATCCCGCCATCATGGAACAGCATCTTCACTGCGCTGCCGCCGAGATCCCGCTTGCAGCGGATGAACCTCTCCTGCAGCAGCAGCAGGTCCGGGAGAGCGTCGCTTCGCTCACCGCCCGTTCCGTCCTGTTGCAGTCCTCCGGAGGCGAGGCCTGGTTTGCGACCCGGAAGCGACCGCAACGGCTGGTCAGCCTCAGGGGCTCGGGATCGCAGCTGACCATCATCAACAGTCAGGATGGATGTATCCTGGGGGAAATCGATGCCGCACGAGCCCTGAAGGAATGCCATCCCGGGGCAGTATACCTGCATCAGGCCCAGACCTGGCTGGTGGAAAAGCTCGATATGCTGAGCCGCGAGGTGGTGGTGACGGGGATGAAGGGAAACTATTTTACCCGGGCCATGAGCGGCAAGCAGACCGAGATAATCGAAATCACACAGACAAAGATGATCTTCGGCTGCAGGATTTCCACGGGCAGGCTGAGGGTTACCGAACGGGTCACAGGCTATCAAAAGCGTAATAATTCGACCCAGAAGCTGGTGGCTACCCTGGCGCTGGACCTGCCGCCCCAGACCTTCGAGACCGAAGGGCTCTGGCTGGAGATCCCCGATCCTGTCCAGCAGACCATGGAGGCGGATCGCCTGCATTTCATGGGGGCCATCCATGCCCTGGAGCATGCGCTGATCTCGCTGTTTCCTCTGGTTGTCCTCTGCGATCGCAACGATATCGGCGGCATCTCCTGTCCTGTCCATGAACAGACCGGGATTGCCACCATCTTCGTCTATGACGGCCATCCCGGCGGTATCGGCCTTGCCAGCGAGGCCTACCTGCAGTTTGACCAGCTCTTATCCCGCACCGCCGAGGCCGTGCGCTCCTGCCCCTGTGAAAACGGTTGTCCCTCCTGCGTGCATTCGCCCAAATGCGGATCGGGGAACCGGCCCATCGACAAGCTGGCCTGCATCCGCCTGATCGACCTTATCTACCAATCGAAACCTTCAGCCGGCCATGCAGCCGGCAGCCCGCCGCAAGCCGGATTCAAAAAGATAGATCTGCCCGACATTACAGCTCGGGGAGAGGCGATCCGGGGCCTGGATGCGCTCCCTGGCCATTACGGGGTCTTCGATCTGGAGACCATGCGCTCGGCCGAGGAGGTGGGCGGATGGCAGAGGGCGGACAAGATGGGGATCTCTGTGGCTGTCGTCTATGATTCGCAGCTGGAAGGCTATGTGACCTATCTGGAGCACGAGATCGATCATCTGGTCGAGCATCTCATGGGCCTCGATCTGATTGTCGGTTTCAATAATAAGCGATTTGACAACCAGGTCCTGGCCGGTTATTCGACAGCCCGGCTTGATGCCCTGCCCACCATCGATCTGCTGGAGGAGGTCAGTAATCATCTAGGGTACCGGCTGAGCCTGGACAAGCTTGCAGAGCATACCCTGGGGGTCAATAAGTCGGCGGACGGACTCCAGGCACTCAAGTGGTATAAGGAGGGCAAGATCCGCGAGATCGTCTCCTATTGCCGTCAGGACGTGGAGATGACCAGGGACCTTTTTCTCCATGGCCTGGAACATGGATATTTCCTGTTTAAAAACAAGGCCGGCAGTATTGTCAGGCTGCCGCTTTCTCTCGACCGGTCCATCCTGAGGGCTCTGCAACGGACCAGGAAAGGCTGACGGATCGTTGGGAGAAGGAAAGCCTTTAAGGATGTCCGGGCGGGATGGCTCCGGGGCTTTTGACCAGGATCGGAATGATTCGGACTCTAGCCGAAGTGGAGGGCGCCTGCGCTGCCCATGGTGGCCATGGCACCGACGGGCAGGGTCATGTTTTCATTCTGATGCCCTATGGGGAAGCCGCCCCAGACCGGCAGGCTGTCTACCGCCGTCAGCTCCAGGGCTCTGCCCCAGACGGCTTCATGATGGCGAAGCCTTTGCAGGGAGTCCATGTCTTTGGTCATCGAGAAATCCCCCAGGATCAGGCCTTTGATTGCCTTGAATACCCCGGCATAAGACAGCTGGGTCAGCATCCGGTCGAGGCGGTAGAGCGGCTCGTTGGTGTCCTCGAGAAAGAGGATCTTGTCCTGCCAGCGGGGAGCAAAAGGCGTTCCCAGCAAAGAGACCAGACTGGTGAGATTGCCGCCGATGAGCTTCCGCCGGGATGCCTCCCCGGCGCGCAGAATCTCCAGTTTCTTCCAGTGCAGGACCTTTTGCCAATTGCCCAGCAGGCATTGCCGGAATCTCTCCCGCGAGGGGGCATCCGATCCGGCAAGGGAGGTGAGTACGGGCCCGTGGAGGCTGATGAGGCCGGTCTCCCGTTGCAGGAAGGTATGCAGGACTGTGATATCGGAAAAGCCCGCCAGGAGTTTCGGCGTCCTTCTGATCATCTGCAGATCGATCAGCTCCAGCATCCGGAGACAGCCATAGCCGCCGCGCACAGCCATCAGGGCATCGATCTTGGGATCTGCCCAGGTCCGGTTGAATTCCTCGGCCCGCCTTTGGTCGGAGTCGGACAGATAGCCTGTGCCGGACCAGAGGGAGGGAGGAAGCCTGACCGTGAATCCCATATCCGTCAGGGCCTGGACCCCGGACTCGAAGCGCTGCCTGTCCTTGATCTGTCCGGCTGGCGCGACAATGCCTATGCTGGCGCCGGGGGCAAGGGCAGGGGGCGGGCAGGGCTCAGCCATTGTGATATACGCTCTTGAAGATGATCCGCAGGCCGGTCAGGGTCAGCATCGGGTTGCTCTCCTCCACTATGGCGGAATAAGGGATTATCAGGCTCGCCATGCCGCCGGTGGCGATAACGCGGGGCAGTGATGTCTCGGAGCCCGTCATCTCCCGGCCAAGGATCCGGACCAGGCCGTCGATCATTGATCCATAGCCGTAGAGGATGCCGCTTTTCATAGCCTGGATGGTGTTTTTGCCGATGATCTGGTAGGGAGGCTCGGAGACATCGATATGGGGGAGTTTGGCGGTACGGGTTGCCAGCGCCTCCATGGAGATAGCTATGCCGGGCAGGATGGCGCCGCCGATATAGGCGCAGTCCCGAGTCACGCAATCGAAGGTTATGGCCGTGCCGAAATCGATGACGATGAGGTCGCAGGCATACTGCGACCAGGCCGCAATGGCATTGACAAGCCGGTCTGCCCCGACTTCCTGTGGTGTATCCGTGTCGATCTTTATGATGCCGCGGACGTTTTTTTCAGAGACAACCAAAACCGGATGACGTAGACTTCCAGAGAAGTGGGCAGTGCACCAGGAATACCAGGATGCCTCAAGAGAGGGGACGACGCTGGCGATGATGATGCCCGTGATCTCGTTTTTGTCGATTCCGGTCATTGAAAAAAGAGAATGATAGTGGACTGCCAGCTCATCGGCGGTGGCTTTCCTGTCGGATTTGAACCGCCATTGACCGACCAGTGAAGAATCGCGAAAGAGTCCGACTACCGTGTGAGAATTGCCTATATCAATGACGAAAAGCATGGACGCTCCTTTCTGAGGATTTACAATGAATCGACAGTACAGGCAGTTCTTTCAGGATGCTGACGGTATGCCGGTTCCAAGTTGCTGTACGGTCCGGTAAAAATAGTCCATACCAAGAGAAAATGAAAGCCATGAGGGTATAATAAATGAAAAATCCTATTTTGGTATCAACGACCTTCAACGACAGGGCCCAGGCGGAAAAGCTGCTGGCTATCCTCCTGCAGGAGCGGCTCGTCGCCTGCGGTCAGATATCCGGACCGGTAACCAGCTCCTATTGGTGGCAGGGCAGCATCACAACCGCCACTGAATATGTCCTGTCAGTGAAGACAATTATGGCCCGCTATGATCTGGTCGAAAGCACCATCCAGCTCAATCACCCGTACGAAGTTCCTGAAATCATAGCTGTCGCCATCACTCATATCAGCGATGACTATCAGGACTGGATCCTGCAGGAGCTTGAAGGGTGATGGCGTTGCAGGAAAAAAAATCCAGCTACCGGCAACGGAAGATCGGCGAATATCAGTGCCATTGCTGCAAGAAAAAGAAACCCTTCTGCTGGAGTTGCCCCTGCGGCTTTCAAATCTGCGACGACTGCTTCAAGGAAAACCTCTGGGGCATCAGCAACGGCCCCACCTGGATCTGTCCGGATTGCGAACGGATCCGGATGATGTGAGCTCGATAGGGATCGGGAAAAATCCGGATGCGAGCGCCACCGTTTTATCTGCGGATACGTTCCTGATATTCGTAATATAAACCTGCTGAAGAGCCGAAATGTCGAAAATTCCCGAACAATCTTTTTCCGTGTCCCTGGTAGAAAAGAGCAGTGCGATTCTTCGCTAAATCGGCTACAGAGAAGAGGGATTTTGGTGTTTCTATTTCATAATTAATGCGTGGAGGAGATGGAATGCGGTCGGATGAGATGAAAGAGAGGGCGGTTGCGCTGTTCAAACAGGGGATGCATTGCAGTCAGGTGCTGGTCACTGTCGGTCTGGAGAAGTTGGGTATCGATGATCCCGGGATCGTGAAGGCAATGGGCGCTTTCGGTGGCGGCGTCGGCGGGACCGGCAATATCTGCGGCAGCCTTGTTGGGGCCGTCAGTGTCATTGGCCGGCTCTACAGCCGGGCCAGCCTGGAGAACAAGGAGAATCCCCGGATGTGGGCTGCGACCAAGGCAGTGATGAAAAATTTTGAAAACCTCTCCGCACCCCATGGCGGCATCAACTGCTCCCAGATTGCCAGGGTCGACTGGATGGATCGGGACCAGGTTAAGGAATTTTATGGCAATCCGGAAAGCCGCCGGCAGCATTGTGTGACCATGGTCGGTGAGACAGCAAAGGCCCTGGGAGATCTGCTGGATCAGGAGGCGGAGATTATGGCCGCCAAGGCCCGGGAAAAATAAGAGTTTGCCTGCGGCCTATCTCGTTCTTCCGCCTGGGGCAAACTTTTCGGCAAATGGTGCATCACGATGCCGCAAGCGGCAGGCTGGAATCTTTGTTTTCGGGCGGATATCTGTTTTCTCATCCTGTCGGGACTCAGGGCGAAAGTTCTTATAAATTTTCTGTTGTAATGCTATCCACCAGGATTCTGGAGGATTAAAGCAATGATAATTATCTACAATATCGCCCAAATACTGCTGATCATACTGGTGTGGCCGCTGATTGCCCTGACGATTGCAGTCAGGCCCCGGCATTGGGGGCATATCCTGAAACGCCTTGGATGGGGTCTTTGCCCTGACCGCAGGAAGGAGCCAGGAAAAAAAACGGTCTGGGTTCATGCCCTCTCCGTGGGGGAGGTCACTTCGTCGCTACCGCTTGTTGCAGGAATCCGTAAAGACCTGGATGTTGAGTTGGTTTTTTCGGCCACGACCCGGACCGGTACCAGGATGGCCGCTGAGATAATCGCCCCCCATGTGGACAGACTCATCCCGTACCCTATTGATATCATTTTTGTAATACTTCATTTCATACGAATCATTCGCCCCGATCTCTTTATCTTGGTGGAGACGGATTTCTGGCCCAATCAGCTTGCCGCCCTGCAGAGGAAAAAGATTCCGACCCTGCTGGTCAATGGCAGGATCTCCGGAAAATCCATGGACTCATATAGACGGTTCGGTTTTTTCTTCCGCCCCCTCTTTAATTCGTTTTCAGCCTTGGGTATGCAGACCGCCGAGGATGGCAGGCGGTTGACCGCCATGGGGATTGATGCCGGCAAAATTGTCAACCTGGGCAACCTGAAATTCGACTCGCAGCCCTCGTCGGTGATTGAATCCGGCGGGAATTGGCCCTCAGCCATCCGTATCCTGGCCGGATCGACCCACCGGGGCGAGGAGGAGATGCTCATGCTGGCGTATGGAGAGCTGAAGAAGGCGGGGCGCAATCTGTCGCTTGTCATTGCGCCCAGGGACATTGCCCGCAGTCCGGAGGTCGTCCGTCTTGCGACCTCGCTGGGCCTTGAAACCTCCTGCCGATCCCAGGGCTGGCCCGATCATCAGCCTGATCTGCTGATTCTGGATACCATCGGCGAGCTGGCCGCATGTTACCGGACCTGCGACATTGCCTTTACGGGTGGCAGCCTGGTCGATGAGGGAGGCCATAATCCTCTAGAACCGGCGGTGGCGGGAGTCCCTGTGCTCTTCGGCCCGCATATGGAGGACTTTGCTGAAGTCGCCTCGGAGATGATCGCTGCCGGTGGTGCGATCAGGGTGGCTGACGCCGATGCCTTATTTCACAGCCTGGAGCGGCTGGTCGACGATTCCGCCCTCCGTCAGGCCACAGGACAGGCCGCTGCCGCCTATGTGCGAGGGAAACAGGGCGTTGTCGGTAATCATCTGGATCTTATCAGGAAGTATCTGTGAACAGGGCCTTCCTGCTCATCTCGAAAAACCTTCTCTGCGCCGCCGCCTGCGCCTTTATCACCGGAATTTCAGCCTCTTCCTTCCTGCCTCCCCTGCTGCCGGGTTTTGGTTCGATTGCTTTTGCTGTTCTTGCAGCAGCCTTTCTCCGATTTGATCGTAAGATCGGTGCCACGGTGCTCATCATGCTCTTTTTTGGCAGTCTCGGCGCCCTTTACGGCAGCGACTGCCGCCGGCCGCCTTCCGATCCCTCTCATATCTATAACCGGATGGACATGAAAACGGAGGCGGTGGTCCTCGGAACTGTCGTCAGCCTTCAGGCCTCTGACGGGGAAGGCTGCAGGGCGGAAATCAACACTGAAGCGGTGATGATCAAGGGCGAGGATGATCTGACGCGGACATCGGGACGGATCTCTCTCAACCTGAAGGGTGCCTGGCCAAAAGATATCCTTCCGGGGGACCAGGTCCTGGTCAGGGCTGGTCTCAATCGGCCCAGCGGCCTGCAGACCGCGGGCAGCTTCAATTACGTTCAGTTCCTGGCAGAAAGGGACATCTGGATTACCGGCAGGATCGACTCGCCGCTCTTTATTCATAAAATGCCCTCGGCCTCCTTCTTTGGTCATGGCCTCCGCTATGCCGCCGAGCGGGCCAGAATGCAGATCGGCCAGACCATTGACGCCACCCTTGCGCCGCAGGAAGCCGGGATCTACAGGGCGGTTCTGATCGGCGATCGCTCGGGCATTGACAGCGACCTGCAGGAAAAATTCAAGGGTTCAGGCTGCATGCATATTCTCGCAATTTCCGGCCTCCATATGTCGATTATCGGATTGTTTTTGTTCACGATCTTCTATTGGCTGCTTAGGCGGTCGCCATGGCTGATTCTGCACTGCGACGTCAAGAAGGCCGCTGCGGTTGCCTGCGTCCCGCCTCTCTGCCTCTATACCCTGCTGGCCGGCTCCAATACGCCGGTGCTCCGATCTCTGATCATGAGTCTGGTTGTGATAGCGGCCCTCTGCGTCAACCGCCCCAAGTCCCTCTTTGCCACCCTGTCCATGGCCCTCTTCTGTCTGCTGGTCTGGAGGCCGCCCAGTGTTTTTTCGGTCTCCTTCCAACTCACCTTCGTCGCAGTGGCATCCATCGCTATGATTTCTCCCTTTCTTACCAGGCTCCTGTTGCCCGACCAAGAACAGGAGGGGCCGCAGTCGCTTTTCGTCCGGATCAAAAACTGGATCATCGCGGCCCTTGCCGTTTCCGTGGCGGCGACATTGGGGACGACGCCGCTGCTGCTCTTCTCCTTCAACAGGATATCGCTGATTGGTCCTTTGGCCAATCTGATCTTGGAGCCTTTAATCTGCCTTTGGAGTTTGAGTTTTGGTTTTCTGGCCTGTCCCTTCATCTTTCTGTGGCCGTCGCTGGCCTCGGTATTTTTGAAAATCGGGAGCTTGGGGCTTGTCGTTGCCGGCAAAATTCTTTTCGATGGCTTTCCCTGGGCCAATCTCTGGCTGCCGGCCCCCTCGCCCTTGTTAGTTGCCCTCTATTATATGAGCCTCGTCGCTCTGCTTTTCGCCAGAGGCAACTTGCGGCGGTTGGCCGGCGCGGTGCTGATGGTGACCCTTCTTTTTTTCTGGCTGCCGCCGGCAGAACTCTTCAAGGGCAGGATCCGGGATTCTCGGATTACGGTGATTGATGTGGGGCAGGGAAGCGCCAATCTTCTGGAACTTCCTGGCGGTAAGCGGGTGCTGATCGACACTGGTGGGCCGTCTTCACCGCGCTTCAACGTTGGGGCGCAGGTTGTCGGGCCGTTTTTATGGAAAAAGGGGATTGTCGGCATCGATGCGGTGATCATCAGCCATCCCGATGCAGATCATTATAACGGCATTCCCTTTATTCTGAAGCATTTTCGTCCTGAAATCCTGTGGATAAACGGTTCAGCAGGACATGACAGCGGGTATGCGGAGTTGCTCGGACTGGCGAAGAAACTGGGGGTCGATGTCAGGGTGCCGACCGGAGATGAGATCCTGATTCGGGCAGGAGGGGCAGTGATCTCGGTCATCGAAAACCCATTAAGTCCCGGTAGTGGAGGACAGGCAGCCCCCGGGAGGGACGGCCCTGCAATCAACGATGCAGGGCTGGTGGTGAAATTCAGCCATGGCCGGATTTCGGCTCTTTTTCCAGGTGATATAACCAAAAGAGCGGAGGCCTTGCTGGTCTTGCGGCCGGACATGCTCAAATCCACTGTCCTGCTCGCGCCCCATCATGGATCCTCCACCTCGAACTCCGCCCCTTTTCTTGAGGCGGTCCATCCGGAACTCCTGGTCGTTTCGGCAGGCGCTTCTTTTGGTCACATTTTTCCGGCCCGGGACCTGGCGCAGAGGGCAGCCGGCTGTGGGGCAAAAATGTTGATAACCGCCCGGGCCGGCTGTGTCACGGTTAGAACCGACGGCAGGACCTGTTTGCTGGCCTCTGGGAACGGCATCTCCCTGGACGAGGCAATCTCCCTGAGTCAGTGAGAACAGCCTGGCCCCGTCGTAAAGGGTGCTCAGACCTCGGTGAAATCAGAAGGCGCTTTCTTAAGAAACTTAACAAACTTAGCTTTTTCAACACAGTTTGAGTAGGCTTCGTCTGGGCTGATCATCTTCTTGTCGAGAAACTCCATAATGGCGTCATCCAGGGTCTGCATGCCGAATTTCTTGCCGGTCTGCATGGACGACAGGATTTGAAAAGTCTTGCCCTCACGGATGAGGTTTCGAACGGCCGGGGTCGCGATCAGGATCTCCAGGGCTGCACACCGGCCTTTGATATCAATCCGCTTGAACAGGGTCTGCGAAACCACTGCCTTCAAGGCATCGGCCAGGGTGGAGCGGACCTGCCCCTGCTGGTTAGCAGGAAAGATCTCGATGATCCTGTCCACCGTCTTCATGGCGTTGATGGTGTGCAGGGTGCCGAAGACCAGATGGCCTGTCATCGCCGCCTCCATGGCCAGAGAGATGGTCTCCAGGTCGCGCATTTCGCCGACCATGATGATATCAGGATCCTCGCGCAGCGCCCCGCGCAGGGCTGCGGTAAAGCTCTTGGTGTGGGTGCCTACCTCGCGATGATTGATAATACATTTCTGGCTGTTGTGCACAAATTCAATGGGATCTTCAATGGTCAGGATATGATCCTTTCTGACCTTATTGGCCTCATCGATGATGGCTGCAAGCGTAGTCGACTTACCTGAGCCCGTAGGGCCCGTGACCAGGACGAGCCCTTTAGGGAGGTGGGCCAGTCGGGAGATGACTTTGGGGAGTCCAAGCTGCTCGCAGGTCATGATTTCACTGGGAATTTCACGAAAAACAGCACCAATTCCGAATTTCTGCTGGAAAAAATTGCAACGATACCGGGCGAGTCCGGGTATCTCGTAACCGAAATCCACATCGCCGTTCTGCTCGAAGAGTTTAATTTTTTCCTCGGGACAGATCTCATAGAGCATGGCACGCAGTTCATCGTTACCCATTCGCTTGAACTTAACCCTTTCCATATCACCCCGGATACGGAGGATAGGCTGTTGATCGGCAACCATATGCAGGTCGGAAGCGCCCTCGTCATTCATCAGTTTAAAAAAAGCATCTATCTGGGCCATGTCTGTCCCTCTATCGAATTGTTAAGGCCGGTAATTAGAGTACCAACTTGTTTTTTATATAATTTACCACATCCTCGGGATCATCCAAAACCTTGAATAACAGGATGTCCTCGTTGCTGATGTTCCCTTGTTTCATCAGGGTGTCTCTCAGCCAGTCCACCAGCCCGCCCCAAAAGGCACTTCCCACCAATATGATCGGAAAGGGCTTTATCCTCTGGGTCTGGATTAGGGTCAGAGACTCGAACAGTTCGTCGAGCGAACCAAAGCCTCCGGGCATACAGATAAAGGCCATTGAATACTTCATGAACATCACTTTTCTAACAAAGAAATATTTGAAATTCAATGGAAAGTTTGTGTAAGGGTTGGCGGCCTGTTCATGGGGCAGGCTGATGTTGAGGCCGATAGATACGCCGCCAGCCTCAATGGCTCCCTTGTTGGCCGCCTCCATGATCCCCGGTCCGCCGCCGGTGATAACGCCGTATCCGGAGCTGGCCAGCTGAGCGGCGATGGTCTCGGTCAGCTTGTAATAGGGATGTTCCGGCGGAATTCGGGCCGAGCCGTAGATGGTAACCGCAGGAACATCCAGCGTCGACATGGCGTCAAATCCTTCGACGAATTCAGCCATGATCCTGAACATACGCCAGGAATCACCGACCACTGTATTGTCCAGGATATATTTGGGTTCTCTTCTGATCCGTCTTCTTTCAGTAAAACCATTACCGTTATTCATTATTCATCCTGTGTTTCAAGATAAGATTGTGCGGTCTCTCTGAGATACGGAGACAGATTATTCAGTCTCATCAGCCTGATGAACCAGTTCCGTGCTTTTCTGGTCTGACCTTCCGCCCTGCATATCAGGCCGTTTTGCAGCAGTGCCTCAGCCTTCAGCTCACGGTTGCGCTGACAGGCTCGCAGATTGGACCGGGCAGCGGAAAATTTCCGGCAGGCAGTCTGAGCCTTGGCAAGACGGAGTCTGGATTTCAGATTCTGCGGATCGAGTTCCACGCTTTTCTCACAGAGCGAAAGCGAGATGTCGTTGCCTTGTCCCTGCTCCAGGTAGATTTCTCCCAGCAGACCCATGGCCTCGGCGTCAAATTGATCAAATTGCAGGGCCCGTTGCAGCCAGACCGTTGCCTCATCTTTTTTCTTCAGGGTGTGGAAGGCAATCCCCAGATAACGGAAGGCCCTTCCTGCGTTTTTGACCCCTTTGGCATTCTGATGCCAGTCCAGCAGGATATCGATGGCTTTTTGAAACTCTCCAGCAGTGCAATAGAGTTTTCCCACCTGCAGTTGCAAATCCCTTTTGGTCTGGACATCTTCAGAACCTTCCGGATACACGGCCAAGGCTCGTTCGAATCGGACCAGGGCGGAATGGCGATGTCCCAGGAAGTTTTCGCCCAGACCAAGGTTGTAGAGGGCCATGAAATTATCAGGATCCAGCTCCAGAACCCTGCCGAAGAACTGGTGGGCGGTTTTATGCTTGTCCATCAAGGCGTAGGTCACGCCAAGGCTGTTTAAAAGATTGATGTTGTTTGCATCACATTGCAGTCCTTTCTTATATTCTCGAACTGCGCTTTCCAGGTCGCCATCGCTGAAAAAAATATCACCGCTGATATTCTGACTGACCGCATCAAAAACGACGACACTGCCGGCGCCGAAAAAATCGGCATGGCGGAGGGCTTTTCTGCAGCTATGGAGGATTTCGGTCTTCGAAAAACCGGCAAGAGGATAGGAACTGATGCCTGCTGAACAGGAAATATCCTCACCGGTTTTCTCTTTTATGTCGTCAATTGTCCGTTGAACCCAGGCAATGGCCTTTTGGGAATTCATCCCGTTTAAATAGACATAGACATCATCCTCATCGATAATGAGGTTTTCAACGGCGGTACTGAGGTGTGTTCGGAGGGATGAACTGCAGGCCTCTTGAAATTGCACGATCGAAAAAAAATCGGAATTTCTCCATTTATTTGAAAACCGAGCCAGGATGCGTTTGGAGGGGCGTCGGAGAGGATGCTGTTCAGGATGGGAAAGCAGCGAAAAATCGCAAAAGCTGAAGGGGCCTCGCCTGCAGGCGACCTGCAGGGCCTGCCAGGCCGCATCCAGCAGTGACAGCTGTTCGGGATGGTCGGTAACCTTCCGGCTGCAGCCGATATGAACACGGGGAAAATTTTCCTGACGGAGCCAGGAGAGCAGCATGGTCCCGATTTGGGATGCATCCTTTGCCTCTTCGATGACAAGCGCAAAAACCCCGTGGCCCAGGTGATGGAGCGGGAAACGGTAATCTATGAAATTTATCAATGCAAGTGCTGCTTTGCGACTGAAGAGAATGGCTTCGCTTGCAGATCTGACTCGGGGGTAGAGTTCGATGAGCATCAGCGTAATATTTGTCGCTTCTTCGCAAAATTCCAGGATATCCCCAAGGTTTGCCGCATTGAGAAGACCTGTGTCCTGGTCGAGACGTTCCCGTTTTAACAGGGAAAATTCATCGAGGGCGCTGTTTCGCATCTCAATCAGCCAGGCGTGGTCGGCCTTCTTGGTAAGAAAGGGATCAACACCCTGTATGACTGCTCCGATGATGGTGTCGCCGACCGGGAAGGGGAGGATGAAATTGTTGTCATCCACATAGACACGGTCAGGATTTTTTTGGGATTGGCGGAGAAAATCCAGGATAGTTGCTGCTGTCTCGGGATGCTGAAAATTTGCTTTTATATCAATGATCCCGGCTATGAAAATAATTTTAGAAGCGGTCGGGATTTTCCTTTTCAGTATCCGGGAAAAGGGGAGGGAAAATCGTTTGAAATCGTTTTCCGTGAGCGCCTGTTTACTTTGCGGGGGTGGAAAGAGGCTCATTTTGATGCAGTCTCCGCCCCGAAAAATCCAATAAGCAATGCAGCCAGTTCGATGACTTCATCCTCCTGTATGGTCCGCAGGTCGAGGAGGAAGCCTTCATTTTCAATCCTGCCGATGACAGGGGGCGTAAGTCTGCGAAATTCCTTTTCGAGGACATTCAGGCTGATTTTCTCCGGTTGCAATTCAATGGCCCAACTGGGCAGGCTGTATTCCGGCATGGCTCCACCTCCCACCCGTGAGACGGTGGGAATCAGTTGAACCTGGCAGTCCGGGGCAAGCTTCGTCTTCAGTCTCCTCAGTAATTTCCTTCCCTTGCCCTTTATGAGGCGCGGGGACACCGTCAGCATGGTAAGGGTCGGAATATTCTGTATAGCAAGATTGGTATCATAGTAATTTCTCATGATATTTTCAAGAGAAGCCAGGGTGAATTTGTCGATCCGCAGGGCCCTGTTCAACGGATTGTTTTTGATCTTGTCGATAACCTCTCTTTTGCCAGCGATAATTCCGGCCTGCGGTCCGCCCAGGAGCTTGTCTCCGCTGAAGGTCACAACATCCACGCCGGCACTGATGACCTCCTGCACTGTCGGTTCCTTGGGCAGATGATAGGCCGAGAGGTCAATCAGGCAGCCGCTGCCGAGATCCTCCATGACAAGGATCCCTCTCTGCCGCCCCAGATCAACCAGATCCGCGAGAGGGACCTCCGAGGTAAATCCAATCATCCGGAAGTTTGAGGTGTGTACCTTCAAAAGAAGGGCGGTCTCTTCCGAGATGGCAGTCTCATAATCACTGAGATGGGTGCGGTTAGTGGCGCCGACCTCCACCAATCTGACACCGCTTTTTTTCATCACATCGGGTATTCTGAATGAGCCGCCAATCTCGACGAGTTGCCCTCTGGAGACAATGGCCTCTTTGCCGTTTGCCAGGGTTTCAAGAACCAGAAGAACGGCGGCGGCATTGTTATTGACCACCAGCGCTGCCTCCGCCCCGGTCAGCTCGCAGATGATATTTTCAACAAGACTGTATCTGCTGCCGCGCTTTCCGGTCTCCAAATTGAATTCCAGATTGGTATAGTGAGATGCTGCCTGGGCCAGGGCCAGGGTCGCGTCTGCGGAGAGGAGAGATCGTCCCAGGTTGGTGTGGACGACCACTCCGGTCCCATTGATCACCCGCCGAAGATTTGGTTGCAATCTTTTCTGCAGGGCAGCCTGGAAGAGTGCTTGCCAATCATCGTCGGATTTTTGCTGATAGTTGCCGGTATCATTGAGAATATGCTGCCTTTCGGTCTCGATGCATTCCTGAACTGCACGTTTTATCAGCTTTATTGGCACGGTATTGTTGAACTTTACCGTAAGAACTCCGATGCATTCATCTACCTTTGGTAGATTTTTGAGCAGATCTTTCTTGTCATTCATGCCGGTCAGTTGAGTAAGGACTGAGATTCATTGTATCTCTGGGGTAGATCTAATTGCAATGAGGCATGTTACGATTTACATAACTAAAAGGCAAATATTTTTCTATTCCGAAAAGATGGTGATGTCCCTCGATTGCCTGAGGGAACATTATCTTCAAAGATATGTTTTTACCCGTTGACAGTTGAGGAGGTATGGAGTAGTTTGCCGCGGTCTTTGGGAAGCGCGGAGATTCCGAACGAGCCTTGGGAAGAGGCGAGAGGAGGGATGAGCGGGTTTCGAAGAAGGAGGAAAAGAAAGATATTGACAGCG
>JARLHL010000014.1 GCA_031292275.1 Desulfocapsaceae bacterium | reverse complement strand
GATAAAAATAAATTAGATTTTTTTCTAAGGCCGCACCGAGGAGCACCAAATAAAAAAAGGGTTAAGCCGAAACGACTTAACCCTTTTTTATGATTGGTGGAGCTAGTCGGGATCGAACCGACGACCTCTTGACTGCCAGTCTATTTTTATACCTTTCACGTACCTTCACGTTAAATCATTATATACTCATTTTATATTGCATATACAATATTATATCGTGTATAGTTCTTCATGTAGCATAATTCAATTTCAGTCTGTTTAAACCCCTTAGAGCGGGACAGGAGCGGGACAAAAATACCCCCTGATTTTCTACAAGAGGCCCGACATGTCTACATGGATCAAATGCAACACCCCTGGTATACGATACCGGATTCACGCTACCCGAAAACATGGTGTCGGATTCGACAAATATTTCACGATCAGATACAAGGTTGCTGGCAAGGAAAAATCTGAGGGCCTAGGCTGGGCTTCTGAGGGGTGGTCTGAGAAGAAGGCGGCGGCGATCCTGTCCGAACTGAAGGCGAATGCCACTGTAGGCACCGGCCCCCGGACCTTGAACGAAAAGCGGGAATTACAGATGCGAGCCGATTCAGAAAAGGCCGAACGTGAACGAGAAGAGGAGGTTCGCCAGGAGCTTGAGCATAGGACTAAATTAAGGGCAGTATATAGCCAGTATTGCTGCATTCATTCGGACAAGAAATCCCTTAAAAATGAGAGTTCTCTTTATGAAAAGTGGATTGAGCCTGTTATCGGTGAAAAACGGCTTAATGAAATCATTCTTCTTGATCTGGAAAGGATCCGGAAACGGATGGAGAAAGCAGGAAAGGCACCCCGGACAATTCAATACGTGAAAAGCATTGTCCGACAAGTCTATACCTTTGCAACCGCCCATTCTCTATATTCTGGCGACATCCCTACGAGACTTTTTCTAAAGAACAAGAAATTTGATAATGCCCGGAAGCGGTATCTTACCCCAGATGAGGCCAGGCTTCTTTTGAATGAATTACAGAAACATTCCCAAACGCTTTATCGTATGTCTCTACTGTCCCTCAACACTGCCATGCGGTTTGGCGAGATAGCCTCTTTACGTTGGCAACACATCAATCTTAATAATCGGGAAATCCTTGTTGTGGATCCGAAGAACAGCGAAACACGTTCTGTTTTTATGACGGAAGAGGTTGAAAAACTTTTTCGGTTTATGGAAAAAGGCACCCCGAATGACATTGTTTTCCCCACTCGCCATAGTCGAAAGTCTGATGGTGAAACCTCACCAGAAATTCAAGGAAGCGTCTCAAATGTCTTTGACCGAGTAGTCAGGGCTCTTGGTTTGAATGAGGGTATTACCGACCGGCGCATGAGGGTTGTCTTCCATTCGCTGCGGCATACGGCGGCAAGCTGGCTTGTCAATTCAGGAGTAGGGTTGCCGGTCATTGGAAAGGTGCTTGGTCACAAATCTTTGAAGATGACAGAGAGATACTCGCATGTGAGTGACGACAGCGTAAGGAGTGCCATGGACCTTTTGGACCAGAAACAGAACGGACAAGACATCTTGAGGATACAGAACGGCTAAAAAACAAGGGGTGAATTATGAAAAAATGGGTCTGGAAAAAACTGACTGAAGAAGAAATGATTCAAAAAGGTAAAGATCTTCATCGCATGATGATAGAGGAAAAGGTAAAGGTCGCGGCGATGACACCCGAAGAGCGAGAAGCGTACCATAAAAAAATTGATGAAGATGAATGTTGTTGTGCTGGTCCATTGGATCAGGAATTGGTGGAAATAGATGTTGATGAGGGATGAAAAAGCTTTAAAGCGAAAGACGGACAGGCGAGGGGTATCTTCAAGCGGTTTTTGAAAAAGTAATCTGTCTTTTCATCGGGATAGCTCGACGGAGCGAAAAGCCGTAACCTTAACGGCCTGCCCGGTGATTATTTTCAAGGATCTTCAAAAAGGATGAAGATATGGCTATCAGTGGTCAAGACTGGTTGACGATTTCAGAGACGGCGACGCATCTATCAGAAGTCTTTAACAGGAAAATCACCGAAGCACAGGTTTATCAGTATATCCTTCAAACCCGTCTGAAAGTTGCAGTTTACTTCCCCGATAAAATCAAAGCACAATGCACGACCGCAAAGCCTATCAAGTCGGATGATGGCAAGATAGATCATTTCAATAATACTAGGCTTGAAACTCATATTACTGATTTGTGGACATTGCCGTTATATGATCGGCTAAAGGATGAGGTGAAACGCCGTCTTTGCGAATTGAAAGGAATGCAGGTAAAGGGCGGAGAGGTTAAAGGCGATTTCATCTTAACTGAGAGTGGACCCAGGCTAAACCCTAAAAAAAATTTCAATCTGCATGTGTCCAGCGAAAATATGCAGATAATCTGCACGTTGGATTCTACCATAGACGAAAAAAGTTTGAACATGGTTATCCGGACACAAGATTTGAAAGAGTTTATAGAATTTGCCAAACAAGATGAAGAAATAGAAAACTTTGTCTCTCTTGCAGCTGCAGTTTATGACCTTGCGATATGCAGGCCGAACCCGCCGGGCATATCTACAGAAGATTATCAAAATATGAAGGACATTATAATCCAGCAGCATATCAGGGATGCGGCGGGGCAGCTTGAAAATATTTTATCTGCCCATTCACTACTACAGTGGATTGAAGTTTCCCCTGATGCTGGCCTGAACCTTCCCAGTGGTGCAATTATTGGCAGCAGAAGAAGCCTGGGCTACTCACCATTGGAAGGATTAAGCCTGCTTTCCCAACTCCAACAGTCTGGCGCATTCCCTCAAATTGGAAGCACCACAGGAAGAAGGCTCAAACAGATCGGCTTTGACAAACAGAAGTTTGTCGAATACCTCAACGCCTTCAATATCTCACACACCTTAGATATAGAAACCGGAAGGCAATTCGTTCCGCCAGACAAGGTAGTTGTAGAGATGGACAGGAAAACCTTCAAAGCATTGAGCACTACCTTACCGGACCCGACCGACCGACCAGATGAGCATAGCGAAAATGATGTTTCCGGCGAACAACTAACCCCCGGAACCCTACGCACAACCTGGGCAGAAATTCACTCTGACTCCGGCATGTCCCGAAACACTTTTAAAAAATGGGCGGTTAAAGCTGGCATAAAATGGAAAAATAAAGATGACAAATTGGAAATCACCTTGGAAAATATCCTCAAAGTGAAATCTTTCATGATCGAATTCAAAAAAAACAAAAAATGAGAAAATAATTTTTGACAGTTTTGACACCTGAATTTTGACACCTGTCAAAATTTCTCCAAATCCACGCCCTGACTATCTTTCGAGTTATTCAGGGCGTTTTTTTTGACAGTCTTGCAACCCTCATTTTGACAGCTAACATGCTGTAATCACGTTACTTTGTCGTTGAATTCCTCGTGTTTCGTCCTATTATAGCATTATACCAAACACCGTATGCGGTTAAATGGTCGGGACCTGCAGAACCGGCCAGGCATTAACACCAGGAGTAAGAACATGGCAGCACAACAAAGTAGAGAAGCGGCTATCCAATGTATCAGGGCAGCAGCGGCGAAGTATCCGAGCACCATTATATGCCGAGATGAGGTTACGGCTTTTACCGGCGGCGCTCTTTCGGCTGGGTACTTGGCAAACCTAGATTCAAAAGGGGAAGGTCCCGCAAACCCTTTTAAGTTTGGGCGGCGGCAGTGCTACCCGGTGGAGTCTTTTGTTAACTGGTTAATTGCCAGATTGGAGGCGTAAGTTATGTCTTCAAATAGCAAAGCGGCCCCCTTTAAATCGGCTTCCGGGCCGGGGGCCGCTCAAAATATCTTCCGAGATTATAACGATAAATCACCAATAAAGCAATGTCTCAAGGCGGGAGTCGGTCTTTTGGTTTGTCACAACCTAATATCATTTCACTTGGCGTGCTGGCTCTCTGATTTAATGCAACCCGCCATGAAAGAAAAAATTTTCCTTCGCTATGAGAAAAAGGCGACACGCCACCTTCTCCGCAGACACGCGACACGGATCATCGAGTCAGGATCGATTAACAAGGAGCAATCGAGGCAGGTTGACGCCTGCACTATCGTTCTCGACAGTCTAGGGGGCAGTTATGATCGATCATATTGAAACATTCCGGCAGGTCATTGAAGCAGCTGGACTCCAACTACCGGCGGAAATAATAGGTGATGGAAAACTACATCGCTTTTCCGCCAGTGGCAAAAAGGATGACACCGCCGGGTTTTATGTCCTTCATCTAGACGGCATTCCTGCGGGTTCGTTCGGATCATGGCGAGGAGAGATCAACACCCAGTCATGGCGTGCCGATGTCGGCAGGCAGCTTACCGGGGCAGAAGAGCAGGCACACAGGCAGCGGATCGAAGCAATGCGGCGGGCACGGGCAGAAGAAGAAAAGCGCCTACAAGAGGAATCCCGGAAGAAAGCGTCCAGGATATGGAAAGAGGCCAAACCCTGCACGGATCACCCTTACCTATCAAAGAAGGGAGTCCAAGCGCATGGTGTGCGGTTGTACAAAGGAAGCTTGGTTATCCCGCTACGCATCAGTAACGACCTTCACAGCCTGCAATTCATCGACCAGACCGACAGTAAGTGGTTCTTAACTGGCGGGCGCGTATCTGGTTGTTATTTAGCCATTGGCAATATGCCAGGGGCAAACGCCTTTGTAATCTGCGAGGGCTACGCGACAGGGGCTTCTATCCATGAGGCAACCGGTTTCCCCGTGGCTGTTGCCTTCAGTGCCGGAAACATTTTAACCGTTGCTCGATACATGCGGGGAAAACTCCCTGACATGAAGATCATCATCGCCGGAGACCACGACAAGAGCGGCACCGGACAGAAGTCAGCTACCGAGGCAGCAGGGACTATCAAGGGTTTTGTCGCGATACCACCGGCCACCGGCCAGGACTGGAATGACTATCACCAACAGGAAGGCCTGGCTGCGGTCAAGGCCTGTATCGAGGCGGCAGCACTCTCAGGCCAGCAGGAACCGGCATTAACCCCGGATTCAGATGAATGGGAAGCGGATATTCAGGAATGGCCTGTCATGGATCAAAAGGCCTACCGTGGCATTGCGGGCGATTTTGTGGCCCTTGCGTCTGAGAACAGCGAGGCGGACCCGGCGGCGATCCTGATAACCTTTCTAGCCCGATTCGCCGTTGAGGTTGGCAGTGGCCCGACTCTTTTCGTCGGCGACGGAAAACACCACGCCAGATTTGCCGCTGTAATCGTAGGGGCATCATCGAAGGCAAGGAAGGGCACCAGCAGCAAACCTGTAAATCGTCTGTATAGTAAGATAGAACGTCAAGCACGATACAGTCCAGGCCCGTTTTCATCCGGCGAGGGGATCATTCATGCAGTCCGGGATCCTGTTAAAAAATGGGATGAGAAAAACCAATGTGACATTATCGCGGATCCCGGCGTTAAGGATAAGCGTTTTTTTATCCTTGATGAAGAGTTTGGCGGCGCTATGTCGCAAACCAAGCGTGAAGGAAACACATTATCAACGGTTATTCGATGTGCCTGGGATAGTGGCAATCTTGACCCCTTAACCAAGACCAGCAAGACAACCGCCACAGGCGCGCATATTGGTTGGATTAGTCATATCACCATATCAGAACTCCATGCCAAGTTGAGCGAGACAGAGGCCTTGAACGGCTTTGGAAATCGTATTCTTTAAGTATGCGCAAGGCGATCAAAAACAGTCCCATTGCCGGAACCAATGGACGATTATAAACTTGATGCGATTCGGCGGCGACTAGTCGACGTTATTAATCTTTTTCGTGATGTGGAATTTACCAAGATTGATATGGGGTGGGAGGCACGGAAAGCATGGTCGGAAAAATACTATGCCGACTTGACCAAGGATAACCCCGGCTTGGTTGGTTGTATCATCAATCGAGCAGAGGCGCAGGTCATTAGGCTTTCAATGCTGTATTGCCTCCTTGATGGAATGACCACCATAGGCCTTGACCACCTGGAGGCCGCACTTGCTTTATGGCGATACTGCGAACAGTCTGCACGGTTTATTTTCGATGGTCGGCAGACGGACGGTAACGCAGAAAAGATTCTTGCAGCGCTTACGGAAAGACCTATGACCTCAACAGAGATCCACCGTCTCCTTGGAAACCATGTCAGTAGCGGCCAGTTATCGAGGATCCTTTCACAGTTAAAGGGGAGTAACCAAATACAGGAAGAGAAGTTTCGAGAGGAAGGAAAACGGAAGTCATCGACGCTCTGGAAAATAAAACCACTCTGCGAATTGCGAATTATTGCGAATTATTGCCAAGACAGAACGAATAATTCGCAAAATTCGCATAATTCGCAAGACGTTTTAGAAAAAGAGGTAGTTTCCTGCGGAGACCTTGAAAAGGTGCCTAATCTGGAATTGTTGCCAGGCAATTATGAAAACGCGGAGGTCTTCTAATGAAACCAGCGATCATACTCGACAGTATCAGAAATGCAGGCTTGGTCTTGTCGCTTTTACCTGGTGACCTTCTGAAGGTCGAACCCAAGGAAAAGATTACCGACGAAATCCGCCAGACCATCAAGGAACACAAGGCGGAACTAATCAGGCTTCTTTCTGGCGGTCTTCTCCATGACGATCAGGATACCCCGATAGCCTGCCGAGGCTGCCCAAAGTCGGAGACGATCACCATTGAAGGACAGCCAGCCATGCCCGGATGTGTCCGGCGACTGGATACCGGCCCGTGGTCGGAGGTGTGGCACCGACTCCCGGCAGACTTGAAGAAATGTATTCTTCATTAAAAGAACCCTCCGAAACTCACCTTTATGGGCGGGCTTCACATAAAAGGAAAATATCATGGAACGAATTAAATTCGGATCGGAAACCAAGATGACAATACTTGCCGATAACTGCCCCGGCTGTAACGCCTATAGAGGCCAGTTACACCAGTATGCCTGTGTAGTCGAATCGTGTCCACAGTGCGGCAGCAGGCTATTGCGCTGCACCTGTAAGGCTCTTAGTATGGCCGAGTCTCTGAAAATCACAAAGGCGGTTGCTGATGGCATCACAGACCGTTCAGAGATTCGCAGAACTTCGGATACAGGATCGGAGCACCTGGACGCATCCTATTATGAGGAAGGTGTCATGCTCTGGATTATTCGAGACGTAACTGCACGTGACCAGGCAGCGGCGGCAAAGATGAATGAACTATTAGCGGATACAGGATTCAAGCATGTAGGCAAGGGCTATGCGATCAGCGCCGAAGATGCCGCCAGACACATGGGCGTGCCTGTTGAAGAGGCCAGGGCGATCTTGGAAGAAATGCAAGCGGATGCGGTATATCCTGGCTGGCAGGATCAGGAAGGGACGGCGAAAGCGTAAGCCCCCTAGCTATTTAGTTCTGCGGGTCCTTCCTGCGTGCATTGCAAGGCGGGCAATTGCGCGCCTCGATGTATTCCCAGCTATAAACTTTCAAGATTTGGTTTACCCCGTAACACGAAAAATAAAATATGCGCTCAGAAAGATTAAAAAATCAGTCAACTGCTTGACGTCAACTAAGTTAACCGGTTGACGGTTTACGGTTAACCGGCGGTTGACCTAAAAAACCCCTATGCTGACAGTTATGTCAGGAAAATCCCTTGCCCCCTTATTTTTAAAACAACCCCATGCAAGAGGTCAAAACTTGCCTTTTCTAGTGGTGCTGGTTTTTGGTGAATGGAGCGGCCTTTTGTGTTTCTAGAAGTTATAAAAGGCCCCACTGTTAAATATTGAGATAGTCGCCAGGTAGAGGCATGGTTACCACAGAGGTTACCACCGAAAAGGCTTCGTGCGTGTTAAGTTTTGTTAAGGGAAACCGACATTGAGAAATTGTTTTGTTGGCAGCGGTATCCAGCGGGCAGCCAGGTATCTCTATCTGCAGAAATCGGCCTTCGGCGGCCATATCACCGGCCAGACCTTCGGGACCAGCACCACCGGCAAGCCCCGGCTGAACCTTCTCACCTTGGAGAGCACTCTGGAGGAAGCCTGGCGGAGGCTGGCGCATGTCATCATCGAGTGTAAGGATTTTAGGGATCTAATCCCCAGATATGACAGGCCGCATTCCTTCTTCTTCCTGGATCCGCCGTATTGGAATATACCCGGATATAAGTACGATTTTACCAGGCAGGATTTTCTGGATCTGAGGGTTTTTCTTGAAAATTTGAAAGGGAAATTCTTGATGACTCTCAATGACACTCCGGAGGTCAGGGATATGTTCCGGGGCTTTTCGATCGAAGAAACCGCCCTGAAATACTCCCTCTATCCATCGAAGAAATCTAGGGAAAAAATCCGCACCGAGTTGCTCATTTCCAACTATAATTAAACGCCGGTTTAAGGCCGATTATTCATGTAAAAGGCTCTATTGATTGCCGCAAAAAGCCTCCAATCAATAGAGCTTCCCTATTATAAATATTCAGTAAACTTTTTCTATCTGTGGTTCATTTTTCAGGTTATGATGTGTGGGAAGTATCTGGACTTTTGATAGGTCTCGAAAAACCATAAAGATGATGTTATCCGATGGCCTATACATTATGAGACTCAATGAAATGGGAAAAGAATGAAATGCCCTAAATGTACGCATATTCAGCAAGGGACTGTTGAATGCGAATCATGTGGAATCATCTTTGCCAAGTATTATGCTCACCTTTTAAAAAAGAAATTTAATCAAGCGGTTCAGAAATATCATGCTCAGGAATTTGAGGCAGCTCTAAAGATTTTCAATGCGATCGTTGGTGCTAACACCCCTAAGGACAAAGAAATAGTAAGTGAATGCAAGAAATTTATTTTATTAATTCAAGCTGATCCAAAACAAAAGAATATACCTGTAAGGGCTGTTAATATCGGCCAATCCGATAGGGATGATCAAGAAACCGAGAAAGCTAGACCTGCTAAAAAGATCATTCGATTTAACCCAATCCTTTCTACCAATCTGGCCGTCGTCTTTATAATTTTTTTGTCGTGGGGTGTAGGTGGTATTGTTTCAGGTTTCCTAGATGGTGGCACTGCGGACGGAGTTGGCTGGCTATTTGTCTTCCTGATCATGGTTTTGGGGAACCCATGGGAATTTCTGGGGCATCATTTTTATTCAGGGAGCATAGCGCCAAGTTATTTTGTCAATGTGTTAATGATCGGGACGCCGGTCTTTTTAAACGCTACCTTGGCTGGCTGCGCAGTGGAACTGTTTATCCGTGTAAAAGCGCATTATCAAGGAGAAGCCCTTCGTGTTTGGAGCAGGAAGGAATTTTTGGGGACATGGCTGGTGATCTTGGCTGTCTTCTCCAGCATTGGCTATATAAATTTTTGGTATTACGAATCCTCACTCGCATGGCGCAAAGCGAATCCCGAAGCCGCATACAGATTAAGTCATCCAGAAGCACAAAGGAAATATGTGGAAGAAATGCGCCAGCGTAGCACCGAGCAGCGCCTCCGCCAGAAACAAGAAGCGATCCAGCAACGAGTTCAGGCTCCACAGAACACAAATGACAGCAGTCAGAACGCCAACCCCCAAAAAGAAGAAACACCACTCGTTCCGCCACAACCTCCCCAATCAGATCATACAGCGGATTGGTTTCAGGCTGTATCTATTGGCAATTCAAATACAGTAAATGCGCTCCTTGCCGAAGGGGTTGACGTCAATGCAAAGACAAGATTTAGTGAAACCGCCTTGATACTGGCCTCCCAGAATGGCCACAAGTATATCGTGGAAATGCTCCTTAACAGAGGGGCTGACGTCAATGCACAGGAGCTTGGTGGTGACACCGCCTTGATTATGGCCTCACGATGCGGCCACAAGGATATCGTGGAAATGCTCCTTGACAGAGGGGCTGACGTCAATGCAAAGGCGAATGGTGGTGAAACCGCCTTGATGGCGGCCTCCCATTATGGCGACAAGGATATCGTGAAAGCGATCCTTGACAAAGAGGCTGACGTCAATGCAAAGATGCAGATGAGTGGTCACACTGCCTTGATTTGGGCCATCTTGGATGGCCATCAGGATATCGCAGCATTACTCAGAAAATACGGTGCTAATAAGTGATGCTACTTCCTCAAAGCGGGGGGTTCCTCCTTGTAACGGATTGAAAACATTCGCACTCTGAACCCCGACACGATGTTGATAAATTTTGAAAACTGTTGATGCTGAGACTTGTTATGAGGCCCCTTTGTAGAAAAACGCGTTGCTGGGTCATTGTTGGTAATCAATATCTAGTGGAAATATCTTTACTTTGAAAGGACCTCGATCAATATGCCTAAAATGATAATACAGATCTGTATAACATTCATTTCGTGGTTTTATAGGCAGGGCCTCGGAGAAGGTGGGTTGAAACCACTACCACAACCAACGAATACTTGCCGCAGTACAATATATGGTGGATTGTAATAATATCAAAAAGTAACTATATTTCAGTTACTAATAAACCGATTTATGATAATATAAAATGTCAAAACATAAAACTATTATAGAAAAACTTCGATCCCGTTCTCCATCTTCTGACATTAAATGGAAAGATCTTAAGAGCCTCTTGGAACACTTCGGCTATACTGTGATAATCAATAGGGGATCGAGAAGAAAATTTTTCAACAAGGAAAAAAACTCTCTTATTATCTGTCATGAACCACACCCCAATCCTTGCGTTGACAAAGGTTGTATTGTTGATGTTTCCGAAAAACTCAAAAATGAAGGATTTATATAGGGGAGGATATTATGGACACTATTAATTATAAAGGGTACGAGGGCACAGCTGAAATCGATATGGATCGTTCTGTCTGCCGTGGAAAAATTCGTTTCATCCAAGATCTCATCACCTACCAAGCTGATACGCCCAAGGATCTGAAGCGAGCATTTGAAGAAGCTGTTGAAGATTATCTGGAGACGTGTGAAGCCTTGGGGCGTGAACCTCAAAAGCCCCTAAAAGGTCAATTCAATGTGCGTATTTCTCCGGAATTACATCATGCCGCTACAATAAAAGCCTACAAAGAAGGAATTACTCTTAATGCCCTAGTTGGCAGAGCTATTGAAGTATTTGTTAATGGTCATGAAGAGGTAAATATCATCTCCCATTTTCACAACGCTCCTATTGGAGAAAATCCTACTCAAGCATGGGTATCTTCTTCGGATAGAACTCCTCGTATAATTCCTTTTACAAAAGAAGGAAAACCCGATGTCGAACATTAATCCACCTAATAACATGTCCCCTGTCTTACCCATAAAAGATCCGTTGTCCCTGCATGATCTTGTCAAGTTACTGATAAAACATTATGATATTCATGAAGGTCATTATGATCTGTCCATTGAGTTTCAGATCTCCCTTGGAGCAATGGGTGCCACTCCTGAAAATATTCTCCCTAGTGCAATGATCGGACTAAAAAGAGTTGGGCTGACCCCTTCAGGTGTGATCGGCCCCTTGTCCGTAGATGCTTCAATTGTAAATCCAGTTAAGGTGAAAACAAAGAAAAAATCAGTTGAGAAATAAGCTTCCCTTATCTCTAATCGGGGAATATGAAAACGTAGGTGAATTTTTGTCTGATACAAATCCCGATATTTTAAAGAGCAAATATTCCATTCCTAGCAGGTCTATCGTATTTAGAACGATTGCATATAAAAGATCCCTGGTAGTGCCGTTGCCGGGCCACCTTCATTAGTAAAGATATCTCCTATTAATCTTCACCAAACCGCTCCTTTCAAACCACATTTAAGGGATATTTAGGACGACAAAACCGGGACAGATTTTGCGGCCTGTCTCGGTCATTTTTAGGATCCAAACGCGGCTTCAAACCTCGCGTCAAATGGTGTCAAACCTTGCGACGCGCTACACTTAGCTTGGCCGTTGAAAGTTATGATATCTCCTATTAATCCTCACCGAACCGCTCCTTTCAAACTACATTTACGGGATTGCGTATTCCAGTCCATCCCGGACACCTATTCCGTTTGATTCCGGACAGCTTTTTTATGTCCTTAGAAAATTAAAAGGCGGGACAGGAGCGGGACAAAACACACAAAAACAAAAAAGCACTTAAGGTCATGCGACCCTAAGTGCTTAATATGAATGGTGGAGCTAGTCGGGATCGAACCGACGACCTCTTGACTGCCAGTCAAGCGCTCTCCCAGCTGAGCTATAACCCCATTACTGTCAATTGCAAAAACCGTCAACATCATTACCAAGGATTGTGCGAGGTGTCAATGAAATTTAAGAGAATTTCTAGCAGTACAGGCATATTTGTTGCCAATGTATTGGACCTTTGGTAGTATTGAAAGCTTGAATTGAATTTATGGAAAAATTGCGTTCTGTCGTGAACGTTACGGGGGCGGTTGAAGTTATATAACAATAACAATTACAATTACTATAACACTGTGATGTGTTTTCGATACTGAGGTTTCCTAATGTTTTCACCTTATAATTTTTTATTCGGCTGGCTTTCAAACGACTTGGCCATAGATTTAGGAACGGCAAATACTGTCCTCTATGTCAAAGGAAAAGGAATTGTATTGCGGGAGCCTTCCGTTGTTGCGGTCAGACAGGACGGCAGGGGCAGCAAAGTTCTCGCGGTTGGTCAGGAGGCCAAGCAGATGCTCGGTAAGACACCGGGCAACATTACAGCTATCCGTCCGATCAAGGATGGTGTCATTGCCGACTTTGAAGTGACTGAGGCGATGCTGCGGTATTTCATCAACAAGGTTCATAACAGACGGACCCTGGTTCATCCCCGGATAATGATCTCTGTTCCCTCAGGGATAACCCAGGTGGAAAAGAGGGCTGTCAGGGAGTCTGCAGAATCTGCAGGGGCTCGTGAGGTTTACCTGATTGAGGAACCCATGGCGGCAGCCATCGGCGCCAATCTTCCCATTACCGAACCGACTGCCAATATGATCATTGATATTGGCGGTGGTACGACCGAGGTGGCTGTGATATCGCTGGCGGGAATTGTCTATGCTAAATCGGTTAGGGTTGCGGGCGACAAGATGGATGAGGCCATTCTCCAATATATTAAGCGGAAGCACAATCTTGCCATCGGGGAACGTACCGCCGAGCTAATCAAGACAACCATTGGAAATGTCATGCCCACCGAACCTTACGAGACCATGGATATCAAAGGGCGTGATCTGGTCTCCGGGGTGCCCAAGACGCTTCGGGTTTCGGCCGATGAGATCCAGTCGGCCATCGCCGAGCAGATTGATACCATTGTCGAGGCCGTCAGGATTGCCCTTGAGGTCACTCCTCCGGAGCTTGCCGCGGATATCGTCGATCAGGGGATTGTCCTGACCGGCGGAGGTGCCCTGCTGAAAAATCTCGACAAATGCCTGAAGGAAGCTACGGGAATGCCGATCATCGTCGCCGACGATCCTCTCTCATCCGTTGTTCTCGGATCCGGCAAGGCCCTTGACAATCTGGACATACTGAAAGAAGTCACCATAGATTGATAAATACATTTCTGCCGGGATTATGCGGATACGTCCGTGTTTATTGCACGTCCCCGGTAAAATGGTCGCTCATTTTCCCGATATTGAGATAATTACGTCGTGAGAAAAAAAGCAAACGACAGAAAGGGGCGGAGTAAATCTGCCCCCATGAGGCTGCTTCTCCTTTTTGGAGTATTGCTTATCTTTTCTCTGGTGTTGATTGCCTCCACCGTGGGCGGAAAGTTCGGCCCCTTGCATCAGCTTACCATGGAATTGATCGGTCCAGTGCAGAGCGTCTTCTCCAGGATTGGTTTCTCCGGGCGCCAGTTAACGGACAACTATGTTTCCCTGTGGGATGTCCATAAGGAAAACAGACAGTTGAAATTAATGATGGAGAAGTATCGGGAGCAGGTCGATGAGTATCGCGAGGCCTATTCCACCTATCTCCACCTGCAGGATCAGCTGGAGTTCAAGAAGCAGCAGAATTTCCCCTCTCTCACAGCCCGGGTGGTCGGTAAGGATCCCGGCTTCTGGTTCAAGACCATCATCGTTGATCGGGGTGAAAACGACGGGGTCGTCGTCGGCATGGTGGCCAGGACCGAACGGGGTGTCGTGGGACAGGTGATCCAGGTCTCGGCAAATTATTCCAAGATCCTTCTGGCAAATGCCCCCAGCAGTGCCATCGATGCGATGGTCCAAAAAAATCGTATCCGAGGAATTTTGAAAGGTGCGGGAGAAAATGGGTTTGTCCTTCAGTATGTCCTCAAAAATGTCGATGTTGCGGTGGGTGATGCCATTGTGACTGCCGGAATCGGAGGACTGTTTCAGACGGGGATTCCCCTTGGCACTGTCTCGGCTGTGAACAAAGAACAGCGGGGGATGTTTCTCGAAATCGAGGTCAAGCCCGAAGTCGATTTTCAGATGCTCGAGGTGGTCTTCATTCTCCTTTCAGAAAAGCAGAAGGTCGTGAAAGAGATGGGCCTTCCTGTCGATCGGTAAGATGATCTCATGGTGATTTTGTGTTTTCAGGCTTTAGGGGTCCTGCTGATCGTTATCCAGTCGACTCTGCTGCAATTTCTGCCGGCCTGGTTCGGTCGGCCTGATCTTATCTATATCCTGGTTTCCTTTATTGCCTATCGTTTTGACTGGTTTCGCGGGCTTTTCCTGGTCATTCTCTTCGGCTGGATGATGGATGTTGTCTCGGGTATGTATCTCGGAACATTTCCGCTACAGTATTTTCTTGTCTTTGTCAGCCTGAAGATCCTTTCGGAAAACAGCCCGATGAAAGAGACCGCATATCAGGTCCCGCTGGTAGGAATCAGTTATTTTCTGGTTCAGATGGCCCTGTATTCGATCTATTCTCTTACCCTTCCTGACGCAATACCGGAATGGTCATGGGGCCGGGTCGTTCTGATTTCAGGAATCCTGACCATGGCAACCATTCCATGCTTTCTTCTCTATAACAATCTCTATGAATTTCTTCAGAAAAAGCGTCTAAGTCCTAAAATTATGCGCCGGCAAAGCGGGAACAAATTCCGGAGACAGGTCTGAAGATGGCAAGAAAAATCTTTGAAGAAATCGAAGAGATCCCCGAAAGGGATGATGACGCCCTTGATGTGCTCAAGCGGCGGCTTGTGGTCGTATCGGTGATCGTTATGATTTTTACGGCGCTGATCATCGCCAGGCTCTGGTATCTGCAGATCGATCACGGAGACGATTATAAAGATCTGGCCTTTAACAACCGTGTCAGGATCCGGCAGGTTGCCGCCCCCAGAGGGCATATCCTTGATCGGAACGGCAAGGAAATCGTCACAAATCGCCCCTCGTTCAACGTAGTCCTGGTTCGTGAGGATTCCCAGAATCTTGAGGATGTCTTGAAACGGCTGGCAGGGGTCCTGCATGAGGATACGTCGGAGCTCTGGAAACGGATCCGTGATGCCTCGGGGACAGCCCCCCACATTCCTATAGTCTTAAAGGAGGATATCTCTTGGGACACCCTGGCTTACTTGGAAAATCACAATCAGGATTTCTCGGGAATTCGGATTGCGGTCGTACCTGTGCGCATCTATCACTACGGTGACCTGGCCTCACATCTGATCGGTTATCTGGGTATTATCAATAAAAAAGAACTGGCCGAGGCCGATCCGGAAAAATATACGGGTGAGGATTTGATCGGCAAGATGGGCCTGGAAAAACTGCGGGAAAATGATCTGCGGGGACAGAAGGGGAGCAGCTCCTCTGAGGTCAACGCCCGGGGCTTTGAACAGAAGCTCCTGAAGAATGAAGAGCCGACGCCTGGAAAAGAAATCCGTCTCACTCTGGATGTCGATCTGCAGCAGGTTGCCGAGTCCATGATGGATCAGGAAGATAGGGCTGGGGCAGTTGTGGCGACAGAGGTTAATACCGGTCGGGTGCTGGTTGCCGCGTCGGCGCCCAAAATTCATCTGGATGATTTTACCGGCGGTATTTCCACTGAAAACTGGAATGCCCTGCTGGCCAATCCGAAACACCCGCTGATTAATAAGGTCGTCCAGGGGCAATATCCCCCTGGATCAACATATAAAATCGTGACTGCTCTGGCTGCCCTTGCCACCGGTACAGTCACCGAATCGACCATTTTTAATTGCCCGGGGCATTTCCAGTTCGGAAATCGTGTATATATGTGCTGGCGGCATTCGGGGCATGGGGCTGTCGACATCAGACGGGCTATCACCGAATCCTGCGATGTGTATTTCTACCAGGCCGGCATCAAGATGGGTGTGGATACGCTGGCTGATTTTGCGCGTAAGCTTGGGCTTGGTCAGAAAACCGGCATTGAGATGGAGCATGAGAAAAGCGGGCTGATCCCGACTCGTGAGTGGAAATTAAAACAGTATAAGCAGAAATGGCAGGACGGTGAGACCGTATCTGTAGCCATTGGGCAGGGCTATGACCTTGCTACGCCCCTGCAGATCAATATGATGACGGCCACAGTCGCCAATGGCGGAAAGGTCTTTCTTCCGCAGATTGTTGAGGCGGTGCACGAGTCTGATGGCAGATCGACGGATCAGTTTCATCCGAAGCTGATCAGAGAATTGACCGGCATGGGCAAGTATATGGCCATCGTCCGTGAAGGTCTGGTCGGGGTTGTCAATGGTGATCGCGGCACGGCTCGGGCGGCCAGAATCGACGGGATTGCCGTTGCCGGCAAAACCGGGTCGGCCCAGGTTGTAAAGCTCGCACAATACAAGGGGATGAAAGAGGAAGACATCCCATATAAATATCGTGACCACGCCTGGTTTACCTGTTATGCGCCGGCGGATGATCCGGAGATTGCGGTGACCGTCCTTGTAGAACACGGGCTGCATGGCGGTTCGGAGGCGGCGCCGATTGCAAAGGCTATTCTCATGAAATATTTTGAAACCAGATTACAGGCGATGGCCAAGGAAAAGGAAGACAGGAAAAATGCTAAACCGGCGGCTCCTGTGACTCCGGGGACTGCGGCGCGGCCATGATGGAAATCTTTTTTTCTTCTCGCAGAGGAGGCAATCGATCATGTTTCGTTTAGACAGGAGGCTGTTTGCAAATTTTGACTGGATTCTCCTCCTCCTCCTCCTCCTGATCTGCGGCATGGCCTTCTTCAGCCTCTATAGTGCCACCTATCCTCCAAAGCCGCAGGGCATGCCGCTTTACCTGAAACAATGCTATCTGCTGCTTATCGGCTTTTGTGGTTATATATTCCTGATAAGTTTTGATTATCAGGAGCTCCATTCCTGGAATTACCCCATGTATGTGCTGATCCTTCTTCTTCTGGTCGTGGCTTTTTTTCTGGGGAAGAGCGCAGGCGGAGCCCAGCGATGGATCAATCTCGGCTTCATGAAGCTGCAACCCTCCGAGCCGGCCAAGCTGATGCTGGTCATTACCCTGGCGAGCTATTATTCGAGAAATGAGGTCATAGACGGGTATTCGCTGAAGGATCTCGGGATCCCGATTATCCTGACAGCCATTCCCTTTGTCTTCATCATGATGCAGCCGGATCTGGGCACGGCCTTGATGCTGGGCGTGATTTTTGTTTCCATGACTGTCTTTGTCAAGATACGTCTCTCCACCTATGCCATTTTGGGCTGTTGTGCGGGTGCGGTTGGGGCCTTCGGCTGGCTGCGTTTGTTAAAGCCGTATCAGAAACAGCGGATCGAGACTTTTTTCAACCCGGAGAATGATCCCATGGGCCATGGGTATCAGATTCTGCAGTCGAAAATTGCGGTGGGCAGCGGTGAGATGTTCGGCAAGGGGTATATGAAGGGAACCCAGGGACATCTGCATTTCCTTCCGGAACGGCATACGGATTTTGCCTTTTCGGTCTGGGGGGAGGAGTGGGGCTTCGTCGGTAGTGTCTTTTTCCTCAGTATTTATTTTTTCATGCTCCTGTGGGGACTTAACGTTGCCATGACCTCCCGGGATCGCTTCGGCATGCTTCTGGCTTACGGTATTGTCATGCTGATTTTTTGGCAGGCAGTGATCAATCTGATGATGATCCTGGGCTTCCTGCCGGTGGTCGGCATTCCTCTGCCGCTCTTCTCCTACGGAGGATCATCCCTCCTGACAACACTTCTGGGGATGGGCATACTGATGAATATCAGGATGCGCCGATTTCAGACCTCCTGCGCCAAGGAGTAAGGTCCTGCATCCAGGGCATCCTGTAACCGGCTCCCTGCCTTCCTTTTCTTCAGGACCCGGGCAGATTTATCGCGGCCCTCTTCCTCCTTGTCCCTTTTCCTTTCGGGTTTGAGGGACGGAGCAGACTCTGTTTATTTCCGCAACTTTTTTCATAACGAGATCTTTCAGGCAGGAGATAAAGGCAGGGGCTGTATTCAGGGATTCGGAGGCCTCCAGGCGCATACCGAGTGCTCTTGCCATCTGCTGGTAGAGGATATTGATTTCATACAGGGTCTCCACATGGTCCGAGACAAAGCTGATCGGAATCATGAGGATGTTTTTGCATCCCGATGCCGCCAGCTTCCGGATGGTTTCCGGCGTGGACGGGGACAGCCAGCGCACGGGGCCGCTCCTGCTTTGAAAGCAGAGAAGGCCTGGCTTCCCGGTCTGTGCCTCCACGGCTTTGATGGTCTCAAGAAGATGGGACAGGTATGGATCGCCCTGTTCGATCAAGCTTGCAGGCAGGCTGTGCGCGCTGTAGACAATCTGCGCCTCGCCATGTGCAAAACGTCCGAGACCTTGCCGTATGTGCTCGCTGAGGCAGGAAATATAGGCCGGATGGGCCTGCCAGGAAAGGATCTCGTGCAGATGAAAATTCATGGCTGATGCCGCCATGGCGGCCTTGAGATCAGAGAGCGAAGAGCCGGTTGTCGCGCTGGAGTAGTGGGGATAGAGGGGCAGGGCTATCAGTTCAGAAATGCCTTCCAGCAGTTTAAAGGCCGCCGCCGCCCTTGGCTGCCAGTAGCGCATGGCAGTTACCACCGTGAAATCGCCCTCTGCCTGCAGGGCGTCCTGCAGGGACTGCGCCTGTTGACAGGTAATATGATTGAGCGGGGAGCCTCCTCCAATCTGAGCATAGGCCTTTTTGCTTTTTGGCGCCCGCTTTCTGGCAAGAAGGCGGGCCAACGGTTTCTGCAGCAGCGCCGGGCCTAATCTGATGATATCCCGGTCGGAAAAGAGGTTGTAGAGAAAGGGCTCAACATCGGACAGTTCCTCCGGGCCGCCAAGATTAAGAAGAATGACACCGATTTTTTTTTGCATCCTGTGTTCTGCTGTCTCCGGTACGGTTTCAAGATGGAATAAAGGGAGATTTGCCCCGGCCCTGTTAATCATAATGATTTTTTACCAGGAATCGGAACTGCAGAAAAGCAAAATAATAATTATTCGGTTTCCCTAAATAATCAGGAAAGACTCTTGATTATCAGGTGCTCAGGAATATAATGAAAGCAAAGGGAAATTCCCGGCACCCTTTCTGGCCCGTCAGGAATGGAGAGCTGTACAGTATTGGATTCAGGGGTCAGAACTCATAGAATATGTACCCGAGGTACATAGGAAGAGTATGCTTTTTCTTGTGATTGTTTGTAAAAAACTGGAGGAAATCTATGGAACTGAAGATCGAAGCCCGAAATATTGAATTGCGAAAAGGTTGGCAGGTAAAGATTGAGGAGGAAAAAGAGAAACTCGTTCGCCATTATGCGAATTTTGTTCTTCATCTGCGGGTAACCATTGAGGCGACTTCCCATCATAAGGAAGGAGGGTTTGAGATCAAGGTGATTGCGTCTGTACCGAATGATACCGTTGTTGTAACCAGAAAAGGAGAAAATGTTCGCCCTTTGCTAGTCGATGCATTTGATGTTCTCTCTTTGCAGTTGAAAGAGATCCTGAGGAAAAAGAGGAAGGACCAGAAGATCACCGAACAGGAGGGTGGGGAGGATAAGTATGGAATTATCCGGAAGATATCCCCGCTTGAATCATACGGATTTATCACTACTGCCGACCAGCGGGAAATTTATTTTCATGAAAATGCGTTGAAAAATGTCAACATTGACGAACTGGCGGAAGGGGATGATGTCATATATGGCGAAACCTTGGGAGATAAAGGGCCTCAGGCATCATGGGTGAGGATGGCCAAGTAGAGGCTCTCAGGTGCACTGAGCGAAACGATCGTGGCCCTGCGCAAGGAGATTGCGCAGGGCTTTTTTTTTATCCGGGTCATTCATGCATGATTTCTCCTGAAAAAGTCTGTATGGTGGCGACAACAAAGGGCGCCTTTTTAAAAGAGGATGCGACATCTTTTGATGTCGCCAAGGAGAGTGAGTTACCGTGAGCAGGGAAGTCTATCTTATCGACGGAAGTGCCTATATTTATCGTGCCTATCACGCCATTGTCCCTCTTTCAAATAGCCGGGGGGTGCCGACTCATGCTGTTTTAGGCTTTGTCAATATCATCCACCGGCTCCTCAAGGAAAAGAAGCCTGAATATATGGCTGTGGCCTTTGACAGCCGCGGGCCGGTGTTCAGGCATGAGATGTATCCGGACTACAAGGCCAACAGACCGTCCATGCCCGAGGACCTGGCGGTACAGATCCCCTATATCAAGCGCTTTGTCGCTGCCTGCAACATCCCGTCCTTTGAGAAACCCGGGGTTGAGGCCGATGACATCATCGCCTCCGCCAGCCGGTATCTTGCTGGCCAGGGGTATGAAATTATAATTGTTTCAAGCGATAAAGACCTCCTGCAGCTGGTCGGAGACCATGTTGTCATGTGGGATCCGATGCGGGATAGGGTCTATGATGCCGAGGAGGTCCGTAAAAAATATAATGTGGGACCTGAGCAGCTGCTTGATTGTTTTGCCCTCATCGGAGACAGCTCCGACAATGTCCCGGGGGTGGCCGGTATCGGGCCCAAGACCGCTGAAAAACTCATTAATGAACATGGAAGCCTTGACGGTGTCTACGGACAGCTTGAAAAGATGAAAGCCTCGAAGATGAAGCAGCGTCTTGAAGAGAGTCGGGATATGGCCTATCTTTCCAGGCAGCTTATCAACCTGAAGACGGACGTTGATGTCTCTTCCAATATCGCTGATTACTGCCTGCCGCGGGCAGACGATGAGCAATTGCAGGAGCTCTATAAGGAGCTTGAATTCAAGCGACTTATCCAGGATGTCGACACGGCTGATGCCGCCATTCCCGTTTCTGCCGCTGGGTTTCGCCTGGTGCAGACCGAGGAGGATCTGCAGGCTCTTCAGGACGATCTGGCAAAGGCCGTAATTGTCACCATCGATACTGAGACAACATCGCTTGATACCCGACTGGCGGAACTGGTCGGGATTTCCATCTGTACTGCCCTAGAGCAGAGCTGGTATATTCCCGTTGGGCATCGCCTGGAAGATGGAGCGAGAGCGCCGGGACAGCTCGATCTCGCCAAGGTGACTGCAGCTCTGCAGCCCTTTTTGGAGGCATCTGCACTGCCCAAACTCGGACATAATATAAAGTATGATTATGCCGTCATTTTGAAGAATTGCGGGGTTCGGATTGCGGGGCCGCTACGCGATACGATGATTGCGGCCTATCTGCTGGATCCGACCAGAAGATCGCTCAAACTCGATGACCTCTGCCTTGAATGCGGTCTGCAGATGACATCCTTTGCTGAGGTCGTAGGGGACGATAAGAGAGACGAGGCCTTCGCCTATGTCGATATCCGGAAAGCCTGCCTTTATAGCTGCGAAGATGTCCATGGCGCGCTCAAACTGTGGTACGAATATCATCCGCGCCTGAAGGAGTTTGGCCTGATCTCCCTGTTTGCTGATGTGGAGATGCCCCTGGTTCCTGTCCTTGCCGACATGGAGGCGACCGGGATCCGGATTGATCCGGAAGTCCTGTCACATTTATTTGTCGAATTTGGAGAAAAACTCCTCAGGCTGGAGCGGGAGATCTACCTGCTGGCGGGGACGGAATTCAATATCCAGTCTACAAAACAGCTGGGAAAGATCCTCTTTGAAGAAATGCGTCTGCCTTTCGGCAGAAAGACCAAAACCGGATATTCTACCGACATAAAAGTACTGGAGAAACTTGCATTAAGACATGATCTGCCGGCCAGGATCATGGAATACAGGACGGTGGCAAAGCTGCAGTCCACCTATGTGGACAAATTGACGAGCCTGATGGACAAAAGGACTGGGCGTATCCATACCTCTTACAATCAGACTGTTACGGCAACAGGCAGGTTGTCGAGCAGCAATCCGAACCTGCAAAACATCCCCATTCGTTCGGATGACGGCAACCGGATCAGGGCCGCCTTTATTCCTTCTCAGGGGCATGTTTTTATGTCGGCTGATTATTCCCAGATCGACCTGCGGGTCCTGGCTCATTATTCCCGGGACCGGGTCCTGGTGGAGGCCTTTAATAAGGGTGAAGATATCCATGCGCGAACGGCGGCGGAGATCTTTTCCGTCTCTGCTCTTTTGATCACGCCCGAGATGCGGCGGGTGGCCAAGAGTATCAATTTCGGGATTGTCTACGGCATGAGCAGCTACGGCCTTTCCGAGCAACTGGGGATCGGCAGGAAGGAGGCCCAGACCTTCATCGACCGCTATTTCCATCTCTACAGCGGGGTGAAGACCTTTATGAATGATATCGTTGAGCTGGCACGAAAACAAGGGTTTGTCACGACTCTGCTCAATCGCCGTCGGGAACTGCCCGATATCAACTCGAAGAATAAAAACAGCCGTGAGTTTGCCGAACGGATAGCCCTCAACACGCCCATCCAGGGCACGGCCGCCGACATTATCAAATTGGCGATGCTGTCGGTGGTGCCTGTGCTTCTCCGGGAAGGTCTGGGGGCCAGGCTCCTGCTCCAGATCCATGATGAGCTGGTCTTCGAGGTGCCGCAGGATCAGGTTGAAAAAACCGGTATTGCGGTTCGGCAGGCCATGGAGTCGGCTCTGCCGCTGCTGGTGCCCTTGACCGTGAATCTGGAGGTGGGGAAGAATCTGGCCAAGGGCTGAATGCTGCGAGTCTGAATCGTTTCCGGCGACAGGAGACGCCCTTGCCTTTGAAGTTGCCGGGCAGGAAGAGAAAACTCCAGAATACTCCCCGCAATTCTGCCGATATTTCTTGCTGGACGATGCAGACGGGCCTCGATCATTCGAATATTCAGCGGATAAAATAATACAGGGCGACAGCGGTCCCGATAACTATGACAATAGTTCGCAAGGTCTGGGGTTTGATTCGCCCGGCCAGCCTGCCGCCGAGTGCGCCTCCTATCAGGGCCCCCACCGCCATGACCAGGGCTGCGGACCAGACAATGTGCCCCGAGAAGAGAAAGAAGATTGAAGCGGCGACATTAATGGTGAAGGCCAAGGCCTGCTTGAGGGCATTGAGGCGAATGATCGAATCCTTTATGGCCACACACAGCACCGCGATGATGATGATGCTGACTCCTGCTCCAAAATACCCACCGTATACCGCGGCGGGGAGAACCGGCAGGATGGACCAGGCATCGTGAAATGACGCGGTCTCCGCCTTGCCGGTACTGCGCATGAGGAAGGCGCGGATCCGGTCCTGCAGGGCCATCAGGAGAACGGCCATCAGGATGAGATAAGGGACGGTCCTGGTAAACACCCGATCACTGGTGTAGAGCAGCAGGATTCCTCCACTGATTCCCCCGATGATACTCGTAGGCAAAAGAAGCCAGAGCCGCAGGGACTGGCCGCGCAGGTCCCGCAGCTGAGCGAAGGTTGCTCCCAGATAGCCCGGGCAGAGGGCCACGGTGTTGGTTATATTTGCAGAAATAAAGGGAATTCCGACAGCGGTCAATATCGGAAAAGTGATAAGGGTGCCGCCTCCGGCCAGCGCGTTTACTGCTCCTCCGGCAATGGCTGCCAACCCTACGATCAATAACTGCAGACTGCTCATAACCTGACTCCTTCTGGGGTATAGTCCATGAAATAATTGGTCCCTGCGAAAATCCTGCTAATGACCTGTGTGGATGCAGTCGGGCCTAGCTCAAATCATTGGGGAGGCCGGATTCCACCTGGTCCAGATGATCCCGCATCGCCTTGAATGCCTTTTCTTTATCTCTCATTGCCAGGGCCTCAATTATTAGAAGATGGCCGGTAACCGACATGGTTTTTCGCTGTTCGCTCTGAAATCTGTCCGCCCTGCTTTCCGACAGGATGTCGTTGAGCAGGTCCATGACCTTGAAGAGAACGCTGTTGCCCGAATACCGGGAGAGCTGCAGATGAAAGGCGGTGTCAAGATCGCCGCTGCAAAGACCGTTTTTGAGCTGCTGATTGCAGACCAGGATCTTCAGGGCGTCAAGCTCTTCATCTGAGATTCTGCCAGCGGCAAGGGCCGCGATCTGGGGTTCAAGGATCCTTCTGAATTCGAGGATGTCTTTCATCAGGTTCGATTGCACCTGCATGGCCATGACCATGGATTTTTTGACAAAGACCTCTTCCGAGATGGAAGCGATATAGGTGCCGTCTCCCTGTCTTCTGAGAAGTATTCCCCTTTCTGTCAGCGATTGGATTCCGAGGCGGACACTTCCCCGCGTTACGCGGAATTTCGCTGCCAGGACCCGTTCCGCAGGAAGTTTGTCCCCTCTCTTCAGGCCCTCGTTCAGGATCATCTTCCAGAGTATTTCCGCTATACCGGGAAGCTGTCCACCTTTCACTGTTGTTGATGTCTCTGTCATCCTTGCTGTGCGATTAAGCTTATGGTGAACCAATTTTACTTTTTAGTTTTAAAGGTTGACCAATTTACCGCGGCAGATCCGCTCTGTCAAGCCGGTTTTGCAAAGGCTGAGACAGAAGGAGGAGGTGGATAAGAGAAGGTCTTGTCCCGGCAGACGCTGTCAAGAACCGGAAATCGAGAGGGGATACCCCTTGAGGCGGAAATTTCCCGGTCAGGCAGGCAGAAGGAAAGGGTGGGGAAAAGCAGAGGGAGCAAATGACAGGCGGCGGATCCTTGCTCCCCTATTAAAATCAGGAGGGCTACTTCCTTTCACTGAGCGGAACAAACGGTCGTCTGGTTGGGCCGGTATAGAGCTGCCGTGGCCGGCCTATCCGTCTGCCCGCGGGGTCTCTGATCATTTCCCGCCACTGGGCCAGCCAGCCGGGAAGGCGGCCTAGGGCAAACATCACCGTAAACATATTGGTCGGAATACCCATGGCTCTATAGATGATGCCGCTGTAGAAATCCACATTGGGATAGAGATTGCGGCTGACGAAATAGTCGTCGCTTCTGACCCTGTCCTCCAGTTCTCTGGCGATATCAAGGAGGGGGTCGTTGACGTGCAGGGCCGCCAAAGTCTCGTCGCAGGACCTTTTGATGATCTGGGCCCGCGGGTCAAAGGTCTTGTAGACCCGGTGTCCAAAACCTGAGAGTCTGAACTGGTCTTGATGGTCTTTGGCCTTGCGGATATACTTTTCAAAATCTTTGTCGTCTGCATATATACCTTCCAGCATTTCGACTACTTCCTGGGCCGCCCCGCCATGCAGCGGTCCCCAGAGGGCGTTGATCCCGGCGGCTATCGACGCATAGAGGTTGACGCCGGCGCTGCCGACCAGCCGGACTGTGGAGGTGGAGCAGTTTTGTTCATGGTCTGCGTGGAGAATCAGGAGCTTATTGAGGGCTGAAACTACCTCCGGCAGAATTTTGTAGGGCTTGGTCGGCTTATCGAACATCATATTGAAAAAATTCTCGCAGTAGTTCAGGTCGTAGCGGGGATAGATCAACGGATGCCCCTTGGACTTTTTATAGGAAAACGCGGCGATAGTCCTCACCTTGGCCAGGAGTCTGGCGGTAATGCTGTCGAAACTCTCGTTGGGATCCGGATGGATCGTGAGTTCCGGGTAAAAATTATGGAGGGAGTTGACCATGGTTGAAAGAATGGACATGGGGGAGGCATGGGAGGGGAAGTGATCAAAAAAATGAATCATATCCTCGTGTATGAGCGCATATTGTGACATCAGTTCCCGATAATCTGCGAGTTCCTGTTCGTTTGGCAGCTTGCCGTGGAGGAGGAGGTAGGCCACCTCTACGAACGAACAGTTTTCGGCAAGTTCTTCGATGGCGTAACCCCTATAGTCAAGGACTCCGGCCTTGCCGTCCAGGTAGGTGATGGAGCTGGCGCAGGAGCCGGTGTTCATATAGCCCCGATCGAGGGTGATATGCCCTGTTTGCTTCAGGAGTGTTGTGATATCAATGGCTTTTTCGCCATACGATCCTTCGTGAACAGGGAAGGTATAGGTCTTGCCTTCAAGAATAAGCTGTGCGAATTTGTCTGACATTTTTTCCTCATTTCGTGTAATGCCAGGCCTGAAGTCAGGCCGTGTATCGATTATCAGAGGATTACCTGGCGTAAAGCAGTTAATGCAGAGGGCCGTTGTTTACAGTACAATAGGCCGCGTTCGATGGTGGCTCTGCAGAGAGGGTAACCGATTATCATAACGAATGGCAGAAGGCGGGAGGAAGGTCTCGCCTCTTCCAGGGACTTTAACTAACATAGATGGATTGCATGATCAATTTCTCTTTTCTGCGGAATGTTTAAGATGTGGTTTATCGGAACGTATTGTCTCAGAGATCGTGTCCGGGGAAAAAGCATTTATCGAGGATTTTAAGACGGGATTGGAAGGATGATGAAGGATGTGGTTGATGGAGAGCGGTATTCAAGGCTGTTGCGGCAATTCAGAGAGGACGTGACAGTTTACCCGGTAAGCTGTGAAAAATTGGCTGCGGGCAGAACCGACAGGGAGTGGCTCGACGGGGTCCTGGCCGGAGGCGCACGGATCGTGCAACTGCGAGACAAGCTGAGTCGGGATGCCCTTCTTCTGGATAAAGCCCGCTATTTTCGCAAAAAAACGCGGGAGGCCGGAGCCCTGTTTATTATCAACGACCGGCTGGATATTGCTTTGCTTGCCAATGCAGACGGCATTCATGTCGGGCAAAAGGATCTGCCGCCCGCTGAGATCAGAAGACTTGCCCCGAACATGCTGGTCGGGCTCTCCTGCAATAGCGTCCAGGATGTCGCTGTCCTTGCGCAGACCCTGACAAAGGACCCGCAGCTGGTGTCCTATTTTAATATTGGGCCTCTCTATCCTACTGAGACAAAAGACGGCCTGCTTTCATTTCTGGGGCCGGAGGCGATTGCTTCCTTTCGCAGGCTGTGCCCCTTGCCCTTTACTGTTATGGGAGGGATCAAATTCCGTCATATCGATGAACTCATAGCCCGTGGAGCCCAACGTATAGCTGTTGTTACTGGTATCAGCAAGGCCCAGGATATACAGGCCGAAACCGCAAGGTGGGCAAGGGCCGTTTCGGCAGCCCTCCAGGCGCATCGGCCGGAGAAGAAAGAATGAGGGAAAAAAAACAATTACAGACCAGCGTCGATGAAATCGAGATGCTTATCCGTTATGCAGTGCCTGAAAAAGAAAGGGCAGAGGCTCAGGCCCTTCTTGGAACGTACCGGGCCAATGCTGTGGGTCTGCAGGTCTTGAAAGAATATTATTCCTCCCTGCCGGAGGCCCGGGAAGAACCGGTGCTCAGGATTGTCCATATTGATATGCGCCAGGGAGTTTTTCTGCTGGGGCTCAGCACCGGCCAGCATGAATACATCTATTTTGCTACAGAAGATGAGGCGGACTGTCTGGGAGAGTATGAAGAGACCGGCGGCGACCCGGAAATTCTGGAGTATTTCGGCTATGCCGGCAAAGAGGCCTTCCTGCAGCTACATCCGAAGATGGCTGAGTTCGATGATTTCAGTAAAAAATGGCGGGTAAACAAGGCGCTTTGCTCGGTTTGTGCTGTTGCCGTCGGGGAGTATCATCATCTGGGCTGTCCGGTGGAGGTCTGCCCCTGGTGCTTCGGACAGTTAAGCAAGTGTAACTGCCGTTTTGATCTGATCCAGAAAGAGGAAATGACAAGTGACGAGGATTTGGAACGCTTTGAGACTCAGTTGCAGCAGAAAGGACGAATTTGCTTCGAGGAGGGCCAGGGGCCGCTCTATCCCGCGCTGCCGAAGAGGAGGTGAAGCCCTGAGAAAGAAGAGGGGCGCAGGCCATGCCTGGCGCGGTATTTGCGAGAAGCTTCCCGCAGGCTTGATCCTGCCTTCGACTAGAGCACTTGCCTGGATCAACCTCCGTATGATATCCTGCTCTGGGCCTGGCAAGACGAGCATATCCTACTCGGCAATTCCTCAAATCGCTGCTTCAAGAGATGCAGGCGGTTTCTAGGCAAGACAATACCCAATCCTGGCCGTCACCACCGCCTGCATGTCTTCTGCAGCACAGCGCAAGCAGACTATTTTTTCGCCGATGCGGATTTTAAATACTGATACATATCGGAATCCGAGGACAGGACCATTGACGTATTCCTGCCGATGATGTTTTTGTAGCCTTCCAGGGTCTTTTCGAAGGAAAAGAAGTCGGGATCCTGAGAGTAGGCCTGGGCGTAGATTTTTGAGGCTTCGGCGTCGGCCTTTCCTTTGATGATCAGGGATTCCTTATTGGCGCCCGATAGAATTTCCTTCAGCTCTTTATCCACCTTGCCAAGAATTTCCGCCTTCTGTCCTTCGCCGAAGGATCGCTTTTCCGCAGCGATTCGCTTCCGCTCAGAGATCATGCGATCATAGACCTTTTGCTGTACTGTATCGATATAATTCACCCTTTTAAACATGACATCGATGAGTTCAATGCCGTACTGCGGGGTCTGTTTGGCTGCTGTTTCCAGAATCTTCTCGGTAATCTTGTCGCGTCCCATCTCCGGTTTGGTGCCGATATTGTCGGCGGTGGACATGGTATTTTCCGACCAGTCGGAACTGCGGATTATTTCGGTCAGGTCGTTCTTGTTGACCATGTCTCGAACGGTACCATCAATGATATCATCGAGCATGGACTGACCGCGGCTCACGGTTTTTACCGCCTGCATGAATTTCAGCGGGTCGGTGATGCGCCACCGGGCGGTCACGTTGACAAAAACATAGGTCTTGTCATTGGTGGGGATCTGGTTGGGGTCGCCATCCCATATCTCGATGCGTTTATCGAAAAGATTAACCTTCTGTATAAAAGGAACTTTGAGATGAGGGCCTGCCTCGGTGATCGATTTGCCGACTGGAGCGCCAAATTGCGTGATAACGGCCTGAGTTCCCTCTTCCAGAATGAAAAACCCGTCATAGATAATCGTAATGGCCAGTAAAATAAGACCGGCCAGAAAAAAATGCACCACTTGTTTCATGTTCTTTTCCTCAGGTAAATGACCGGACTATTTTAATTCCGCCGATATGCTGTCTTTTGCACCCGTGATATTGAGAAGGGGCAGAGGATTTTGCTGATTCTTATCCATCACATAGACAGACTGGACTGTTGGCATGACGCTCTGCATGGTCTCTAGATACATACGCTTCCGTGTGACATCCGGGGCGTTTTTATACTCTTTTAAGATGGCAAGAAAGCGTTCTGTTTCACCCTGCGACGTATTGATCCGGGCAGCGGCATATCCCTGGGCCTCTTCAACAATTTTCTTGGCATCGCCCCTGGCCTTCGGGATTTCCTTGTTGTAGGTCTCCTCGGCCTCATTGACTAGCCGCTTCATATCCTGATCCGCCTCGTTGACCTCATTGAAGGCCGGCTTGACCGGATCAGGAGGATTGATGTCCTGGAACTGGACGGTCCCGATGGCCACTCCCGCATGCAGGCTGTCAATCTGGGTCTGCATCTCTCCCTTCACTGATGCAGCCAGAAGATCCCGGTTGCTGAGGACATAGTCGAAATCCATATTCCCGACAATCCGCCTGGTGACGCTCTCGGAGATATCACGAATGGCCTGCCGGACGTTTTTGACCATAAAGAGGTAATTTTTGGGGTCCTTGATCTTGTATTGGACTATCCAGGCGACGTTTATAACGTTTTTGTCTGCAGTCAGCATCAGTGATTCTTTCTCGAACCCCTGACGGTCAAAGGATGAAACCTGTCCTGGCGACTTGCTGCGAAAACCGAACTCTTCTTTTTTTACGTCTTCAACCTCAACCTTGTACAGTTGTTCGGCATAGGGGATGGTGATACGCAGACCGGGATTGACCGTCCGCGAAAATTTGCCCAGCTGTAGGACAACGCCGACCTCATTGGGAGCTATCTTGTGGACTGAAGAATACATTCCCAGCACAATAATAATGGCGAAAATAATAAACAGAATCCTGCCCAGACTGGCTAGCGGGCCGCCGGAGGATGACGCCCTGCGGTCTTCATTGTCCGAAGAACCGGCAGCTTTCTGCTCTGAAAAAAAATTCTGTACCTTTTGGATCAGTTGGGCGATGAATTCTTCCGGGGTCTGGGGTTTTCTTCTCCTCCCCCAGGGAGGCTCCTGATTCTGGTTTGGCATTGGTCGTTCTCCTGGCTTTTGATGGCCGCAGTCTGGATAATATGGCTGGTGCTCGGGTGGCGTGCTGAAAATGCGATAAGCACCATGTCTGATTTACAGAGGGTGTTCCATAAAAGTAAGTACGGATCATACATATTGCAAATATGATTTTCAAGAAAATCAGGGATAACTGGACAGTCGGACGATAAAAGGCCCCTTGCGGCGGCAGCTATGCCGAACGAGATGACACCGCGTACCGACGTGACTCCTTAATTGCGTAAGGCGTACATCCACGATACCCCCAGAAGAGACAGGGCGGCGAAGAAGAGAAGTATCTGCAGCATGATGGCATGCCGTATCTTCTGGATATACGACAGGCAGAGTATCTTTCCCATGAGGAGTCCGGACAGCAGGCCGAATAAATGGGAACCCAAATCCGTTCGCTCTCCCGCGCTGCCCAGCATGGCCAGAAGGGCCGCGCTTCCCATCAGGGGTATCAGAATTCGGAGACCGATCACTCGATTCTGGTGGGAATAGCTGAGCATGGACAAGATGCCGATCATCGAAAAAACAGCCGTTGAAAAACCCACGGAAATGTGGCCGGGGCCATGGGTGAGGACATTGATGTAATTGCCGGCGGCTCCGGCGATGAGCACGGCGAAGATACCAAGACCGGTGCCTGTGAGGAGCAGGAGAAAGTGCAGGAGAAATCCGCCCAGGATGCAGTTGCTCAGCAGATGGACAATATCCGCATGCAGTGTCAGGGCGGTTATCAGCCGGTACCATTGATGCTGCGAGAGTATGGCAGTTGAATCGATTGCCCCGTTCTGAAACCAGTAAAGATCCGTGTTCCACGGTCCGGTGATGGAGTAGAACAGGATAAGGGTGCCGATAAGGAGTAAGGTGGGCGGTTGGATGGTTCTTTCGCTGCCGCCGGCTCTTCCGGAGTCGTGGCTCAATCCGTTAATGGATTCGGCGAGATATCCTTCTATTTCTCCAAGCGCGCGGGTTTTGAAGTGCACGGGCACAAGAAGGGTGAAAAAATGATCCTGCAGCAGAATATCATGGGGTATCCGGGTTGCGGTGAGGACATACGACCATGTCCAGGAGAGCTCCGGGTCCCTGGTCTGCAGGATAGCTTCAAGGGCATCTGTTTTGAGAATACTGGGCATTGTAACCTGTCGATGTGAGGGCATACCACGTGGTCTTCATATACTATGCATCCGGGTGCAGTATGGCAAACCTCGCACCCTTTCCGCAAGCTGAGAATCCTCTCGACAAAGAAATGTTGATACAGGAGGAGGGGGCCGCTTGAGTTTGTTGTACCGATTGCTCTCGTGAGGGGAAGCGTGCGATAATCTGCGAGGGGAGTGCCTTCTTGCGGGAAACGGAGATAATTAGGGCTGCGGAAAGGTGCAGGAGAGCGAAAATTGAAATAACGGGCGGCCCAAGGCCGCAAAATCACCGGGCCGCCCGTTATGGAGCGGCCCGGAAGAATGAGGGGATGCCTAGCTCAGACTGTCGATGGCAACCACTGCTCCGAATTTTTCTTTGAGAGCTAGGAGGGCCGATTTCTGTTTTGCATAGATATCGAAGAGGCGCCCTGGAATATTGCCTTCCTTGCCGTAAGCCTCTGTCTGCAGGTCAATCCGTTTGACAATATTGTCAATATAGAGTGCAAACTGCATGTCATAAAGGGATTTCGGGTATTCCTTATTTATGGAGTCGAATAAAGGCTTCAGGTCATTATACCTGGGCAGCATCCCGATAGGCGATTCAATTGCCCCGACATTGCCATTGGCATAGAGCTCAAGCCAGCCGAGCCATACCTTGACGTCTTTTTTCTCACCCAGCAGGCCCTTACCGCTGCTCCCCCGATTCTCGTGAGTAAGAAAATAGTTCAGCCCGGCTATGACGGGCTTGCCGGCCGCTGAGAATTTTTTTGAATTGAAAAAGGTGAACTGCGCCTCCATATAATCGGCCAGCGCTCCGGGGATGAAGGGTGCATTGGCCCACGGTTGCCGCCGGACGCCGGAGGCACCCACCTCGGTTGCCGTTGCCTTGGAAACGATGGAGGCGCCGATGGCGACGCCTTCATCGGCGCTCTTTGCAACCCAGACCGGAGGCATGGTATCTCCATCCCGACCGGAATAGGTGATGACCTTGACCGGGACGCCTTTCGGGTCTTCGGAAAGCTCAGTCGCGTGATTGTCGATTGCCGAGGCCACCAGGGTGCAGCGGGAATTCTTGTGGGACATCGGAATGAGATGATCATCGGCGTCTCTTTTCCCTTCGAACCATTCCCCTTGAAAGTTGATACCCTCTTTGGGGGCCTCTTCATTGTGACCGGCCCAGTGGGGTGTCCCGTCTTTGTCAATGAGGACATTAGACCAGATAACCTCTGTGCCGTGGCCGCGAAGACATTTCATCAGGAAGGGATCGCCTTCAAGATTGACATCCTCGACGATGCCGAAGATCCCCTTTTCCGGGTTGATTGCTCGAAGCGAGCCATCCTCGGCAATCCAGAGCTGGGCCAGATCATCACCGATGAAGTCTGAGCCGACCATCGCTGTCGTAGTCTTGCCGCAGCCTGAAGGCGCTGCACCGGCAAAGAAGGTCTTTCTGCCGCCTGGGCCGGTCATGCCGGTGATGAACATATGCTCGGAGAGCTGCTCTTCAACCTTATAGTAGGTGCAAAAATCTACACTGAAACGGTGGTTTCCCTTTTTCAGAAGGAGGGTGTTGCCGGCATATGTGCAGAACGTGGCAAAGGTCGTCATCCAGCTTCTGTCCATGAAGATTCTGGCGTTAGGGACATTTTCGGTTACGTTTTCACCTTCGGAATGGACATTGGTGAAGAACAGCCCGGTCCTCTGGGCTTCCGCATCGAAGTGTTCAAAGCAATTCCGGTAAAGAATCTCGGCAGAGTGCAGGACATAGGCCGATGAGGAGATCTCAATGGCCGGGATGGCTGCCGGGGCTCCGACAGGCCCGCGGCTGAAAAAACCGACCATCATGGTTTTCCCCTTCATGATCCCGACCATGAATTTTTTGATATATTCAAGGGCCTCGGCGCGTAGAACCGACTTGGCAAGAGAACTCATCTGCTCGCCCTCATTGATGATGTAGTACGTCTGATTGACAAGCCGGGCCTGATCCTGGGGCAGGTCGAAATGGATGGTGTGCCCTTCCTTGGCCAGTTTGTTTTCTTCGCCTTTAGTTAGTGAGTGTTCCCGGATCCACTGCACGTCTGCAGCGCTGCCGGAATCGATAAACACTGCATCAGGTTGGCACATGACAATGGCATTGGCCACTTTGATCAGTGCGTCAGTGTTTTTGATCCGGGATAACTTTTGCAGATTCGCAGAGTCAAGGTTCTTTTCGATGATCGCCATTGCGCCGGCAAGTGAATCTATCCTGCCAACAACTGTAAGTATGTCGTCGTTCTTCTTGAGTTCTAACATCCTGATTAACTCCTTAAAATTGTGTGAATATGCGGGGCAGCCCTTATATGTTTTCTGAGACGGAAAAATTGAGAAAAAATTTGTATAGTTATACGACTTTTTCCTGCGGGGGTCAACATAATTGATGATTGTCAGAATAATTATTGATGTTTGTCGTGCAAGCGTAACCACTGTCGGATCTCGAAGCAAGCGGGGGCCCGGCCGATAGGAACGTCTGGATGGCAGGAGACTGGGGGTGGGGAAGCCGGTCTGCATGGTCGACGAATCAGTGCGCCGGACGGAATCGATTTGTAATGAGGCTGTAAACTTAACTCCTTATTAGCAGAGCATTAATAAAGAGAATAAACAAGGAGGGATGGCATCTTTCGGGCTCCTGTGCTTATAGTATGAGGTGAAAAAGTGTATAATTCTGGCCTCTGGCAGCCTCATTTTAGGGGTGTTCTCCGCCACACGATCATTGACTCTGTACGGCGGAAGCGGTATGTGTATCTCTACGACATCCTTCCATTTGGCTGGCCGTACGGCAACAGGCCGTTACTCTCAGAGAACTTGCAAGGGTGTTTAGAATGTATTGCGTTTCAGATATGAACAACATAATCTCCCTTGGAGATTGATAAAAACAGGTGGAGTGTCCTGATTCATTTCATGCCACCACCAATTGCACTCCCTCTAGAAAAACAAGGACGTCAGCGCAAGAGGATGGAAAAGAAGGGGGGAAATACAAAAGAAAAAGCCCGCAAACCTAAGAAGTTTGCGGGCTTGATGAATGTACAGGGAAGTCAAAAATCAACAAACTGGTGCCGAAGAAAAGACTCGAACTTTCACGAGGATACCCCCACTAGACCCTGAACCTAGCGCGTCTACCAATTCCGCCACTTCGGCAACGCGCATCAATATGCTGAGTGCGCGGGTTTTTGTCAAGACTTTCTTTGCTGCAGGCGAAAAAAAATCAGAGTAAAGGTATAAGCTGTTTTATGAAGATATATAGAAAAATAGAAGAGATACAGGCATGTTTTTCCACCGCCTGCGTGACCATCGGCAATTTTGACGGTGTTCATCTCGGGCATCAGCGGTTGTTTGATGTGGTCAAGCAGGAAGCCTTTCGCTCTTGCGGGACCAGCGTGGCGATTACCTTTAATCCCCACCCGCTGCAGGTATTGAGACCTGGCGGGATCAAGCTCATTTCCACCTGCGAGCAGAAGATTGAGCTGATCGCAATGTCGGGAATAGATGTTTTGATAATAATTCCCTTTGATAGAGAATTCGCTGCCACTACCGCTCAGCAATTTGTCGATGAGATATTGATTGGGAGGATAGGTGTGAAGCAGCTCTTCGTGGGCTATGACTATGCCTTCGGAAAAGGACGTGCGGGTGATATCAGTTTTTTGCGACAGCAAGGACAGGACAAAGGCTTTTCGCTGACGGTCATTGATCCCCATCATGAAGGCGACGTCCTGGTCAGCTCGACCAAGATTCGGGAGTACGTTGCCGCTGGCCTGATGGCCGAAACCAGGGCACTGCTGGGACGCTATTATCAGATCCGGGGTGAAGTCCAGAGAGGCAAACAGCGAGGAGGCAAGGAGATCGGATTTCCCACCGCCAATCTCCATATCGATGAGGAAGATCTCCTTCCGAGATATGGCGTGTATGTCTGTCAGGTGATGTACGACGGACGAAAATACGGGGGGGTCATAAACATTGGTTTTAATCCGACCTTCAGCGAAAATAAACTTATTGCCGAAGCGCATATCTTTGATTTTAATCAGGATATATATGGTAAACCGATCAAGGTGAATATCCTTCATTTTCTGCGTGAGGAGAAAAAGTTTTCGGGTATTAAAGAGCTTTCCGCCCAGATCGCTCAGGATGTCATCACGGCGAAAGAGGTCCTGCGTCTCACCCTTGCTGGTTGATAAATTGGCTATACTACAGCATTTTATGTTTCCGATTCTGGCGCCGGCGATTTTCTCCTTGCATGTGCGTTCAGGGTGCCTATAGTGTATGCGCTTGATTTGAAACAGAGCAGAAGTCTTCCGGTGAGGCCGGGAACGGGCTGGTGCCGGTTCTGTGAGGATGAATAAAAAGAATCATCGACTTCGTGTCAGGACCGTGTCTTGGAAGGATGCCTTGATGGCCCGCGGGCCTAAGATACAGATAGAGGGATATTATGTCGGAACAGATGAAGGAAGATTTGTCCAAGGTTATTGAAGAACTTAAAAAAAAATGTGAGCAGAATCCCGATAATGTGGTCGCGCACCATCACCTTGGGCTTGTCTATCTGAAGGCAGGAAAAATTGATGAGGCCATTGACTCCCTGGAGAAGGCCATCGTGCTCGATCCGCTCTCAGGGGAGAGCATGATCAATCTGGGGGCGCTCTATTTTGGTCGCGGAGATCTGGTGAAGGCCAAAGAACTCAATGAAAATGCGATCAAAGTGCAGCCAGAGATGGCACAGGCCCACGCAAATATGGGGCTTATCTGGCAGCAGTACAATGAATTGGATAAGGCCATTGCTGCCTACGAGAAGGCGCTTGCCTGCAACCCTCAACTCGCCACGGTCTGGATTAATCTCACCTCGGTGCTGACCATGAAGGGTGAGGATGAGCGTGCCCTGAAGGCGGCCGCAAAAGGTGTTGAGCTGGAGCCGGAATCGGCCCTGGCCCATAATAATCTGGCTGTTGCTTATTATTTCTGCTCGGAATTTCAGAGTGCGAAAAAACATATGGAAAAGGCGAAAAACCTTGGTTATTCGGTTGACCCCCATTTTGCAAGCCGGCTCAACGAGAAGCTGGCATGATACGGACCAGCCTTCAATGCACTCAGCATTACTGTAAGATATGAATAAGGGAAGAATAGTCAAACGGCCCTGGTGCCCCTTCTGCGGGCAGAAGGTGGAAATGGCGACTGACGCACCGTGGCGGAAGATGCGTGAGTTTCCGGTCGGGCGCTGCCAGTGCGGTGCCGTCTACTCCTGTGATCCCACCGGCCATAACGTCGGTGCCGCCATGGTTGAGACCTTAGTCTATGCCTGCGACGACAACTGGGACTTTGCCTGGGAGCTGATGCCCGAGGATGATTATCTCACCGGCCGGATAGAAAACTACGATGAGACCACCCATCAGGTGGTGGATCTGAAAAATATAGATGGCCGACCAGTGCGGGGAGTCCTCTATTTTGTCCGCCTGCATACGGATATCGCTGAGGTGTCCAGGCGGGTCAGCGACAAGAAACAGGATTTGATTGAGCAGATGGGCACCGCAGAGCCTGATCCCGATGCCCGGATAGAACCGCTGCCTGAGCCGGGACATCCTAAAGAAAAGGCCAATAAAACCAAGGTGAAAAACCTGGCGTTGGCTGGGGATGTTGACGCACTCGTCGCCCTCTGCCTGGATGACAGGAAGACCCTGCGGCTCTTACAGCGCCTCCTCTATACCCCTGAAGATGAGGAACGATGGTATATAGCATGGGTCATCGGCAGGGTTTCGGCCAGGGTGGCGAGCAGGGAGCCTGGACAGGTGTCGGAACTGCTGCACCGGCTCTTTCAGGCCTGCTCAGACTCAGCCGCCACGCCTTGGGGCATGGTTGAAACGATCGGAAGCGTTATTGCCGGGAGGCCTGACATTTTTGGTGCCTTTACCCGGCACCTTCTCGGTTATATGGGGGAGCGGTCGACTCAGGAGCAGGTGATCTGGGCCATGGCCGAGATCGCTGTAAAGAGGCCCGACCTGATTCGCGACACCCCATTTTTTAATCTCTTTCATTTTCTTGGTCATCCCGAACCTTCCATCAGGGGGCAGGTGGCCCGGCTGCTCGGGCGGATCAAGGCAACGGAGGTGGCCCTCCAACTCATGGGCCTGAATGGAGACACCGCGGAGTTGACCATCTGGGAAAACGGGACGGCTGTCAGAACAACTGTCGCAGCAGAGGCCGCCAAGGCACTTGCCGCGATTCACGGAGGAAAGAAGAATGAGTAAACCTGCCCGGAAATTACAGGATTTTGACTCGATAATGGGACCAAAGGCTCCCGGTGATCCTGTGCAGGCTGATTATCAGAAGGGCAAGGATCTCCTGCAGAAGAACGAACTGGCCCAGGCGGCGGCCGCCCTTCATAATGCCCTGGTCGGCTATGAAGAGAAAGGAGATCAGCAGGGTGTTGCCAACGCCTCCAACCAGATGGGACATGTCTGTCTGGCGAGGAAGGACTACGATCAGGCGTTGAAGCATTACCTGCGGGCCTGGGACATCTGTGAAAAACTCAGTGACCCCATGAGCCTGCTCGCCCTGTCGAATCAGCTTATCGCAGTCTATCAGGGACAGGGGCAGTTCAAGCAGGCCATCAGTATTTGTCTTGACCTGCTGGGAAAATACCATGATAATAACGACCCTCGTGGGACTGTTGAGGTCCTGGAGAGGATGGCCGAGATCTATTTGCAGGCGGGAGACCGGGAAAAAGCTGCGGATGCCTACCGGACCATAGCCTCTATTCATGCCAATTTTAAGCATAAAAAAATTGCCGAAGGGTATGTCCAAAAGGCGGAACACCTCGAGAAGGCAAACTGATAGCCCTTGAAGGGCCTGCCAATGTTTACCGGAATTATCCAAGGAACAGGAAGACTGATTGAGAAACGGACAGCCGGGGGTGGAATCACCTTCAGGATAGAGGCCGGTTTCGATCTTCAGGAGCCCAGTGTAGGCGAGTCCATCGCTGTCAATGGTGTCTGTCTGACGGCCTATTCCTTCCAGGGCCGGAGTTTTTTGGCCGATGTGTCGCCGGAAACGCTGTCTCGGACAACATTGGGGGACCTGACTGTAGGCGGCAGGGTCAATATGGAGCGCGCGCTGCGCCTTGCCGATCGTTTGGGAGGGCACATCGTCTCCGGGCACGTGGACTGCGTCGCAAGGGTGCTCGAAAAATGCCTCGTCGGAGAGTTTACCGTTTTTACCTTCTCTCTGCCCGGGGCCGTTGATCGATATCTGGTCGAAAAAGGCTCGGTGACGATAGACGGCATCAGCCTGACGGTGAACAGCTGCAGTAGCGGCCGGTTTTCGGTGTCCATAATTCCCCACACGTTAAAGGAGACGACCTTAGGCCATCTGCTCAAAGGGGGAATGGTCAATGTTGAGTTGGATATTATAGGAAAATATGTGGAAAAACTCCTGTCTGTGCAGGATAAATCTCCAACCTCTTCCGAGGTTGAAGGGATTAATCCGGGATTTCTGGCGCAGCACGGATTTTATTGAGACAGTTTTATTTTTGAAATTTACTATAGAGTGAACGCCATGGCAGTCAGTGAGATTGAAGATGTAATCAAGGATATCAAGGCCGGAAAGATGGTTATTCTGGTTGATGATGAGGATCGCGAAAATGAAGGTGATTTGTGCATGGCTGCGGATCTCGTTACGACCGAAGCCATCAATTTCATGGCAAAATATGGAAGAGGCCTGATTTGTCTGACCCTCAGCCCGGATCTTGTGAGTAAACTCGAGCTGCCGATGATGGTGGCCAATAACCAGTCCCCTTTCGGTACAGGTTTTACGATCAGTATTGAGGCCCGCACCGGAGTGACGACGGGGATCTCGGCGGCAGATCGTGCCCGCACTATTCAGGCTGCGGTGGCGCCCAACGCAGGGCCTCGCGATCTGGTCAGTCCGGGCCATATCTTCCCTCTGCGGGCGAGGGCCGGCGGTGTGCTGGTCCGTACAGGCCAGACCGAGGGATCCGTCGATCTGGCCCGACTCGCTGGTTTGACCACCGCAGGAGTGATCTGTGAGATCATGAATGAGGACGGAACGATGGCAAGGATGCCTGATCTGGAAAAATTCGCCCGCGAGCATGATCTGAAAATCGCCACTATTGCCGATCTGGTCGCCTATCGCCTTCGCCGGGATAACTTGATCCACAGGGTTGCCGAGGCGCGGATTCCCACTGAAAATGCCGGCGAGTTCAAGGCCGTCGTCTATACCAATGATATTGACAACCATGAGCATCTGGCCCTGGTCAAAGGCACCATCGATTCGGCAAAGAGGATTCTGGTGCGGGTCCACTCCGAGTGTCTGACCGGGGATGTCTTCGGCTCTTCCCGCTGTGATTGCGGACTGCAGCTCAACGCCGCCATGCGGATGATCGATCAGGAGGGATGTGGCGTTCTCCTCTATATGCGTCAGGAGGGGAGGGGAATCGGGCTGATCAACAAACTGAAGGCGTACAAGCTCCAGGATGATGAAGGCATCGATACAGTGGAGGCCAATATCAAGCTTGGCTTCAAGCCTGATCTGCGCGATTACGGGATCGGTGCCCAGATCCTCAGGGACCTGGGAGTTCGGAAGATGGGCCTGCTGACAAATAATCCTAAAAAAATTATTGGCTTGGACGGGTATGGGCTTGAGGTCGTCGACAGATTTCCGCTGGAGATTGAGGCCGGCGATGAGAACAAGGGATATCTGCAGTGCAAGCGTGATCGGATGGGACATCTCATCCAGGTAGATTAAAGAGATATTTATATTCAAGATAAGGCGAAGAACATGGTCAATGTGATTGAAGGGAACCTGAAGGCAGATGGAAAGAGGTTTGCCATTGTCGTGGCTCGGTTTAACTCGTTTATTGCCGAGAAGTTGCGAGAGGGGGCAATTGATACGCTGCTGCGTTCGGGGGCGCTGGAGTCGGATATCGACGTAGTCCGGGTCCCCGGTGCCTTTGAGATCCCGCTTATCGCTAAAAAGCTTGCCGGATTGCAGAAATACAACGCCATAATCTGCCTTGGCGTGGTTATCCGCGGAGCAACTCCTCATTTTGACGTGGTCGTCAATGAGGTATCCAAGGGCTCGGCTCAGGTTGGTCTGGAAACGGGGGTTCCTGTCCTTTTCGGGGTGCTGACAACCGAAAATATCGAGCAAGCCATTGAACGCTCCGGTACCAAGGCCGGCAACAAGGGCTCCGACGTTGCCGTGGCTGCAATTGAAATGGCGAACCTGGTGGCCAACCTCGGTTGATCTGTACCGGTGTCTGTCAGAATTTCCTGATCGGAACATGATGTTCAATGGTGCCGCCGGAGGATTCCTCCTGTTTTTGCGGCTCTTTGCTGATTTGGTTTTTTTATCGATATCTCATGGGAATACGAAGGAAGTCCAGGGAATCTGCTCTTCAGTTTCTTTTTCAGGATGATTTTACCGCTGAGGATGCTGTCACGGGCGATCTTCAAGAACGATTTGACATGTTCTGCGACCTCTATGAGGTCAGCAGGAAGGCGAGGCCGTATACCCTGGAACTCCTCCAGGGTATCTTTAAAAATCGTGAGCATGTTGATAGTCTCATTCGCCAGTGCGCAAAAAACTGGCGTTTGGAAAGAATTGCCATAACGGATAGAAATCTATTGCGTATTGGTGTGTTTGAAATGCTGTACTGTGATGATGTCCCCGATCAGGTCGCCATCAATGAGGCGGTTGAGATTGCCAAACGGTACGGCAGCGATGAATCACCATCCTTTGTCAACGGTATTCTCGATGCTGTAAAGACAAGGATCCAGGTCTCGGGAGATGGAAGCGAGAGCCCCGGGCCCTGATGCGGACACGGGTTTTCTTGCACAATTATTATTTTCTTATTACATAACCACAGGTTATTCCTCTTCCGAGTATCACCGGTAAATGCGAGGACGGTCATTTAAGGATTTCCGGTTCACGGAGAATCGGGATATGCTGAATGGTGTGGCGCGAGCTGATGGGTTCGGCTTCAGCCAGCTCTTAATTTTCAGTCGATTCGGTACCGGAGTATTTTCTTTCCCATGGCCCAGACCAAACAGACAGAGCATCCTGGATTGTTGAGGGAATCCGCCGCTGTTCTTGGCATTTTCATTGCAGCATTTCTGGCGCTGGCCCTTGTATCGTACTATAAGGCCCCCCCCCCGGGTGCCAACTGGTGCGGGGCTGTTGGCGCCTTTATTTCCCAGTATCTTGTCGCCCTTTTGGGTGGCGGATCTTTTTTCCTTGCTGCCCTGCTGCTGCTGGGGTCCTGCTTGTTTTTTCGCACCGAGATCTCTTCCGTCCGCCTTCCCCAGATCATTGGCGGCCTCATCGGGGCCATCGTCTCATTTTGTACCCTGCTGTCCTGCCCCGTTTTTGACAATACTCTGGTAAAAGATGGCGGTGGATTGATCGGCAACCTTGCTTTTGGGCTGATCAGCCCTCTGTTGGGGCTGGCAGGGACTGTTCTTACCCTGTTGCTTCTGCTGCTTATTTCGATGATGGTCTCCACCCAGTTTTCCCCCTATACCCTCATTGCATTTCTGATGCGGGGCATGCAGAACTGCCTGCAGGGAATATGGGGTGCTCTGGCTGGCAATCAGAGGAATGAGCGCAGGGAAAACAGTATGCGGGAGAGGCGGGTGACCATCAGAAAGGCAAGCCCTGCTCCAGAGCCCGCGGCGGCAGCCCTCTCCGTTTCCCCGCCTGCCGTGGTTCAGGAGGCCCCCAAAATCAATGGCAATGCGGAAAAGGAAGACCCTTTTGCACCGCGGACTGTGTCCGGCGGCGAGTGGAAACTCCCTCCTCTCACGCTGCTTAAGAAGAATCAGCAGGTGCAAAAAAAGGTAGATGAAGAGCACTACTACTCCATTTCTAAGCAACTCGAGGAGAAATTGGGTAATTTCGGGGTCTCCGGCAAGGTTATCGGTATATCGCCTGGGCCTGTCGTGACCACCTACGAGTATGCCCCGGCCCCGGGAATAAAAATAAATAAGATTGTCGGCCTGGCGGATGACCTGGCCCTTGGGCTCAAGGCCCAGTCTGTCAGGGTGGTGGGCTCGGTGCCCGGAAAAGCGGCACTTGGGATAGAGATCCCGAACAGTATCCGGCAGATCGTCTATATACGGGATCTGCTGGGGTCTGAAAACTATCTCAATAATTCAAGTAAGCTTTCAATCGCTCTGGGGCTTGATGTGGTGGGCAGCGCGGTCATAGCCGATCTGGCCAGGATGCCGCATCTGCTTATTGCCGGGGCTACCGGGGCAGGGAAGAGTGTGGCCATCAATACCATCATCGCCTCCATCCTGTTCAACTCGACCCCTGAAGAGGTCCGTTTTCTGATGGTGGACCCGAAGCGAATAGAGCTGTCCGGCTACGAGGGGATTCCGCACCTTCTGCATCCTGTGGTGGTAGAGCCGAAAATGGCCTCCCGGGCCTTGCAATGGGCAGTCAGAGAAATGGAGCGGCGGTACAGGCTGCTGGAGGAGGCGAAGGTTAAGGGCTTTGATTCCTACAATGAAAATGCCAAGGATAAACTTCCGTATATTGTTGTGATTGTCGATGAACTGGCTGATCTGATGATGGTTGCGTCCAAGGATGTTGAGGCCTCCATAGCCCGGTTGGCCCAGATGGCCAGGGCTGCAGGCATTCACTTGATTCTTGCCACCCAGAGACCCTCCGTGGATGTATTGACCGGCCTTATCAAGGCAAACTTTCCTACCAGGATTTCCTTTAAGGTTTCCTCGAAGATTGACTCGCGCACGATTATCGACACTTCGGGCGCCGAACACCTTCTGGGGGCCGGAGACATGCTCTATCTGCCTCCAGGAAGCTCGGGGCTTCTTCGGATACATGGGGCCTTTATTTCGGAAGATGAAACTTCTAAACTTGTCGCATTTTTAAAAAGGCAGGGAGCGGCGACCTATGATGAGTCCGTGATCGAAGAGATCGACACAGAGACCAGTTCATCGGCAGGTGATGATGAATCCGAGACCGACGACCGGTATGATGAGGCAGTAGGCATAGTCTGTGAGTCCGGTCAGGCTTCAATTTCAATGCTGCAGCGGCGCCTTAGGGTCGGGTATAACAGGGCTGCAAGAATGATTGAAGTTATGGAGAAGGAGGGGATTATCGGACCGGCAGATGGCGTTCGTCCCCGTGAGGTGCTCGTCCGAAAGACGTATGATGACCACTGAGTCATGGAATTCAATGTGGAATTTCCTTGACAATATTTTGGCGACAAATTATATCTCAAAGCTGGTAAAAATGAGTGACCGTTCATTTTTTTTCGGGTCAAGAATTGCAATAAATTTTAAGTTAGGTAGTCCAATTTTTTTCTATTTGCTGCTCTTGCAGGCGGTGAATAAGGATTGGTGTATTGGTTGTGTATTTTTTGCATAGGTAAAGTAGGTCCTGTATGATCAGGGTCACAACAGTTAAAACAAACTGAGGAGGTAGTTTAATGCCAAGTTATGTAGATCCTTCCAAGTGTGATGGTTGCAAGGGTGGAGACAAAACCGCATGCATGTACATCTGTCCCAACGATCTGATGGTTCTGAATGTTGAGGAGATGAGGGCGTATAATCAAGAGCCTGATGCATGCTGGGAGTGTTATTCCTGTGTCAAGATCTGCCCACAGGGTGCAATCTTTGTTCGTGGTTATGATGACTTCGTACCTATGGGCGGTCAGGTTCATCCGATGCGTTCTTCAAATGACATTATGTGGACTGTAAAGTTCCGTAATGGCAACCTGAAACGCTTCAAATTCCCTATCCGCACAACGGCTGAGGGTGCTGCTAATGCCTATGTCGGTCAGAAGGGCGCCAGCCTTGATGATGAGTGTCTTCTTTTAGAGACTGCTCTGCCGACCCCCAAGAAATAAGCTGAGCATTGAAATTTAACTCAAAAAATCTTTTGCAATAAGGAGATTTGGATATGGCATTACCAAATAAACCAAAAGGCGAACTCAAAGCAGTAGTGAATCCAGAGGTCGTTGAGCATGACGTTGATATTCTGATCATCGGCGGTGGTATGGCTGCATGTGGTGCCGCATTTGAAGTGAAGAAATGGGCACCGGAAGGCATGAAGGTCGTGCTTGTTGATAAGGCCTCCCTGCAGCGTTCCGGCGCTGTCGCCCAGGGGCTTTCCGCTATCAACACCTACATCGGCGAGAATCCGATCGAAAGCTACGTCAAGATGGTTCGTAATGACCTGATGGGCGTTGTTCGCGAGGACCTCATTTACGACTGCGGTCGTCACGTTGACGAGTCTGTAAAACTGTTTGAGGAGTGGGGACTTCCTGTTTGGAAGAAGGATGCCAACGGTGAGAACCTTGACGGTGCCAAGCCTGCTAAGACCCTCCGTGAGGGTGGTGTTCCCGTTCGTACAGGTAAATGGCAGATCATGATCAACGGTGAGTCCTACAAGTGCATCGTTGCCGAGCCTGCTGCTACCGCTCTGGGTGCGGAGAATATCCTTGAGCGTATCTTCATTGTCAAACTGCTCCTCGATAAAAACAAGGCAAACCAGATCGCCGGTGCTGTCGGTTTCTCCACCCGTGAGAATAAAGTTCATGTTTTCCGCTGCAAAGCAGCCTTGGTTGCCTGCGGTGGCGCTGTTAACATCTTCCGTCCCCGTTCAACCGGTGAAGGAAAGGGCCGTGCCTGGTATCCTGTATGGAATGCAGGTTCCACCTACACCATGTGTGCACAGGTCGGTGCTACCCTGACCATGATGGAAAACCGCTTTACCCCAGCCCGTTTCAAAGATGGATACGGGCCTGTTGGTGCATGGTTCCTGCTGTTCAAGGCCAAAGTTCAGAATGGTCTGGGCGAGTTCTATGCAAACAGCGCTTCTGTTAAGGACGAGCTGGCTAAGTTCATGCCGTATGGTGCCTCCCCTGTCACCCCGACCTGTCTGCGTAATCACCTCATGATTAATGAGATGAGAGAGGGACGCGGTCCTCTGTACATGGCCACCGACGTTGCCCTGAATGCCTTCCTGGATGATCGTAAGGCCGCAGGTATGAACGATAAGGACTTGAAGAAGTTCTGGAAACATCTTGAGTCCGAGGCATGGGAAGACTTCCTGGATATGTCCGTTGGTCAGGCTGGCCTGTGGGCTGGTATGAATGTTGAGCCTGAGAAGGTTGGTTCTGAGATTATGCCGACTGAACCCTACATGCTTGGTTCTCACTCAGGCTGCTGTGGTATCTGGACTTCCGGTCCGAACGAGGATTGGGTTCCGACCATAAACAATCCTTCCCGCGTGCATCAGTACAAGTGGGGTTACAACCGTATGACCACGGTTGATGGTCTGTTCACCGCTGGAGACGGCGTTGGTGCTTCCGGTCATAAGTTCTCCTCCGGTTCCCATGCAGAGGGTCGTATTGCTGCCAAGCAGATGGTTAAGTTCTGCCGTGACAACGCCTCCTATAAGCCTGAATTGAAGCAGACAGCTCAGGAGCTTGCTGCTGAGATCTATGCACCAGTAAAACTCTATACTGAGAATGTTGGACTTTCCACCGCTGCTGATGTCAATCCGGCGTATTGCAAACCTGCCGGCTTGATGATGCGTCTGATGAAGGCAACCGATGAGTATGGTGGTGGTGTCGCAACCTACTATATGACCTCTGGCAAACTGCTCAATATCTGTATGGATCTGCTCAAGCTTCTCCGTGAAGATTCTGAGAAAATGGCTGCCGGCGATCTGCATGAGCTTCTCCGCTGCTGGGAGAATTATCATCGTATCTGGTGTGTTGAAGCACATATCCGTCACATCGAGTTCCGTAAGGAATCTCGTTATCCCGGATTCTATTACAGGTCAGATTTCCCGACAGTTGATGACCAGAACTGGAAGTGTTTTGTAAACTCCACTTACAATCCTGACACCAAGGAATGGAAATGTGAGAAAGTTGAGTGTGTCAACATTCTTGCCACCGAGCCCTGGCTGTAAGATTTAATGGCAGGTTTGTAGTGACGTAATAAAAAATCTCCAGGGATCCCTTGTGATTCCTGGAGATTTTTGTTATGTACTCCATTTTAGCTTATATGGATTAGAGTGTGGTCGGATCTCTACTCTATATAAGCTAAAAATGTTTAGATTGACCCGGCAGGTCCAGTATCGACATCATGGATGTGAGTTACTTTGATGAATGGGCATCAGAATATGAGATAGATGGTTTGATACGTTTAAGAGTGACAATTGTAAATATATTTAAGAGCAACAATGGAGGAAAAGTATGACTGACGAGCAAGGCACTTCAGGTGCAATTTTGGTCGTGGGCGGTGGTATCAGCGGGCTGACTGCAGCTCTTGAAGCCGCCGAAGTCGGAAATGATGTGTTTCTGATTGAAAAGAGCGCTTCCTTTGGTGGTCGCGTAGCCCAGCTAAATCAGTATTTCCCAAAACTGTGTCCACCGAGCTGCGGCCTGGAGATCAATTTTCGCCGTGTGAAAAACAATCGTAAAATTAGAACGTATACCATGACAACCGTAAAGTCTGTCAGTGGTGCTCCGGGTAATTACCAGGTAAATCTCGAGATCGCTCCGCGGTATGTAAACAGTAATTGCACCGCTTGCGGTGATTGCGCCGAAGCTTGCCCGGATATGATAGACAATGAGTTCAACTTTGGGATGGATAAGACTAAGGCTGCCTATCTTCTCCATGACATGGCATATCCCCGGCGCTACGTGATTAACAAGGCTAAGCTTTCCGCTGACGGTGCTAAGGCGGTGAAAGCAGCGTGCAAGTATAATGCCGTAGACCTGGATATGCAGGTTCAAAATGTTACAGTCAACGTAGCCTCCATTGTCTGGGCCACGGGCTGGACGCCCTATGACGCCACAAAAATGGACAATCTCAAATTCGGTCATTCCAATGCCATTATTACCAATATGATGATGGAGAGGCTGGCCGCACCCAACGGTCCTACCGGTGGGGCTGTCGTTCGTCCCGGTGATGGCAAGGAAGTTAGCTCAATTGCCTTTGTTCAGTGTGCCGGTTCCAGGGATGAGAATCATCTTGAGTTCTGTTCGCACATTTGCTGTATGGCCACATTGAAGCAGATGACGTATGTGCGGGAGAGATATCCTGATGCAAAGATGTACGTATTTTATATCGATTTGCGAACTCCAGGAAAATACGAGAAATTCCGCGAAAAACTTACCAATGATAAGAACTCGTTCTTTATCAAGGGAAAGGTCGCAGAGATAGTGCCGGAGAGTGACGGAGGCGTTACGGTTGTGGCTGAGAACGCTGTCACCGGGGACAAGATACGTCAGAAGGTGGATATGGCCGTACTGGCAACAGGAATGCAACCATCACTGGGTCTTGAGGGTTCGCCTGTCAGTCTGAATATGGATAACAGTGGTTTTATTATTTCTGACAATGAGAAGGGCATGATATCAGCTGGATGTGCCAAGAAGGCCGCTGATGTCGTAACCACTACCCAATCATCCACTGCAGCTGCCTTGAAGGCAATTCAGATATCCAGGAGGTAATGATCAATGGCTAAGACATACTGCGCATACTTATGTTCGGGATGCGGCATCGGTGATGCACTCGATCTTGAGGCTCTCTCCGAAGTTGTAACCGGGGAAATGTCCATGGAGTGCAAGACATTCGACTGCCTCTGTGGAGTTGAGGGCAAAGCCCTTATTGAGAAAGATATTAATGATAGTGGTATCAATACCGTTGTAATCGGTGCCTGTTCTCCTCGCGTCATGCAGAAGGAATTTGACTTTGGTGCTGACAAGATCACCATTCGTGCCAACCTGCGTGAGCAGGTCGTATGGTCCGAAGGCAAGCCTGCCGAGGGCGAGGAACCTCACGCGGAGGCTGCCGCATTTCTTCAGGAAACTGCCAGCGATTACATGAGAATGGCGTGTACGCGGGCGCAGAAGACCGAACTGGCTGTCCCTTATCAGCTGGAGTCGGAGATAAATAAGACCGTTATGGTGATGGGCGGAGGCCTTGCCGGTCTTACTGCCGCCCAAGAAGCTGCTGCAGCAGGCTACAAAGTAATTCTTGTTGAGAAGGAAGCAGCTCTTGGCGGTAAGGCTGCGGGCTGGAGACAGTCCTTTCCTTCAAAGGCTCCATGGACAGATCTCGAGGAAAATCCAATTCCCGCAATGACTGCGGCCGTCCTTGCCAATAAAAAGATTATGGTCAAGACGGAAACCGAGGTTGCTCGTGTTGCAGGATCACCGGGTAACTTTTTTGTCAGTTTTAAGAAGGCTGGTGAAAAGTCTGAGTGGGATGCACCTGCCAAAGTGACCGTTGACGAAAAAGACCTGATCGATAAGGGAGAGAAGGAAGACCCGAACAAGGGACTGAAGGTGTATACCGAGTTAGATCCTTCTGCCACCAAAGTGGGTTCTGTTGTCCTTGCTACCGGCTGGAAACCTGCAGATGTCTCGCAGTACGAGCATCTGGGGTATGGGAAGATTAAAAACGTCGTCACCAACGCAGAATTTGAAAAGCTGGCAAAGGTTGGGAAGGTGCCTGCAAGTGTTGCCTTTATTCAGAGCCCGGGCGGAGCCGAAAATGATAAAGATTTTCCGTATTGTAATTCTGTCACCTCTATGGTTGCCTTGAAACAGGCACAGTATGTCTGTCAGGATAACGCTGATGGAAAGGCCTATATTCTCTATCAACATATGCGTACTCCCGGCCACATGGAACTTTTCTATAAGAGTGCACAGCAGAATGATGGCATTTTCCTGACTAAGGGAAATGTTATGAAGGTGGATGCTGGAGAAGATGGAAAGCTGACCGTTGCAGTTGATGATACTCTTTTAGGAGATTCCATAACCCTCAATGTTGAGATGGTTGTTCTGGCCGCTGGTATGGAGCCGACAACACTGCATGAAAATACTATCAATCTGGCGTATCGTCAGGGACCTGCGTTTTCGGACCTGGGCCTTTTTGACGGCTATGCCGATTCGCATTTTATCTGTTTCCCCTATGAGACCAGAAGAACTGGCGTCTATGCCTGCGGTGGTGTAAGGAAGGCAGAGACCATGGATGAGACCATTGACGATGCTACTGGCGCCGCTTTAAAGGCAATCCAGTGTATTGAATCGACAGATCGTGGTGTCGCTGTGCATCCGCGTTCTGGTGATGCCACCTATCCTGAATTTTTTATGCAGCGCTGTACCCAGTGTAAGCGCTGTACTGAAGAGTGTCCCTTCGGCGCCCTGGATGATGATGAGAAAGGTACACCGCTTCCCAATCCAACCCGGTGCAGACGTTGTGGAACCTGTATGGGTGCCTGCCCAGAGCGTATTATCGGATTCAAGGATTATAACATTGATCTGATCGGTTCAATGATCAAGTCGATTGAAGTTCCTGAGGATGATGAAGAACGGCTGCGTATCCTGGTGCTTGTCTGTGAAAATGATGCCTACCCGGCCATTGATATGGCAGGCATGAAACATCACAAACTGAGTCATATGGCTCGTTTCATTCCTGTACGATGCCTTGGGTCTGTCAATATGGCATGGATTCGGGATGCTCTCTCTGCCGGTATGGATGGCGCAATGCTGCTGGGCTGCAGTTATGGTGATGACTATCAATGCCATTTTGTTAAAGGCTCCGAGATTGCAAACAAAAGGATGGAGAACATTGGCGATACCCTCTCCACCCTTGGTCTTGAACCTGAGCGGGTAACTGCCCAGCAGGTTGCAATTACGGACTATGACAAGATTCCTCAAATAGTTAATGATTTTGTCGAAACCATAGTTGAAATGGGTCCGAACCCATTCAAGGGCTTCTAAACGCAGTCCTGCATTACCTGTACTGCGGGAAGACGGACCTTCCGCAGTACAGAGCTTTGCTTGAAAGGTTTTGAAATATAGGGAATTTATGAGTGTTGATATCTTACATGAGGGGAAGAAATGAACATCCAGCCGGATTTAGAGTTTATTCAATATCTGAAGGGAGTCGGTGGCGATACGCTGAAAAAATGTTATCAGTGTGCAACATGTTCTGTCGTCTGCCCGCTTTCAAAGGATAAGAAACCTTTTCCACGCAAAGAAATGATTTGGTCTCAATGGGGTCTTAAAGATAATCTTATTACAGACCCTGATGTGTTTTTATGTCATCAATGTGGGGATTGTACTGCCAAGTGTCCCCGGGGGGCAAAACCGGGTGATGTAATGGGGGCAGTCAGGGCATATGCCTATACATTTTACGGATGGCCTTCCGGGCTTGCCAAATTGGCATCGAGTGCTAAAGGGCTTCCGGTGATGATTGCAATCCCTGCCGTCGTGATCTTTGTCATGTGGATGCTTTCTGGAGCGATGGGATTCCCTTCGGCAGAAGATTTTGCCCATCATGGGTATCAGCAGTTTTTTGGGCATTGGGATTTCCGCTGGTATGCGAAAAACATTTTCTTTATCGTCTGTTTTATGGTCCCCTCATTGGCCTTAGCTGTCTTTTCTGCTTATAAAGGCATTTCCAATCTCTGGAAGGCGATGGCGGAAAAGCATACAATGAATCCGAATTTCAGACCTTCTGTCATTCAGTTTGGTCAGAAATTTCTTTTGCCGGCAGTGGTAGAAATTCTTCAGCATGTACGGTTTCGTGAGTGTAAAGTCAACGCTGACAGGGCACGCGGTCATCGCCCGTTGATGTATGCCTTTATCGGCCTCTTTATCGTTACCACCTGGTCACTCCTTGCCAATGATGTGATAGGCTTGTGGGTTGCGCGCTTTCATGGTCCGATGACCTTCTGGAATCCCGTTAAACTGCTCGCCAATGTTTCAGCCATTGCTATGCTGTACGGTATTTGGGTGCTCTGGACGAACCGCGCTAAGGCAGAGAGCGACGCCGGCCTCAGTGGGAACTTTTATGATTGGTTTCTTATCTGGGAGATAATGGCTGTCGGTGTCACAGGGACGCTTGCCGAGGTTTGCCGCTGGGCAGGCCTGGTCCAAATCGGGTATTTAATTTATTTTTGCCATCTGGTTGCTGTAATGATGCTCTTTCTCTACCTGCCGTATACAAAACTTGCACATCTGGTATACAGGACGTTTGCCATAGCATTTGATAAATGCAGAGAGAGTTCTTTCGGAACGGACGCTGCTGTAAAATAAAATTACGGAGTTTTGGGCTGATGTGAATTGGGGCCTGGTCGTGTCTGACCTGGCCCCCTTTTTGTGGAGCTAATTTTCCCATTATGGCAAATAAATGTTGCCATAAAAATGCCAAATGAGTATACTCACGTCCTTTGCAGGCTGGCGTAGCTCAATTGGCAGAGCAGCTGATTTGTAATCAGCAGGTTGCGGGTTCAAGTCCCATCGCCAGCTCCAAAGGGTAGAAAGTACAAAGTTTTGTTGATGTGTAGTTGTGGATGTTTTACTTGAAGATATCCATCTGGAGGGGTTCCCGAGTGGCTAAAGGGAACAGACTGTAAATCTGTCGGCAGCGCCTTCGGAGGTTCGAATCCTCCCCCCTCCACCATTTATTTTTCTTTGTTTTTATAGTTTGTGAGCGGGAATAGCTCAATTGGTAGAGCATCAGCCTTCCAAGCTGAGGGTCGCGAGTTCGAGCCTCGTTTCCCGCTCCATTTTTTTTGAGATGAGGTTGCCCACGTAGCTCAGATGGTAGAGCGCATCCTTGGTAAGGATGAGGTCACCGGTTCGATTCCGGTCGTGGGCTCCAAAGAATAAAAGGCGAGATTGAAAATTAATTCCATAAGGCCTGAGGAGATAACGAAATGTCAAAGGAAAAATTTAACAGGACAAAGCCACATGTCAATGTGGGAACAGTAGGTCATATTGATCATGGTAAAACTACTTTGACCGCAGCCATAACTCGCGTGTTGTCTACAAAAGGTCAGGCAAAATTCACTGACTTC
>JARLHL010000102.1 GCA_031292275.1 Desulfocapsaceae bacterium | reverse complement strand
TATGACGCCAAGGGGCAGCGTATCCGGGAGGATGTCCGCGACCCGGAAGGCATCCTCACCTATACCATCGGTCTGGCCTATGATGCCAACGGCAACCTGGTCAGCCGCACCTGGGCTGACAATGCCCGGGAGACCAGCGCCTATGATGCGGTGCGCAATCTGGTGCAAAGTATCGATTCCACCGGCATGCAGACCGATTCCAGCTATGACGCCCTGCGCCGGCTGCTGGGCGTTGCCGAGGCCGGAACCGCCATTGCCGTCTACACCTACGACCGCCGGGACAATCCCGCAAGCGTCACTGATGCGCGGGGCCATGTCACCCGATTCACTTATGATGATCTGGGCAACCGGCTCAGTGTTGAATCGCCGGACGCGGGTATAACCAGGATGAGCTACGATCCGGCGGGCAACCTCCTGAGAGCTGTCGATGCCATGGGGCACACCGTCAGCTCTCAGTATGACGCCCTGAACAGACCGATCAAGCAGAGCTTTTTCAATGCCGGCGATATCCTGTTTACCTATGATCAGGGCGCAAACGCCATCGGCAAGCTGAGCAAAATCACCGATCAGGACGGCAGCAATACCTTCACCTATGATGCGGCGGGCAGGATTGCAACCGAAACACGGATAATCAGCGGCATGTCCCATACCGTAGGCTACAGTTGGGATGCCGCCACCGGAGAGCTGGCCGGAATCACCTATCCGAGCGGACTTGCGCTCACCTACAGCCGGGACGCAAACGGCAGGATCAGCGCAATCGCCGCTGACGGCACATCCATCGTCAGTGCCGTCAGCCGCCTCCCCTTCGGGCCGGTCAAAGCCGCAAGACTGGCTTCCACCAATCTGACCAGGACCTATGATCAGCGCTATAGCGTTTCCGCAATCAAAGCGGGCGGAGCAGACTTCGGCTTCAGCCGGGATGCCGGAGGAAACGTAACCGGCATCACCGGCGTTCAGGCCCCAACGCTTACAGCCGAGACGATCGACTATTCCTATAATGCCGCCAACAACCAGATAACCGCAGCCCCGCCGAAGAATTATACCTACGACGCCAACGGCAATATGGCTTCCGACGGGACTTTGGGCTTCATGTATGACGGCCTGAACCGGTTGATCCAGGTGAGCCAGGGGACGTCCCCTATCGCCTCCTACGGCTATGACGCCAATAACCGTCGGATCCGGAAGAGTACGGGCGGCGTGACCAGCCATTATCTCTATGATATAAACAACAATCTGATTGCCGAGACACTCCTTGATGGAACGCCGCTCAGGGAGTATATCTATCTTGACGGCGAGCCGATAGCGGTAAAAGAATACCAGTCCATCCCCGGCATTTATTATTTTATCAACGACCATCTCGGCACACCCCAGCAACTGGTCGATGCCTCCGGCACCGTGGTCTGGCAGGCAGCATATCTGCCCTTCGGCCAGGCCCAGGTGACAACGGTGACGGCCAGGAATAATCTCCGTTTCCCGGGCCAGTATTTTGATGCTGAAACCGGCCTCCATTATAACCTGAATCGTTATTACGACTCCGATACCGGGCGCTACATTTCCGGTGACCCTATTGGGCTTGTTGGTGGGATGAATCTGTATGCGTATGTTGAGGGAAATCCGGTTAATTGGTTTGATCCTTCCGGGCTGTTTCAATTTGGAATACGTTCTCTCAATGGATTCAGACCGCAAATTCCTCTGCCTAATAATGTTAGTACATGGCATGAAAATGGTTTTTATGATAACGGCAGTAACTCAGGATACTTTCCTACTGGAATAGGGCCAGATCTTTCTCATGATAAGAATGCTTACTCAATGTTTGGGCCTTACTATGATGATTCTATCATAGCCAAAGCCGAACAAAGTTTGCGAGAAAGCAACAAATGGTCACCTGGTGACTATTCGCTGAAGAGCCACAATTGCCAAGACTACGCTGATGCTTTAAGAGACAAATATAAAAAGTTAGGAGGGCATACCTGCTCGCAACCATTTACTACTGGAGGATGGGCGGGATGCTTTGCAATACCAGGAAACTGATCTTTCTAAATATTATTCCATACTGTCTTTTTATTTTGTTTAGTCTCTCATCGACACTAGCAGAGTATTGGTATGGGCAGGAGGTTGGGACGATTATTTCATTAACTTCGTGGTCATATTTTATTTTTCCTATTATTTTGATACCTCTTAATTATTTTTCTCTACCCAATGAAAAGCTTAATACACGACTGTTGATCTGTCTTGGCTCTTCTTTGTTGTTCTTACTCATTGGTATATTAATAACTTATTTATTTATGGAATTAAGGGTAAAAATTGGTCTTCCTTTATAAAGTAAAGAGGACAATGAACGAGTAGAGGATAGAGGGGCCAACCCAGCCAAACCACCACCTTTCGAGCGGAGCAAGAGCAATGGCATAAAGCCCTATTATGTTGCAGTGCCCCACACTCGAGGTGTTCTTGGGGACGTCCTTGAACAATTAAAATTGAGGACGCGTTTATTTTTCCCGAACGGCAGGCACCTCCTTGGCCGTCACGACAACCAAGACCTATGACTCGACGACCAACCAGGTCGCCAACATCACCATGCCGTCGGTTTCAAATCCCGGCAAGAAGGCTGTTACCTTGATGACCTATGACACCCGAGGCAACATGCTCACCCGGCTGCAGAGCGGCTACTCCGAAACCGCCGCGATCAGCAGACTGACCAAATACGCCTATAACACCTACGGCCAGATCGCCTCCATTACCGGGCCGAGAACCGACGTAAATAATGTTACAACCTTCTCCTACTATCCGAACGACGCCTCCCAGGGCAACAGCGGGGGAAATTTGTATACAGTACAAGACGCCCTGGGGCATATAACAACCTACAGCAATTATAATGCCTTTGGCCAGGCTCAGACTATTACCGACCCGAACGGCATCGTCACCACGCGCGTGTTTAACACAAAGGGCCTGGTCGCTTCTTCAACCACGGCAGGATTGACCACGGGATATTCCTACGATCCGGCGGGCAGGCTGCTGACCATAACCCTGCACGGTAATCGAACGATCAATTACGCATATTCTCCGGCAGGCCAGATTTCCAGGATTGCCGACACCCTTGGCAATGCCATCAGCTATGCCTACGACAGCGAAAATCGGCGCATCGGCGAAGAGGTCCATGATCCCCAGAACACGCTGACCCGGTATGCCAACTACGGCTATGACGACTACGGCCGCCTGAACAAGGGAGCCTATCCCGGCAATGCGGAAGAGACGGCGGAGTATGACCTGGTCGGCAATCTTGTACGGACGGTCAACGCCACCGCCATGCAGAGCGATTATCAGTACGACGCCTTGAATCGGCTGACGTCGGTGACCGAGGCGGGTATCGCCACCGCCGGATATGCCTATGATATGCAGAACAATATCAGCACGGTGACGGACGCCAAAAGCAAGGAACCAGTTTTACCTACGATGATTTCGGCAGGAAGATCACGGCGACGGCACCGGATACCGGAGGAAAAAGCTACTCGTACGACCCGGCCGGGAATCTCGTCTCCGTCACCGATGCCAAGGGTCAGGCAGTCGGCTATACCTACGATGCGCTGAACCGGCCGGTCAGCCAAAGCTATTCGGGAACCGGAAATATCGTCTTTACCTATGACCAGGGAGCAAACGCCATCGGTCATCTGAGCCGGATCGCCGATCAGGAAGGAACGGACTCCTTCGCCTACGATGCCGCAGGTCGGATCGCCACCGAGACCAGGGTGATCGGCAGCAGATCCTATGCCATCGGCTACAGTTGGGATCCCGCCACCGGCGATCTGGCCGGGATGACCTATCCGAGCGGACTTGAGCTGACCTATATCCGGGACGCGAACGGTCAGGTTACAGCAATCAACGTAAACGACACGCCGCTGGTCTCTGCGATCTCCCGCCTCCCCTTCGGGCCGCTGAAGAGCGCAACCCAGGGCTCCGTGAACCTTTCCAGGGCCTACGATCAACGCTACAATGTCTCTGGAATTAAGGCTGGCAGCAGTTTCGACATTTCATATACCCGTGACGCAGGCGGTCATGCGACCTCGGTTACAGGCCTCCTGGCTCCGCAGGTTATCGCTTATACAAGCGATTACAGTTACAAACCAACCAACAACCAACTGACTGGCCGTACCGGCTCCACCCCGAAGGCTTACTCCTACGACGCCAACGGCAATATGGTTTCCGATGGAACGTACACCTTCGTCTATGACGGACTGAACCGGATAAGCCAGGTGAGCCAGGGGACGTCCCCTATCGCCTCCTACGGCTATGACAGCAGCAACCGGAGAATCCGCAAGACCGTCGGCGCTACCACCACCCATTATCTCTATGATCTGAACAGCCGCCTGATTGCCGAGACACTTCTTGATGGAACGCCGCTCAGGGAGTATATCTATCTTGACGGCGAGCCGATAGCGGTGAAGGAGCATCAAAACACTCCGGAAATCTATTATTTTATCAACGACCATCTCGGCACGCCCCAGCAACTGGTCGATGCCTCCGGCACCGTGGTCTGGCAGGCAGCATATCTGCCCTTCGGCAAGGCCCAGGTCACAACCGAGACAATAACAAACAACCTCCGCTTTCCGGGACAGTATTACGACTCGGAAACCGGGTTGCATTATAACTGGAACAGGTTTTATGATCCGGATACAGGCAGATATGTTTCTACTGACCCTATCGGACTATGGGGTGGGATGAATCTGTATGCGTATGCCTCAGGAAACCCGGTAAATTGGTTTGATCCTTGGGGCTTAGAAACGTTGGTTATTATTAATGGGCAAACGCCAGGGAATCCTTTTGGCCACGTAGCAATAGCAACTACCGGATCTGGTTTATACAGTCCAGGAAACAATCCCAATGATCCAAACTTGAATTATACAGGAAGCAGTGTCACAAGTTACCTTGCAGATCAGGCCATGCGACGTGATTCAGTCGCTTTCATTCTGCCTACTTCCCCTAACCAAGAGAATGCAATCATCAGTTACATGCAAGAAAAAACCACCAAGCCAGATGCCTTTCCGGACAACTGCGCCGGTCGTGTTAGTGATGCGCTAAAAGCTGGCAATATAAATCTTACCGACCCTTTTAGAGGTTTTTCGTTACCTACTACACCTTTTCCACGATCTTTATATAGAGCACTACAGAATTTGGAAAGTCATGGTGGAGCTACGAGTCTATATATTCCACAAAATGGTATTATTTCACCGACCTTGAACTCTTTTAATCCGCAATAAGGAAGGTGATTAATGTTAAGAAGACTGTTGTTTTTTATATTTACTATTTTCATCTTACTCGGATGTAATTCTGAAATGAATAAGGAGTTGGTCTCTGCAGCCGGTACCGGAAATATTCTGAGAGTAGAGTCTTTAATCAAACAAGGAGCAAATGTAGAGGCGCATGCTATTGATGGTTGGACTCCTCTGACAGCGGCCGCGAGTGCTGGTCATTTCGAAATTGTCAGATTATTGCTGATGGCAAAGGTAGACATAAATGCACCTGAGAATGGTGGTAATACCGCCTTGTTTTGGGCAGCTTTTCATGGACACGCCGAGGTTGTGAGGCTTCTCCTCGAACATGGTGCAGATGCATTAAAGAAGGGGAAAAACGGACGACTTCCGATAGATGTCGCTCGTGAAAGAAAATATGAACAGATCGTAATTCTACTACAGTAAGAAGGGTCGGTTACAGGCCTCCTGGCTCCGCAGGTTGCCGCTTATGCAAGCGATTACAGTTACGTACCAACCAACAACCAACTGACCGGCCGTACCGGCTCCACCCCAAAGGCTTACTCCTACGACGCCAACGGCAATATGGTTTCCGATGGAACGTACACCTTCGTCTATGACGGACTGAACCGGATAAGCCAGGTGAGTTCTCCAGGCCAGCCGGCAGGCACGGAATAGTCTTTATTGAGGAGGGATTGACTGGTATAGTGGGCCAGCTATCAATTATTTTTCATGCGTACCCGCGCCTTCGCCCTTTATCCATGACTATACCGAATCCCGAATTGCAGTTGGCTGAAGATTTCGTCCAGCACACCAACTGCCACATCTTTCTCACCGGCAGGGCCGGAACGGGAAAGACCACATTTCTCCATGATCTGAAGAAGAAGACCCATAAACGCATGGTGGTCACGGCGCCGACGGGGGTTGCTGCGATCAACGCCGGCGGCATGACTTTGCACTCGTTTTTTCAGCTGCCCTTCGGTCCCTTTGTGCCGGGCAGCGAGAACCCGGCGCCAGCACACAGGATGCGTAAGGAAAAAATCAATATCATCAAAAGCATGGACCTTCTGGTGATCGATGAAATAAGCATGGTGCGGGCCGATCTTCTCGACGCGGTGGACGCCGTGCTCAGGCGCCTGCGGCACAACAGCCTGCCCTTCGGGGGCGTGCAGCTCCTGATGATCGGCGACCTGCTCCAGCTCTCCCCGGTGGTGAAAGAGGCAGAATGGCAGATCCTGCGGCAGTATTACCCCTCCATGTATTTTTTTGACAGCAATGCTCTGCGCCAGACGGAACTGATCCCCATTGAGCTGAAACACATCTACCGGCAATCGGACCCTCGCTTCATCGCCCTTCTGAACCGGGTCCGGGACAGAAATATTGATGAAGCCACCCTGCAGGAGCTCAACAAGCGATATATCGATAACTTCTCTCCGCAGGAGGACGAAGGCTTCATCACCCTCTGCACCCACAACAGCAGCGCCGATACGATCAATCTGGCCAGGCTGCAGGCCGTGCAGCAAAACGCCCATCATTTGCAAGCCGCAGTCGAAGGGACCTTCCCCGAACACATCTACCCCACCCCCGCCCTGCTGGAGCTGAAGGTGGGTGCGCAGGTCATGTTCGTGCGCAACGACCCGTCACCGGAGAAACGCTATTTCAACGGGAAGATCGGGAAGATAACCGGCATTACGGACAAACACATCTGCGTCCGCTGCCCGAAAGACACCCAGGAGATCGAGGTGGAGCCGACGATCTGGGAGAATATCGAGTACACGCTTGATCCGGATTCCCTGGAGATACGCCAAAACACCATCGGATCCTTCCTGCAGTTTCCGCTGAAACCGGCCTGGGCCATCACCATCCATAAAAGCCAGGGACTCACCTTTGAGAAGGCCGTCATCGATGCCGGGGCGGCCTTCACCCACGGGCAGGTCTATGTGGCCCTGAGCCGCTGCAAGACCTTCGAGGGC
>JARLHL010000101.1 GCA_031292275.1 Desulfocapsaceae bacterium | reverse complement strand
TCCATTCCGTTGATTTTCATCATAATCAGTTCATTCATCGCATAGATCTCCAATTCCGAATTCTTTAACTGCTTTGTTCCCGATGGAACTCTAGAAAAAAGCCTGCAAGAAAATACAGCTGACGACCGTTATCCGGCAGAGACAGAATAATGGTTACACTGATATTCGTAGAATTGAGTCGGATTAACCTGACAATGTTGACGACTATATATAATTATTGTGTTGAGTCAACACAATTAGGAATAGGACTTAAATTATTACGATAACAAACTTAAAGTTACAGATAAGAGAGATAATTTATTTATGTAATAGATACATAGTATCGTTTATTCCTATATTAAATCATAGTCGCATATTATTCATATTATCGTTTTTTACTCTCTTTTAGGGAAAAGGATTAATTGTAGCGGCCCTCAAAGACAAACGCCCGGACCCGCAACCTTTATTCAGGCAGCATGGGCTCTGAGCCGAAAGGATGGGGTAATGTGCACGAAAGATATGAAAAGCTTAAGGCCAGGGCTGGGGGGGGGAATCCGTTATTCCGGACAACACAATTTTTTCCCCAGATATCCGGAAAAAACAAGGTGAATAAAAATGATATTTCTTGGCGTTATTATGAAAAGATAGCGGAATTGTTAAGATTATATTCCTAACAAAATCTTAACAATTACATGGTGCGTTAATTGCAGCAAAATTGCCTATAGCAGATTTAAAAAATCTCTGCAATATTACACGGTGATCTGTGTAATAATTATTTCATTGGCCATGCAAACGATAGGTAGTTATTAAGTAGATGGAGTTCTTTTGTAGCGTTGTAAACAAACAACCGGCAGTCAAATGTAAATCAATCATTACGGGGGGCGGAAATGAAAAGAAAATCTTCAGGATTATTGGTTATTATGTCATGTGTGGGGTTGTCTGTTTTGGGAGTGTCCAATCATGCAAACGCGGGCCTGACCTTTATCGACCATATCGATCCGGTAACCGGATACGGGTTGGTATATGATTCCGCGCAAAACCTTACATGGACGCAGCTGGGCATGCTCGGCCCGGTGGCCGAGTCCCGGAAGGCGGCTCAACAAAACATTAGCGCCATAAATGCTGACGACTATTATGGCATTTCTCAAGGAGGATGGAGATTGCCCTACGCGGCGGAATTGGTGAATCTCTATAATGAGTTACCGGGAGGACCAAACAAAACGGGACGGGAGTATTTCGGTCCCGGTTCTCAAGATTTTATTAACATTGCCCATGCCAGTTATTGGTCTAAGTCTCGGTTTGGAACAGACATTTCATTGTCTTTTGATTTTTCCGATGGCGTTTACACAACCACTGCAGACACCAAACATCTTTACACGTGGGCGGTTCATCAGGGAAATCTCGCTGCCGTCCCCTTGCCAGGCGCTCTGTTCCTTTTAGGGAGCGGTATAAGCGGTATACTTGCGGCTCGCAGGAAGAAGAAATCTTGATTCCCTCTTTTATGTAAAAAAGGCGGAGCTATTCAATTAGCTCTGCCTTTTTATATTGGGCATTCAGCTAATTGCTGAAGCTGTCTCCTCTCCCTGAACCACGGATCACTGACAGCAATATTCTGCGCTACACCGGCAGGAAAGAAGCCCCGGATACCGGACTGTACTTTAGAGGTGTCAGATACGACTAGAATATGTTGATGGCCAAACGTTTGGAATTATAGAGGAGGACAACCCCTCTCCTGGTTATTTGGTACAGACGGAAATCCGCATCGATTACATCATTTTCATGCAGGATTTTATCGTTTATGATGATCATCCTCAGGCTTGGATTCTCCGAATAGACATGGCCTGCGAATTTCATCTCCCTGATTTCTTCCTGCACCGACAGGGGTAAATTCGCCGATACGGGTATATCGGATAATTTCCGCTCGATGACAGGCGAATCATCATCCTTTCCGAGTATCGGCGGGGCAGGCTGCTGAATGATGGTGCGGGGAAGCCCCATCGTTGGGGGGGCTGCCGTTGTTGTGAAGGCGGTTGCAGGCTCGACCTGCTGTGCAGGGATTGACGCCTTCCTATGCTCAAACAAGGCTGTGATTTCTTGGATAAGGTTATTGGTTTCCAGTGGGATGCCCGACAGTTTTTCCCACCCTACCAGAGCTCCGGGGATGAAGACAAGAAAGGCTAAGACCGCCAGCGCCCATAGCCGATTCGAGGTGAACATGTTTTTTCCGGTCGGCAAAACCTGCCGAGGAATGAAGACGCTCTGAAGAACCAGAACCTCATCCTGCTTTCTCTCTTTTTCCGATTTTTGCAAGGCTTCAAGAATATACGACATGGTCGGTTCGTCTCCATCGGCATACTGCCGCGAAAGCAGAGAGGCATCTCCTGCTCTTAATTATTTCTCTTCAACAGGTTTCGCATTTTTTTTACTGTGCTTGGCTCCGTTCGCAGGCTTTTGGCTCCTCTCGTTTTTTTCCGTTGGAGCTTGAGGATTTTTCTCGTTTTCTTTCTGAGTTGTCGGGATATTATCAATTGCAACAGGGGCTTTTTTTTCATCGACAGCCTGCACCGCCGCATCCTGCTTATGGGACTTCAAAAGCTCGTGGAATTGCGGAGAGGAAACGATGAGGGCTGCGCTTGTGACAAGGAGGGCTGCAAGCAACGAAATCCAGATGACGGATCGGGCATCCCCCAGTGAAAAAGGCGCCCCGCTACGACCTGCGCCACTCCCTGAATGCCCGAGAACTTCACGCCCTGCTTTATTCACGACATCCAATTCGACCTGTTCTTTTTCTTCGACATAAGCGCCAAGGAGCGACCGGTCGCAGAGCAGGTTGATCAGGCGCGGGATCCCCCGGCTGAGTACATGGATACGTTTCAGAGCCTTATCGGAAAAGAGCCGGGCGCGACCACCGCCCGCGACCTTGATTCTGTGGTCCACATAGGCAAAGACATCGCGCTCCTGAAGCGGGACAAGATGATATCTACTTGTTATCCTCTGATTTATTTGAGAAAATTCAGGCTGGTCCAACATTTTGCGGAGTTCCGGTTGCCCCAGCAGGATTATCCTCAACAGTTTTTCCTTGTGTGTTTCCAGGTTGGTGAGAAGACGAAGCTGTTCAAGGATGTCCGGGTCGAGATCCTGCGCCTCGTCGATGATCAGAACCGTATTTCTGCCCCGCGAGTGGGATTCAAGAAGGTGACGGCTGAGAATATCGCTATAGTATTTTACCGAATTATGAGACGCGATCCCTTCAATCCGGAGTTCTTCGCAGATGGTTGCCAGCAGTTCGACAACAGAGAGTTTTGGATTCAAGATCAACGCAACGTCAGTGAGCTTGGGGATCTGCTCAATTAGAAAGCGACTGGCCGTGGTCTTTCCAGTCCCGACCTCGCCTGTCAGCAAGACCAGGCAACCATCGCTTTGAATCCCGTACAACAAATGGGCAAGCGCTTCCCTGTGAAGATCACTCAGATACAGGAAGTGAGGATCAGGCGCGATTGAGAAAGGCTTTTCTGTAAGTCCGAAGTACCGTGTGTACATAATTGGGGTCAATGGTCAAGCCGGAAATTATTCACGAACATTCCTTGTCAAGAAACCTGGCAGAAACTCAACAACCGCCACATCAATCCATCCTTTTGCCTGAAAATAGCGCCTGCGAAAGACAAGATAGCATACTTGATGTAACGTGTCCAAAAAAGTCTGTACTCTAAAATACAACCGCGCCTTGCTGAAAATACGGGGGGTTGCGCCAATGGACTTGAATGAAAAACCCGAAACAATATCCCCGCGGATATCCACCAGCAATATTTTATATATCATTGATATAACAATATAAAAACAGGAATACCATATCCTCGTCTCAATATGCGCCTAACTATGATGATACTTTTATTCTGCTCTTCCTGTATTATCCCTTCCAGTCTGTAATTTCCCTTTCCGGATTTTTTCTAATGCAAAAATAACGCTGTGAAAATCAATCCCAAATAAACCCAAAGTACATTCGGCAACTGTTCAAGCAAAGAGCAGGAGATCGAACAAAAAGGGATCTTATTTGTCAGGCGGCTGCGAAAAATGAAAATTCCTTCTTTTCCTGTAGGCATGCGTAATGACACAAGGGACGACGCCGCACTTCCTTTCTGGGCTTGAATGTCCTGCGGAATTAATTCCATCGTGTTTTGCTGTCATTTCCGCAATTAATTCATATTACGCAGGATCCGCAGGTGGATCTTAATACTCTTCCTTTTTTGCGTCTCAACCCAGTTCTATGCCGGTATACGAATATAAGGCCCTGGATGATCAGGGCAGGTCTCGAAAGGGAATCATCGATGCCGACAGCGAGAGCAGTGCCCGCGTGCGGATTCGTACACTTGGGCAATATCCGGTGGAGATACGGGAGAGTCTGGCCCGGAAACGCAAAACAGGCACAGGCGGACTCCCGTTTCCGTTTCTTTCGGAACGGGTCAGGTCGAACGAGATTCATATGCTTACAAGACAACTTGCGACCTTGCTTGGTGCGGGGATTCCCCTTGTCCCTGCCCTGAGTTCTCTTGTTGTCCAGACTAAAAACACAATGCTGAAAAAGGTCATTGCCGAAATCAAGGAATCCGTCAACGAAGGAAACAGTCTCACCAACGCGATGGCCAGTCATTTGAAATTCTTCTCCAACGTCTATGTAAATATGATCAGGGCCGGAGAAGCTTCGGGCTCCTTGGATGTGGTTCTGGAACGGCTGGCGGATTTCGGAGAAAAACAGGAGACGCTCAAGGGACGTCTGAAGGCGGCGTTGATCTATCCGGCCTTTATGGCAATCGTCGGAATCGGCATTTTGTCATTTCTGATCACATATATAGTGCCCAATATCGCCAAGGTCTTTACCGATATGAAACATGCCTTGCCCCTCCCCACGCTGCTCCTTATTGGCTTAAGCGAATTTCTGAAGGTCTATTGGTGGCTGGTCTTGCTTCTCACCGCGGGTATTGCCTATTCCATCCGGGTTTTTGTCCAGACAGAGTACGGCCGCGCTCAATGGGATCTCCTGAAACTGAAGATACCTGTCTCAGGCAGTGTTTTCCAGAAAATCATTCTTGTACGATTTGCTTCCACTCTGGGGAGTCTGCTTGAGAGCAATGTCGGGTTGATAACCTCGATGCAGATTGTAAAGACCATAGTCAACAACACCCAGATCGGCGGAGTTGTCGACGGCGCAATAGAACAGATTCGGCAGGGACGGAGCATGACGCGGTCCCTCGAGGATTCTCTCTGGTTTCCGCCCATGTTTGTGCAGATGATAGCTGTCGGAGAGCAGAGCGGCAGTCTTGAAGTCATGCTGAAAAAAGTTTCGGAGGCCTACGAGCGGGATGTGGACACGGCAATTATGGGCATGACCTCGCTTATCGAACCATTGATGATCGTTATCATGGGCATGGCTGTTGGTTTTGTGGTTCTTTCAATACTTCTTCCGATATTTGAGATGAACCAGTTGGTCCGGTGACTATTGATCGGCACGGTGCGATGGTTTGCGTATCGGTAATTTTTTTTTTCAACTTGGACTATCGGACTGTATATATGAAATCTTGCCCTCTGTTTTCAAAATGCCAACGCAACAAAATAACACTATCAGAACGGGGTTTTACCTTGATAGAACTCCTGGTAGTCCTCGTAATTATCGGAATCCTGGCCGGATATATAGGACCAAAAATCATGGGACACCCGGAGGAGGCAAAACGGACAATGACGGCTGTGCAGATCCAAGGATTGGAGGCGGCGCTGAAACTCTACAGGCTTGACAACGGCGACTATCCTTCAACGGAACAAGGCTTGTCCGCTCTGGTGGAGCCACCCGCTATTGGAAAAATACCCCCGAAATGGCGAAAAGGGGGATATCTGGAAAAGGATAAAATACCCAAAGATCAATGGGGCCATGATTTTGTCTATTTATGTCCGGGTGTTCACGGTGATTTCGATCTGAGTTCCAACGGGCCCACCGGTGAACCCGGAGGGGAAAACGAAAATGCGGAAATTACCAACTGGGAAAAGGATAAGTAATTTTTCCATATGGCTGCGGCACTCCATAAGATGAGGGCATTCTCCTGTCGGCGCCGAAACGAGGACGCTTTCACGTTGATCGAGCTTCTGGTGGTCTGCCTGTTGATCTCCATTATGCTGGTGGTCAGTGTCCCGTCTCTGCGTGACGCCCTCCTTACCGATGAGCTTAAGGCCACCACCAGAAAGATCATCGGCACCGTCCAGGGCTTGCGTGAGGAGGCCGTTCGCGGACAGCAGCCGTACATGCTCTATTTCGACATGGAAAAGAAACGCATCTGGTATGAAAAGGACACTGAGATACAGCAAGATGGCTACGAGGAGAAAAAAACGAAGACCTCCATACAAGTCCCCTCTTCTGTCCGGACTATGGATGTCTGGACGAAATCCGATGGCAAGCAAAGTCAGGGTACCGCTGGCCTATGGATCAGCAGGCAGGGCTATATGGACATGACCGTGATCCATTTGACGGATGAAAGCAATACGATGAGCATATTTTTCTCACCCTTTCTCGGTTCAATCAAGGTAGTTGACGGCTATGCGGATCTTGAATAGCGGAGGGCTTGCAATATTGAACCGGAGGGCCTTTACCCTGCTGGAGGTCATGGTAGCCATAGCTATCCTTGCCATTTCGCTGACCACCCTTTTCGGATCGCAATCGCAGAGCGTGTCCCTTGCCACCGAGGGAAAATTCAATACAAACGCATCCTTATTGGCAGGGTTGAAACTTGCGGAACTGGAGAGCGGCAGGCTTGAACCCAGCGATGCTGAAGGGGACTTCGGGAAGGAGTTCCCCGGATATCGATGGAAGATGGGAGTGCAGGATGCCTCGGATGTATTGCCTGAATTGTTCAGCAATCCTGTTGGCAAATCGCCTGGCAGACTGCGTCGGATCGATCTTACGGTTTTCTGGGGAGGAGATCAATATCTGTACAAACTCAGGTATTATTTCAGGGTAAAGGATATCCTGTGAAGGCTGCCGCTGTCCTCAAAAAGACCGGTGGTTTTACCCTCCTGGAATTACTCCTCGCCATTTTTATATTTGCCATAGTTATTTCTGCGCTCTACGGCGCCTATATCTCCACACTGAATGTAGCGGACACAACGGAATCGCATGCGGAAATCAGCAACAAGGCTCGAACTGCCATGGACAGAATAACGGCAGATATGGGAAGCGTCTATCTGGGAGAAGGCAGTTTTTTTCGTAGCCAAAAACAGGAACTCTCAGGCTATAAAATAGATACCATCGCATTTACCTCGACGGCCCACATTGCTTTTACCAAGAATGAACAGCCTTCTGGTTTTGCCGTCATTGAATATAAAGTGCAGCAGGAAGGCGATACACAGCTTTTACAGCTCTATCGAGTAGACATACCCTTCCGGCCGGGAAACATGGAACAGACCGTCAAGGATGAAAAGGGGTTTCTCCTTTGCGACGGTCTACAGGCAATTCGTTTCAGATACTATGATCTCAAAGGGACTGAAGTGGATGACTGGCAGAGCGCAAAGGTGGCCGGAAAAGAGCTCCATGTCCCGGCAATGGTTGAAATTGAGCTCTCCTTTACTGATGCACATGAAGAAAAGGGCCTTCTCACTTTTAAAACGGCAGTAGCTCTGCCGGTCCTGAAAAATTCTGAAAGCAACTGAGACCGGCCATGCGAAGAATACTGTTCGAAGAAAAGGGGATGGCCCTGCTCATCACGATCATGGTCATTAGTCTCCTCATTGTTGTAACCATGCAATTCGGGCGTAACATGCGCCGGCAACTTGTTTCGGCAGCCAATCTTAAAGACAATATCGCGCTGGATGCCATCACCCGTTCAGGAATGAACATGGCGATTGAACTCATTGATCTGGACAGCAAGATCAACACCTTTGATTCATACCATGACATCTGGGGAAAAATTTCCGGCCAGGACCTTTCTTCCCTGTTTGAGCAGGGAACGCTCAAACTGACCGTGTCGGATTTGTCCGGCAGATTGCAGGTCAACAGTCTGGTCAGTTCAAAAGCGGACGGGGGTGTAGATGCCGCCACTGCCGAAAAGATGCGGCAGATACTGAAAAGGCTCCTTCTTTCCGGGAATTTCGCGCTCTCAGGGGAAAACAATGCCCAGGAGATCATCGATGCCCTGGTCGAGTGGATGAGTCCTGTCGATCCTGAGTCGAATCTGGAGACAAAAGACAGCTATTATGGCTCACCCGAGCACCCTTATGGCTGCAAACACGGACCGGTATCAACTTTGGAGGAACTCTTGCTGGCGCGGGGAATAAGCCCGGAACTTCTTTACGGCAATACGGAGCATTTGGGGCTTGCCCAGTTTCTGACCGCGCAGGGCAATAACGGAAAGATAAATATCAATACGGCCGATCCCCTTCTTCTTCAGGCCATTGATTCCCAAATGACCCCGGAATTGGCAAAATACATGGTCGAATATCGTGAGCAGGAAAATAATACGGAAAGTTTGTTAACAATTACCTGGTATAAGCAAATTCCATCCTGGCCTATTGATGTATCTCTTGACACGCAACTTATTACGACCCAAAGCAGCTATTTTATGATCACTGCCATCGGTGAATTGGATACTCTCAAAAGAAAGAGAACGGCAATTGTTCATCGCTCCCAAGACAACAAGGGAATGTCCCTGCTGTCCATGAAAGTTGATTGAAATTATGACGACCAGGCTTTTTGCCATAGATATCCATGAAGATTTGATAACCGGTGTGCTGCTGCAACTCAACCACAAAACGGCTACTGTAGCGGGCTGTGGCGGGGCCGTGATCGGCGCCAGATCCACGGAAGAGGCTCTTGCCGAGGTCATGGAGAAGGCAGGTTTTCATGGCGGGCCTTGCCGTATCTCTTTTCCTGCCGGTCGCTTTTTTATCCGCAATCTTTCCCTACCATTTACAGACACCAGAAAGATCAATAAAATTCTTCCGTTTGAACTCGAGGAAATGGCCCCGATCGAGATTGAAAAACTCCTGGTGGACGCCATTCCCGCCCAGACGGAAGGCAATAAAACGGGTGTCATTGCAGTCATGGTGGAACGGGAGTTTCTTGCTGACAGGCTCGCCCTTCTGCTGAAACTGGGACTTGATCCGGAGATAGTCACGGTGTCGGGGGTGCAGACCGCGGTCAGGCTTTTGGAAGTTCCCGATTGTCCCTCCGATCTTATTCTCATTGATATCGGTCTGCGACAGGCCACGATGATCGTCGTTGTTGACAAACGGGTGGTTCTGATCAGGGCGCTGGGGTTTGGAGAATCCGGGGCGGACTTCCGGTTTGGAGAAACTCCTTTGCAAATTCTGCCAGCCAGACCGGAATACCTTCCGGATACATACAGGGCATTTGCATCCGCTGTGCAGCAGGCCTTGTTGGCTGCAGAGATCGCCGGGCAGGGTATGCCGATTTATCTGACCGGCCCCATGGGACACCTGGGAGAGCAGCAGGGTTTAGCGAAATACCTGGAAGACTGCCTCGGCGTTGAGATCAGGAAATGCGATCTGCTCAGCCAACACCCCTCTTTGAAAATCAGCCCCAGCCTTCAGGCCCAATGGATTCCATGGCTGATGGACCAGGCCCTCGCCCTGGGAATGCGGCAGGTGAAGAGCCGGACGGGATTTAATTTCAGAAAGGATGCATTTGCCAAAAAAATATCATTTGAGCAGTATCGCCATCAGGTCCTGCGAATCGCGGCAGTTACCGCCGTTTTCATCGCCCTTGTCGGTTTTTCGCTCTGGTTTAGCTATCTCTCCGGCAGGGCTGAGGAAAAAAAACTGGCGATGCGGATACAGACCGTTTTTACGGAAACACTTCCGACGGTTACCCGGATTGTGGACCCGGTTCAGCAATTACAGGCTGAAATCAGCCGGTTGAAACAGGCAACAGGAGGTGAATCGGGAAGCAATGGCCCCAAGGTCCTGGACCTGCTTGCAGAGATCTCCAAATGTATTCCGCCCTCCCTTCAGGTACGTCTGACATTCATGGCGATGGATGAGAAGGGAGTACGGATAAAAGGCGAGACGGATAACTTTAATGCAGTGGATAACATTAAAAATAAATTGAAAGAATCAAAATACTTCAGTTCGGTGACAATTAGTTCCGCAAACCTTGCACCAAAGGGCGGCGAGATCCGGTTCGAATTAAAACTCGACTTGAGTGGGACCTAATCCGATGACGCCTCTTCTATTGCGACAAAAATTGCGGTCAATCTGGGGAAAAACGGGCATCCAGCGGCTGGAACAGCGGGAAAAGATATTTCTTGGCGTCGGCGTCGTCTTCCTTCTGTGTTTTTTCCTTATGCAGGTTGTCTTTTTCCCCTACCTTGATGCAAAGAAACGATTGGCCAAATCGCTTAAGGACAAGAGATCCTATGCGGTGAAAATAGTGCAGATGCAGAAAGAATACCGTCTTCTGAAAGGTCAGGCGGAAACGACCAAAGGCAAACTGTCGGAGCGGGAACCGGGCTTTACGCTGTTTTCATTTCTGGAGGAACAGGCTACGACGGCAAAGGTCAAAGAACAGATACAGTACATGAAGCCATCAACGACGGACCAGGACGGGGCAGAGCAGAAATCTCTTGTGGAGATGAAACTGCAGCGGATTTCCCTGGACCGGCTTGTCGGATTTCTGAAGCTGATTGAATCGTCAAAAGCTATGGTTATCGTTAAACATATTTCCATTCAGGAGAGCAGTACGGATGATAATGCACTGGATGTCGTTTTACAAGTCTTCACCTTTGTCGACAAGACCTGACCATGACATTCCGCAAAAAAAAGGCCCTGTTAGCGTTATCGGCTATAGCTCTCCTTTTCGGGAGTGGAATCGGGCTCTTCTACAGGGTCGTTAAACCCACCCACCTCCAGCCGCTTGCCGCCTCGCACGCCTCCCCCCAGTCTGAACCTGAACCTGCTGAAAAGACACAAAAGGTCGATCAAAATGCAAACTATCAGATTATCCTTGACAGGAACCTGTTTGGAAAATCATCGGCTGCACCGGAGGCTCCGGAAATAATGGAACAAAGAAGAAACCCTCTTGCAGGTCTGCCACCGACATCTCTCAATATAACGCTGCTGGGCACTGTATTTAGCGATACCGAGGAAAAAAGGGCCATCATCCTCGATAATGATCAAAAGACTCAGGAAATGTACCATATCAGCGATCCCATTAAGGGAACACTCATCAAGGATATCCTGCGGGGAGCAGTCATCCTGAAGGGAAAAAACAAGGATGAAATTCTTGAAATGGGCGAAACAAAGGATCAGGCACCTGGGATGAAAACCGATATTTCATCTCGTCGGCCACAGAAGATTTTACCGGATTCAGGGGGCATGGAACCGTCCCGCTCCGGCAATGGAACAACACAGACCGCGCCGCCACCCGTACAGAGGATCAGGACAAATAAAAAGGCAATCAATGAATAAGAACACGTTTGAAGAGGGCAAAAGGGTAGTCCGGAGAATGCCGGTGAGGATACAAATTTTCTCCATCATTTTGATTTCCATACTGTTCTCTTTCGCACCTTCAGGAAACAGTTTCGGAAAGGACACGCATCAAAATGCCTTTCCGACAAACAATCAGGAAGAAAACAAACGCTTTATAACCATTGATTTTGACGATGTGGATATTCAGCTTTTTATTAAATACATGAGCGAATTGACGGGAAAAAATTTCGTTATCGATAAGACCGTCAAAGGAAATGTGACCATCGTCTCTCCGACCAAGATCTCGGAGGAGGACGCGTATCGCGTCTTTGAATCCGTCCTGGAAGTCCATGGCTTTACGGCTGTCCCGGCAGGTCCGGTTACAAAAATCATTCCCATAGCCGACGCCCATACCCAGAATGTCGACACCTTGCAGATGGGGATGACCGACAATCCCGAAGACAAGATAGTGACCCAGCTTATTCAGTTGAAACATGGCTCTCCGGAAGAAATAAAGAAGGCGTTGACCCCTCTTCTTGCAAAGACATCGGTCATTATTGCCGACACAAAATCAGGGATGCTGATTGTCACCGATACGCTTTCCAATATCCAGCGCCTGCTTTCCATCATTGAAGCGCTCGACGTCTCCACCTACTCGGATGAACAGATCACTGTCCTGCCGATGAAAAACGGTTCGGCGGTCACTGCGGCAAAGGTCATTAACGGCATCTTCACCAAATCCGCAGCTGCCAAAAACCCGAACAGCCCGCAGGAGGTTCCTCGGATTGTCGCTTACGAGCGAATCAATGCCATAGTTGTCATGGGTTCGGATTCCGATGTACCGCGGATCAGGAAACTGGTCAGTCTCCTTGATACCGAAAAAGAAAAAGGCGAAGGAAGTATCCATGTCTTTTATCTGCAGAACGCCAACGCCAAAGACCTGGCCAAGACGTTGAACGCCATTCCGGACGACACAGCTTCGGGAGAAGAAAAAGTAAAGACCGAGGGTGGAAAAGATTCGAAGACGAAGATCCTGGCGGATGAAGAGACGAATTCCCTGATCGTCAACGCCTCCCTGTCGGAATACGGCGCTATGGAAGAGGTCATCAAAAAACTCGATATTCCACGCCGGATGGTCTTTCTGGAAACGCTCATCATGGAGGTCGATACAACGAAAGATTTCCAGGTCGGCGTCCAATGGGAGTCCGGATCTTCCATTAACGGCGGGGCCGTCGTTGGCGGCTACAGCGGCAATTCGACCACACCGTATGATATGATCAACGGGTTAAATTCTACAACTCCTTCCTTACCGGTGGGTGCTTCTTTTGGCATTCTCAAAGAGGGAATCAAGATAGGTTCGGCAACATTTCCCAATATTGCCGCGATTATCAATGCCTATAAACAGGATTCCGATATAAACATCATCTCGACGCCTCAGATATTAACCACGGACAACAAGAAGGCGGAAATCGGCGTCGGCGAAAATGTCCCGTATATCACCAGCAAAAACACGACATCGGGCACCCAGCAGGATTATACAAATTACGAATATAAAGACGTATCGACAAAACTGACGATTACCCCGCATATCAACCAGTCGGATATCCTGCGGCTGGAGCTCAAGACCGAGGTGATCAAACTCAAAGATAATACCACTTCCCTGACACCGACAACCCTGAAGAGAACCGCGGACACCACTGTCGTTCTGCAGGACGGCGAAACAGTGGTCATCGGAGGCATCATCGGCCACGATGCGACAGAGGACAAAGAAAAAACGCCGTTGCTTGGGGATATTCCATTAGTCGGCTGGCTGTTCAAAAACCATTCAATAAACGCCACGAAGACCAACATGTTTATCTTTGTGACCCCTCATATCATCAAAAATACGTCGGATATCTCGCAGATTACCCACCGCAAAGAGGCAGAATCGGGAAAGGGTATTCCGGAGGTGCGGAAGCAGCTTTCCGGGGCACTCGACAATGAACCCTCAATGAAGCTCTTCGAAATGGGCTACGACAAACTCCAGCACAACCAGATTCAGGAGGCGAAGCGCTATTTCCTGGAGGCCTTGGAAAAAGATCCGGAAAACTTCAATGCATTACTGTACCTCGCGATGATCTTTGAAAAAGAGGGACAGTTTGAGAAGGCCGTTGGCGCCTATCGCAAGGTGGTGCGGTCCGGAACGGACCAGCTCGTTTACGGGTACGGCGATCAGGACAAGACCGGCATGCCGGTCACGCAGATAGCGCAAGACAGCTTGGAGCGTTTACATGCCGGCGTACCCAGCAGTCCTGGAGCCAAGGGCTATAACGAATAATTTCCTGAAACGGTATGCCGGGAAGCGCTTGATGAAAAAAATTGGAGAGATTCTTTTAGAAACCGCCGGCCTGTCGCAGGAGGCCATCGACCAGGCCCTGAAGATCCAGGAGGTGCAGGGGGGAAAACTCGGCCAGATCCTGATCAGGCAGAAGGAGATAGATGAACTCGATCTCCTCAAAGCCCTCGGAATGCAGTTTGACATGGAGGTCGTGATGTCCCTGCCCTCCGAGATCGTGACCGATTTCACGGCCAAGGTGTCCATCGGCTTTCTGAAAAAAAACCGGTTGGTGCCGGTGGCCATGCACGACCAGATGTTTATCGCGGTCAATGATCCCTACGCTTTTCAATCCTTGGATGATCTACGCAATATCCTCAAGTGGAACGGCGTCAAGACGGTCCTCTGTCCCTATCCGGCTATTGTCAAGGCTATCAACTTTGCCTATGACATGACGCAGGACAGCGCGGAAGAGGTGATGCAGGATTTCGATGAGGAGGATACGGAGGCCCTTTTCTCCGAGATCGTGGAAACATGCGATCTGCTCGATGACACCAGCGACGCCCCTATCATCCGCCTGGTAAACCTGATGTTTTCTCAGGCGGTGCGGGACAATGCCTCCGATATCCATATAGAGCCGTACCAGCACAGCCTGAAGATCCGCCAGAGGCTGGACGGCATTCTCTACGACATGCTGAGTCCGCCCAAGCATGTCCAGTCGGCTCTGGTCTCCCGGGTCAAGATCATGGCCAAATTGAACATCGCCGAAAAACGTCTGCCCCAGGATGGACGGATTGAACTGAAAGTGGCCAATAAGGAAATCGACGTTCGTGTCTCCACCCTGCCTACATCCTTCGGGGAACGCGTAGTCCTGCGGCTGCTCGATAAATCATCGATCCTGATCTCTTTGAACCAGATCGGCATTCCCGAAGACCGGTTGAAACCCTTCTCGGAAGAAATACGGAAAGCAAACGGGATCATTCTGGTGACCGGTCCGACCGGATCGGGAAAAACCACCACGCTCTATTCGGCACTGACCTCCATCAACACCACCGACATCAATATCATCACGGTTGAAGACCCGGTCGAGTACCGGATCAGCGGTATCGGTCAGGTGCAGGTCAATCCGAAGATCGATCTGACCTTTGCCTCGGGCCTGCGCTCAATCGTCAGGCAGGATCCGGACGTGATTCTTGTCGGCGAGATCCGCGATACCGAGACCGCCGAGATGGCCATCCAGTCGGCACTGACCGGCCATCTGGTCTTCTCGACACTCCATACCAACGACTCGGCCAGCGCCATCACCCGTCTCAGGGATATGGGGATCGAGTCGTTTCTGATCGCCTCCTCCATCAATGCGATTCTGGCCCAACGTCTGATCAGGATTATCTGCCCCCATTGCAAAGAGGACTATACCCCCGATCAGGAGGAACTGGCAAAACTGGGTTTGACCTCCGCTTCTCCCGAAGACACGAAGGTCTACCGGGGGCGCGGCTGCGTGAAATGCCTTCATACAGGTTATAAGGGACGGTGCGGCATCTTTGAGCTTATGATGATGACCCAGGATATGAAACGTCTGGTCTTGAAGACAGCCGATTCAAACCAGATCAAGCAGAAGGCGGTTGAAAACGGGATGATCACCTTACGCCAGGATGGAGCGATGAAGGTCCTTCAAGGGATAACCACAATCGAGGAAGTCTTTCGGGTCACGCACGAGTGATTTTTTTCCCGGATCACGTTCCTTCCTTCGGGCCGCCCCCGGCAGACGGGGCTGCGGGCCGGTTTCCATCTGCATTCTGATCACCCTTCTTCCCCTCTTCCTTGTTCTCCGGCGATTCGGGGGTGGCCGGGTGCTGTTCGTTGGGCTCGACCACGTCCGGGGGTGCGACCGAAATCGCGGGGGCAGTCTGCAATTTTGGGGACGGCCTGGAAGACTGCATCGGCATTGAGCCCAAAATCACCAGTTTTATGATTTTCCCATCGTTATCATATATCGCCAGGTAGTTGGTTTTTTTTAGGATTCTCTTAAGTCCCTTCTCCAAAGGAAGGGGGCCGAACGCCATGGACATTCGCTGATCTGAGAGAGTGCCTTTAATTTGTATCGTGATATTCCCCTGTCTGCCGATCTCTTCAAGGATCGCTTGCAAAGGCCGCCCTTCGATCTGGACGTATAACTGGCCGTTGTCCAAGAGGACCTGGGCTGAGCAGACAGGTGCAAAAAGAAACAGCACTATCCCGGCATACAAGAGCGTTCGGCAAAGACGTATCTGGAGTGACATGGCGTTTTCCATTTATATCGATTTATCCCGCATGCTTGCAATTTTCAGAGATTTGGACAAAGGGTTCGGCCTTGGCGGTGGCAACGGATATTCCCGGGCATGGGCCGGACTCCCGGAACAGACCGAGAGATTGTCCGGCTATAATGATGCCCCGTCCCTTCCCTGTCAAGGAAACAGTCTCGGCATCTTTCTCAAGAAGATCATTGCTGGTCCTGAAACCGGCACGCAGTTCACCGTGCAGGGAAACTCTCAAGCCACAGATATACAGGACTTTTTTCAGTGCCTCTTATGATGAACAGGTCCCTTCACGAAGGCATGAGACCGCAGGGACTCCCGTGATTATCCGCTGATAACAGACAAATTCTTAACCAACTTGTAATGCCACGCTCATCTCGGCCGTTTAGATTCCGGGTTCAGAAGATTTGATCAGGAACGGGGACTCCAACTGGTTGAAGTGTGAGTCAACCGGTCCATTCATTACAGAGGGTCAGGTGACATGTGTGATCTGCACAGGGGAGGATGGGGCGGTTCCCGTCCTCCCGTGTTTTTTTGTGCATCAACTGAAGGCGCCTGGAATTCCCTCAAAAAAGAGCTTTGCAAATGAGGACGGTGTGATTTCTTTTCAAGCAGCCACGAAAAAATGGGAACAGAATACGATACCGTTCCTTGCGCTCATTCTTTCTATATTGGCGCTCATTATCTTTCGTGAGGCGGCATCGGCCATGGTTGACGCATGGCGGCAGGAAGAATACAGCCACGGCTATCTCGTGCCGTTTATCGCTCTGCTGCTGCTTTGCAACAAAATGAACGATGAGAAAATTACGTCTCAGAGTTCGTGGTTCGGCTTCGGCATAGTCGCAACCTGCGTGCTGGTCCAGTTCCTGTTCCAGATTGCAGACGTCAAGGGCCTCCAGCCGCAGGTTTTTCTGCTCGCCCTTATCGGGCTCTTTATCCTGTTCTATGGTCTCAAGGCCTCGCGAGCAGTCGCGGGCCCGCTCATGTTTGTAGTATTTGCAGCGCCCTTGCCCAAGTTTTTTTACTACGCCATGTCATTAAACATGCAGATGATGTCCACGTCGCTGGGCACGGCGCTGCTGAGACTGCTCGGCGTCTCCGTCCTGCAGGACGGCAACATCATCGACTTGGGCAGTTATCAACTGCAGGTGGTCGAGGCCTGCAGCGGTCTGCGCTATCTCTTTCCGCTGATGTGCCTCGGCTATATGCTGGCATATATGTTCAAGGCCTCATTCCTGAAGAGAGCCATCCTGTTTGCCTCAACCCTGCCCATCGCCATTATCATGAATAGCCTGCGCATCACGCTTATCGGCGTGACGGTTGACCGGTGGGGACAGAAGATGGCCGAGGGCCTGATCCATGATTTTGAAGGCTGGATCGTCTTTATGGGGTGCGCCCTGATCCTGCTGGGCGAGATCCAGATAATGAAAAGAATCGGCAGGAAAGGCGGGATTGATTTTGAAACCATCCGGCTGCCGTCTCTGAAGTCCCTTCCCCTGCCCAGATCAGGCGCGCCCAATCAAGCTGCTGCCGTTTTCTTAGGTCTTGCCCTAGTTTTGAGCATCGCCCCGCCCCTTTTCTTCCCCCATTATGTCCAGCCGGTGCCTTTGCAAAAATCGTTGACCGAGTTTCCGATGCAGATTGGCGACTGGACAGGCTATATGGGTACGCTTGATGAGAAGAGTCTCGCCGTTCTCGGCACCAAGGACTACCTGATCGCTGATTATACCAAGGCTGGCGAACCGCCTGTAAACCTCTATGTGCTCTACTATGCCAAGCAAGACAGCACGAGCAATCAGGCGGTCCACACACCTTCTGGATGCATTCCGGCCGGCGGTTGGACGATTGAGTCAAATACAACGAAAACAATCGCATATAAGGATAGTTTATCGAAAGACACGACACTTCCCTTAATTGTCAATCGTTTGTTGGTAGTGAAAGGGCAGACAAGGCAGATCGTTTATTATTGGTTTATTCAGGACGGCCAAAATATCGAATATGGAAACTTATCGAGAGTGGCCGCGATCAAAAGTGCCTTGCTCAAGGGTCGGACCAACGGTGCCATGATCAGACTTATAACTGAGATTACAAGAAATGAGAGCGAACAGACTGCGGAGAAAAGACTGATTGATTTTACAGAGGAGAACGTCAAGGATGTGATGGACTATATGTTTGTGGTCAATAAACTTTAATACATTCCAAGAACCAAACCTCCTTTTTTATATTTTGCGACTCTTAAAGAATACTCAGCCAGAAATTTTACGTTGGAGATTTAATGTAACGCCCTGTTTTATAATAAAATATTGCAATTATTTTACAGACTTCCTGGCACAGGCCTGTGTTGTCAAGTCCATGTGGCTGAGCACTGTATTGAGTCACTTTATATTTCAAACAAGAGAGGAACAATGAGGCCATCTTTTTTAGCCATAGGGATAAAAGCCTTTCGTTCGGCCCCATTATTACATAAAGCGATTTGGGTTATACGGCAAGCATACTGGCGAATTGAACGCAGATTGCTGGCAAGCGGGAAATTAGTCGATATTTCCTTTTTATTAATTGATGCCATTGAAAATAACAAATCGTTATGCGTTGGGAAAATGGGAAGTGTTGAGTTAAGAGGAGTACGCGCATATCTAAAGCGAGTGAAAGCAAACAGAGGGGTAAACAACTGCAGTGGCTATTCTTCATATGTCGCAGAAACGCTATACATAAATGCAGGAGTTTTTCCCAAAACTAATGAGGCTTTTGATCAGTTTGCTTCAATATACCTTGATGCTGTTAAACAATGTGATGCATTAGCCGTATGGGATGTTGCTGGCGAGGCCCGAATTATTCATGCATATTGTCCGGATGCAACATTATTCGAAATGAATACGCTTGAGCCTTTTCTTTCTAAAAATCCATGGACATCAGCATTGCAAGGCTTACGTGTCTTGGTTATTTCTCCTTTCGCAACCACCATCCGCAAACAATATATCAAAAGATCAGAGTTATGGGATGACCCAAATGTGCTTCCTGCTTTTGAACTGCTGACAATTCGCGCCCCTTTAAGCGCAGGTATCGTAGCACCAGTCCATCAAAACTGGGCCTCTGCGCTTGATTCTTTAAAAACGGAAATGGACTCACTTGAATACGATGTCGTTTTGATTGGTGCAGGTGCTTTTTCGTTGCCACTCGCGGTCCATGCCAAAAACCAAGGGAAACTTTGTGTTCACATGGGTGGGGCTTTGCAATTATTGTTCGGTATTATTGGGAAAAGATGGGAATCTAGACCTGAATATGCCAAATTTTTCAATAGCGGTTGGACAAGGCCTGAAGGAGATGAAAAGCCAGTGGCTGTAGCTAAAATAGAAAATGCTTGTTATTGGTGATGATATTTATCCATTGAATAAATATCTAAATACAGGTGATGTAAATGGCCAGTATTCGTTTTGTTATTGCAGTCCTCATTGCTAGTTTACTCTTCCCCTCCCACTCTTGGTCGGAAGATAACCGTAGACGTGTCGTGGCCTGGAAATTTGTCCCTATGAACTATTCATTTGATGAGAATGCTGAAGAAATGAGAAAAAATGATATGCGAGCTGCTATTGAAATGGGACTCGATGGCTTCGCTCTTGAAGCGTACACTTATGGGCATGCTCTGGAACTTATATCCAATTTTTCTAAAGCTGCGGATTCGATAGGTGCGCAAAATTTTAAATTCTTTTTAGTCTTAGATTTAGGGGCTGAGAAGTTTACAGCCGAGAATATACTGGAATTAATCATCAATAATTACAATAATCCTCATTACTTGAAATATAACAACAGGCCTGTCTTATCCACATACGGTGGACAACAGCGGGACATAGATGACAGATGGTGGAATGAAAAGGTAATAAAACCATTAAAAATAGCTGGGCATCCAATAACTTTCATCCCATATATTGATAGAGATTCACCTAACACAATTCCGCCAACTTATGAAAATTGGGTTAAACTTATCCAAAAACATCCTTCTGTAGATGGATTACTTCTTTTTTCCCCTCCTAAAGGCGTTCCCTTTTATCAAGCAGATCCAAATGGGGGACATCAGAAATGGTCAGGGCTTGAAACCGAAGAAAATGAAGCAAAAGCCCTGCACGATAACCAGAAATATTTCATTGCACCATATCAACCATATTATTGGTTAACATGCAAGGGGGAGCGGCCATATTATGAATATCAAGGAGGACGGGGAATGGAAAATTTCTGGAAATCCGCCATATATAAGCAACGACCTGAAATGATTACCCTTATAACTTGGGATGATTATTCTGAATCAACCTATGTACAACCAACCCGAATTCCCTTAACAAAGTACCCCAAAATTGAGACCTTCCCACATTTGGGCTACTATGAATTATTAAAGTACTATATATCATGGTACAAAACTGACATGGTTCCGATAATTACTAAAGATGCCTTTTTTTATTTTTATAGAACGCACAGAAATGAAGCGGTGGCGTCTGATGACAGCTCTGCTTGCCCTTTGGGGCGCGTACCAGAAGAGCAAAAATGGGGACTCATGAGTGATGTGATTTACATAACGACAGCATTAACGGAACCAGCAGAGCTTGTTGTAAAAACAGGCTCCAAAACCACTAAAACCTATATGCCCGCAGGAATTCATACAACGGACATTCCTTTTGAGTCAGGTTCGCAATTATTCGAACTGGATCGCGACAACAAAATATTAGCCAAAATATCTGGACGTAATATTGATGAGCACCCAAAAGTTTACAATTTTAATCTTTATTCTGGGTATGTTGTCGTCAATGGGAAGAACAGTGAAGTATGGGAGCCAAGCGATTCATGGAAGAGTGGCTTCGTCTCAGATTGGTTTATTACCCCTTAGAGTTCCTGGGTTCCTTTTAAAGACCGCTTGATCACAATCCGACGACTCCTGGATGCAGTAATTGAAAATTGGTTTTTTTTCAGAATCGACTTCGCAAGATAGTTGCTTCCAAAGTTCCTTTAATTGGGGCTTCTGATCAGCATATAAAGGATTGCCAATCATATGGACTACCTATATATATCCCTAACGTTTTTTTTACTTGTTGTTTCTTTTTGGAAAATGTCCTTATTGCCGTTCCCTACTGGAATAATCATTATTCTGTTTGTATCACAAGTAGTTTTTTTGCTAACCCACGATGGTGTTATGACCTGCTCTTTGTATGATATCGTACACTTAGGAGGATTAACCAGACAATATGATTATACACAATTTCTTTATTCTTCTCTGGCAACTTTTTGTTATCTTACCAGTATTCGTTTTTCAAAAAAAATCGAATCCGGCAGAGTGGGAAATGCTATAGGAAACTATATAAAGAATTTTGCACCTAATAGACGGACAACTCTCCTTCTTCTCATTTTTCTTTTAATTCAATTTGGATTATTCCTTCTTGTAACTGATTGGCGCAAACTTTGGTTTCATCCTAACTATCTATCTCCCATTAGTGATGATGAAGTAGTCGCAGTTTTAGGCAATATCATACCCTCCATCATAATCAAAACAGCCATCTTCTTTCTTTTTATATCGACATTCGGATTTCTTTTTTCAAAAAATTCCAACTTTCTTGTCCGCACAATCTTCTTTTCCATTGCTTTATTTTATTATTTTCTATTTCTTGGAATTCATTCAAGAGGTACTGTGGTGGTTCCTGTTATTATTGGACTATTTGCATTTTTAAATACTAATAGATGTAAATTTTTTATGATACCTCTGATAATTTTAGTCTGTATCATTGATATATCTTCAGCACTCATGGGACGTTCTTTAAATGTACAGGGTTTTTCTTCTATACCATTAACAATGGTGCGAGTATTTAATGGCGATTTAAAGAATTCTTTAAATACTATACTCTTAAATGTAAATGAGGGAATTTTTGAAACCGCGGAAGGTCTGCAGTTGACCAACAACTTTGACGAACTCTATAAATTACTTTGTTTCTCTCCTCTGCCTTCGGCAATAGACAATTACGATTCTATCAAACAAACGAACCAAGTTCGCCTTCACTTGTATGTACCGTTACCTGGTCTCGCTGAAATACACCTTTTTGGCTGGCCCTATTTTTGCGCTATGATTTTCATTTATTTTGTAATAATCCGGGCTCATTTAGGAATTCAGACTAAAAATGTCATGTCGTATATCTTATGCAACTTCCTGATTATGTTCTCCATTTACCATTTATTAGCTTACCCTCTTCGTAATGCATTGCATTTCGCATGGTTAGTCTTTGCTTTTACTGTTATAACATATAGTTGGCCAAATAAAAACACTTCATACTTTACACCTGACACAAAAATAGACTCTGATTTTCAACCAATGCTGCCGCCTAATTTTTTCCACCGATAATGAGATATGTTCCATATCTCGCAATAGCCAAAAATTATGCAGGAGCACATTATATTTCGCGATTCTACAAAAACGACAACTGAAAATATATCACATGAAATCTGAAGCCTCATTATCCTTCGTCATCATTGCAGGGCAGTTTCCCCCGCCATTGAATGGATTTACTTATATTACGCAAGAAGTGACCAAGACGTTGCATGTCAATAATAATTTGACCGTTATTGACATTGCTTCACACATTCCGAATAACAGTGTGTTATATCACCTTTACCGTTTAATTCTAACCCTTAAGGGCATTTGGACATTGTTTTGCAAGAGCTTTAATAATAATCGCCGTTTTTATGTAGCTTGTGAAGGTGGGCTTGGCCTTGTTTATACCACCATGCTTTGTACTACGGCTCGCGCTCTCGGTTTTCCAATATATATTCACCACCATAGTTTCGCATATATTGAGGATTCCAAAGTCTTGATGGCGTGTCTGTTGCGTGTGCTGGGTAAACGCGCGGTCCATATTTTTCTATGTCCCGTAATGGCACAGTATTTTGCATGTCGTTATCGTCGACCTATTAAAAGTCTTGTCGTTTCAAATAGTGCATTTGTTGATGCCGTTCACGTTATGCCACGCATATGGAAAACGGGAAAGCCGCTTGCGATTGGTCTTCTCAGCAATCTTAACAACGAAAAAGGGCTGGGGCTATTTTTAGAAGTTTTGCGGGGCGCGGCCTCTGAAGGCCTGAGCATTATGGGTGTTTTGGCTGGGCCTCCCGTCTCTAACTATGATCGAAATATAATCATTGCCGCTAAGCAGAAACTGGGGGAAAAGCTGGACTATCGCGGCCCAGTATATGGCAAAGATAAGGCTGATTTTTTTAATTCCATTGACGTTTTTGTTTTTCCTACACGGTATGCGAATGAAGCTCAGCCCACAGTGATCTTCGAGGCAATGGCGCACGGCGTTCCCGTTCTCTCCTATGATCGAGGTTGCATCAGGGGGCAAATCGGCGCGTGCGGCGCGACTCTCGAACGAGATGGTGATTTCATCGCTTTTGCACTTGACCGGTTAAAGACGTATATGGCCTCCCCAATGGCTTTACAAGAACTAAAACTTGAGACAAAGGCAGCTTTTCTCGATGATCGCGCTCAGGCAAAACAAAGAATGGCAATGCTGTTCGATCTTCAGCCTCTTGCTGTACAACCATCTCCTAATCGAGGCTAAACGGCATGGAAACAAATACACAATATATAGACCTCTCCCGTTTCCAGGTAGCCCCATCGTTTCGAGGACGCTCGGCTATTACAGTTCAGCTGTGGTGGCTTGTGCAGGATTGGCTGATCCGCCTCTCGCCCCAGTTCATGTTCGGCTGGCGGAGGTTCTGGTGGCGGCTGTTTGGTGCCAAGGTCGGCGAAGGCGTTTTGATACGGCCAACAGCCAAGGTAACCTATCCGTGGAAGGTTACAATCGGGGCACGGAGTTGGATCGGCGATCATGCCGAGCTTTACAGCCTCGGCCCTATAGAGATAGGAAACGACGCCGTTATCTCACAGCATGTCTATCTTTGTGCCGGAACGCACGATTATTCCAAGATCGACTTTCCACTCGTAGCCAAGCCAATCCATATCAAGGATCAGGTCTGGATTGCCGCCGGCTGTTTTATAGCCCCAGGCGTAACGATAGGAACAGGAGCTCTTATTGCTGCAAGAAGTGTGGTCCTGCAAAATATGCCCTCGGCAATGATTTGCGCTGGGCATCCGGCAAAGCCGATAAAAGAACGTTCTGACAACTCTTCCTCCATTATGGCTTAAAACACAATGACTTCCGGCAAAAAGCTTCCGCGCGTTGATATCTGGCACAATATCCTTTGGTCAAAATATAAGGGTGAGGTGTTCTCTGCTGTACACAAATTGAACAACAAAGACGAATTCGACATTCGGTTTATTCAAATCGCTGAAACAGCGGGCAACCGCGTTGACTTGGCGGGTATAGATCTCGCTCATCATCGCTATCCTTTTGATCTTATTTTCAAAGGCTCTCTGGACAACGTAAGCCTTATAAGGCGAACCACGATGCTCATTCTGCGTATACTCAAATCCGATGCCGACATGATTCTGCTCACGGGCTATGAGAAAATCGAATACTGGGTGCAGCTTTTTCTGATTAAGCTGAAGGGCAAAAAGGCCGCTCTTTTCTGTGATTCGACAATCCATGACAACAAACAAACCTTTTTCAAGGATTTGCTAAAACGCGTCATCTTTACGTCTGTCGATGGCATTTTTGGCTATGGTTCCCGTAGCAAAGAGTACGTTGTCCATTTTGGAGTTGACCCCAAAAAAGTCTATACCCGCTGTCAGGCGGCCGCACTTCCCCTTGATTACTGTCCCAATCAAGCATTAGCTGATCGACTTGCAAAGGCAGGAAAACCGGATGCCCCACGTTATCTTTACATAGGCCGGTTATCGCCTGAAAAAGGGCTGGACACTCTACTGCATGCTTATGCACAAGTGAAGGCCCAAAAGCCATCCGCATCGCTTATCATTGTCGGTGATGGGCCGGAACGTGAGATACTGGAGGGACTGGCACTACAACTTAATTTGGGCGATGCCGTTAGATTTGTAGGAAGCAAACGCGGCACAGACCTTTTTCAAGAGTATTCACGCGCAACCTGTTTTGTTCTACCCAGCCGTAGTGAGCCATGGGGACTGGTCATCAACGAGGCCCTTTCCTATGGCTGCCCCGTTATAGTCAGCGAGCGTTGTGGCTGTATACCTGAATTGGTGATCGAAGGAAAAACGGGATTCATGCACAAGGTTGACGATGTTCATGATTTGACGGCAAAGATGTTGGCAACTCCTGAGCATTTCTCTGATATACAACAGTCTGCGCGAATCTGCATTGACCATATAAAGAATTTCAGTCCAGATGCTGCGGCAGCGCAGATTTTGTATGGGATAAAAACTATTCTCTCAAAAAAATAGTTCTCACTATATTACGCAAAGTTACAAACAATCAGGGCTTATATGAATCCCCTTAAGAAAATATATGCCCTAAATGGCGCGCAGATTGTCGTTTTATTGGTGGAGCAGATCGCCATTGTTCCTATTTACCTGCATTATCTAGGTATTCAAGGGTATGAGGATTGGGTATTTATCAATGCCGCGGCTGCCATCTGTCAATTATTTGATTTCGGCTTGATCTTTTATGTTTCCAATACGGCTCGCATCGCTTATGGCTTGGGCAAGCCAGATACAGCCGAAAACGTTGTCAGGATGGGCCTTAGCTTTTGGTGGATACTCTTTGCCCTATTTACCATGTTTTCATTTTCATGTGGTTTTTTTGCGCAGACAACGCGAGTGGTTGCTTTGGCAATCCTATTTTTTAATAGCCCTCTTGAAATGTTACGTTCATGGCTTTCTTATATTCTTACAGCGCGAACAAGCCAAGTCGGCGAACTTGTCTTATTTATATTTTATAGACTGCTGCAAACAGTTGCCCTTGTCTGTGTCAGCCTTTTTTACGGAAAGGTTCTGGCTCTTGCCATGACGCAGGTGGCCACCACAGTGACTTTCGGCATCATCCCTCTCCTGCTGACGCTTCATCGTTATGCTCCGGAATTGAAACTGAAGCCGCGCAAAGTAAATACCCATGAACTAAAAGAAATTATTACTGGAAGTTTGACAAATTTCAGTTATTCGGCGGCCAGTGTCGCGATCATACAACTGCCCATCATTTTACTTGGCCTTATCCCGAATCTTCCCCCGGCCAGCCTGGCCACCTTCACCACTTCTCGTACGCTGACCGGAGTAGTCCGCCAGTTCTGCAGTTCATTTGCCCGTTCCAACGGCATTGAAATCTCCCGGCTTCTTGGTCCCGAACATGCTCAAAGGATGCGTCGTGTTTTTCTCTTGGGCTCAGCAACCATTGCCGTTCTGGCGGCCGCAGGTATGGGGGGGCTCTTGCCTATCGCCGATATCGTTTTAAAAATCTGGACTGGAAAACCAGAGCTTTATGATCCGGCCGTAGTCGGTATTTTCTGCGTTTTTGCGGTTCTGAGCGCACAGCTGCAATTGCCGATGATCTTGCCCCAATTTACCAACACAGCGCGTATCATGGCCATGCCGTTGTTTCTTCAGGTAAGCTTCGTGGCTGTTCTAGGATTCGGGGCTTCTTCTCTTTATGGCGCTTCCGGGATGGTTGTCGCTCTTGGCATCGCTGAACTTTCAACCCTCGGCTTTGTGTCATTACGGCGCATCATTCCCCAGATGGGGATCAGCCGACTACGCTTCCTGGCTTTATCAGGCGGCTTAAGCCTTGGAATATTTATCGTTTCCTTCATTGCAAGTTTTGCGGCTCGGCATTTTGTTCACCCATCGACTTTGCTTGAACTTGGCTACTCAGGGATAATCTGGACTATTATCATGAGCCCTTTACTTGGATTTCTTTATCAGTCGGCAAAGAAATATCGCTGGAGTTAACGATCTCCCCCCGAGCAGTCCGATACCCTCGATCAAAATCGGCAAGGCCGCAAATTCACCGGCCTAATCCCTTCGTAACCTTTTTCTAATCATATCCTGGTACCCATATAACAATCTTTGTGTAAACACATGGACTGTAAAATCACTTAGCATCCTTCACACTTTTTGAGGAAAAGATAAAATGAAAATCGGTATATCCATCAAAGCATTTGCAGCACTCCTGTGTCTGCTTCTCAGCGGTTGCGCGGGACAGGATCATGCTGTCCGGCCGGGCGACCCGATCCAGGCCGACTTTACCTGCCATCTTGCCGATGGCAGTCTGGTTGAAACGACTCTTGCCGCTGTTGCAGGAGATGACAAGGCGGCAAAATCTCCGATATTTGAACTGCGGGACAGCTACAGGCCCGCAAAATTTACGGTCGCCCAGACGCCTGAAGCTCTTCAATCCAGGCCCTTCGATCCCCTGGAGCAGAAAATCGCCGTGGACATCGCCAGACGAGCCGGCGAACTTTCCCTTGATCATCCCACCGAGCTGAAACTGCCGAGCCAGGAGATTGAAAATTTTCCTCCCAAAGACCGTTATCTGACGATGGCAACGCATATCACTTTACCGCGCACCCGGGAGATGCCCCTTGAACAATTTAAAGCACTGTACGGCATAAAGCCCGTCAAGGGAGCTCCTGTCGGCCAGGATAGTAATTTCCCGGGTGTTGTCCAGGCAGCCAACGATAAAATGGTGACACTCTACGTTTCTGCTGCTTCTGAAGGGATGAAAGTTCCCTTGGGGGTGGTCTTGGGATCTGTCCGGACATTGGATAAGAAGACTTTTGAAGTGAAAATGGATATCCATGTGGGCCAGCTGATTAAACGGGTGGGCGGCCTGCCAGGCCGCGTCTCGGCGGTGGATGCCGACACCTTCACCGTCGATTACGGCCAAAGCTTTGCCGGCGAAACCCTGCTCTGCGATGTGACGACACGGCCGGATACCGCTCCCGGACAGGAAACGACAGCAACGCCTGTCAACTGGCAGGAGGACTTCGACAAGGGGCTCGCACTGGCGCGGCAGCAGGGGAAGCCCGTGGTCCTGCTGCTCTACGCCGACTGGTGCAAATACTGCCACCAGATGCTGGAAAAAGTCATCCCCGATCCCTCGCTGGACCCTCTCAGGGACTCCTTTGTCTGGTTAAAAATTGACTCGGCGAAATTCCCCGAGTATGCCGAACGGTTCGAGCAGAAGAGCTTTCCGCTGACCCTGGTGTTGAATCCCGACGGTACCGAAGTTGAAAAACTGTCAGGTGTACAGAATGCCACGACGCTTGCCTATAAACTTGACAGCGTCCTTACCAAGAGAAAAAAGGCAGATCAGGGCCAATGAACTTTTCTTCGATCATAGCGGCAGGCCGGGCATTGCCGGGCAGAGCCGCCATCCTGCTCCTGCTGCTCTTCTTCATGTCCTGCGGGAGCATGCCGGCCACGGCGGCAGACGAGGAGGTCCCGCATTTCGAGATAAAGGGCTTCATGGTGGAGGGCAATACCCTCCTGCCTGACAAGCCCCTCGATGATGACCCGAACTCGCCCTTCAGGAGTTCTCCGACGATTCAGACGGAACTGGAGAACTTTATCGGTCTGGACAAGACCGCCGACGATATTGAAAAGGCCAGGGCGGGGCTGGAAAATACCTACCATAAGCTCGGGTACCCCACGGTTTTAGTCAATATTCCGGAACAGACGCTTACGGATGGCATGGTGCGCCTTGAGGTTGTTGAAAGCACCATCCGCAGGGTCCGTGTCACCGGCAACAACTACTATACCATGGAGAATATCCAGAAGGAGCTTCCCTCGGTACAGGAAGGAAAGGTCCTCAACCTGCCCCATCTTCAGGATGAACTGCTGAACGCCAACCGCAATCCCGACCTGCGGGTAGAGCCGTCGCTGTCGCCGGGGAAGGATTTCGGCACGGTGGATGTGGATCTCAAGGTGAAGGATGAAATGCCGCTCCACGGCAGCCTGGAACTCAACAACCGGAATTCGCCGGGCACCACCGACCTGCGCCTCAACGGTCTTCTCCGCTATGACAACCTGTGGCAAAAGGATCATTCCATATCCCTGCAGTACCAGACCTCCCCGCAGAAACCAAGCGAGGTCGAGGTGCTGGCAGGATCATACGTGCTGCCGAATCCCCTGAACAAGGACCATCGGATTGTCTTTTACTCCGTCTGGTCCGACAGCAACACCGCCTTCGGCGAGGGTTTCCAGATGCAGGGAAAAGGCTATGTGCTCGGGACGCGCTATGTCATGCCGCTGGCCCCCTATGAGCTGTATACGCACAATGTGTCGCTGGGTGCCGATTACAAACATTTTGACGAAACGTCCACATTTTACGATCAAAATCTAAAAACACCGATCACCTATCTGCCGCTCAATCTTGCCTATAACTCCTCCCTGGCCGACGATGGCGGGACGACAAATTTCAATTCCGCGCTGAATATGTCGTTCAGGGGGCTGGTCTCCGATGAGCAGCAGTTCGAGGTTAAACGCTTCCGGGCTAATGCGAACTATATCTACCTCACCGCAGGGGTGGAACGCGAACAGAAACTGCCATGGAAAACGAGCCTCTTTGTCAAGCTGGACGGCCAGCTTGCCGATCAGCCGCTCATTTCCAATGAGCAGTATATGGCCGGGGGTATGAAGAGCGTCAGGGGATATCAGGAGAGTTCCAGCGCCGGGGACAACGCGATCCACTCGACGGTGGAGTTCAGTGGCCCCAATCTGGCCGATCACCTTCCGTTTTCTCCATCCTACAAGTTTGAAAGTCGTCCTTTTATTTTTTACGATATCGCCTACCTGTCGATCATGGATCCCCTTACCGGCCAGGCCGACAGTTATAATCTCCAGGGAACTGGCCTGGGCCTGCGCGGTCTGATAACCAACTATGTCGATTACGAGATGGATCTGGCCTGGGCACTGAGGGCCATGGATAATGTGAGAGCAGGGGATATAATGTTTTATTTTTTTGTTAAATCGCATTTTTAACTGTGTATTAAGGGCGGCATTACCAGAGGGAACAGAAGAGTAAAAAGCCAAAACCAGGGCAATCTGGTGACGGAAAGCTGCAGACCCGTACTCCGGGTGGCTGGGCTGCCTCGCGCAAGAAACGTCTCGCTTTTTCACTGGTTCGTATCCTGGGAAAGAGAGTCGGGCGGATAAGCAGGCGGTGCTGAAATCCAATTCGGCATGCGAAAACCAGAGGATGGAGACGGGTGATGAAAAAGACATATCCGGGTGTGATCAAACAGTTGGTGATTCTGGGAATGCAGTTGGCAATCCTGGATATGGGTGCCAATACCGCGATGGGCGCCGGGCCGACGTATATTCCGGGCTTTTACGGCAATGCGGCGTCCGTACTGCCGCCAGCCGCCAATGCCCTGCCGTCCGGCGAAACGGTGATCACCGGCATCGACAGCATAGCCCGCTCCGGGGCCAATATGACCGTCCATCAGGGGCAGCCCAAGGCCGTCATCCACTGGCAGAATTTCGATATCGGCAGCCAGGCCTCTGTCAATTTTGACCAGCAGAGCTCAAGCTGGAAGGTGCTGAACACGGTCACCGGCAACGGCTACAGCCAGATCTACGGCAGCCTGAGGGCCACCGGCCAGGTCTATATTCTGAATCAGAACGGCATTCTCTTCGGTCCCGGCTCCCAGATCAACGTCCACAGCCTGACTGCCTCGGCCCTGAACCTTAAAGAGTCGGATTTTTTGAGCCTTCCCGATTTTTCCCAGGGCGGCACGGAAACCTACACCTACTCCCCATCCTATCCGCTCAACGCCACGGTCGCCAATCACGGCACGATCACGGCCGGAAGCCTCGGCTCGGTCTTTCTGATCGGACCGCAGGTTGAGAACAACGGCACCATTACCGCCCAGGGCGGGGACGTTGCTCTACTGGCAGGCGGCCAGGTGGCGATTTCACAGAGTCAATTCGCAGTGTTCAATTACGCCGTGCAGGGACTCGGCACTTCCGGTACGGCCACGAATTTTGCAGGCGGCCAGATTGTAACGGATATGGGCACGTCCAACATGTACGGCAGCGTAGTCAATCAGAATGGGCTGATCCGGGCCACCACAGCGCTGCAGAAAAACGGCGTGATCCAGCTGGTTGCGACAAACCGGGTGACCACTGGCGCGGGAAGCCTTACCGAAACACCGGTCGACCAGTCGGGGGCCCGCATGGTGATCGATCCGACCCAGTTTCAACAGGGCCAGATCACCATAAGCGCCAATAACGGCACCATCGATCACTATGGCCGGATTTCAGCCCCCGGTGGAAATGTCAGTCTCACCGCCCTGAATCGGGTTATTATGGAGAACGGCAGTTCCATCGATGTCGATGGATCCTGGGTGAATCTCACGGCCAATGACAGGATCGTCGATGTCCAGCTTAACAGTCAGGAGTTGCGCGACGCCTTTTTGTACAAAAACGGTCCGCTCAAGGGCCAGACGGTACAGGTGGACATCACGACGGGCCTTTCCTTTGCCGATATTTCCGGCTACCTCTCATCCATGCCGAAATCCGCCCCGGAGATGACCACCAAAGGCGGCACAATCACCTTGACCGCAACCGGCAACGCCAGCGACGTCATTGTCAACCAGGGTGCTTCACTCAACTTTTCGGGAGGCGGCCTGAATTACAGCGCCGGTGTCTTTCCGGCAACCATGGTGCGTGTCGGCAACAACATTTATAGCCTGCAGAATATGCCTGCCGGAGTTCCCATCGACGAGGTTTTGGGAACTTATTCAAAAACCTATCAACGCTACGGCGTCACCGACACCTGGACTGGCCTCTATTACGGCGGCCCATCGCCCTATCTCAGCTATCTCTCCGCCTTTACTCAAGGGTCCGATGCGGGAACCCTTAGTCTTATCGCCCGCAAGGTTGTACTCGACGGCACGATGAATGCCTCGGTTGTAACCGGCATCTACCAGAACCTCCTGGCAGACCCCACGGACCAGAACGGCAATCTTGCCGCCATTGGCCGCAAGGTTCCCCAGGCCGGAACGCTCACGATCGGCCAGTCTGCCGGCGGATTCATCACCTTGCAGACCAATGATCTGAAGACTGAGGCCATTGAGATTAAAAATGAGGTCGCACCGACTTCAGTCACGGGAGATTCCCCCTTGCCGGACCAGAACGACCCCATCCGGATAAGCCAGATATCAGCCCAAAGCATCAATGCCTCCGGTCTCGGCAACCTGAATCTCTACGCCAATACGACCGTCAAGGTGGATGATGATGCGAAACTGACGCTGGCAGATCTCGGTTCGATCAACGTTCAAGCCCAGCGTATCGAACAGTGGGGTTCTATACGCATCCCCTCAGGAACCGTCGGCTTTACGCTTGTGGGAATTTCCCCGCAACTCAAGGACCGGATCTTTATTGCCGACGGCAGCAGCATCGACGTCAGCGGTCAGCGCCTGGACAACTCGGCCGCCAAATCCGGCAGTCCTGTCAAATCCGGTTTCACCTTTGGGGGCAGCGTCAATCTTATAGATCGAAATCCGACGGATGGCGGGGAAATCCTCCTTGCCGGCGGCAGTTCGATCAATGTGAATGGCGGCTATACGATCAATGCCGATAACTCGATCAGCGGAGGGAAGGCCGGAAGCATTGCAATGGAAGCGGATACCGTGCAGCCTGACGGACGCCTGAGCGGTCTCGCCCTGGAGGGCTCCGAAGGCGGTTCCTTGTCCCTCTGGGCCAGACAAGTGACGCTTGCCCAGAGCGGCACTTCCCTGCCGGCGAGTTTTCAGGCCACGGATCCATTGCCGGCCAACCTGGCCTATAATCTTGTCCTGGCAGACAACCGCTTTTCCGGCACCGGATTCACCCATATCAGCCTGCAGAGCGCAGACGATCTCCTGGTGGAGGCAGGCGTCAGCCTTGCTCCCTCCGCTGCCCGGCTGGCCAGACCGGTCCTGACGGCCTCCGGTTATCAGATTGATCAAACCGCCACGGTGACATCTCGGCCGGACGATTTCGGACCGAACTCGCTTACCCTTGCCGCCGCACAAAAGATTTATGTTAATGACAATTCCACGGGTTCCCTGAATATTGAACAATCCACCTCCCTGTCCACGGCCCCTCAGGGCAGCATCTCCCTGCAAGGCTTAGGAGTGAACCTTGCCGGAGACCTGAAGGCTCCGGGGGGCAATATTACAGTGAACGCAATAGCAGGGAATGTGGTCCTGGCTTCCAATGCCACGGTGGATTCCTCCGGAACGGCGCTGCTTGATCTGAATAGCTCCCTGCCGAATCAGGCTCTCAATATGTCCGTCCTGGCCGGAGGCACCGTTTCTTTAACGGCCGGCGAAGATATTGTTCTGAATCCGGGCAGCCTGATTGATGTCTCCGGCTCGCAGGCCGTGAACAACCTCTCGGTGAATAAAAATGGAAAAATAGTCGAGACCACGACGGCAGCTGCTGCAGGCAGTATAAATATCGCCTTTCAAAACAACTTCACCAGCCATGGCGTACTCAGAGGCGCTTCCGTTCTTCCCTGGCTGCCGGGTGGTTCCTTAAGCATTACAAAGACAGGATATTCCGGACTGGCCCTGCAGGCGGATACCGTCTCCGGCTGGCTGAACAACGGTTTTGATGACCTGTCCTTCTCCTCCATGAAGGAGATCAGTTTTATAGCTCCCCCAAATGGGACCGTTGCCATTGCCGCCAATCGCGGCCTGCGCCTGAATGCCTCGGCCATAGTCGGCTCCAGCGGCCAGAACATCGCTCTTTCCTCTTCCTGGCTTCAGATATCGAACGTTGTTCCCGATACTGACACCGACACCTTCAACATGAGAACCTTCGCGACGGCAAGCACCGGAACGGCGAATCTTTCGCTTGCCGGTGATTTTATCGATATCCAGGGAAATGTCGCCCTTTCGGGCTTTGCCGGCACTACGATGAAGGCCGCCGACGACCTGCGGCTTTACGATTATTTCTACAAAACCGGATGGTCGGGGGCCTTGCAAACGGCTGGCAATCTCACCCTGCAGGCCTCAGCCATTTACCCCGGCATGCATGCCTCCGTGGCTAATTCGACAAGCCAGGATGGCACCAATACAATCTATTCGTCTAAGTTTGCCATCACGGCCGGCCAGACCAATGCAAACGGCAATCTCCTGCCTGGGAAAGGAACTACAGTCACCATCCTGCCTTCGGATCAGCCCCTGCCGCAGACCATCTATTCCGCCGGCGGCAGCCTGAGCATTCAGGCCGGAGACATCGAAGATAACGGGGTGCTTGCCGCCCCCATGGGCACGATTAGCCTGACAGCCCAGAACCGCATAAGCCTGGGCGAAGGCAGCATTCTCTCCACACGCGGTCAGGGTATGACCCTCTATGGCATGCTGGACAACGGGGTTTGGACCGTATCTGATAAAAACAATAACAACGACTATACGCCTTCATTATCCGTGACCGCCTCCCCTGACAAGTCGGTAACGGTCTCCGCGAACGTCATTACTCAGTCGTCGGACGCGAAGATCGACGTCGGCGGCGGCGGCTCCATCTTCGCCTACCAATTTCTCCCCGGCTACGACGGCACCGTCAATCCCCTGGGAAAGGCAAACCGCTATGTCATCCTGCCCGACAACTCCGTCGTCCTCCCCGGACCGACAGTCTACCTTGACGGGACGGCGGGCCTGAAGCCGGGCTATTATTCGCTGCTGCCCGCCCAGTTCGCCTTCCTGCCCGGCGCCATGATCATCGAAAACAGCGGCCAGGCCATGCAGCCCGGCCAACAGCTTGTCACGTCGGCCGGTTATACCATGATAGCAGGCTCTCTAAGCGATAGGTCCATCGGAGCGGTTTCTCCGCTCCGTTCAGGATTTATCATCCGCAAGGCCAGCGATGTCCTGACTGAAGGAAATTTTAACACAATGCAGTACATCGCCGGCGATGCCGGCCAGGTGAAGGTAAGCGGAAGCACGACCCTGCTTGCAGGTCCGCTGCTTGCCGATGCCTTGGCCGGCTACAGCGGCGGAACGCTGGCCTTGAGCGGGCAGAATATCAGCCTTTCAACCGCTTCTTCGCAGCTCGATGCCGACTGGTTGCGCAATCTGTCGTTTAATACGGCGCTTCCGGCTCAGATGACCGGCGCACTGACGATTGACACCACGGCAATCGACAACAGCGGCCTGCGGTCAGTGCAGATCGGCGATGCCAAAACGAATACCGTCACCTTCATGGCAGGAAGCATTATCGGAGGTGTTCCGCAGGTGGACGTGACGGCAACCAATTCCATTACCCTGCAACCGGGGGTTCAGATTTATGCAAAGGGCGACGCCTCCGGCCTGCCGGGAACCTTGTCGCTGAATGCCAATGCCCTCTATGGGGCGGGCAACACACTTCTGCATGCCTCGGATGCCCTGAATTTCAATATCAACAATCTTTCCGCCAATACATTTACCGGAAATATCCAGGTCGATCATGGTGCATTTCAGGCCAACAGCGGTGTTTTCTACTTCGAGCCTGTCTCCTACACAGGTGTCCGCAACAACACCGGTTTTTATCTCTCCTCGGCCATGCTGGACGCCTTCAAGTCCATTGATACGGTCTGGCTGAAAAGCGCAAGCGACATGATCTTCCTCGGCAATGTCAATCTTGCGGCCAAGGGCGATCTCACCATGGACGGCGCCCGCATCACCGTCGACAACAGTCTGTCGACCGTAAATATCAGCGCTGGCGGAACGCTCAGTCTGCTGAACAGCAATGCCGTATCCGGCGGAGCCAGTTCGTTCAACGGCAATACCATCAACCTGGCGGCGGCAACCGTTTCCTTTGGGCCGGGAAATCTGATTTTCGATAGCTTTAAAGCAGTGAATGTTGCCAGCAGCGGCGATACGGTCTTCAACGGCACGGGAACTTTATCTGCCAGCCTCAACGCCGGCGGGTCGCTTTCCTTCAGCGCCGCCCGCTATATTGCGGACTTGCAGGCCACCCCCAGCAATAACGGCAGCGGATCATCTTCCTACACCTTAAGCAGCTTCCAGATAAACGGAGGCAGCGGCAATGTCTTCATGGCAGGCAATGGCCAGGCCGGGGGCGCCGCCATGGCCGTCCCGGGCAATCTGACCGTTAGCGGTGCGAATATATATCTCAATAACGCTCTCTTCGATATACCGGGCGGTCTTATGAATTTTCAGGCCAAACAGGATATCGTTGTCAAAGGGTCCAGCATACTGGCGTCGGGGGGAAATCTCAATTTTCCCGTGACTGTCGGCGGAGTCCTCTATGACAACGTCATCTCCCTTGACGGCGGCCAGGTCAACATGCAGTCCGGCACGGGTGTGGTCAGTATAGACGCTTCCACTCTTATCGATACATCGGCGCCGGTCGGCCAGACAGGAGGTGCAATCACCCTGTCTGCTCCCCAGAACGGAGTGGCCCTAAACGGGACGGTGCAGGGCGCCCAGATTACCATCGACACCAATGCCATTGCCAATTTCGGAGCCCTTTCCGGCACGATCGCCGCCGGCGGCTTTGGCGATCTGGTCAACCTGCGTGCCCGCAATGGCAATATCACGATCGGCAGCACGGACACGGTGAAGACCAACACGTTCATCCTGTCTGCCGATCAAGGGACCGTCGATATCTTCGGCACAATCGATGCTTCAGCTCAGAATAAGGGCGGCACGGTGGAAATCTCCGCGGCAGGCGACCTCACTCTGGAGACCTCGGGCCGGATCCTTGCCAAGGGCTACGGAAGCACAGCCACGGGAGGAAGCGTCTTTCTGGGCAGCGAAAACGGCGCGGTGAAGACCCTGACTTCAGGCGCAGGCGCTTCGCTTATCGATGTTACCGGTGCGGGCGGCGGGGGGACGGTCACCTTCCGCGCCTCGCGCAATGTCATTGCCAGTAATGCAATGCGCCTCGATGGACAGATTAACGGGGCCTCCCAGACCAGCGTCGACGCCTTCCGCGTCTACCAGAACTCCACTGTTACCGCAGCGAATATCAGCCAGTATATAAGCGACATCAGCAATGACTGGACGGCCATGACGCAGGCCTTGTTGAAATACCCCTCCATTACATTCATCCCCGAAATCGAGGTACGGAGCAGCAATGGCAGTATGACGCTTACTTCCGGTCTGAATACCCTTGACTCCTTCACCGCCGGAATGCCGAACGGCACGCCCGGCATCCTTACCTTCAGGGCGGCGGGAGATTTGAATGTTGCCACCGACATTATCGATGCGCCGCAATCGTCCCTTGTCATGAATCCGCTCACCTATGAAAACCAATATATCCCGCCAGTAAATGGAAATCGCAATTCATGGGATTTCAATTTTATCGCCGGCGCGGATATGGGAAGTTCGAGTCTGACTGCAGTCCAGGCCGGTGTCGGTAATTTTACCGTCGGCAAGAACGGCAGCGGCAATCTGATCTATACGGAGAGTGGCAACATCACCTTTGCAGCCGGCAACAACGTCACCATCTTCGCACTCTCGCCGAATGCCAGTCCCTTGAACTACATGCCCGGTACGAACCGATACAATCTCGCCTCCTTTGACGGCGCCATCCATGGTTCTGTGGGCGGCGACCTTGACCTGCAGGGCGGAATTATCCAGACGGCCGTCTCCGACATCAGCCTTCAGGTGCGGAACAATATCAATATAAATGCCTATACGGATACCTCCCGTAAAAATTGGTACGGGGCCATCCGCACCACGGGCCGGGCTCCGACTGTCGAGGAACTTCCGGAATTCGTTCCCCTTCTTAATACGCAATATGGTTCCAACCTCAGCACCTATGCGCTGGAACGGTATTGGGAGTATCGGGATGGCGGCAGTATCAGCCTGGCGGCTGGCGGGAATATCACCGGTAATGCGCTCCAACAGTCCGACGGTTCGGGCTGGGATTATACCTATAACGACAAGTTGACTGCGAGCTATCTTGGCCTCAGGACAGTCCCGGAATATGGCGCCAACTATGGCGTGCAGGGTGTTATGAACGGTGCCGTGACCGGCCAGGCCACCCATGATATCGCCACCATGGCAGGCGGCAGTATTGCTATGAAGGCCGCGGCTGTCAAAGGCCAGATCGGGGCTTTTGGCAGCGGGGATCTCACCGTCTATACCAACGGCCCGATCTCCGGACGCTTTCTGGCTGCAGATGGTAATATCCGCCTTACCTCCCTGGCGGATTTCGGCAGGCCTGTAAGCTCGTCGTCAGGGAATCAAACTCTTATAGAGCTGGGTGCCGGCAATCTCACAATTCAGGCCCTGGGCAATGTCTCTCTGGGAACCATCTGCAATCCGGCCCTCACTACTATGCAGAAAACCTGGCTGCTGAACTACAATGAAGACTCCACGGTCGACATACATGCCGCCCTGGGCGATGTGCTGATCAGCGGCAATGACAGTTTCGTCACGGATGATTCCTCATTTCGTTATCGACTCTTGCCATCGTCCCTCGATATAACCGCGGCCCAGGATATCCTTTTCACCACGGGCAAAAGACTTCTGATCATGACTCCCTCACCCGCTGGGCAGCTCAACCTGATCGCCGGCCGCGATATCAGCGGCATGGTTACGGCAGGGCTTGCGGCTGGTTCGTACGATATTTCCCCAATCATTATGTCAGCCGCCGATCCGTCTGCGGTATACGGCAATCAGGGGACAAACTACTCCGGCAAACAAACTCTTCTGCAATCCGGCACCACCGCCGGCACTCCGCTTCATGCCGGCGACACCACTCCCGTTGTGGTCGCGGCGGGCCGCGATATCGAAGACATTGCTCTTTTGGTTCCGAAACTGGCCGATATCTCCGCTGGACGCGATATCCGCGAGATTGAATACTGGGGCCAGAATACCAATGAGGGGGATGTCTCCCTGATCAGCGCGGGCCGGGATCTGAGCCAACTGCCCTCAGGCGGCAAGAATATTTCCGAAAGCTCTTTGGGTATCAATCAGGCCGGTCGCGGTTTCCTTATTGTGCAGGCCGGCGACTCCATCGATCTCGGCACTACCAGCGGTATCCAGTCGACCGGCAGCAATATCGGTGGAGGCAGCACCAACAGCGCCCTGTTCACGAGCAGTGACGTGGATAGCTATGATCGCTACAAGGGGGCCGATATTGCGGTCATCTCCGGCTATGAACTTGAAACCAGCAAGGAACAGCTGGCAGGATTTTTCAGCGCCTTAACCAGCTATGGCAAAGAATTCAGCACGCTCATGGCCACAGGAAAAACGGAAGACGAAAACTCGGCGGCCCGCCTGAAGAAGCAAATGCTCGATACGCTCATCGCCCCCCTGCTTGGCGGGAAAAAGACCGGCAGCGGCAATATCTCCATGACCCAGTCTACCATCAAGACGACGTCCGGCAAGGATGATCTGTACATCCTGGCCGCAGGCAAGATCGATGTCGGAACCTCGATCATCAACGCCAATAAGGACACCTCGAAGGGCATTTTGACGGAGGGAGGCGGAAATATCGATATCTTTGCCGAAAGCGACATCAACGTCAACGAATCCCGGGTCGTCACCTACTTCGGCGGCGATATCTTCATGCTGAGCGACCACGGCAATATCGAGGCCGGACGCGGTTCGAAGACCTCTGTCAGTCCCATGGCCTCAGGTTATCTCGATGTCGGCGGCAAGCTGGTCGCCAGCTACAGCGCCCCGGCGCCCGGAAGCGGCATCCGGACCCTGACCGCCGATCCCGACGGGCCCGGCCCCTTAACGGCTCCCGATCAGGGGATGATCTCGCTTATTGCCTGGGAGGGGGTCATCGACGCCGGCGAGGCCGGAATATCCGCCAGCAATGTAATCTTGGCCGCCACCAAGATCCTGAACGCGCAAAATATCAACTTCTCGGACACTGGGGTGGGTGTGCCGGTGGCCTCGCAGGCCGGGCCGAGTCTCGGCGCCCTGACCGGCGCCAGCACGGTATCCGGATCGCAGTCGACATCGCAATCCATGGAGCAGCAGGTCCTTGCAAACGATAAGTCGATAGCGGAATCGGTGAACAAAATGGCCGAGAGCCTCAACGTAAAAATGCTTGTCTTCAAGCTTGAGGGCTTCAGTGACGATGTAATCCAAAAACCAGAACAAAATAATTCAGATTCAAGGGGTAGCGTTGATGAAAGTATTTAAGTTTTTCAAACAAAATAGATTGCATGACCGATCGTTTCTGGGGCTTGGCGTTACAGTATTCTGTGCCCTCTTTTTGTATGCGACGACAGCGAGTGCCTGGTGGGATGACAACTGGAAGTTGCGCCGCAGCATCGACTTCGACACCACGGCACAAAACGGAGACATCCAGGAGGCGGTGGCCAACGTCCCCATACTGATCCGGCTGCATCCCGGCAACTTTGATTTTAAAAAAGCCAAACCCGACGGCGGCGACATCCGTTTTGTGGCCTCGGACGATAAAACCATGCTGAAGTATGAGATCGATACCTTCGATACCATTAACGAGATAGCTCTCATCTGGGTCAAGGTCCCTGAACTAAAGGCAAATTCTCAGGACAACCATATCCTTGTCTATTATGGCAATGACAAGGCTGTGGACAGTCAGGACAAGATCGGGGTGTTTTCCAATGGCCAGGCCCTTGTCTATCACCTCAGCGAGACCCAGGGGCCTCCCCAGGATGTGACGGTTAATAAAAACAACGCCTCGCATTTTTCCGGGGGACAGGCCCTGCCGTCCGTTGTCGGCAGCGGAATATCGCTTATCGGCGGCAAGGACGGCATCACCGTCCCCTCTTCCCCCAGTCTGAGTTTTGCCGAAGGATTCACCCTATCCGCCTGGATTAAGATCAACCATCAGGTTGCCGACGGATACCTTTTTTCCCAGATGGATCAAGGGAAAGGAATCATCGTAGGTGTTGACGGCCCGAAAGTCTACACCCGCATCGCAAACGGCGGCACTGCCGTCCAGGCCGAAAGCAGTGCCGGACTCAGCCAGAACGAGTGGCATCACCTGGCGGTGACTGCCCGGCCCGGAGGAAAACTCAGCCTGTTTATCGACGGCCAGGAGGTTGCAGGCGCTCCGCTGCCGGACAAGATCCCCATGCTGACCGCCGATCTGGTCTTCGGCGCGCCGCAAGGTGAAGGCCATCAGCTGGCCGCAGACCTCGACGAGATTGAAATCAGCGGACAGGTGCGCTCAGCCGCCTGGATCAAGACGCTTTTCGCCTCTCAGGGCATGCAGGGCAAGCTGGTGGGCTACGGCCCGGAGGTGAGCGGGGGAGGAGGCGGTCTCAACCCTGCCGTCTATATGAAGACCATCGCCGCAAACATCACCTTCGATGGTTGGGCGGTTATCTGCATCCTGGTGTTTCTGGGGTCGTGCGCGATGCTTGTTCTGGTCAGCAAGACCATCTTCTTTTATTTAACCGGCAAGAGCAACAAGGCTTTCTGGGAGACTTTCACCCAACTTGAGAGCCCCGTTGCCCACGATGTCGAGCTTGATAATTTTGACAACTCGCCTCTGTACCGCATCTACCAGTTCGGCCATGAAACGATTACCGCGATGTTTCAGAATAAGGGCAATGCGGTCCATCCGTTGCTGACCGTAAAAGAGATTGACTTCTTCAAGGCCTCCCTGGAAAGAAGCTACATCCAGGAGACCAAACGCTTCAATAACTGGATGATGATCCTGCCCCTGGCCATTTCGGGCGGTCCGTTTCTCGGCCTGCTGGGCACGGTCTGGGGGGTTATGAATACCTTCGCCGGTATGGCCCAGGCCGGGGATGCCAATATCATGGCCATTGCCCCCGGCGTGGCCTCCGCCCTTGCCGCCACGGTCTGCGGCCTGCTTGTCGCCATCCCCTCGCTGTTCGGCTACAACTACCTGAGCGGCAAGATGAAGGACCAGACCGCCGACATGGGTATCTTCATTGATGAATTCATCATGCTTGTCGACAGAGATCACGGAGAGGAAAAATGAGACGATCGATCTATACCGACCATGCGGCCTATGACGAAATCAACATCACCTCCATGCTTGATCTGGCCTGGGTGCTGCTGGTCGTGTTCGTGGTTGCCATTACAGCATCCGTGCAGGGGATAAAGGTGAATCTGCCCAAGGCAAGCAACACGCCGAGTCTTGCAAAATCCCATACTAAAGCCATCAGCATCATGGCCGACGGGTCCTTCTATCTCGATGCCTATCCGGTCACCATGGAACAACTGGAAAGCTCACTGCGCCAGTATAAGGCCGCTGATCCCGACCTGCCGGTCATCGTCAAAGGAGACGCCGCTGTGCAGTACCAGTCTGTTATGCTGGTCCTGGATCTCCTGCAGCGTCTTGAGATTCACCAGCTCGGCCTGGTCACCAGCCGTCTTGTCAAGTAGGCGCTCGCCCCATGCAGAAAATCCGAATGGCTCCCAAAAAAAAGAAGCCGAACCGCATCTATCTGGTTGTCGGCGGCGTGGCGGTTGCAATGGTTGTCGGTCTGGTCTTTGCCGTCAATTTCCTGTTGCATAACGACAGCGGCGGACCCAAGCAGCAGATGCAGGTGGTGACTCTGGTCACTCCGCCGCCCCCGCCTCCCAAGGTCGTCGAAAAGCCTCCCGAGCCGATCAAGCAGGAGGAGAAGATAGATACGCCCAAAGATATGCCGGCCGAGAAGCCCGAGGAGGCGACTCCGGAGCGGCCTCCCCAGAACCTTGGGCTTGATACGAATGCGGGACTTGGAAGCGACGCCTTCGGCCTACAGGCCAAAAGGGGCGGCAGCAACCTTATCGGCGGAACGGGAGGAAAAAATGCAGGGTCGCTGTATGGCTGGTATGCAGGCGTCGTCAGCAGGGATCTGCAGAAGACCGCCAATGATATCATCCAGAAGGAAGGCGGCATTCCGCCGGGAAAATGGGAAAAAGTCACCTTTGAAGTGATGGTGGACGTATACGGCAAGGTAACGAAATATTCGATTATTAAATCCTCCGGCAGTGAAAAGATCGACGGGGCGGTCAGGAAGGCCCTGGATGAAGCCCATGGTTTCGAGGCTCCGCCGCCGGGAATGCCGAAGGTGATGCGATTTGCCGTTTCTCTTCAGGGATGATTCGGGGCCCTTCGGCGTCGCTTTGAGAGAATTTTACTAAAACCCCAGACTGCAACTTTACGGCGGTATTCCGTGTGGAGCCCCTGAAGCGTTGCCAATTTTTAGGAGTTATCTGATGAATCTGATGAAGAAACGAGGAAAGGGGCGGATCAGCCTGCTGATCCTTGCCGGCATGCTTTCGGCAGGCCTGCATCCTTCAGCCGCCCACGCAGACAGTACCGAAGAGATTATCACTCTGCTCAAGGCCAAAAATATCATCACAGCCGACGAAGCCGCCCAGCTCCTTGCGCGGCATAAAAACGAAGTAGCGCAACTGGTGCAGCAGGCGCAGGAACAGGCCCTGGCCCAGGCTCAGTCTCAACCGCCGGCGCAGCCGAAGCCGATCACAATTGTGGTGCCGAAGGGCCAGCAGTATATACCGGCCACGAGCGGTCCCGTCTCCCACGATATAAAGGAAGAGGTGAGCCGCCAGGTCAAACAGGAGATGAAGGATGAGATTGCAATGGAGGTCCAGCGTGAAAACGCCGCCTCTTCGGATCTTGACTGGTCGAAGCGCATCCGTTTCGGCGGCGATATCCGTCTTCGCTATGAGGGCGATTTCTTTGATCAGAATAACTCGTCGCCCGTTAACGTTTCCAATCCGACCCAGGTGTTGAACCGGACCGTCGACCAGAACAAGTTCCGCTACCGTATGCGCGTTTCGGCCACGGGAGAGGTTGACGACCAGATTGAAGCAGGCGTCCGCCTGTCAACAGGCAATACGGGCACCCCTGTTTCGACTAACGATACGCTTGGCAATTACATGAACAAGGATAACGTGCTCTTCGATCTGGCCTACCTGAAGTGGAGTCCGCTTTCGAAATCATCGGCCGTGGTCAGCAATCTTGACCTCTGGGGCGGCCGTATCCCGAATCCTTTCTTCTCCACCGATCTCGTATGGGCTCCGGACCTGAATTTCGAAGGGGTGGCGACTAATCTGGAAGTCCCCATTAACAGCCGCTGGAAAGGGTTTGTCAATGCAGGCGTCTTTCCCCTGCAGGAAATTTCGCTGGCCACGGAGAACAAATGGTTCTTCGGCGGGCAAATGGGCGTGCAGTACACGACGCCTCAGAAAAATTCCTTCAAGATTGCAACCGCGTATTATGATTTCCAAAATACCCAGGGAAAACAGAACCCCTATGTTATCAACAACGTAGGGCCATATGACTATACTGTCCCGTTGTATCAGCAGCAGGGCAATACCGTCTTTAACATCAATGCCTACAATTCCGGGCCGACCAAGTTCGGTCTTGCCGCCGATTATCACGAACTGAATATTACCGGTAGGGCGGATATCCACAATTTCGACCCGGTAACGGTTTCCTTCCTGGGGGATTACGTCAAGAATGTCGGCTTCGATACCGCCACGGTCAATGCGCTGACCGGCGAAAACGTCCCGAGGCAGGATACCGGCTATCAGTTCGGGGCCATCGTGGGCAACCCGACAATGCAGAAATTGTGGGACTGGCAGTCTTCGCTATTCTACAAATACCTGGAGGCGGATGCGGTGCTTGACGCCTTTACGGACTCGGATTTCCATCTTGGCGGCACCAATGCGAAAGGCTGGATTCTGGGCGGTCAGCTCGGTCTGGGAAAAAACGTCTGGCTGGGGGCGCGCTGGTACAGCACCAATGTCATATCGGGTCCTACCTGCTCCGTCGATATGCTCCAGGTTGACATCAACGGCCGTTTTTAGAAGAAAGAGAGAGAATATCATGGTCTTATCTATAAAAAAATGGTGGAGTAAGGCGCTTGCCGGATTGCTTGCCGCAGCGCTCATCTCCTGCGCGTTCGGCCTCTATCGCCTGGATGCGGAACGCAAGACGCTCCGCAACGAGGTAGCCTCCCTTAATACCCGCACTGAGCTGCTGTTGAAAAAATACAACGAGCAGAAAGCGATCAGCGACGCCAGCCGACGGGAAACCCAGGAGAGCGAGAGCCGGAATCGTGAAACCGAGGATAAAGCCTCTAAACTGGAAAAGGAGGAAAAACAGCTGCAGGAGGTCATCGACGGCAACGAAAAGAAGCTGACCGAGATGCGCAACTCCTATGAGGAGGCGATCGCCTCCCAGAAGGAGCGCCTTGCCTCCCTCCAGACCTCAAGCGACAATCTCAGGGAGGAGAGCAACCGGATCATCAAGGAGAAAAACCAGCAGATCACCCAGATTTCAGGCGAACGCGAGGCGCTGGATGCATCATTGAAACAGGAAAGCTTTCAGAATAAACGCTGCCGTGAGCATAACAGCCGGTTTGCCGCCCTGACCGAAGAGCTTATCAAACGGTATGAAAATAAAGGCGTTCTGAGCAGCGTCGGCCAGATGGAGCCCTTTACCCAAATGAAAAAGGTGGAGGTTGAAAAAATCTGTCAGGAATACAGGGATAAAATCGATGCGGATACGCTGCCGAAATAAACATGGCCGCCTGCTTCCATTCCGGTAGGGATTTCGGTTTCGTCGTGAACAGCAAGGAGAAAAAGATTGTGCTCTTAATAAAACTTAATGCCTGGCTCCTGGTGATTGCTGCGGTTTTTTCCCTGACCGCCTGTGCCGGTGTCAACGAAAAACAGCTCGCCGGCGATCCTCTGTTTGCCGAAATGGACAGAATCGGGAACTTCGTCCGGGTCGAACGTCTGGAATTTTCAGAGCGGGAAAATGCCTATGCGCTTACCGGGCAGACCGGACATCTCGACAGAATGACCGAATTGATGGGCCTGATGAGCCAGGAACTCGGGCGGGCTGAATACTTTCAGCGCAATAATAAATATTATCCGCACGGAATGGATTACGAGCGCTGGAAGGCTGCCCGGGAAGCATACGGAATGTGCCGCGCAAGCCTTTGCGAAATGATGCTGGAGGTCGGTGAGATGAAGATGCGGCGCGGCGATCGGGACGATGCCGTCGCCCTCTTTGAGGGGATCGTGGCCGGATTCCCCGAAAAGGAGCTCTCCCGCTATGTTCATCATGCAAAGGATTTCTTGCATCAGATCAACGAAGCCGAGCTGTACGCAAAGGATTCAGCCGGAAAGGAAGTCCGTTGAAAATGGGAACGGCAGGCGGAACTGCGGTTAAGCGCGAACAAGGGTATTCTCCTCTGCGCATTTCGGAAATTATCACGATTAATTCTCAAATGCTGTCGCTCCTACAAAAAATTGAGGCGATCAGAGATTCCAGACAGCCGGTATTGATTACCGGTGAAACCGGGACAGGCAAGGAACTCTTTGCCGGAGCCGTACATGCCCTAAGCAATGTCAACGGTCCGTTTATCACGGTAAATGTTGCCGGACTGGATGATAACGTATTTTCAGACACACTGTTCGGCCATCTCCGCGGAGCCTTTACCGGCGCCGACCGTCCGCGCCCCGGCATGATTGAAAAGGCTTCGGGCGGAACTCTGTTTCTTGATGAAATCGGTGATTTAAGTGAGCATTCCCAGGTCAAGCTGCTCAGGCTTCTGCAAAACGGCGACTATCTCCCCCTGGGTGCCGACAGTGCCAGACAGTCAAACGCCCGTGTCATCACGGCGACAAACCGGGATCTCTGGGAAGCCCAGCGCTCCAAACGCTTCAGGGCTGATATTAATTTCCGTCTTCGCACCCACCACATCAACATACCGCCCCTGCGTGAACGCCGCGATGATATTGAGCCGTTGCTTGCATATTTTCTGGAGCAGGCCGCAACCCGGCTGAAGAAAAAACGCCCCACGCCTCCGCCGGAACTGATTCCTCTTCTGCAAACCTATTCTTTTCCAGGAAATATCAGAGAATTGCAAGGAATGGTGTTTGACGCCGTGAGCCAGCATCGGGACAAGGTGCTGTCCCTGCAAACCTTTCATGAGCATATTGCCAACACTGCCATCTATCAAGGACACGTCACTCCTCTGGCGGAAACGAGGAACGAAAATTCTCTGCTGTCCGTCATGAACAAGTTTCCCACCATCCGGGAGGCTATCGGCTTTCTTGTTGCCGAGGCGATGAGGCAGGCTGAGAACAATCAGGCCGTCGCCTCCCGCATGCTCGGAATATCACGCCAGGCATTGAACAAACGCTTACAGAAGCTGCATGAATCCCCACTTATTTTTTAAGCCCATGCCGTTCCCATTTCCATCTACCCCTTGTCCGACCCCTGGCAAACCCATTCAAATATAATTGACAGTCAACCTGGCCTGCATTGCTCTACCAGCATAAAATGTTTCCGTATATATTTGATTCTAACCAGCATGGCCGGACCGGAATGACCAGCCTCAACAAAACATGAAAGCTCGTCATTTCAGTATGGCCTGGCCAGCATCATAACGAGACTTTCATATAAAACTATTTTCAAAATGGCATCTATTTGAGAGCATATTTTCCATCATCCCCGAGCAATTTTTATTGAAAGGGTTATTCTTGGTATTAATCGGGGAAAATTTGAATTAGTTATACTTTATCAGTAAGATAACTACTTAGTGCTTCGCTGGCATCATAGTTGCTCTTCTTTGTTTGTAAACACAGACAAAGGAGAACAACACAATGAAACAGGTCGCTCTTTTACTCTTCTTTCTTATGGCCCTTTCCGGCTGCGCTGCAACCAATACCACCGGCCTGAACCAGGAGGAAAATGTCTCTCCAAGGCAGGCAGTTTATTATAAAGCCATTCTCAAATGGCAGGACAATATTGACCAAAAGTCGTTTCAAAACTTTGATTTTCCGCAGTTGATGTCAATACGAAATAAAATTGCCAATGAGGGTTGGAGCAACTCTACGGTTGAAGAAACCCTGGAAGAAATACGGAAGCTGACTTGCCCGACAATGGAAACCAATAACCATTGGGATACTCCAAGGGAATTTGTCGCAAAAAATTTGCAGGGGGACTGTAAAGATATTGCCATTTTTCTTTTTGCCATGCTGAAAAAACTTGATTACCCCGGACAGGTACGGATATTTGCGGTTAAAACGCAGTTTATCGACCATGCAATGCTGAAGGTGCAAATGCCCGATAAGAGCTGGAAGGTATTTGATACCGTTAAAAAAACAGAACACAATACGCAATTCGTCTATACGCCCATCGTTGAATTTAATGACCGGGAAATTATCTTCGCTGCAATTTAATTGGAAGCACAGGAGGGAAACATCCTTTGGAACAAACCGATTTCAACAGTCTTAAACGCAAAGTGGCTGCGCTGACCGCGCAGAGACATTACGAAAAGGCAATAGGCATACTCGAGTCTCTGGTGAAGAAAGATCCTGAAAATCCGGATATATATTTATTTTTGGGCGATGTTTCACAAAATGTGAACGCAACTGATGCCATTGTGTACTATAAAAAAGGCCTCGATATCCAGCCCAAAAACCCCTACCTCAATACCGGCCTCGGTTTTCTGTATTTCAGCCTGAAAGATTTCACCAATGCGGAAAGATACCTTGTCGCGCTCTGGGTTGAAGATCCCACCAACTGTAGGCTGCTTACAGCTTTGGGAAAGATATACAAGTCTTGGAAACAGTATGAAAAGGCTATGAAATATTTCCATATCTGTGAGCTGCTTGATCCCGACAACTCATTTGCCGTCTACGGGCTTGCCGACACATACCGGGGCCTGGGAAAGCATGAGACAGCCTTGAAGTATTGGCTGAAATTTCATAGTATTGAGCCAAATAACAAGGTAGCTGTCACAAGGATTGGCGACTGTTATTCTACATTAAACGACAAAGAAAATGCATTGATTTTTTACCGGAAAGCGCTGGATATCGGCTACGATTTTTATGCCTCAATCGGAATGGCAAAAATATACCTTTCAAAAAATAATGTTGAGAAGGCCAGGGAAATCTTCGAAGGAATTTCAGGCAGCGAGCAGAAAAACAGCAGATATTTTTTTGAATATATCCGTTTCTGTCTGGAATCGGGCATGAAAGAAAAAGCCCTGGAATTACACGGCACGGCAACGCATCTCTTCCCGGGGAACACGTATATTGAATCTCTCGATTCAAAAATGCCGGGAGCAGTTTCACAGAGGCTTCCGGCCCGAAATTGAAAAATTTTGAAAATTGCCCCACACTACCTGAAAACGCAATCTTCGGAATAATCCATCAATGCAATGCAGAAAACAGTGCTTAAGGCATCTTTACGACAGGACATTCTGTCTGATTATATTTTTTCCTTGCATCCGCGAGAAAAAAGCCTCAACCGGGAAACAGTGTTTACCTCGCCAATAGGCACATCAACATATTCCGTGCCCATTTCCGCAGGCATGCGAAATGCCTCCGACAACAGGTATTCCTTGTCCCAGAGCTGTTCGGCAAGGGCGCGGGCTTTCAAACCCAATGCGCGGCGAAGATTTTTAGATTGCGCAAGCGATGACAAGGCATCAGCCAATGCCGTGGAATCTGCCGGGGCAACCACAATACCGCAATCACGGACCAAATCAGCTACCTGTGTCCCCGCGCTGGCAGTCGCGACCACCGGCCTGCCGCTGGCCAGCATGTTGGTCAATTTGGACGGCAACACTAAATCCGCCGCATCGGCACGCTGTGGAAGAACGTGGATATCGGCCAGATTCAGCAAATCGTTCAGCCGATCGGCCGGCTGCAATGGTTTGAATCGTAGGTTTGCAAGGCCTTTGGCCAGTTGTTCGATACGCGACCGGGCAGCTCCATCCCCGCACAGCAGAAAGACCAACTCAGACCGATGCTGAAGCTTACGGGCAGCATCGACTAGGATTTCAAGACCTTGCTTCTCTCCTAAATTTCCCGAATACAAAATAACGATCTCGTTATCCTCCACTCCCCACTCGGCACGCAAGGGTGAAGTGGCATGGAGGGGGCGAATACGGTCGAGTTCCACCCAGTTCTGGAACACCATCCGCCGCGAATTCTCGACTTTTTTTTGCTTCAAACGATCCACCATGCGCTCCGAGATGGCGCTGACCCGATCAAAACGCCTCAGCAAAAACCTCTCCGCGCCCAGAATCCACTTTTGGAGACGCCGTGAACGGAGCATACCAAGTCCAAAGGCGGCATCCACCTCAAAATCCTGCACATGCAGCCAGGATCGGGCCTTCCCAAGCCTGGCGCCCAGAAGGGCTGCGGGCGCGCAGAACAGCGGCGGCTCCACGGTAAAGACTATATCGGGCCGCCACCGCCAGGCCTGCCAGAGAATCACGGGAAGGGAACTCAGTCCGAAACTCATCAGGTGGAGGATCCGCTTCAAGCAGTTTACGCGCGACGGCACCCATAACGGACAGCGGGTGATGCTCACCCCATGCATATTTTCACTGTGATATCGCCATCCGGAATACTCCTTGCTGATCTGCCATGCAGGATAATAAGGAGGGGCAGTGATCACGCGCACATCCCAGCCATTCTCCACCAGCCATTGCGCCATTTCTCCGGTATACTTTCCGATACCCGTCAGTTCCGGCCAGTAATTGATTGCGATGAGCAAAAGTCTTTTCTGTGCCATTCGTTTTCCTTGTTCACGTGCCAGGCTGGGGCTCTGAACCCAAACCCGCTAATTTTTTTTTTACTCTTTTTAAAACAACTCCGTACAGACACCGTGTTGCAATGCACAAATCATTGCCGCAAATCACAAAGGGACGGATTCCGGAATTGTGTCCTTGACGACCTTGGAGTACGCAAGATTTTGAGACTACAATTCTTTCAGAATATTAGATCAAACAGATACAGGCTGAGAAAATCGCCCGCTGATACATTCCGCTGGTTTTGACGTAGAATCTCTGATCGCCTCCAACCACCGAAAAAACAGGAATCCTGCAAAAAACATAACAAAAGGGGAGTCTGGTAAGAGACTCCCCTGGTAATGAGAGTACAGGTGTTATCCCGTCTTGCTTAGAAGTGCGGTACTGCAGAATCAGACTCTTTCGTTACTTGAATCTCGCTTGCGGCTGCCCAGTAGCAACCAAGACCGGGACAGGCCTGTGGGTTACCGGCGAAGCTCACGGCTTGATTAAAGAGGTTTGCGACAGTTGTATTTTGCGCATCATTCGGATTAAGATACATCTCCTGCGCGGACCAGAACTCGTACGAACCGTTGATGATCTCATTCTTTACGGCTGAATACTTGTAATTTGTATAGTTGGCTGCGGTCATCCCCTGGCCGCCGCCATTATAGAGCAGCCGCTGAACATTGGGGTAGGAAGTATTCAGATTTTCGCTACCATCGCTATTATAGCCTGTAGTCATAGCATCCGAATCGGCATAACCGATGGCGGCAGATTTACCTGTGGTGTCACCGCCATTGCTATTTATACAATTCAGCATGTCAGGGGTGCCCTGCATGAACCAAACGGTCGGTGCGCCCCCAGTTAACTGGCTAGTATACAGGGGCCTATCGCCGCGCATAATGGCCTTATCCAAGGTGGCAAGGGTGCCTGAACCGGCATGCCGCATGCAGACAACGACATTCTTTTGTGGAAAACCTTGACCAAACATATCCCAGGTAGCCACATCGCCGCTGAAAAGCAGCAAGGCCTGCTGGCGGTTCAATTTGCTGATACCGGCGTTGGAGTTAGCATAGAAGCTGAAGGGCACGATGATGGGCTGTGAGGCGGTGCCGAAGTAATTCTGGCCGGGAATCGGAGGATTTGCGGTAGCCAGGTTCAAGTGTTGGACCGGATTGACAGTAAGCCAACCGTTGTAGTTACCATTGCTGGACTGAGTAAAGGACTCGGAGGCAACATCGGAGACGGCAACATCTACCTTCTGGCATTTTGAGGAAAAGGTGGTGCCGTCGCTGTTGACATCATAAGCCTGCAGACGCATGGTGGGATCATTGTTACAAGTTGCTGCATCAACCCCGTTGGGATTCAATCCTGCGGCAGCATAGAGGCCTTCAACAGATTTATTTGAGGTGTAACGGATGATCACCCGGCCTCCGCCATTGCCCGCACAGTTCGTGCCGATGACGATACCATGCTTATTGGTGCCGGGGTCGGAAAATCCGGAGACGGCTGACTGGCAGCCTTCGCCACCGCTGCCTGCAGCGGTCGTGAGGAAAGTGACGGCATTTTGATTCCAGAAGTTAGCCTGGGCTGATGAACCGAAGAGGTTCAGGGAAAGGTCGGAGGCAAAGGCGGTGGAGGCCAGAGCCACAAGTGATGCGCTGAGCGCAGCAGTCTTTATAATCTTTT
>JARLHL010000100.1 GCA_031292275.1 Desulfocapsaceae bacterium | reverse complement strand
CCGCAGCTTCCCGGACCTGAAATCCTCCAGGACCTGCTCCATCCTGCCTTCGGCCTCCCCCAGGAAGACCGCATCGGCATGGAGCATGGTCTCTTCGGCGTGGAGCATGGCGGCAATGCCGCCGAAGATCACCTTGATGCCCTTTTTCCGGTAGATATCGGCTATCTCCCAGCCGCGCTTCACCTGCACGGTCAGCATCATGGAGATGCCGACCAGATCCGCGTCCTCATCAAAGTCGATGCTGTCAAGGTTCTCGTCGGTGAAACTGACGCTGACGAAGTCGGGCAAGGTCGCGGCAAAAACCACAGGTCCATGGGGCGGCAGATGGAATTCAGTCTGCTGTCCAAGCTTCGGCCATCTGGGGTAGATCAGTTTAAATTTCATGGGCAGGATGATTACAGTTTTTCCGCACTGAGCAGGTGCATGGTGAGTGAATATCCGGCCGGCCCCCCGGCCACCAGATCGATGTCTTTCGGGATGACGGTCGAGTCAACCGCCGTGCATGAGCGGGCGCGGATGGTCCGGTCCCTGTCCCCGTAGGTCTGCATGCTCCAGCAGCCGTCCTCCTGCGGCAGCACATCCGTCACCTGGCCGGCGGCAGCATAGCGGAAGACCGCAGCGCCGTCGGGCAGCCGTCCCCAGTCTTCCCTCCCCTCCGGTCTTCGGAAGATCGTGTGCACATCGGCCATCAGACCGGCGGCAAAGCCCTGGTTGTCAAAGGGGGCTATGGCCCGCGACACCGCTATGGGCTGCCCTTCCAGCCACCGGGCCTCAAAGAGGACCAGCCCTTCGACGGTGGTCAGCACGCAGCGGATTTCATCCTTGTCCAGGACCAGCACGCCGACGGCCGTCCCAGCGCCGCCCTGGGCCAGCTGGAAGCTGATGGAATGGACGAACTGCCATTTCCCAACCGGGAAGAAGGCCGGAGCGTGCCGCGGGGGCGCGTCGCCGCGACCCGGGACGGCCATCTCGGGCGGCCCCTGCCTCAGGGAACAAGAGGCCAGCAGAACAAGAAGCATCAAGGATAAAAGGATGCGTCCGTTCATTGCCTGCTGAAAAAGCTCTCGGGTATCTCCCGGTTTACAACGATATTGCTGAAGGTCAAACGGGTAAAGGCGTCCGGTCCTTCATGGATGGTGACGGACTCCATCACCCCTTCCTGTTCGCCCAGGCGGAGTTCGATGGAGCTGATGATGGCCTGCAGCCCCGGATCCTTCGGGGTCAGGACGATGGTCCTCTCGTCAATCCGGTTTGTGATGAAGATGGGGTTTTCCGCAAAGCGGCCGTCCAGCCAGTTGCTGATCTCGGGCAGGATGATCTGCATTGAGCCGGCCCCTACACTCTGGTCCTGTTCAAAACGGCCATCCCGTTCCACCATCTTCTCCATGGTCCCCTTGTGCATGAACATGATTGATCGCACGGGATCGCGGTACTCCCAGCGCAGGGACTCCGGGGCCTGAAAGGCCAGCATGCCGTGGGAGACAAGGGGCCGGGCCAGAATCTTCATGTGCGTCTCCTGAACGAAGTCGCCCTGCACCGAGCGCAGGCGCTCGTGCGTTTCGGCGTCAAGGCCGGAGGTGCGAACCAGCAGCATCGGAACGAGGAGCAGGCAGAAGAGCAGTCTTCGCATCACAGCATCCCCCCGTTGACGGACAGGACCTGGCCCGTCATGTAGGAGGCGGCATCGGAACAGAGGAAGGCCACCACACGGGCAACCTCTTCGGGTCTGCCGATGCGGGCCATGGGGATCAGGCCCTTGATATGGTCCCTGGGGGCATCCTTGATCATCTCGGTCTCGATCAGGCCGGGGGCCACCACATTGACCCGAATGCCCAGGCGGGCCACTTCGGTTGCCACCGTCCGGCTGGCGGCGTTGAGTCCGGCCTTGGCCGCGGCGTAGTTGGCCTGGCCCCGGTTGGGCATCAGAGAGGCGGCCGACGAGATGGAGACGATAGCCCCCCGCCGCTGCCGGACCATCCGCTCGATGACAGGCCGGCTCATATTGTAGAAGCCGTAGAGGCTGGTCTCGATCACCCTGTGCCAATTCTCCGGCGGCATCATCATGAAGAGTCCGTCGGCGATGGCGCCGGCATTGTTGACAAGGATGTCGATTCCCCCCAGCCGGTCGTGAATCTGATGCACCGCTTCTTCTGCGGCCAGCCTGTCGCAGACGTCGAACCGAAGGATTTCGCCTGCGCCTCCGGCCTCCCGCACTCGGCGCAGGGTCTCTTCCGCAGCCTCCCGGTTGCGCATATAGTTAACAACCACATAGGCCCCGGAGCCGGCAAGCTCAATGCAGATGGCCCTGCCGATGCCGCCGCTGCCGCCGGTAACGATTGCAATGTTCTGTCGATTTTCTGTCGTCATGACCTCTGTCTTAAACCTGGTACACCTGCAGGACCACCTCGGCCAGGAGATGATCCCCGTGATAGAGTTGACTGGTGACTTCCCGGAGTTTGTCGAAGGCCATGGTGTTCGTGGCCCTGGCTGTGATCCGCAGACCGAAGGGCAGGTTCTCAACGTAAAAATCCGCCCGTTTCACCCCCACCAGCCAGCCCGATTTGTCTGAATCCGGCCCCTGCTCCCGGACCCTCTCCCAGCCGTTGCACACCCCAGCAGTCTGGGCCGCCAGTTCGACGAGAATCAGCGGGGAAACGCCGTCCGGTCCAGCCAGGGGCCAGGTCCTGACGACCTCGCTTGCGGTTACCGCCTGCCCGATCTCGACCTCAAGGATTTCACCGACAAGGAGCATGGCGTCCCTATGCGGGAGCAGATCCTCCAAAGTGTACGTGCAGGAAAGGGCAGGTATTGATTCTTCCATAGGACCTTCACATGCCATAGGCAAGAAACGCAGGGGTAAAAAAATCCTATGATCCCCCGAGGGGACGTACATGTCCGGGGATGCATAACGTTCTACCGGAGTTTCGGTCATGCCGGCCGTCACACTTTCAGGCTGCTGAACACACACCCCACGGGGGGGCGTGCGGCTCTGAATTTCTGAAAATCACCAGCATGAACAAAGACCTATTCATCTTGGATGTCTTTATCTTATTGACAAATGATTGGCAACATATAAATGTGGTCCCAGTCTTTCTCTGCCTGTGGCAGAAACAACATTTTGATGTGGTATATTGACTCGATGGCGTCTCCGCGGAACGCTGTGATTTTTTCACGAATGCCCAACCTTCGTCAGCAGGAAAAAACACGCCTTTGCCTGCTGGCAATTCACTGTGAGATATGCATGAACGAACTCATCGCCGAACTGAAAGTGAAACTCATCGCCCTGCTTGATTTGACCGATCTGACTCCGGAGACCTTTGACGAGAATGCCCGCCTGGTGGGCGGAGATCTGGGCATCGACTCTATCGATCTGCTGGAAATGGTGGTCATGATTGAAAAGGACTACCGGGTCATCATCAACAATCAGGAGATCGGCGAAAAGGTCTTCCATTCCCTGAGCACCCTGGCCAGCTACATCCAGGACCATCTGCCGAGAGAGGCTGTTTGACACCGGCGCCCATCTATATCGCTGCAACCGGGATCATCAGCCCTTTGGGCCGCGGACTTGCGGCGACGGAACAGGCGCTTTGGGCTCACAGATCCGCCATCGTCCCCCTGCAGATCTTCCCCCTGCTCCAGGCCGGTCCCCTGCCCGTCGGCCAGATCAGCGACCTGGCCCCGCACCCGTCCCTGCCACGGACACACCAGCTGGCACGGGAGGCGGCGCAGATGGCCATGCAGGGCTGCACGGAACCGCCCGATGCGATCATCCTGGGCTGCACCACCGGCGGCATCCTGACCACCGAGCAGCTCCTGCGGGATAAGAGCTGCGACCGGCAGGCCTATGGGTATCACGGCCTCCTGAGTGTCGCCCGGGATGTGGCAGAAGCCTGCGGCTGTCCGGGGCCGGCCCTGATGCTGTCGACAGCCTGCTCATCATCCGCCGTCGCCCTGGCCCTGGCCATGAGCCTGCTGCGGGAAGGCAGGATGCGGCGTATCCTGGCCGGCGGCGTGGACTCGCTCAGCCGCCTGACCTATTTCGGTTTTCACTCGCTGCAGCTTGTGGACCGCAACGGATGCAGGCCTTTCGACCTCTTTCGGCAGGGGACGACGGTGGCGGAAGGGGCAGCCATGCTCCTCCTGACCACGGAACGCCCCGAATCCCCTCTGGCCGTTCTGCTCGGCGCCGGTCTCTCCTGCGACGCCTACCACCCGGCTGCACCGCATCCCGAAGGAAGAGGGGCCCTGGCGGCCATGCAGGCCGCCCTGGCCGATGCCTGCCTACCACCCTCGGCGGTGGACTATATCAGCCTGCACGGAACCGGAACCAGGGACAATGACACATCCGAGGCCAAGGCCATCCGGACCCTTTTCCCATCGCCGCCGCCCCTCTCCTCAATCAAGGGGGCCATGGGACACAGCCTGGGCGCCGCAGGCGCCATTGAGGCCGTGGTGTCGGGCCTCGTGGTTTCGCGCGGATTTCTCCCCGGCAATGCGGGCTGCGATCATGTTGATCCGGCACTGGGGCTGGAACCGCAGATCATGCCCAAAGGCCGGCCCGTCAGAACCGTCCTCTCCAACTCCTTCGGCTTTGGCGGCAATAACGGCGCCCTTGTCATCGGCCGGGAAGATATGCTAGCTCCGGACACCAGCCGGCCGCCCAAAAAACCGTTGGCCATCCACGGCTGCGCCTGTCTGACCGGCGCCGGCCTGATGCCCGACACCCTGGCCCGATTGCGCGCAGGAGGCCGGGCCGCCGGCATGCCGGCGATGGAACTCCTGGGTCCGGGCCTGCCGCCCCGCTTCATCCGCCGGGCCAAACGCCTGACCCGCCTGTCCCTGCAACTCGCCGCCTCCATTACTGACGCAACCCCGGGGATGGAGAAACCATCGGCGATCTTCATGGGCACCGGCTGGGGTTCACTCACCGAGACCTGCGACTTTCTGACCAAGCTCGACGAGTCCGCCGAACAGTTTCCCAGCCCCACGGACTTTGTCGGCTCGGTGCACAACAGCCCCGCCAGCCAGATCGCCATCCTGCTGGGCGCCACCGGCGCAAACGTTACCCTGAGCGGCGGCGATTATTCCTTCGAGCAGGCCCTGCTCGCCGCGGACAGCCTTCTTGAAGACTCAGGCCGATCCGCCCTGCTCCTCAGCGCCGACGAGGGACACGCAAGGCTGTCGCCCCTTTTGGATCCTTCCGTCGACCGGAACAGTCCCCTGGCTGACGGCGGCGGCGCCCTCTATGTCAACCGGGATCGGCGAAACGCCCGCTGCCTGGTCAGACTGCCCTTCTACGGCAGGGGCGCGGAAGGGGATCTCATGGAGAGACTCATCGAAACCCTGGGCGGCCCGGAAAACACGGCAGAGGATTTCGCCGCCGTCTTCGCCGGCATCCCAGCCGGGACGGCGGCACAGGGAGACAGACAGCTGGCGGATTTCAGGCGCCTCACCGGCGGACGGATACCGGTCTGCCGCTATCGTGATTTCCTGGGCCAGTTCGCTTCGGCCTCCGCCGTGGCGGCAGTCCTGGCCGTTGCCTATCTAAAGGAAGGCATGATCCCCGGCGCTCTTCTGGACGGAGACGATCTCCGCTTTGAGGACGGCCGGAAGATCCTGGTCCTCGGCACCGGGAACTTCCTCACCGCCATGGAATTTTCGAGGCCATGAAGATCCTGCTCATCTCAGCCAACACCCTGACGGTACCCTATCCCGTCTACCCCATCGGCCTTGACTATGTGGCCGGGGCCATCGGCGACCGGCATACGGTGCAGAGAGCCGACATGCTGACGATGGACAGGGATGGACTTGCGGCAATCATAATCGATTTCTCGCCTGAGATCATCGGGATCTCCTGCCGGAACATCGACAATACCGACGCCGGCGATTCTTCATATTTTCTCGATGATTATAAAGACCTGGTGACATGGCTGCGACAGCGCTCCGCCGCCCCTATCGTCTGCGGCGGCAGCGGATTTACGATTATGCCGGAAAGGATCCTGGCTGAACTGAACGCCGACTACGGCATCATCGGCGAGGGAGAACGCTTTCCACTGCTCATCGACACCCTTGCCGCCGGACGCGACCCGGCAGAAATACCGGGGGTGATTTCGAAGGACCGAGCTTCTGCCCCTCCTCCTCCCTGGCCGGGGAGACTCGTCCGCAGACTGCCCCCAAACCCCCAGAATCAGTACTACATCCAAAACGGGGGCATGCTTAATCTCCAGACCAAGCGGGGCTGCTCATTCAGGTGCATCTACTGCTCCTATCCTCATATCGAGGGGGGGACCCACCGTCTCACCGACCCCGGCGAGGTGGCTGAAACAGCCCTTCAGCTGCAGGAGGCGGGGGCGAAATACCTCTTTTTCACCGACTCCGCCTTCAACTCCGATGTCCAGCACAGCCTGGACGTGGCCAGGGCTTTGAAAAAAGCGGGACTTTCCATCCCCTGGGGGGCCTTTTTCGCTCCCGTCAGGGTCCCGGACAACTACTTTGCCGCCATGGCGCAAGCCGGCTGCAAGCACGTGGAATTCGGGACGGAGTCCCTGTCCGACACCGTGCTCAGGGCCTTCAGGAAGCCCTTTTGCGCCGAGGACGTCCGCATCGCTCACCGGCAGGCCGTCGCAGCCAGGATCCATGTCGCTCACTACCTCCTCTTCGGCGGGCCGCAAGAGTCGGCAGCAACGGTGGCCGCAAGCCTTGACGGCATTGAGAAACTGGAGAAATCGGTCTTCTTTCTGTTCATCGGGGTCAGGATCTACCCAGGCACCTCCCTCTACGACATGGCTGTTGCCCAGGGAAAAATCGACGGCCGGACCGATCTGCTGCGCCCGGTATTCTATCAGCCGGACAGTATCGGTCTGAGGGACATTGAAGTAATCGTCAAGAGCAGGGCCAGCGGGCACAACAACTGGGTAACCGGCTCTGGAGACCAGTCTATAACGGACACCACCCTGAACTTATACAGGCATGGATTTGCCGGCCCGCTCTGGGAATTTCTGGCCGGCTAGGCCATATCCCGAAGATCCCTCTTCAAACAAGACAGGGACAAGGAAACGGGCTGCCCCCCCGCCGGACAGCAGCGGCGATGGGGGCTCAATCCTCATCAGGGCATGATGTAATAAACTGATTTTAAACGGGAACACGCATCTTGTTCCTCGAAGCGGGCATGTGCGGATCCGGATATTTTTATGGACACAGGACTATAACATGTGGTATTTTCGTCCGAGTTTTAAAAAGATTACAAATAATACGCTTTTGGCTCATATTACGGTCAGTGACGGATCGCCATGGTTTTCCGGTCATTTTCCTGATGATCCCATTCTGCCCGGGATAGCCCAACTGAACATGGCAGCCGAGGTGATCTCTATTGCAAGGCAGGAAAATCTTTGCATAAAACGCCTGAGCAGGGTAAAGTTTAAAAAACGCATCAGGCCCGGCGACAGGCTTGAAATCCACGCCTCGGCCACAGAAGCCAACCTCTATACCTTTCGGATAACCAGCGAAGCACAGGATGTCTGCTCCGGCGTGATGTGCCTGGCCGCTACAACAGCCTCGGATAAGAGCATAATGACTATTGCCATCGATCAGACCATCACCCGCGTTGCCGAAATAATCATCAATGAACTCAAGCTGGAAGATGTAACTCCCACGACCTTCAATCCCGATCTCGACCTGGTGGACGAGGTCGGCATAGACAGTATGGATCTCGCCACCATCGCCCTGGTTATCAGGGACGAATTCGGCATTCGGATCGATGAGGACGACTACCCCACGCTGACCACCGTCCGGATCATCGCCGCCTATATCGACCAAAGAAAAAACGGTGCTGAATAAATGACCGTCGGGACTGCCTCAACAGCGACCTGCAAATTCACCGACATCATTGCCGATCCGCTGATCAGGGAGAGATGGGACAAGGTTCGCCGCTATTTTTTTCTCCGCGAATCCACCTATGATATGACCAACCGCTGCAACATCCGCTGTGAGGGCTGCTATTACTTCACCGGCGAAAAGCAGTTTGCTTTGGAAAACCGAGACGAAGACGCGTGGCGGCAGCTGATGGCGGCGGAAAAGGAGCGCGGAATCACCTTCGCCGTGCTGGCAGGCGCCGAACCGTCCCTGGTCCCCCGGCTCTGTCGGATCTGTTCTGAGAATATCCCCCTGGGAGCCATTGCCACCAACGGCCTTAAGGCGATCCCGCGGGAGACCGACTATCGCATCCACATCTCCGTCTGGGGCAGTGACAGCACCAGCAAGGAGATTAGAAAGGCCGACTGCATGCTGGCCCGGCAGATGGACAATTACCGGGATGACCCCAGGGCAGCCTTTGTCTACACCTTCACCCCCTTCAACATCGACGAGGCCCGGCAGATCACCGACACCCTGGCAGAAGGCGGCCAGCAGATCACCTTCAACATGTTTTCGGCGCCGGTGGGCTACACAGGCCCCCTGCGCCATACGGCCGAGTCGCTGGCGCGCACCCGGGAGGTGATGGCCGGGCTGCTGGCCGATTATCCGCAGACCGTGCTCTTCTCCTGGTACAATATCGTTGCCCATACCAGCGATAGAGGCCTGCACGACCTGTTCTCCTGCACTTATCCGCGGATGAACGCCTCCACCGCTATCGGCCTGGGCCGATCATTCAGACAGTACCGAACCGATCTTAAGTGGGACCGGGATGCCGCCTGCTGTGTCCCGGATACCGACTGCGCCGACTGCCGCCACTACGCCGCAGGCTCGGCCGTGGTCACCGCCAGGATGTACCGGCACGCCATCAATGTGGAGAGCTTCGCCGCCTGGCTGGATTATGTCGATACCTACCTTGCCGTCTGGGTGCGAGGATACACGAAAGGGGCCAACCTCCTCACATATCCTGTTGCCCCACCAGGAAGCAATCAGCCGCCAACGCCACTATGAAAACAGTCAGCTCCCTGCTCGATGCCCACTGGTACGAGCGTTACAAAAAAGTATCCAGGCTCAACATCCGCAGTTCCATTTATGATGTCACCGACCGCTGCAATCTGCGCTGCAAGGGATGTTTTTTCTTTTCTTCCGGTGAGCATACCGTCGCCTCGGAGGAGAAGGACGTAGCCAAATGGCATGACTTCGTCGAGAGGGAAATGGCGCGCGGGGTCAACCTGGCCATTCTCATCGGCGGCGAGCCCACCCTCTGTCCCGACCGGATCGAGGCCTTTTACAAACGGTTGCCGACTTTCTGCGCCACCAACGGCATCATCAAGGTCGACCGGCAGCGCTTCCCCGATATGATGGTCGGCATCTCGCTTTGGGGCAATGCGGAGGACGAGACCATCCTGCGGGGCAAGGACACCTTCGCCATCTCAAGCGCCAACTATGCAGGCGATCCCAACGCCTACTATCTCTATACCATCACCCCCAAGCAGCTGGGTCATACCGAAAAAATCATCCGCAAGATCAAGGATGTCGGCCTCAAGGTCCATATGCAGCTGCTCTCCAATGACGAGGGCGTGGACGGCTTTTCCTGGCGACCGGAGGAACTGGCGGCAGTGCGGCTCGAGATGGACGCCATGCTGGACAGTTATTCCGAGACGGTGGTCTCCTGCCGCTACTATCACCAGATCATCACCACCGGCCACATGCTGGGCCGACCTTTCGGCTGGATGGAGTGCCCTTCGGTCACCGACCCCATCGATAAGCGCGAGCCCCGACCAAAGCGGCTCACCAACTTTATCCGCTGGGCCTCGGATCTCAAGACCATGCACCGCTGCTGCACCTCGGAGACCCGCGACTGCTCGACCTGCAAAGACGGCGCCGCCCACATGAGCTGGGTCATGGTCAACAAACGCGCCCACTTCCACACCGCGCAAGATCTGCAGAACTGGATTGAAGTCTATGAGATGTTCGCCAAGCTGTACCGATTCATCCCGTGGTAATCGCCCTTGACGGTCCCGGAGAACAAAAAAGCCGTCATCGTCGGATATGACGCCATCTCACCGCTGGGAGCCGACTTGGACCGGCAGTGGCAGCGGGCCCTGGCAGGGGAAAGCGGTATCGGTCCGCTGACCCGGTTTCCGCTCAGGGACGGCTTTCCCGTGGCTGTCGCGGGCCAGGTGCCCGACATCGACGGCGAGTCCTACCCCTTTCTTTCTCCCAGACACCAGGCCGCCTGGTTTTCGCCGGTATTCAAATACGGCCTGCTGGCGGTGACCAGGGCGCTTGCGCGCAGCGGCGTGGACATTGATGCTGCGCTGGCACCGCGGGTGGCAACGACCTTCAGCTCTGCCGTGGGCGGACTGGACGCGGTACTCCACGCAGACCGCAGACTGCAGGCGGAGGATCGGCTGCCCCACCCCTACACCAACCCCAACTCCTGCATCAATATGATCGGCGGCAAGATCGCCATGCATACCGGGGCCCAAGGCCCGATCCTGGCCACCATCACCGCCTGCGCCACCGGCCTGACCTCCATGCTGGTGGGCGCCATGCTGCTGGCCCAGGACCGGGCCGATATGGTCATCTGCGGGGCCGTGGACTGCGCCCTGGTCGAGCCTATCGTCGCAGGATTCGCGACTATGAACGGCGCCTACACCCCGAAGGACGGCCAGCAGGAGGCCCCTGCCGTGGCCAGCCGCCCCTTTTCGCTAAACCGGCGAGGTTTCGTCATCTCCGAAGGCGCCGGGGCCGTGATTCTGGCCACCAGGGAATTCGCCCATGCCCACGGCCTGCATTACGCAGCCGAGCTGGCAGGCTGGTCGATGACTTCGGATGCCCATCACTTCGTCATGCCCCATATGGAGACCGTCCGCCGCTGCATGGGCGAGGCCATCTCCGATGCGGGGCTTGCCCCCTGCGATATCGACGCGGTCAACGCCCACGCCACCTCGACCCGGGTGGGTGACAAGGTGGAATACGACGCCCTGACGGCAGTCTTCAACGGTCAGCCTCCTCCGGTCAGCGCCAACAAGTCCCAGATCGGTCATGCCATGGGGGCCTCCAGCGCCATAGAGACCATCCTGGCCCTGCGCGGCATGGAAGAGGGCCTGCTGCTGCCGACCATCAACCTTCTCTTTGACCCCGAAATCCCGCTGGACTGCGTGGCCGAAGGCACCAGACAGCTTGACCAGCGGCATATACTCAAAAATGCCTTCGGCTTCGGCGGCTGCAACGCCTGCGCCGTCTTCAGACGGACCTGATGATCAGGGGAATACATCGATGAGAGCGCCACTCAACAGAAAGGTTGTCGTCCTCGGCTACGCCGCAGCCACCGCCCTCGGCAACACCTTTGCCGCCACCTGGGAGAATGCGGTGGCAGGCAGGGCCGGCTTCCGGCGTCTGAGCCGCTGCCAGGTCGAGACCCGCAGCAATGTGGTGGGTGAGATCCCGGACTGGAATCCGGGCAGCTTTCCCTATGTGAGCCGTAAAGACGCCGCCCTCTGGAACGCCGACTTTGTCTTTCTCAGCATGGAGATGTGCCGGCAGGCCCTGGAGGACGCGGGGCTGGAGATAAACGACCGCACCGGCCCGCGAACCGCCTGTTTGATCGGTTCTGCCCTAAACGGCTCGGACGCCTACCGGATTGCAATGGACAACTACACCCGGCTGGGCCCGCTCAAGGTCAGCCCCTATCTGCTGCCCAACCTCTGCGCCAACCTGCCGGCCGGAAAGGCCGGCATGCTCCTGGGCTTCACCGGGCCGATCTTCTCGCCGCAGGGGGCCTGCGCCTCGGGGAATCACGCCATCGCCATCGGCGCCCGGATGATCCGGGACGGCGACTGCGATTTTGCCCTGGCCGGGGGCGCCGAGACCTGCCTGATCCCGGAGATCATCCTGGGCTTTGCCAATATGCTGGCCTCCATCAAGGTCGGCCCCAAGGACCGTTCCTATGAGGACCCCACCCAGGCCTCACGCCCCTTCAGCCTGGATCGCAAGGGATTCGTGCTGGCCGAAGGCGCGGGAATCGTCGTCCTGGCCGCGGAGGACGCGGCCCGCGCCCATGGACTTGTGCCCCGGGCCAGCGTGGCAGGCGTCGGCTGGAATTCGGATGCAAGTCATTTCACCCGTCCCAACGCCGGCACCGTGATCCAGGCCATGCGGGACGCCATCGACGATGCGGAGATCGCCCCCGATGATATCGGCGCCATCAACGCCCACGGCACCTCCACCCCCACCGGCGACACCACCGAGGCCGAATGCTTGCGCGCCGTCTTCGGCAGCCGCCTGCCCCGGATTCCGATCTCGGCCAATAAATCCCAGGTGGGACACAGTCTCGGGGCCTCCGCCGCCATCGAGGCGGCCCTTGCCATCGAGGCCATGAATCGGGGGATCGTCCTGCCTACGGTCAACCATATCCCCGACCCGGAGCTGGCAGACCTGGATGTGGTGCCCAATCTGCCGAGGCGGCATTCCCACGAATTTATCATCTCCAACTCCTTCGGCTTTGGCGGCACCAACTGCTGCATTGTCTTCAGAGGTCTCTGATGCGTCCAAAACCTTTCGACCCGGAAATACAGGATAATCCCTCTTATGTGCGCGACAGGAAGACCGGCATCTGCTGGCACCGCTGCGAGATGCGAACCCTGTACGTGGACACGGACCGCTCCCAGGTGGTCTATCATGCCAATTATCTGCGCTATTTCGAGTTCGGACGGGCCGAACTGATGCGCGACGCCGACTATCCGTACAAGCAGATCGAGGCCTCCGGCTATATCTATCCCATCATCAAGACCGAGCTCAACTATTTCTCACCGCTCTTCTACGATGACCTGATGTACATCCACACCCGTCCGACAACCCTTGAGCTGGTCAAGGTGCAGTTCGACTACCTGATCGTCAGGGCAGAGACCGGCGAGATAGCCTGCACCGGCTTCACCCGGCACTGCGCCGTCAACAGCAACCATATCCCGGTAGAGATAGACGACAGGACCATCGCCCTGTGGAAGCAATTTCCTCAATGACCCCCCCCGCCTCCATGCGCCTGCCGATCCCCCACTGGTATCGGGACCACTGCTTCAACGGCCGGATCATCCTGCCGGCGGTGGAGGCAATGGGCCTGCTTGCAGAAAGGGCACAGATCTTACATCCGGCCTTGAGGGTAGACCTGATGACGGATGCCAGGTTCGGCAAATTTCTTGAAATCCCCCAGGAGGCAGACCGGATCGACATCCTGACCGAGGTTGAGGAGTCGGCCTGCGGCCAGGTACAGGCCCGCCTGCTGACCCGCCGGCAGCTGAAGGCGATGGCCCGACTGACCACGCACTGCGAGCTGCTCTTTGGCGGCAAAGAGACGGCCTGCCCCGGACGGGCCGCCATGACCGCAGGTCCTGTCCGTGAAGTGTCTGCCGAACGGATCTACCGCGAGCTGGTCCCCTTTGGCCCGACCTTCCGGACCCTGCAGGGTACCGTCAGTCTTGGCCGGCAACAGGCCCGGGCCTGGGTCCGCACGCCGGAACTGACTGCTGACTTCCCTTCGCTCGGCTCACCCTTCTGTCTCGACGGAGCCATGCATGCCGCCTGCGTCCACGGCCAGCAGCTGGCGGATTTCGTGCCCTTCCCGGTGGGCTTCGCCTCACGGATAATCACCGTCCCCACCCGGGCCGGCGAGCAATACCAGGTCACTGCGGATCTGCGGTTTGCGGGCCGGGACGAACTGGTCTATGACCTGCAGATTCTGGATCAGGAGAAGAGGATCAGGGAAACGGTGCTGGGGCTGCGGATGCGGGATGTGAGTGCCGGACGCCAAAGGCCGCCGGCCTGGATCAGAACCGGACCGGTTCAGCGGTGACCAGCCTGAAAGCAAAGGGGAATCTAAGGGAAAAACGTCTGTTCACCAGCCCCCTATAGTGTATACTGCTGCAACTGAGAATGCAGGCTCCGGCCCATGCAGACCCCGGCCCCCTCCCCAGCATCGGAATTTTCTGCGGAGCAGCGGGGCCTGCAGACAGCAGACCGAAGTCCTGCAGGCTGCTGCCACAACCATCTCTTCCCTGCGATTTAAAAATGAAATCCCAAAGAATACACCTGCCTCTGCTGCTTCTTGTCGCCGTCTTCATCGCCTGTTTCGCCCTCCTTGGCATCAAGCGCCTGGATATCGATACCGATGTGACAAAATCCCTGCCGGCCCACGAGCAGATCATTGTCGACGCACTGGAGATTTTCAAGAACCACCCTATCCATGACCAGGTGGCTGTTGATATCATGATCGACCGGGAGGCCCCGGACACGCTGGTGGAATGTGCCTCCTTCCTCCAGGAGAAGATGCGGGCCAGCGGCCTCTTCGAAGAGATCGGCATGGGCGAGGTGGTCAGTGTCATCCCCGAAATCGCCCGGCAGGTGGTGCACCAGCTGCCTCTTTTATTCTCGCAGGAGGAGCTGGAAAACAAGGTCGCACCCCGTCTGCAGGACGAGGCCATCCGCCAGCGTCTGCAGACGGTCATGGCCGGCATGTCGAGCCTGGAGGGCATCGGCCAGTCCTTCTCCCTTGCCATCGACCCACTGGGGCTCAAGGACCTGGTGCTGTCCAGACTGATCAATCTGGCGCCTTCGAATAATGCCAGGATCTATAAGGGCAACCTCATCTCCGAAGATGGCCGCCATCTGCTGCTTATTGCCCGGCCCGCGAAATCGGGCTCCAACACGGCGGCAGCCCAGCAGATTGCCGATCTTTTTAGCACGGCCGGCCGCGAGCTCAGTCAGCGGTTTGCTTCGGCGGGCCGCCTGGTGCTGACCCCTACCGGCACCTTCCGGGCGGCCCTGGACAACGAGAAGATGATCCGTCACGACGTTAACCTGGCATTGGGCCTGTCGACTGCGGGCATTGCCCTGCTGCTGTTTCTGGCCTTCCCCAGGCCGGCCTTCGCCTTCCTCTCCCTGGTCCCGCCGCTGGCCGGGATGGCGGCGGCCCTGTTCGTCTACTCTCTCTTCCATTCCTCAATTTCCATCATGGTCCTGGGCTTCTCCGGGGCTTTAGTCTCGATCATGGACGACTTCAGCATTACCTACCTCCTCTTCTTCGACAGACCGCAGGTGACCAGGGGCAGGCAGGCCGCCAAGGAGGTCCAGTCCATCGGCGGACTCATCGCCCTGCTGACCACCATCGCCTCCTTCCTGGTCCTGAGCATGAGCGATTTCCCGATATTTGCCCAGCTGGGGGAATTCACCGCTCTGGGGCTGTCGTTTACCTATCTGTTCATTTACTTCGTCTACCCGAAAATCTTTCCCGTCATGCCTCCGGCGGCCAAGCGCACGCCGCCCCTGCACACCCTTTCCCGCTGGCTCTTCAGTGCCGGCATGCCCGGACTGGTTGCGGCGGTGCTGCTGGCCTGCGTCATGCTTTTTTTCGCCAGGCCCCAGTTTCATCTGAGCCTTGCCGACATGAATACAGTCAGCCAAAAAACCCAGGAGGATTACCGGATGTTCACCACAGTCTGGGGTGATATCGGTCAGAAGGTCTATCTGATGGCCTCAGCTGCGTCCAGAGACGAGCTGCAGAGTCGGAACGACGGCCTCCTGGAAAAAATGGAGGGAGATCTCCAGGCGAATCGCATACAGTCGGTATTCAATCCCTCCATGATCTTTCCCGGCCAGGATCTGGCCGAAAAAAACCGGGCCGCCTGGAAGAGTTTCTGGACACCCGAGAGGGTCGAACAGGTGAGTCGGAACCTTGTGGACACAGGGACAGCACTCGGCCTGAGGCCTGACGCCTTCAGCGATTTTTTCGCCCTGCTGGAACCGGACACCGCCCTCCACCCCGCGCCGCTCTCCGCCGCCTATGACAGACTGCTGAGCATCACCCAGAGCGACAGACTGGTCGAGTTCATCACCATCACCCCGGGCGCGGCCTACGATGCCCCCCGGTTCTTCAACGACTACGGCAAGAAGAACAAGATATTCGATCCAGCCTATTTCTCCAGCAGTCTCAGCAGGATCCTCTTTTCGACCTTTGCCTCCTCACTTGCCATCATGACAGCGGTGGTGACCCTGATGCTCTTTATCTTTTTTTTGAACTGGCGCCTGACTGTCATCTGTCTGCTGCCCCTGGTCTTCGCCTATATATGTACGCTGGGAACCCTGAACCTCATCGGGCATCCCCTGGATATTCCAGGACTCATGCTGACAGTCGTGATCCTGGGGGTAGGCGTCGACTATACCCTCTACACCATCTGCGGCCGCCAGCGGTACCAGGCGCGGACCCACACCTCCAACATCCTGGTTTACAGCGCAATCCTGCTGTCGGCGTCCTCGACCCTCATCGGCTTCGGTGTCCTCTGTTTTGCCGAACATGCCACCCTGCGCAGTCTGGGCATCACCTCGGTCTGCGGCATCGGCTATTCTTTCCTGGGCACCATCCTTCTCCTTCCTCCAATACTGGAGGCCTATTTCCGTCCCGAAGGGCAGAGGCCCGATCCGGCCGGCGCCCCTGGTCAGCGCATTCTCCGGCGGTACCGGCTGACCGAGACCTACCCGCGGCTGTTTGCCCGTTTCAAACTCAACTACGATCCGCTCTTCAGCGAACTGCCGCGCATGCTGGGCGGCCTGCAGAACGCGGGCAGGATCCTCGATATCGGCTGCGGCTACGGACTTCCGGCCTGCTGGTGCCTCGAACACCTCCCCAAGGCCCAGATCGTGGGGATCGATCCGGATTCCGAACGGGTCAGAATTGCCCGGATTGCGGTACAGGAGAGAGGCACGATCCTGGAAGGATCCGCCCCCGGTCTCCCTCCAGTGCAGGGTCGATTCGACTGCATTCTGCTCCTGGATATGCTGCACTATCTTGACGATGATCAACTCAGGGTCACGCTGATGCAGACACGAAATCTTCTGACGGACGACGGCCTGCTGCTCATCAGATTCGTGATCCGCCCAACGGCAAAACGGTCGCTGTACTGGGGTGTGGAGGATTTCAGGGCCAGGTCGTTCAGCAGCCGGGCCAGCTATCGCACCTGTAACGAGCTGACCGCAATAATGACTGCCTGCGGTTACGGAGCGGTGAAGGTCTCTGCCTCCGTCAATCGCGAGCTCTTCTGGGCGACAGGCAGGCTGTATTCGGTTCCAATTCAGGCTGTTTAATCTTTTTTGGCCTCGCCCGGGCCGGGGAGAGCAACCATCACCGGCTGGCCGATAAGGGTATCAAGGGAGACGACGGTAAGCCCCTTCTCCTTAATTCCGGCCAGGACGGACTCGACCTCGGACAGCCAGACCGGCAGGTTCCCCACTCTTCTCGGCGGGATATCATGCAAAAGAATGATGTCGTCAGCCTGCAGATTTCTCAGGATCCGCCTGGCGAGCCCATGAACCCGCCGGTTGCCCAGGTCGCGGGCCCGCCTGCTGAAATTCACCGCCTGCAGCCCAGTCCGCGGAAGGGCATCGGCATAGCGGGAGGTGATGATGCCCACCGGGGGCCTGAACAGGCACGCCAGGAACCCGAATTTGCTGAAGACCTGCTGGGTCCGGTCTATCTCGCCGACGATGGTATCGGGATTCCGGAACATGATATAGTCATCGTGGGTGTAGGAATGGTTGCCGATTCCGTGCCCCCTGGCGAGGATCTCCCGCAGGTTCTCGGGATAACGGCTGGCACGGTCGCCTGTGACAAAAAAGGTAGCGGTCGCCCCGTATCTCTCCAGGAGGGGTAGCAGGAGGGGCGTGGAAACCGGGTCAGGCCCGTCGTCGAAGGTAAGGCTGACCCAGGACCGGCCGGTCCTTCCCCTGCTGATCACCGGCAGGAAAAAAGAAAGCTCCGGGAAAAAAGGCAGGACCAGGCAGGCCAGGATGAAGCCTGCAAGGGGGACCGGGGCCAGGCGGGGGTCCACCATCCACAGCGGCAGATAGAGGAAGAAGGCAAGGAACCCGGACCACTCGGCAACGGAAAAAGGACGTCTGCTGCAAGCGGGATGATCTCCCGGCCCTATGGCGGGTTTCGAATCCTTCACAGGCAGTATACGACGGCAAGGATGGCCAGGACATGGCAGCCGATGATCAGCCATTTATAATGATGATACAATTCGTTGCGCCTCTGCAGGCTTCGCAGACCGCCGCACAGACGACGGAACCGGTCCAGAGGGAGATATCGCTCATTGTCGGAGACAGCATTGCTCTGGAACGCAAAGGACGGGTAGACCGCATACATCCGGGGACTTTTAAGGTCCCGGAGAAAATCGTCAAAGGCGATATTCTTCCAGGGCTGGAGGAGAGTTTCCGCAAATTTCCGTCGTACCGCATAGGCATGGGTGAGGCTCCTGTAGCCTATCCGGATAATGGCAGGGTTGCCTGTTCTCTCACTTTTCTTCACCATGCAGCCCAAGAACAGGGCCTGCCAGTCCCGGTCCCGCCGCAGAAAGCGTAGGGCCCTGCCGAGGCGTTCCGGAGTGTAGCCCTCAAAGATGATGTCGTCCTCAAAGATGAGGATATGCTCAGCGCCGGCCTCCAGTCCCCTGGTCATGCAGTGCATGTGCGATTCATAGATGCCCTGCTCGCAATCGGTCGGGTGTTTATTCACAAGGATAAACTCCACCTTTTCAGCCAGGCCGACCCTGGAAAACTGCGCCATGGCCTCCTGCCTGCGATCTGTTCTGTTTTCAAGCGAAATACAGTATATCCTGTCGAAAAAAGACCAGTCTTCCGGCAAAGTCCTCCTTTCGGCGGTATCCGGCCTAATAGATGTTGCGTTGTCTGAATCCGATTTGATAGTATGCATGCGTGATAGAGCTGAGGCATTCGGAACAGTGAAAATGCTGAGGCATGACAGATATTTCCTTTTACCTGCAGGGATTCAAAATTTCAAGCTGATTCACAGACAGGAGCGCACCCTTGCATATTGTACTCGTTCACCCGGCCGGATCAAACTGGATACCGGGGAAAAAAGATGTCAGCGCCACCGCAAATCGCATGGCGCCGCTGGGACTCCTCTCAATCGCCGCCTACCTGGAACAGCGCGGACATTCGGTGGAGGTGGAGGATTGTCGCGGCCCCTTTGCCGCCGGCCGGGAGGAATCTGTCCGGCGCATCCTGAAGAACAACCCCGGTTTTGTCGGATTTTCCACCACGACTGCAGGTTTTTACGACGCCTACGACCTGGCCTGCTGGCTCAAATCTCTCCGCCCCGAGATTAAAACCATCTTCGGAGGTGTCCATGTCTCAGCCATGGGCGGAGAGCTTCTCCGGCGCTTTGAGAACATCGATCTTCTCTGCCTGGGCGAAGGGGAGGAAACGCTTGCCCAATTGGCCGCAGGGGACAATTTTATAAAAATTCAAGGGCTTGCGTTCAGAGAAAAGGAGGATGTAATTGTCAATCCTCCCCGGGAACCCATCCCCGATCTGGACTCCCTGCCCCTGCCGGCATACGAAAAGCTGCCCGGGTTTCCTGAAAAGTACAACCTGCCGCTCTTCAGCTACATCAACACTCCCGGGGCGACCATGATCACCAGCCGGGGATGCCCCTACCAATGTTCCTACTGCGACCGCTCAGTCTTTAAGCGAGGATACAGATACAATTCATCCTCCTATATCTACGAGCATATGCAGTATCTGCGGCAGCATTTCAAGGTCCGGCATATCATTATCTACGACGATCTCTTTACCCTGCACCGGGACCGCATAGAAACCCTCTGCGAAATGCTCATCAACAAACCGCTGGGCCTACAGTTCAACTGTGCGGTTCGGGTCGGCCATGCCGACGACGCACTGCTCAGGCTCCTCAAGGCCGCAGGATGCCTCATGGTCTCCATCGGCATCGAAAGCGGCGAACCATCGCTGCTGGAGGTCCACAAGCCGGGAGTCTATCTGGATGAGGTCCGGGATACGGTGGCCCGGGTCCGAGCCGCGGGCCTGCGGATCAAAGGGCTCTTCATGATGGGCCTGCCTGGCGAGACCGCCGAGTCAATACGGAAGACCAGCGACCTGGTAATGTCACTTGAGCTCGATGATATGAACATGACCAAGTTTACGCCCTTCCATGGCGCTCCGGTGTGGAAGACCATCTTGACCCACGGACAGCTCCAGGAGGACTGGCGGAAGATGAACTGCATGAACTTCGTCTTCCTGCCCAAGGAAATCGCATCATGGGAAATGCTGGATCAGCTGTATAACAAGCACGTTAAACGGTTCTACTCCGATCCCAAATGGCGCAAGCGCTTTCGGGGCCGGATCTGGGAGCATCGCCACAGCCTGCTCCATCTGATCCGACACCTGCCGGACTTCCTCTCAGCCATGCAGACCTTCGAATCGCGAAAAAAACAGGAATCTGTGCAAAAATAAGAGAGCTGCAGCCTGCAGCTCTCTTGCGCACAGGTCCGACAACACGGTCAGCTCTGTTATTGAGCGAAACGCAGTCCTGCAATTTTCAATGCTCCCCGGTGATACCCGTCAGGGAACAGGTTTTCGAATTCATCAAATTCCAACTGACAATTCTCACAGACCTCATAAATATTCGGAATCTGTTTTCTCTGCTTTTGAGAGCTGCGCAGATAGTCGATTACCTGCCAATGCTTGTCCGTAAGCTGTCCCTTTGGGATCTTCATCTCCAAGGCTCGATGCAGGGCATAATTTTCATCCCAAGTCTCCGGATCAACCAGGAACCCCCGGACATCGACGGTATAGGTCTTGCCACCGGCAAGCGCTTCAAGTTCAGCCGCAGAACGTTCTTTGCTATGAGGCTCAAAGGGCATTTTATTAATGCGATAATGGACTCCCGCAATCCGGCACATTCCCCGATGATAACCGGTGGGGAAAAGCTTTTTCATTTCCCGCGGACGCAGCCCATTGGCATTGCAAACAGCAAAGATGGTAGGACACGCTCCCGTTTTTTTATACGCCTCCCGAATAAAATTGATAACATCCCAATGCTCGCTGCTGAGACTCTGAATTTCACATTCTTTAGCCATGCCTTCGGCAAAGTTCATATCCCAGGATTGGGGATCAAGTAAAAACCCCTGATCATCGACTGGGTAGGTATTGCCATTGTGCAAAAAGTGCTTCATATTCATCCCCCTTTTGTTAGTAGTTGAAAAACTGCCGCCTACGCATTTTTGAGTAATTACAAAGTACCTTTTTCAGGGTCTTATGAAAATGGTACCATCAGATTATGCTTCGTACAAGGCGCACAAAAATTTTTCTACAATCAGATAATAAAAATATCAGCAACTTATTTAATAATCATCCAGCCTGGCTGTTGTACAGGCAATCCTGTCTGTCATGATAATCAGAATTCAGACTGGCATCAGGCCATAATCGGCTGTACCGGCCCACCCAGCCGGTATTCATTTGAAGGCCAATCTTTAAATATATTTTTTAAATTGAAATATCTAATAGTTATAAAACAGATAAATATCTGCATGTTCAGCTTTACAGAGGTCGCAAGACTCCCATCATAGTCAATATAGAATACGTGCTTGTTTCGAGAAAAATCGACAAAATTATATGCATATTATGCAAAATGTACGAAAAATTGCACTACTTTTTTGTCGTTTCAACTGCTGAACAACGAACTGATGGATGAAATCTCTTTGCGTTCTCCTCCAATACCCGATCCGATGCAGGTCCAAGGCACAGCACTGCCGGTAGACCATCTGCATGGAAATATCCATTGCTATATTGCCATGATAGGATATTATTAAAGCGAACTGCACAGAGTGCGCAGTAAAGAGGCATGCAAGTAACTCGGGAAAATATTTACAGGAGCTCTCATGGTCACGAAAAACTTCTTCAAACGGCTTATTCTCATTATCTCGATTCTGAGCCTTACGGGATGTGCCGGTTCAAACAAATATATGAAGGAGGTTTCAGGTGAGGCAATCAAGACCACCCCGAACAAAGAGGAAGTATCAGTGATATTCATGCGGCCATCCGGTTTTGGTTTTGCCATCAGTTCTTCAGTATTTGATCTTACCGGGGATACAGACACATTCGTCGGTATTGTGTCTGCCAAGAAAAAAATAGTCTATAAGACAAAACCCGGAGAGCATATGTTCATGGTCATCGGTGAAAGTGCGGATTTTATGAAAGCGGACCTGCGGGGCGAAAAGATATACTATGTCCTTGTAACTCCGCGAATGGGAGTATGGAAGGCACGCTTTTCCCTGCAGCCAGTCTCCAGGAGCGAGCTTTCTTCTGCAGATTTTAATGACTGGGTCAACAGCTGCACGTACACGGAAAATACGGATGACTCCTATACCTGGGCAAAGGATAATGCCCCCAGTATTCAGTCAAAAAAGAGCGAATATCTGCCTGAATGGTATAAGAAATCAGAAAGCGACAGGCCTTTCCTGAAAGCTGAAGATGCGCTGTAGGACAGGCTCCGCCAAAACGGAAACCGATCCATATGTTTATAATTACATGTAGAAATTTCTTTTCCACGCAGGCTCAGAAAGGATAATCAAGAACGGAAAGGGCCCAAAGCAAAAAACAGTCACCCTTTGACCACCTTTAATCGCGCCTTTCAATGGACGACACACTGCAGCCATGCCTTGGCCCCTTTTGCTAAATGCTCAAGCTGAAAACGCAGCTTTGGTTTTTGAAGAGTATACCAGACGAGCTGGTTGGCATGCGTTGAGAGACTTTTCTTATATTGGACATCACCAGCCAGGAAATCATAAATTTTATGACCCAGTGCAGCATTATGGGGAATGGCCAGTGAATGGCAGATCAAACCCGGTCTGCAATGATCGAAAGTAGAATAATTGAACCCGCTTTGATAATAGTGCACTGTACCTTGGTAAATAAAATTGTAAAGGCACCCTACAGTAGCGTCACCGCATGTTATTCGCAAGAGTTGTATCTCACCGGATTCAAATCGATCTTCGATTAAATTTCGGTGAAAATCCTTAAACCATTTATTCGCAAAAGCTCCCCGTAGACCTCGTTCATTCCAGGTATGCTGGTGCATGGCCACCAAGTCATTGAAGATTTCCGAGGCAGTCGTCAGGCTGCTTGCCTGAATAAGCCGCAAAGGACCTAACTTGTTGAGTTCCTTTTGGGCGCGCCTGATTTTATTTCTCGTATTTCCAGATAATAATTTAAGATAACTGTCTTCGCCATGTCCTATGGAATCAAGATCCACAAAGTACGAAGGCGCTTGACCAACCGTCAGAATCCTATGCCCGACAAGAGGGTTATTTAAGCAAGTGGCCGGAAAAGATAAACTCTCCATTGCCGGAAAGTGGAACTCATCCCAATCCGACGGTAAGGCCGTCAGCAAAACTCGTAGTAAATCGGGAGCTGGATTTCGCGTAAGAACCTGATTGTATTCCAACATAAGATTGTCATAAGGTTCGCTGCCCGTATAGTGCAAATAATACGCATCGCTCCTGATAATACCATGCCGTGTTTGCCTGTTTCGGCCCACTAAACATACTGCGGCAGAGTCGCCAACAGATATTTTCACCAAAGAAATCTCTATATTGAACGGAACATTTCTGAGCCAATGTTCAACCCATGGCCAGGAAAGGAAATATCTGTGTGGTTGGTCTTTGGAAATATTAAGCCAGACATCCCTCCACTCCAGCAATTGCTTTTCAATTATGGGCTGGGAACGCTTTATGATTGCAATCTTCACTTGTCTTAAAAATTTGTTTTTTGAATTATGGCAAAATATACAGCCAAATAAGGACAGAAGCAGATAACTGCTAATGGAGGCCTATAAAAACAGTATAACGGCTTCTAAACTGGCAAGGATACGGTGAACTGACCAGGGGAACTGGAACCTGACAAAATTCGACGCGTATCCATCTTTAACCGATAATACAAGGTAATGAGACCTGAAAGGGATATTTGTGGGACACCACACTCTATGCGGCCATCATGTCATGAATAACTGCGCTTCAGGCAACGAGCAACTTAAATCACGGCATTACGAACAGAGCCTTTGGCACTTTTTATCAAATTATGAGAAGAAAAAAAGCAACTTATTTCTTTTGCACCTGATTCATTTTTGTCCAGTAGCGCCTTGACTTCATTTTTAAAAATATTTATAGGACTCCTTTTTATATATTGGTCAGACACATTACTTCCGGCCAAGGAAAGAATAGCCCTGTTTCATTATAACCTCTTTTTCCTTTTAAACCATAATACTTGGAAAATGGACCATGGCTTTGAATAATTTAAGATCCTGAGGCGCTGACAATCGAGATATATTAAAACGATTTATTCCGCTATATCTGACCGCGCCCCCGTTATTAAAAGAAAATGCTAAGTCATAACCAGCCTTTTCCGATAATTCCAGCGTGATTTTATCAAAATGATTGGGACCACCAACGGGGAAAGCCAATGATTTTATTTTTATCCCCAATTTTTCCTCAAGATAGATTTTTGATCCGATGATTTCCTTAGCCTGCTCTTCCTTATCCAAGGATGATAATATCCGGTGGCTGCTTGTATGCGACCCTATACCTATTCCGGCCTCATGGGCCTCAATAATCTGCTCCCAATTCATCAGCTCCTTCTCCATAAGGCCTTGCTTGCTGGAAGGAGAAACTGAATCGGCCTTGATTTCCAATTCATTGATAAAATCGTCTAAATTTATTGTGGAATTTGTCTTTACGATTGACTGGAGATGTCGAATCGTAGCATGTCTATTGCCTTTTATCTGAATGTTTTTTCCACCAAAAGAAATATTAGTTTTATTAGTTTTTTTAATAATATATGCAATTTTATCCCACCAGCCGACTTCTCGGTTTTCAACAAGGAGAGCGGGAACGAAAAATATTGCAGGTATCCCCATTTTTTTTAATTCCGGCAGAGCCAAATTGTAATTATCGATATAGGCATCGTCAAATGTGACTACAGAATATGGTCCCTTACCGCGCATATCTCCGGCTAATAATTTTATTAGATCATTTTCGCAGAGCACTGTAGTATGTTTTTGTAAGAATTCTAGCTGCTTTGTGAACTGATCCAGGTTAGGGCCATACACCCCATCGTCAAAAATGAAGCCTGCCGAATTCATATTTGGACGGATTCTGTGATAATTAAATACAAACAATAACTTGCGATTAACAAAATAGCTAATTAATCCGCACCCGACCAAGGACAACGCATTCGCCAATAAAAGTCGCTTACTGTATTTTATCATCCCAAATCCATATGCAAAAATAATTATTAAATAAAAATCACCGACTGCTATTTTCTGTTATTTAATTGAATTAACGAATTTAACGTAAATTCTACTATATAAAATACCTGTGAATATGTTTGCAAAAACCGAACCAAAACACAGAAACTCGCAATATCCTAATATATACAGGGGTGGGTATTCCGATAGCGGAAAATAAGACCGGGCCGCAGAAACACCTGCGGTCATTTTTCCGGAATTACATTCCGTGTTGATGGAAAAATCCCTAAATCCGTACGACTGCCAGTTCTACTGGTAGTATCTTCGTCTGCGTTCAAAAAGAAGGAGATATATGCGTATTGTTGGTCGGGTATGCCGGGGGGGGGGACCCACACTCTACATGCAAGGCACCGCGGTGGAAGCCAGTAATGGCTATTTGCAAGGAACATCAGAGTGAAGGGAATCGCCCCGCAGGGTGTGCTGCTTAACGACCTGTTATAAAGCCATACACAAGCCATTTGCCGGTACAAAATTCAGCAAGCTGCCGGAGGGGGAACCTGAAAGATATGTTGCCAATCGTGCACTCATGGTTTCTGAGAACCAACGAGATATCAGCTCTTATGAAATTGACCTTTTCAGAGTCAATTAAGGGACAGCATTTCACTTCATCAAACTTTTTTTTAATTCTCTCATTCCTTCGCTCATTCTGGTGGGCAAAAAAGTTAATATAAGAAAAATAATTATTTTAACTTGAAACGGAGAAAGCCGAAGACTTTGCCAAAAATGTATTCGGGCCCTCGTTCGCTGATGTTCGTCAAATTCTGTAAACCCTACCCATGCGTAAGACCATGCCAGATGTTCTTTAATCATGTGTCGAGGGAGACAAATTTCATTTCTTGCCACAGAAAGCATCTTCTTGAGAGTGATCAGATTGTTACGAGCTATCCAAACTTTGTATTTTCTTTCAGTAAGCTGGTCCTCCGCTCCGACCTGATAATGGATCGATGGCATGTCCAAATATACGACCTCACTGACTCTGCATGTTCGAAAGTGAAAATCGTAATCCTCACCGCTTCTTATTAAGTCTAAATCGAAGAGCCCCACCTTTTCCTGACACTTACGCCTGAGTAATACCGTGGATGTATGCACAAGATTTCCCATAAACATCCAAGAAAAAATATTCCCGGTGTAGCATTTTACGTTGGCATAAGCTGCTGGACATTCTTTCCATATTTCAGACAGCTCCCGCCTTTTTGCAAACTGTTTATCGCAGTCGAAAAACTCATAGGCGCCGTACATCCGTTTGAGATATGACGTATGAAGGATCAAACCATTTTCGTTGACGGCCGTCATGTCCGTCCATATCATCCCGGCCTTTGGAAAAGCCTGCAGGACTCTGAGTTGGGCCTCAAGTTTCCACGGCAACCAGACATCATCACTGTCAAGAAAAGCAATATAGTCTCCAGACGCTGCCTTCAGACCAGTATTTCTTGCTGCCGAGACGCCGGCGTTGCACTGAAAAATGTATTTTATGTTAAAATCTAGACCGCAAATAATTTCTTTCGTGTCATCATTGGAGCCATCATCTACCACTATGATTTCCACATTATCATAGGACTGAGAAAGAACAGATTCAACCGCAGCCTTGCATTTTTGAGCCCGATTATATGTCGGGATTATAACGCTTACCAGCTCTCTACTCTCTTTCCCCACAATTCCTCCCTTTATGGCGGGCAGCGACACCGATAAGCCAAGGATCTCTATTGGCGGAATTGATGGAGGCTTATCAGGTGCAGGACATCAGCATACAGGCTCAATCGCTCCGGGAGTCAACCCCGTTTTCAAATGCGCCGGCAAACAATACCTGGGAGTCCAACTCGAACTCTTCAGCTGAGTGCCTCCTCTCCACATCAGGTCGATTCATTACAAAATATGACGGAATTTGAAACAAATTCTCATATGAATATAATATATACATCATCATCCCTGCAATTAAATACCGATCTTTCACCTTCAAGTGCAAACCGGGCCGTCTTCCCTTTCAGGAACGCTACACTCAATCCCGCCCTTTTTCTCAAAAGAATCATCCCAACCGCTCTGACAGCCACAAAGTTGCGCAGGCCCTGTTCGTCACTGTCTATCAACAACGGTTCATGCAACTAACTTCAAGATATTACATAAAATCAAATGCATTACCCACACAGAAATTCAAGGACTTCAAACAGGGCGCAAGGCCATCGGCCGCATGAAATTACGGTTCCATATGGAACCGGGGCGGTTACCCTATCAAACTTGGCCGGCCCAGCATGTTTTCAACAGTTTCGACTGCACAGGCGGTACTCTCTCCCCAACTTTCATGGGCGCATGAGCTTGAGAAAACCAAAAGCTTTGCACAGAGTCCCACTATGCGCTGAAAGTCTTTTCACCTCGTCATTGACCGATATTCGGGCGTGCTGTTTTAACTCAAAAATCCGGCAATATTCTTTGCTGTTTTCCACCACTCTTGAAGATTTTCCGTTTTCATCTGCAGCAGAATGGTGTAAGGTTAAAAAATGTTAGGCATGGCGGGCTCAAAAGCATGCCTGTTACCATTCAGCGGAAGATATCCTTTTTACAGCCTGACAGACTGGATGCATCGCTGCCGTCGCTGCTGGTGATAAGCAAACACATTGATATACACCGCGGGCAGTGTGCATAAACCAGCGGTTGAATACCTCAGCAAAACAAGTCCCCAATCGATATGAATTCTGCTGCAAAGTCAATAATGCGGCGGTAATCGGGCGCTGATATGGGTTGATTCGGGGAACCTCTTTATATCGTTTGAAATTCGAATTTTTCAATATCGGCGAATTAGCATGGATGCGTCAGCAATGTTTCTCTACATGATTCCCTTTCAGGGAAAATACATCATCTACAGACCATTGCTGCCGTTGGCATTTGTGGGAAACAGGGCCATGGCCGACCTTTGCTCCAGGCTCTATGCGGATTCTTCCGCTTTGATCGGCAAAGATGAGCGGCAAGCCTATGATTTCCTGAAAGCTGCCGGATTCCTGGATCCGGATGGTCCGCCGCCCGCATCTTCTGCTGAAGAAAGTGTTTATAAACCGACCACCTGCGTGCTCTTTCCAACCACCCGCTGCAACCTGGGCTGCACCTATTGCTACGCCCAGGGCGGCGGCGACCTCCGGCAAACGCTGCCTTTGAGTATGGCGCGGGCCGCCATCCGCAAAATTTGCGAGCACGCCATGGAACAAGGCCTTGAGCGTTATTCGCTGTGCTTTCACGGCAGCGGAGAGCCGACGATGGCCTGGAGGTTTCTGAAAAAATGTGTCGCCTACGCCCGGCAGCAGCCGCTGCCCGTTTCCATTAATCTCACGACGAACGGCGTCTGGACTGCGGAAAAACGCGCCTGGCTGCTCGACAATATCGATGAGATCAGCCTTTCCTTTGACGGTCCTGCCGCAATACAGAACCGGCAGAGGCCGCTGCGAAGCGGAAAAGGGAGTTTTGTTCAGGTCATGAAGACCATTGAAGAGATGGACCGCCAGGGAAAGTCCTATGGGATCCGGGTGACCGTAACCGAGGAAAATATTTCTGATATACCTGAAATTGTAGCGTTTATTTGTTCTGAGACTGGTGCTTGCGCCCTGCAGGTGGAGCCGGCCTTCAACTATGGCCGCGCCCGGCGGAACAGGCTGGCCGTGGAGACGGACGAACAGTTCGCCCGGGCCTTCCTCGAAGGCTTCGATATTGCCTGCAAGCACCGGCGGCACATGTATTATTCTGGCGCCAGGCCCTGGCTGCTGACCGACCGGTTCTGCGAGGCCTTCAGCAAGGCGCTAATCGTCGGCCCCGACGGCTTTATCACCTCCTGCTACGAGGTCTGCAGCAGGGATCATGACCTGGCGGGAAGCTTTCATTTCGGCAATATGGGCCGGAACGGCGGGCTCACGCTCAACCTGCAGGTCCGCAGCAACCTGCTTGCCCGGATCGGGGAGCGGAGGCAGACCTGCAGGGACTGCTTCTGCTATTTTCACTGTGCGGGGGATTGCCCATCCAAGACCTTTTCGCAGGCGATGATGGGCTTTCCCGCGCGGGGCAGCCGCTGCAGACTGAATCAGACGATCACCAAAGAGCTGATCGGCCGTTATATCCTGCAGGGACAAGGGATCTGGAAGGGCGGGCTGCAGGCCGAATGCCCGGAGCCGGTGCTTTGAACACATGCAGGCTTAAGAGAGAATGAAGAAATTACAGAAAGGATAGAGAACATGATCGATACAGGAGGAGACAATGGAGACAATCGGGCGAACCCGCCCGATTCCCAGGGGGAGCAACCGGAAATCTACAGCATTCATATGGAAAACAAAGGGATCATGCTGAATCGCCGGTCGTTTCTCAGTGCTGCGGCCGCCGCCGCGCTGGTCGGTGGATTGGGAATCCCTGCTTCTCTTCAGGCCGCCAAGATCAATGGGAGCTGCGGGTTCGCGCATGCCGACGCCGTCACCTCGATCGCCTTCAGCCCCGATGGCAACACGCTTGTCTCCGGCGCTAAGGACAAGACCGTTAAAATCTGGAGGATTTCAGATAAGAAGCTGTTGAAAACATTGAGCAGCGAACAGGGGAGGATTACAGCGGTGGCCGCAGGCCCCGACGGAAAATCCGTAGTCGCCGGGGCAGACGACAAGACGATCAGGATCTGGGAGTTGCCGAGCGGCAAAATCCTGAACACCATCACTGCCTCTTTTTCTTCGATTATGATGGTTGCGATCAGCCCGGATGGAAAGCGATTGATTGCGGGCAGCCGGTACACTCCTCTCATAAGACTTACAAAAAACAAATTCCCGATCCAATTGTGGGATCTACCGGAGGGGAAATTTCTCAAGGATTTCACTGAGACTTCCTGCTCCTCGCTTGCAATGAGCATGGACGGGAAAGTCCTTGCCCTGGGATGTTCCGAACATGCCGTCAGACTCTGGAGCCTGGAAGAAGACAAGCTGCTGAACACCCTCGATTCCGGTCCGGGCACTGTCACCGCTGTTGCGATAAGCAGCGATGGTAAATGTGTTATCGCAGGAACCTCCAGGCATAAGATCATGCTGTGGAAGACCCGGGAAGGCGGCCCGTCGCCTGAACCCGATCCCGGGTTCTCCGAAAACGTTCCTTCTGTTTTGGCATTGAGTCCCGATGAAAAATATCTCGTCTACCAGAGCAAACCGGGAAAGATCACGATGAAGGAGTTGCGGGAAGAGAGTGTGAAAGCCCCATGGACCAGGGAATTGCATTCCGATTCCATCACTGCCCTTGCCTTCAGCCGGGACGGCAAGATTTTCGCCACGGCAAGCAAGGATAAGACCATCAGGTTATGGGAAATGCCGTCGCTTCGGCAGTTGGGATGCCTTGCCGACGATTCGCTTTCGCCACCCGATGGGCAGAGACGGGACGAGAGGCAGATCATGGGGGGCGTTGTCTGCACCTGTGATAAAGTCTGTACCTGCAATACCGTCTGTTCCTGCGTCAGCGTCTGCTCCTGCGTGGGCCATATTTCCTCAGGCTCGGGCGGGAGATCCCATTCTGGTGGCAGTCATTACTGGCGGCCGAATTGAACGCCGGGTCTGGGGAGTGAAGGATTGGTTCTCATGTATGGACAGCGCTAGAAGATCATTTTTGAAGTCGTTTGTTGCCGGGACACTTTCCCTGGCAGACGAGCTGCGAGGCACGCCGCAGCTCCGGCTCGATGAGCTGGACCAGGTGCCGGAAGCCGTCCTCCGGACCATGGTCCCCGTCTTTCGCAGCGACGGGCTTGCCAGCATCAAAGACGGCTGGCTGCTCATCAGGCATTGGGAAGATGGAGAGTTAAGGCGCTACCGGCCGGTGGACGAGCGTGAAGCGTATATGCTTGCCTGTTTTGACGGCAGGCATTCAATCGACGGGATCTGCAATCTTTTTCAGGCCGAATTCCAGTTCGATCGGGAGGCTGCCTTTTCGACCGTCAAACGCCTGTTTGTGCAGTTGGCCGAGGCCGGGATCTGCCAGCCGGCAGGGGGGCTGGGATGAGAACAGGGGCTCCAATGGGTTCCGGGGCGGAGGTCTTCGCTCTGCCGGTCCGGCAGGCCTTTCTTGTCTGCAATCCTGTGGCCGGCGTCTCCGCGCTGATAAACGGTGCAGCGCTGAAGTCATTACGGCAACAGCTTTCAGGAGTTGCCCTTCCCGAATCCGTATCTGCCAGCGTGGCGGAGCTTGCGGCTCTTCTGAACCAGGCCGCCCCTTGTTCGCAGCGGCAGGACCAGGCACCGCTCCATCCCCAGTTCCTGGGCATACTTCCGACCAGGGCCTGCAATATCGCCTGCAGGTATTGTGACTTCGGCGCAGGCGCTGCAAGCCATCGCACCATGGATCTCCGCATGGCCAGGGCCGCTGCGGACTGGTATGCCGGTTTTCTGCAGCGATCGGGGCAGGATCTGATGGAAATCCACTTCTTCGGAGGCGAACCCTTTATCGCCAGGGATGTGGTCGAGACGGTCGTTCACCGCGGCCGTGTGCTGGCAGCGCGAAATAATCTGACCCCCCACTTCGAGGTCTCGACCAATGGCGTCTTCGAGGCCGATTACGCCCGCTTTGTCGGCGATTATTTCGATGCCGTAATCCTCTCGTTCGATGGATTCAGAGAGGTGCATGATCTGCATCGCCCCATGGATAGCCGCCGGGGCAGCTTCGAAGAGGTGCGGCAAAGCGCCATGCTGCTGGCCGGATCCCCTGCGGAGCTTTGTCTCCGCTGCTGCGTTACGACCGCGAATGTCGATGCGCTTGAGGAGATCGCCGACTGGTTTTGCCGCGAATTCCGGCCTGCCGCGGTCAATTTCGAGACCCTGTCGATGAATGCCAAATCACAGGCCGCGGGGCTCAGCCCGCCCGATCCATATGTTTTTGCCCGCAGCTATTATCAGGCCAGGAAGGTGATGCAGCGGCACGGCATTCGCTCCGTCTACGCTGCCGCCCAATCGATGGACGGCAACTGCGCCGGTTTTTGCCCGGTGGGCAGGGATACCCTGATCGTGTCGCCTGACGGGCGGATCAGCAGCTGCTACCTGCCCCAAGCGGCATGGCGGCAAGCGGGGCTTGCTCTGGATGTGGGCAGAATTTCCGCCGACGGTTCCGTCACTGTCGATGCCGATGCGATTTTGAGGCTGCGGCGTCTTGCGGAGGACAAGCCTCGATGCATCAACTGCTTTTGCAGATGGAGCTGTGGCGGCGGTTGCCACGTCAGTCATACTCCGCCCGGAAGTTCACTGCAATATCAGGACTATTGCATTCAGACCCGTCTGATCTCGGCATCCATGCTTCTCGATGCAATGGGGGAGGAGCAGGCGGCACGTGTTCTGCTTGCCGACCGGCAGGCCATGGAGGCGCTGGCCCTGCAGCGTTCCGACAGGATCGGAGTCAGCCGATGAAAAAACCGAAGGCCCTGCGTTGTCCTGAACACATCTCCTGGATTGTCGATTGCGGTGGCCTGTTGCTGCTCGATTTTACAGGAAACCGCACAAAGATACTCTCGTGTTCCGAGGGAGCGGTCTGGGATCTGCTTACGCGTAACCGTCCTGAAAAACTCCGTATTTTTATGATCAGCGTGATTCTCGGCATGGAGATGGACGATGCCGCCGCATTTCTTTCCGACTGCCTCGAATCCTGGCTCCGAGATGGCTGGCTGATACCTTGTGAGGGGGCATGACCAATATCGCGATCACCTCGCAGTGCAACCGCTCCTGCCGCTATTGTTTCGCCGGATCCGTTGCGAGCGAGTCCCAACATATGGACCCTGCCGTCTTTGAGCAGGCACTTGATTGCCTCCATCGTTCCGGGATTACGCAGGCCCGGTTGCTGGGCGGGGAGCCGACCATTCATCCCCGGTTTTCGGATTTCGTCAGTGCCGTCGAAGGGCGCGGTTTTGACCTGCTCCTCTTCTCCAATGGCCGGATGCCCCGAAAGTCCATCGACCGGCTGCGCCGCTTTCCTGAAGACCGGCTTTCCATCCTGATCAATACCGATCCCTTGATCTTCGGGAAAGGAAAAAACCAAGACCGGTTGCGGCAGGTCTGCCGAGCCTTCGGTCCCCGGCTGCATCTTGGCTACACTATCGATTCGCCCGGAGCTGATCTCGGTTTTCTGCTGGATGCAGTCAGCGCATTCGGGCTTGCACCGCAGATCAGGCTTGGGATTGCGCATCCCTCTCCCGGTGCTGAAAATTTTTTTCTTCATCCGCGCCATTATCTGGCCGTGGGGGAGCGCATCGGTCATTTTTTGCGCAGGGCCCGAAAAAGAGGGATACGTATTGAACTTGATTGCGGATTCGTGCCGTGCATGTTTGCCGAGGCGGATCTGGGCCTGCTGCAGGAGATCGGCCAACTCCCCGGCCTGCGCTGCAATCCGCTGCCGGATCTCTTGCCTGACGGCCGTTTGATCCCCTGCTATCCGCTGGCCAGGGTCGCCGGCATGAATATGGATGCCGACAGCCGCTGCGCCGAGGTGCAGGATCTCTTTACCCGGAAGCTGGCCCATCTCCGTCAAGCCGGGATATTTCGCTGCTGCAACGACTGTATCCTGCGCTCTGAAGGCCGTTGCAGCGGCGGCTGCCTGGCTGTAGCGCTGCAGCGGCTGCGGCATGTCCCATTTGCAGTCCCAGTACCCGGCCGTCTCGCTCTATCGCCACAGGCAGCGGCCTCGCCATGCCGGGGTGACGAGCCTTCGGATTGTGCTGCAGTCGGCCGGCCTGGTCCGGCCCCGCCGATTTCCTGGACTATTCCGTACATCGACCAGCCGCCTTCCTTCTGGAAACAAATATACTCCCTGTACGGCAACAGAATCCAGGAGGTGTACTGTCCCCTGCCCGGCATGGTTCTTCCATCCGGTCGACCGGTGCAGGCATCCCGTTATCTTGACGGCTTTCTACGCTCCTCGCCGCTTCCTGTAGGGATCATCGTCAACCCGGTGATCCTGCCGCAACCGGTGGACCGCATTGCTCCGTTTGTTATTGAGAAGCTGCGAAATCTACAAAATATCGGGAACCTGCAGGGCGTTTCCGTCGCCGATTACGGGCTCGCGCTGCGGATAAAGGAGGCCCTGCCGGAAATATCGCTCACGGCATCCGTACTTATGGATGTTGCCAAACCACAGCAGGCCCTGCTCTTGGGCAACCTCTGCGACAGGTTGGTTCCGTCCACCCGGATAATGCGGGATAAACGGGCGCTTCAGGCTGTGGCCGAAGCCTTTTGCGGGCGTATTAGGCTGCTCGTCAATGAGGCCTGCGTGCCGGACTGCCTGTGCAGGACCCAGCATTTTTACGAGATGGCCTATTCGGTCGATCCTCCGCTGTCGCTTTGCCGCCGATTTCTTGACCGCCGTCCCTGGATGCGGCTGACCGGGGCCTGGGTTCTGCCCCAGCACCTGCACCTTTTTGACGGCATTGCTGACGAGATGAAACTGGCGGGCCGGGCAACTTTACAGAATCCGGAACACTATCTTCAGGTCCTTGATGCCTATATGACGGGTTCTCCTCTTACACCCGATAGGATCGGCGGCGGCCCGGCATCGCCATTGCACCCCGTGAAGATAGACGAGGGATTTTACCGCGCGACCTTCACCTGCGGCAAACGCTGCGATTCCTGTTCGATCTGCCGCGACTATTTCGATCAGCACGGGATGGGATAAGCAATGCGCATCCATCCGAACCTGCCGATTTACTTCCTCGATCAGCTTGCCATTCCAGTGCTGTACTGCCCCGGAACAGTGGCGGTAGTCGAACGGCGGCACGCCGAGATGATCCGGCAGGCCTGGCAGGAAGGGGTCATGGTTTCGGAGGATCCGCTGCTCGGTCCGCAAATGCAGTGGTTGACCGATCATGCCCATAGTGCAATTGCGCGGAGAAATTTTCAGCTCAATGAGGCGTTCGCACCGGAATGCCTCATTGTGTATCTCAGCAATCAGTGTAATCTTCGCTGCAGCTACTGTTTCGCAGCTGCAGCAAACGGCCGCGGGCATGACCCGGACTGCGGACCTTATCCGCTTATTGATGTCGCAACCTTTGCCGCTGCCGCCGAACTGGTCGCTCAAAACTGTCACCGGAAGAATAAACCCTTCCGTTTGGTGGTCCACGGTGGCGGTGAGCCGACCCTGCATGGGGAGCTTTTACATCGCCTGGTGCAGACCAGCAAGCGCATAGCCGCGGCCTCAGGCCTTGCATGGACCGGCTTCATCGCCACCAATGGTATGCTGTCTTTGCAGCAGGCGCAGTGGCTCGGGGCCACATTCCAGCACATTGGCCTGTCCTGTGACGGCCCGCCTGATATCCAGGATCATCAGCGACCGCAAACGAAGGGGGGCGGAAGTTCGAAGCGGGTCCGGCAGACGGCCCGGGCCATAGTGCGGGAAGGCGCGCACCTGGAGATCAGGGCAACCATCACCGCCGGCACAGTTGAACGCCAGAAGGAGATCCTTGATTACCTCGTCGGCGTATTGGGGGCTCAATCGATCCGTTTTGAGCCCGCATATATCCTTGAAGGACAAGCCCGTCCGGGTTGGACCCAGCAGGATGCCGGGCGGTGGGCGAAAAATTTTATGGAGGCCCGGCGCTCTGCCCTTTCTCAAGGGGCGGAGCTCGGCTTTTCCGGCATCCGTCTCCATGAATTGCATGGTCCGTACCGCAACGTCCTGCGCCAGGCCCTGCATCTTACCCCTGACGGCCATGCCGTTGCCTGTTTTTTTTGTATCGATGGCCAGGATTTGCACTATGCCGATCGGATCATTGGACGGTTTGATCGAAAGGAGCGGGTGTTTCGACTTGAAATGGAGAAAGCCGTGCGTCTGCGCTCGAAATCCCACGAGATACCGGAGTATTGCCAAAACTGTTTTGCCTCCTTTCACTGCAGCCGCTCCTGTCCCGAATCCTGTTCGACAGCGAGGCGGCAGGCCGGGGCGGATGCGCCCCGCAGATCCTTCCGTTGCCGCCTGAATGAGCAGATCGGCTTGCAGCTTATCGAACAGGCGGCACTGGAGCTGCTCGCCGAAGAAATACCTTCTCGAGCCTTCAACACAGGGTCGTCCTGGCCGGAATCGATGAGAGCCGTTCTGGCCGCGGTTCCCGCTGACATCAGAGAGGCGATACGCGAGAGCTGGCAATCGATTGAGGGCGGCTATCATCTTGAAGACAGGAACCTGCCGCAGCCTCTCTGGAGGGAGAGAGGATTCTGCCTGGACGGGGAAGCAACGTGGAACAGACTCAAGGCAATACCGGCCGAGGTCAAGCCCTCGCCGATATCGGTTTATATCCATATTCCATTCTGTAATCAACGCTGCGGTTTCTGCGATTGCCATGCACTCCCTGTAGATCCGGCTCATCGGCTGAGGAGCGTCTATGTCGAAGGTCTGCTGCGGGAGATGGGACAGTGGGCCTCTTTGCCCGGTTTGGCGGCACGGCCGGTTACCACGGTGCACTTCGGCGGCGGCACGCCGAACTCGCTTGCTCAGGACAGGTTCAATGACATCGTTTCAACCCTCGCCGGACACTTCAACACCAGCGGCGAGACCGAATGGGCCATCGAGACCACAGCGGCCCTCATCAGCGACCATCATCTTGCCTGCTTGCGGGATCGGGGTTTTCGGCGGCTGCATGTCGGGGTCCAGACCATGGAAGAGCCCCTGCGTACGGCAATCGGCAGACAGGAGGCGACAAAAAGTGTGCTGGCCCGCCTTGAGATCTGTCTTGACCGCGGCTTCATTAGCACCGTCGATCTGCTCTACGGCCTGCCGGGCGAGACCGTTTCAGGTTTCTTGGCCGGCCTTCAGCAGTTGATCAGTCTGGGCATACACGGCATCTCCCTTTACCGGTTCAACCGCAGCCGGCGCAACCGGCGTTTTGTCGGATCAGATATCGGCCGATATTCAGACGTCATACATGATTACTGCCTGTTTATTGCAGCAGATAAAATGCTGCTGCAGGCAGGCTACCGGAAGAATCATTTCTGTCACTATGCGCGGGCCGAAGATCGCAATCTCTATTATACCCATGCCCGGCGGGGCGAAGATCTGCTGGCCGTCGGCGCCTCGGCTGATGGTGTTTTCGGGGGCCTCCATTACCGTTGTCCACCCCTTTCCGGAAAGGCCTTTCAGCACGACGCAAACTTTCCGCTCCTTGAGGGTGGCGTTGACGAAACTGCTTCCGAGCGCCGACTGAACCCGCTGATTGCCCAGCTGATAAGCGGGGCCTTGATGCGAGATCCGGCTGAAGCCTTAGGGCTGTCTGTGGTCAGGGAGCGCTGGCAACGACAAGGATTGATTGAAAAGGGGGAGCTGGGACGGATTACCGGCAACGGATCCTGGTTTATCAATGCCATGATTCGAGAAGCAAAAGAGGCCTTTGCCGGTAGTAACAATGTATTTCCGGTCTAAGCTGCATGCCTGGGACGGATTGGCCGGCTATAACAGCGCAGTAAACACGGGCCCAAAGGAAAAATCCAAGGCCCGCAGGAACACTTCAGATCAGAAGCGTGACCCCATGCGCGAAAGAGAGATGAATCCGCAATCGGCACGGGGCCATCAGGTCATGCTTATTAAAGAAAATTCTTAAACAATTATAGTTTCTTAGCGTGAGCGCAGGATACGATATCCCAAGGATTTTTACCGCCCTCCTTTTTGCTGAAAACTTCCCAACATCGATAGAGTTCATCTTGATCAGGAAAGTCCAGAATATAATGTAATCCCCTGGATTCTTTACGTTTTAAGGAAGCATAAATAATCATCAGTGCAATCCAGGTAATATTTCTCAACTCCACCATATTGGCTGTTACAAAATAATCACGATAATGCTGCTCGATTTCTGTTGCGATATCGAGCATCCGCTGTCTGGCCAGTTCAAGACGTTTGGTGGTTCGAACAATGCCTACATAGTTCCACATCGTCCTTCTGATCAGATCCCAATTGTGATTGACCAGTATCTCCTCCTCCAGAGGTACAGCCCTGCCGGCCAGCCAGGGATCTACATCCTGCAGCTGAATGTGTGACAGTATGGACCAGTTTTTTTCACAATATGCGTACGCCCTCTCCGAGAAGACCACAGCCTCCAGCAGAGAATTGCTAGCCAGCCTGTTGCCGCCATGGAGTCCTGTGCAGGCTGTCTCACCAAGGGCAAACAGTCCCTCAATCGAGGTCCGTCCCCACAGATCGGTCAGAACGCCGCCGCACATATAGTGGGCTGCCGGGACAACAGGTATTGGCTGCCTCGTTAAATCAATCCCATATTCTAAACATTTCGTATAGATATTTGGAAAGCGCTTTTTCAGGAATTCCGCATCCCGAGCAGTGATATCCAGATAGACGCAATCTACGCCGCGTTCTTTCATCTCCTTATCTATTGCTCGCGCCACAGTGTCTCTGGTTGCAAGTTCCAGCCGTTTATCATATTTTTCCATAAATCGGGTGGCATCCTTATGGATAAGAATGGCGCCTTCCCCGCGAACGGCCTCCGAGATCAGGAAATTCTTTGCGCTCGGATGGAAAAGACAGGTAGGATGAAATTGGACGAACTCCATATTGGCAACTTTTGCCCCTGCTCGAAAGGCCATGGCTATGCCGTCCCCGGTGGCAATATCCGGATTGCTGGTATAGAGATAGACCTTCCCGCTCCCCCCCGTGCAAAGCGTAGTCACTTTTGCCCGATAGGGAACCACCTGGCCAGCCCGCTCTAAAACGTAGGCGCCAGCACAGGTTCTTTGCTTTACCCCATCATTGTCTCTCTCCACAATAAGGAGATCAACTGCAGAATGATTCTCGCAGAGCCTGATGTTGGTATTGGCTTTGACCTTTTCCAAAAGTGCCCGCTCAATCTCTCTACCGGTCAAATCATAAGCATGAGCCACCCGACGTCTCGAATGTCCGCCTTCCCGCCCTAGGCTCAGATTCTTGTCCGATTCGTCCTTTACAAACTGGACCCCAATGTCAATGAGATCTCGGATTCTATCCGGCCCCTCTCGGACAACTGTTCGGACCACGTCCAGATCGCAGAGCCCTGCTCCCGAGATAAGCGTATCCTGTTCATGCAGATCGTAGGAGTCCTCCTTCGATAAGACTGCGGCTATCCCCCCCTGAGCCAGATTGGTCGCCGTGTCGATGTCCCTTTTTTTCGTTACGACCACGACGCTCCCCAGTTGTGCAACCCTGAGTGCATAGGAGAGACCTGCTATACCACTTCCAATAACTAAAAAATCCGATTCCATATCTCACCACTTCAATAATGTTTCACGTGAAACATACCAATGCGAAAATCACATGCCCGTTAAGATACTCTCCACTCAAGGAAAATAGAGAAAAAACTCTGCCAATTCTTACTTTCAAGAGAGTAAAAATAACATTTCTATTGTTAGAGCCCCTCTATTGTATTAATAGTGAGACTCGTACTGATGTTTAATGCTCACTTTTTGAGGTTACTATGAAAAAGCTTGGCAAAATTGTTGCCGTCGCAAACCAGAAAGGCGGAGTTGGTAAAACCACTTCATCAGTAAATCTGGCTGCGGCACTCGCCTCAATACAGCAAAAAAGAATTCTACTGGTCGATTCAGATCCGCAGGGAAATGCAACCAGCGCTGTCGGCGTCAATATCCGGAATATAAGCAACCATCTTTACCATGCCTATCTGGGAACCTGCAGTGTAACAGATATACTCTTGGAAACTGGAATCAGCAATCTTAAAGTTCTACCCACATCCATTGACCTCGTGGCAGCTGAGATAGAGCTAATATCTGTTGACAAGAGGGAACGTTACCTGTCTACACTCCTCCAATCAATCCGCTCTGATTTCGACTATATCATCATCGATTGCCCGCCCTCTCTGGGCCTTCTGACCCTCAATGCCCTCACAGCAGCCGATTCAGTCCTTATCCCCATGCAATGCGAGTATTTTGCCTTGGAGGGACTCGCCCAATTGGTCACCACCATACGTTCGGTCAAACGATCCTTCAACACGAGTCTCTTTATTGAAGGACTCCTGTTAACCATGTACGATAAGCGGAATAAGCTGACGTATCAGGTTGCCGATCAGATCCATAAACATTTCGACAAACAGGTCTTCAAAACCGTAATTCCGAGAAACGTTCGGCTGAGCGAATGCCCAAGCCATGGCAAGACGATTGTCGAGTACGACCCACAGTCCAGCGGCGGCAAGGCGTACAAAAATCTGGCCGAAGAATTTCTCAAACAACAAAGGATGAATCGTGTCTAAACTCACAGGACTTGGCCAGGGAGTAAACCTCCTTTTTGGCAATGAAACGGAAGATGAGAAATATTTTGTATGCGAAATAAGCAAGATAGATCCAAACAAATACCAACCGCGGACCACCTTCGATGAGGGGGAACTGTTGGAGCTGGCAGATTCCATCAGAAGCAACGGTGTCATCCAACCTCTGGTCGTCACTCCTTCGGATAAAAATGGAGCATATACCCTCATAGCGGGGGAACGCAGATTGCGCGCCTCAAAACTTGCCGGACTGACTTCCGTTCCGGTGATCGTCCGCGACCTGGAAAACGAGGATTCACTGCTGGAACTGGCGATTATTGAAAACGTGCAGCGAACGGATCTGAACCCCATCGAAGAGGCTGAAGCCTACAACAGGCTGATTGAAAAATTTGGTTATACGCAGGAGGAAACAGCGAGAAAGGTAGGAAAAAACAGATCGACAATAACTAACATGCTGAGATTACTAAATCTTCCTGAATTCATAAAGCAGGATATCATCTCAGGGGTCTTATCGGAAGGACATGCGCGCTCCCTCTTACGTCTGGCGGGTAATAATTCCAGCCAAAAGGAAATCCGCGATCTGATCGTCAAAAACAAACTCTCCGTCCGACAGGTCGAGAAGTTGATCCGCAAACTCAACGCCACGCCTAAAATGCAGACAGCCACGGTAGAATCGGATCAAATCCCCGCCTCCTATCTGGCAGTCCTGGCCAACCAACTCACCAATACCCTCAACTCCAACGTCAAAATTTCCCAAACCGGCGGTCGGGGAAAGATAGAAATTGAATACTATTCACTCGACGATCTTGAGCGCCTCGTCGGCACCATCGCCAATCAACCGCCGTGTGGCATTGCCGAAAATGACTGATTGCCCCGCACACTTACAAAGAAAAGCATTGCCTCTACGCAATTGAACCAAAACCTGCCCTGAGCAGGGAATCGCGACTGACAATCCCGACAAAACGTCCATCCTTGTCGACAACCGGCAGTCTCTTGATGACCTTTTCGAGCATCAGTCGAATGGCATCTTCAAGGGGGGCATTCTCCCGGATGGTCACAACCTGGGTCTTCATAACCTCCGCCGCCGTCCTGGCCTGCAGATATTCCTGCAGCTCGCGGAATCGTCGACCTTTTTCGGTAAAGGGCATCCGAAGATACTCCCAGATCCCCGGATGGCGATCCACAAAAGCAATAAGCAGATCCCGATCAGAGATCAGGCCAAGAAATATCCCCTCCTTATCGACCACGCAGACACGCTCGATGTCATTTGAATCGATCACCTGAATAACTTCGTCGACAGGGGTATCAGGAAGGACCGTAGGGGTATCGCTCCTCAAGATATCAGAGACAAACTTGAGATTATCAACCTGAATACTTTTATCCTGGAAGCTACGCCAGTCAGGACAGTCTTTAAGCACTGTCCTGAAGATATCGAGGCGAGAAACAATCCCTACTATCGCCCCTAAGGCATCCACGACGGGAAGACGTTTGACTTTTTTCTGCAGCATCAACTCAACGGCCGCACTCACAGGCTGATCCTGAGTGATAATGACAGCCGGCGTGGTCATAACATCACCGGCCAGCCGGTTTTCCATGCATGCAAGAATATCATCGGCCCTAACTTTATCGGTGCTGCGCAATAAACCTAACCGCAGGGGTAGAGCAGCCTTATAAATCAAGTCACCCTGAGCAATGACACCCACAGGACGATTCCGGTCATCAAGCACAGGGAGACCGGTAAAGGGAGATGACAGTAAGGTCTTGGCGACCGTATGCAGCGGCGAATTGGTCCGGACCGCAACAGGGTCAGCAGTCATAATCTCCCTTACCCTGGTATTTTTAGGAATGAGCGAGCTGCTGGTCTTATGAAACACAACATCCATTTCCCGCAGGGCAATAATGCCCTCTGCCACCATCTCCTGTATTCCTGCAAGGACAGATGCGGTCTCTGAAGCAGGAAGAATAATGGTGATACGGACCGGCATGTTGAAGGAAAGGACCTCTATCCATTCGCTGGCAAGGTCGCCGCTCTCGTAAGAACCTGCAACGCCTTTGCTGACGATCGTGCGAGCGGCGATTTTCAAGGCATTGACATAGCGTACGATGGCGTAATGGAGGGCCTGACCCTGCCACCGCGCACTCTCACTGGTAAAGATCTCAATGCATGTATATTTCAACATCCTCACACCTCCGCAATCAGACCACATACGCATCCGGACTGGACTGCAGGTATATCAACCGGCAGACAAACAGCCGGCAATATCGACTCTTGCACGTTCCTCCGGCATGTCGCGAAAATCAGATAATTTTTGCCAGTATTTCTCCGAGCTTAAGGGCTCCAAACCCGACCAGAACGCTTAAAAAAACGTTGAGGGCGGCCAAGACCATCTCCCCATTCCTGAGAAGCCCTCCCGTCTCATATTCGAAGGATGAAAAGGTCGTGTACGCTCCCAGAAAGCCGACCACCAGAAAAAGACGCCAGAAGGGAGGGGCAGCCAATCGCTCCATCAACAGGGCCATCAGAAATCCGATCAAAAAGCTGCCGCTTATATTGATGATAAAAGTCCCCAGCGGAAAAGGCCGGCCCCACCTGAGACTTATCCAGTTGGCCAGCAGATAACGAACAACAGCGCCGAGAAAACCTCCGATCCCGATCAGGATGCACCGCTGTAAGGATTCAAGATTCATGCTAGCTCAATAAAAACGTCATCGGCAGCGCTCGTCGCAAACGACACCTTCTCTCACGTCATGGCCCGTATCCAACGCCGCCGGAAAAGGACCTCGGATAAACTCGGGCACTTTTCGGAACCAAGGGTGAAAAGATTAGCCTCTGCTCGAGTCTCGCCTACAGGGTTTAATTGTTACAGACAGTTAACCGCAGAGCTCATCAACTTCATCTTCCTCTCATAGCAGAAGTCACCTCACCTGTCAATATGCAGGGAGGGCTTGCCGTAAAATCCTGGCAGGAAGAGTATAGCGTTGCGCACCAATGATTCGACCAGTGCATCAACATCCAATTATACAATATCTTGGATTTGTGCAATCGATGTAGTCCTGATTCGCAGCGGGGAATTCCCCACGATACTCTCTATGCGAAGAAGGAAAAATTACGCTCAAGTGAGCCTTCAACTGCTTGCGATGGTAAGCGCAGCACTCACATCAAGGCAGGGACAACAGTATTTTTACCCCTGAAACCGTCTGAGAGGTATCAATATACCCGACAGCACCCGGTGTGGATCGAACATAATCGACCATTTCCCCGACAGTATTCAATTCAACAGGAGGAGTACCTCTTCCTATCGCACGCCGGACGATCCAATACGAAATGTAGTCATCGTCGCTTTGCTGGAGGATATCCCGTATAAAATCGGAACGTGCCGGATCTCCGGCATTCATATTGACAGGCATTACCGATATTCCCGATATCTGTACGGCCCGCCCCGTAAAAATCCGGGCCAATATATTTTTATCAATCTCTCCTGCCGCACCCAAAGATTGATTACCGATTACAGTCACAGCAGCGGACACCGGCGGCGGGAAAAGGACGAAAATAATCGCCAGAAGACACATCGTCGCCACCCTTCCGGTTCGCCGGAGGTTGCGGCAATTGCGCATTCCTACCGAATTTTCAGGCATGCGCGTCAATAGGGAATATGAGATACAGAACATCTTCCCTCGTCAAAATGAAAAGTTATACGATAAAGAATACACCATTACATTTTCGTGGGCAATCGGACCATCAAACATGGCAGAGCGCTCACCGACATGTGTGAGCATAGCTTCAGCTTTCAGTTTCTGTTTCGGGGAAATGGCATATGAAGTGCCGAGCATCCAGGAATTCTGCTCATATACGGCCATCAGACTTGCCGCATCGTCAATTGCGGCCTGAGTGATACCGAGCTGAGGGATTGGGGTAGCTCCCTGCACCTTGCGCCATGTGTCCATCCCGCTCGTCCACATCTGCGCATAGGTAAGATAAGGGGTCCATTTGTTCCATTTATAAGAAAGAGAGACATATGCGGAAATACTTGGCGGCGCGGGTTCGACATTTTCCGGAATGACGGCAGTACATTCGCTTGAAACCATAAAATCGCCCACCGGAAACCGGCCGCCGAGAAAGAAAGAATGGAAAAAAGCACCCGATGTATACTGGGGCATCCCCAGAGTATACAGGCCGCCAGGGAGTTGGGTAAAGGTATATTTACTGAGAAATCCGCCCGCAGCAACCGGCTTGACATACATCATGTCCCATCCGAGCCGATACATTGTGCGATCAAGATCACTGACTGTCAATACAAGCGCACCTCCGGAGACGTCCGCTGAATAATATCTCTGGGTCTGGCTGCCATTGCCATAACTGCGAAGATCGCGTTTTTGAAAACCGAACGAGCCGTCCAAGGTAATATCGAATTGTGAGGCATTCCAGGTCTTGGCAAGACTGATACCATCGAAATCATAGGAAGAGGAAAGGAGATACACCTCGTTCGGCAGACGCGCCATATCATACGAAACCCCGACATCCATGTTTTGCTGATTCAGCAATCCTCCCAGACTTAATCTGCCAACGCGAATAAGCCAGTCATTCGAAGGGCGATAGGAGAGGAGGGTCCATTTAAGCTGGGGGGCTACTCCTGTATCCTCATCCACTCTCGGGGCAACAATCACCTGGGTGGTTGCGCTCCATTTTTCGTTAAATTTGGCATCAAGCTGCACTCCGAGCAACGAGTCACGACTGAATGTTCCCTTGTCGTTAATAAACCGCTGCATGGTTGTGCTGTTGTCGGAAATCGCACCTCCAACAGTCCCAAAGCCCGAGACCGAATATTCAACTGCATGAGCGTTCGGGGCAAATATTAAGGCAAAGCAGCACAGGACTGCCTGTTTCCATAGACCAGGTCTCTTCATCGGTAATTCCTTCCTCACACAGTTAATAAACAGTCATTGTGCAAAATGCATCTTCCTGTACCCTGATGATTTTTCATCCTCATTGTCAATCAGGGTCCCGACTTTGAATCTCATCTGGCACGTGTTCGCAAGACGTGGAGTTCTGTTGAGCCGAAAAATCCGATCCGGGTAAAAGAACGGCCTCCTGAGTGCTGTAATATGCGGCCAGGGCCTGATAGAGATCCTTCAGATTGATGGGCTTGGCGATATGCATATTCATTCCAATCGCCCGGCAGTGCTGCTGTTCCTCAATCATAGCATGCGCAGTCATGGCAATGATGGGCAGGGCGTCATACTTTTCCTGACTGCGAAGATGCTTCGTCGTTTCATAACCATCCATGACGGGCATTTGTATATCCATCAGGACGGCATCATAATAGTCATCCTGCTTCGAACTGATCATCTCAATAGCCTCCTGGCCGTTATTTGCAACATCAACGTGCACGCCGACCAGAGAAAGCGATTCCGAGGCGATTTGCTGGTTGAAAAGGTTGTCTTCGACAACCAGGACACACATTCCCTTAAGGTTCGTTTTATTGAAAAGCGATGATGGTGTTTCCTCGATCGAGTTCTTTGATTTGATTTTTCGTATCAGTTTCCGCAATTCTCTTGGCAGCACAGGCTTAGAGATAAAATACCGGCTTTGCCGTTCTGCACACAATTCATAAATTTTCTCCCCATCATGGGCCGATATTACAACCAGAATGGGATCGGGCCGTAAAGAAAGTTTTTCAACTGCCGACATGAGTTTTTGGCCGCCCATGCCGGGCAAACCCCATTCAATAAAGAGCATATCAAAAATATTTTCAGGATTATTGAGGAGATACAATGCAGCATCCTCCGAATCCGCATCAAGGCTGTCAATGCCGAAATTCCCGAGCATACTACGCAAGACCCGCCGTGCGGGCGGATGAGAATCAATGATCAGAGCCTTTAAACCCTGAGCGGAAACTTCAGGGGAAGTTTCCGGCAGCGGTTGTACCGGAGTGGAGAGAGGGACTGTAAATATAAACTTCGAGCCTTGATCGAGTTGGCTGGTAGCAAAAATGCTGCCTCCCATTTGGGTAATGAGCCTTTTAGTAATGCTCAGCCCCAAACCTGTGCCCCCATATTTTCGAGTGGTCGTACCATCGGCCTGGTAAAATTCCTGAAACAGACTTGCTAATTGCTCCGATGTCATACCGATACCAGTATCCTCGATGCAAAACTGCAACTCACGTCTGTTTTCCTGTTGAGACATTTCCTCAATGGTCGTTATAACAGAGCCCTTCTTGGTAAACTTCACGGCATTCGTCAGCAAATTTGTGAGGATCTGTCCAAGACGTAAAGGGTCTCCTAAAAAGGTCCCAAGATTTCCGAGCAGCTGCGGACTTTTAATTTCCAGGAGGAGTTCAATCCCCTTCTCCATGGCCCGCTGGCGGAGTAACGTCAGGACATTATCCACAACCCCTTCGATCTGAAAAGGAACAATGTTGAGTTCCAGTTTGCCGGCTTCAATTTTTGAAAAATCCAGAATGTCGTTGATAACCCCAAGCAGAGATTGTGCAGCAATCTGCATTTTACCGATATAGTCGCGCTGGCGGGCATCAAGGTCGGTATTGAGGGCAAGGTGAGACATGCCGATAATGACATTCATTGGTGTTCTGATTTCATGGCTCATATTAGCCAGGAAGAGAGATTTGGCTTTCGTCGAGGCCTCCGCTTTGATTGTCGCAATTTCCAGGGCATTCTGAATCTGCTCTCGCTGAAGAATATCCTCCTGAATATTCTGGGCCATTGTATTGAATGTCTGTTCCAGCAACTGAAGCTCATAGACACCTTGGGCAATGCCGACGCGATGATTATAATGACCTGATCCCAGTTCCAAGGCGCTGTTCATCAGGTTTTTCATCGGCGCAAGCACCAAATTACGAAGAACTCCCATCGCTATCAATACGATGACGACGGTTATGGCCAGAATCGCTATAGCTGCATAAATACTCCGATTCAACTGGATTGAAACGCTCTTGACCGCAGACTGGGTCCGTTCGTCGGTCAAGAGGACAAAGTTGTCTATAGCCCGTAAAAGCTGGTATTCAAGTTGCAGATAGTTTGGACTGTACACAAAATCATTGGCAAATTGCCGCTGAGGTTCACCTTCATTGACAAATTCCCTGTGCACAGGGTCATACAGGCCTTGGGTTGCTGCAAAAGCGATTTGATCCTGCTCGTACAGTTCACCGGAATAGCTCAATACCTTGTCGATAGCCATAAACTCTTCATGACTGAAACCATGGGATTTCATTCGATCCAGGATCGAAATTCCAGGTCGATCATTCGGCATGAAATGCTCACGTTTACCGGCCATGACCTCGGCCCAATATGTGGCATTGTAATTTTCCGGCGGGGGTTTTTTACCGTTTCTGATATCTATAATATCATAGTAATACCTCAAGTATCTGTTATCACCTGATGTTGTGTATGCACGCACCATGCGTGAAAGGGCCGCTGTTTCCTGTTGAATGCCATACGCAATCTGCAGCGACTCCTGGCGCATCTGCTGCTCCTTCAGAGTCTTCATGTGCAAATTTAAAACACGGAGCAGTATTATTCCGTTGACTGACAAGGAAATTAATGCGATGACAACAAAACAAATAGCAAAATTATTGAGTTTGAAATTATTCATGCCAAGAATATGCTAAAAATGTATCTGTACATTGACCTTGATGTAACATAAACAAACAATATCACATTTCTCCTAACAATTCAAAATTGTTGCAGGATAAATATATCGAAAAACAACCAGGGCAAGGACAGACGCAATAAGGCAAACAAGCGGCCTTCCAAACCTCTTTCAACAGTCTCTCAAGAATCAAATAAATTTATTTTTTACTTATTGTACATTAGCCCTCTTCCAAGTCTCTCTCATAAAATATATCACCGAGTGATACGGATATAACCCTATGCAGATATCACGCCGAAATAGTTACCCTGCAATTATTTGATCAATACTAAAAAGATACATTGAGATATTACGTACTGCTTTCTGATAGGCAGCCAATTCGATCTGTTTTCCGAAAAAAAAATCCTGAAATATGGAAAACTCAATTCACTTTCCGCAAAAGCCTCTGGTATCTCCGAAGAGTCCTGCTTTAGGATATGAAAGAGGCTGTCACGTTTTACAACAGCAGGCAGGAAGAAGCGAGCTGCCATCCCCCAAAAAGGGAAAATCATTTCTGCTACCGCCTCTACCTGCAGTAACTGCGAGGCGAAAGGCCGTATCCATACACGAACAGGAGGGAACATGAGATGTGATCAGTGCAGGACAGAGATTCCCGTCGGGGAGGAGCGTCAACACCTGGGGAGATGTTTGTGCGAGGATTGCTATATGGATGTCCTCTCCCCGGCGCGGACCTGCGATCCCTGGGCAATCCACAGTGCCAGAACTTTTGAAAATCTGATGGGCAGGCAGGGGATGGTGACCGATCTGCAGAGAAAAATCCTGGGTATCCTGGACCGGACCGGCGGAGTCGAGCGGCATGATCTGCTGCAACAACTGGGGGAAGGCATCACGGATCAGGACTTGGCTCGGGAATTCTCCGCCCTGCGCCATATGGAGAAGGTCCGGGCAGAGAAACGCCAGGATCGGGTCTTTCTGCGGCTCTGGTAACAATAATCTCCGCCCAGTTTTTTTGCCGGCCCGGATTTTAAATTATCAATCAGCCCTGCCGGCCGGTGATTCTTTTGTCTCCAAAGACTTGGGTAAGGTCTCCACAAAAGCTTTGATTTCATCACGAACCCGACGGTAGCAATTGTACTGCGCCTCGTCGTCCGCCCCTTGGAGGGCAAGCATTTTTGCCATCGCCGGCGGATCGCTGAATCCGACGTGCAGCATTTTTTTTGCTCCGGAAAAGAAAGGACACGTCTCGCGGGCCTTATCGCAGACTGTGATCACTACGTCGAAGGTGATATTTCTGAATGTCTCAAGATTCTTGGATACTTGACCAGAAATATCAATACCGGCCTCGGCCATGACCGCTCTTGCCCTCGGGTCAAGGCCATGGGCCTCAATACCGGCAGAATAGGCCTCAACCTGATCCCCTTTAATGGCCCGCGTCCAGCCTTCAGCCATTTGGCTGCGGCAGGAATTGCCTGTACAAAGGTAAAGAATTTTGAGCTTTGTAGTCATGAATATGTTCTCAGAAGGCAAAAGTAATAGAGCTTCTCATGGTTTTGATGTTTTGAATACAGCGCCTGTTCGACATAAAAAAACAATTCTAATGTATCACAGGTATTACAAAATTTCCTCCAGCGCTTCGACAGCCGTTTTCACGCACACCCAGCAGATCGTATTGAGAAAATCCTTGTCTTTGAAATATTGCCTCCCATCCAGGGTGTTCAGGTCGCAGCCGTGCAGCAAGGTGCGACAGAGGCTCGTGCCATGAATTGATTCAAATCGAGATATAAGCTCTCTCACTTTCCGGTACGTTTGTTCTGTGGGGACCCTGTCCTGACCTTCACCGCGTCCGTATTGAAGTCCGATTGCAATTATCCCCCCGCTTAGCGCCCCGCAGATTTCCTGTTTTCTGGCCATTCCGGCCCCGAACCCGCAAGCCAATTTGAGGGCGGCGTCCTTGTCAAACTGAAGATCATCGCAGAACGCATACAAGACTGCCTGGGCGCAGTTATATCCGGCAAGAAATTTTTCCATAGCAATCTTTGTGTTTGCCTTCATGGGCCTCCAGGTTGAATGATTTCAAAAAATGATGTTAAACAGAAATCCGACGAAAATAATACCCAAACCGACCACACCGACAAAGGTTGCTATCAACCGCAGTTTAAGCACCCTGCGAAGAATTATGATGCCAGGCAGCGACAAGGCAATAACACTCATCATGAACGCGAGTACGGTGCCGAGAGCGGCTCCTTTTCCAAGAAGTGCCTGAACCACCGGAATGTTATTGTTGGCGCGTCAAATGACATATCCTGCAGGTCCCTTCACCGCGTAGCGAAAATATTTGCGCTTGAACCAGAAGGCGGCATTTACAAGCAAGATCAATACCGGTACCTCCACCAAAGGGCCAATGACAGCCGCAAAGGCCTCCCCTGAATCGATGCCGAACACCGCAACCGCCACAGCTATGGCAAGCTCGAAATTGTTTGAGGCTGCGGTAAAGCTTAAGGTCGTAGACTGCTCATAGGTCGCTCCCACCTTCATTGAGAGAAAATATGAGACGAAGAACATGATCACAAAATATATGCAGAGAGGGAGGGCAATCCGCAGGACATCAAAGGGGAGTTGGATAATATATTCGCCTTTGAGGGAAAACATTACCAGGATGGTAAACAGCAATGCAATCAGGGTGATAGGACTGATTTTCGGGACAAATTTCTCTTCATACCAGCTTATTCCCCGCATCTTGATTCCCACATACCGGGAGATCATCCCGGCAATGAACGGAATACCGAGATAGATGAAGACGCTTTGGGCAATTCGGCCGATAGAGATGTCCACCACCGCTCCCTGACGGCCAATCAGACCTGGCAGGACAGTAATGAAAATATAGGCATAGAGCGGGAAAAAAAGCACCTGAAAGATGGAGTTAAAAGCCACCAGCCCGGCACAGTATTCCCTGTCTCCATGTGCCAGGTCATTCCAGACAATGACCATCGCGATACAGCGGGCAAGTCCGATAAGAATCAACCCCACCATATATTCATAATGGCCGGATAAAAAGGCAACGGCGAGAATAAACATCAGGACCGGCCCTATGACCCAATTCTGCACCAGGGAGAGAGCAAGAACCTTAATATTTCTAAAAACCTTCGGCAATTGTTCGTATTTTACCCTGGCCAAGGGCGGATACATCATCAGAATAAGTCCAATTGCAATCGGAATGTTGGTGGTATCAACCTGGAAATAATTGATAACTCCGCGGATGCCTGGATAAAAATACCCCCACATCACCCCTGTGAACATGGTTGAAAAAATCCACACGGTCAGAAATCGGTCAAGAAAGGATAGCTGTTTTTTTTCTGATAATTTCATACGCCGGAGCCCTCGTTTGTATGGCAGATCATATCTACACTGTCATATTCCAGATGGCAGTCTCCGCTTAAAAACTATTTGTTTCCGCTGAAGCGATTGACGCTCACAAACCTGCTCGCGATCCATCTCCAGGATTGCGCTCATCTGTTCCGCATCCAAAAGAATACGATGATTCCCGGATGCCGATGCACGTACCCAGGCTAAAGCCCGTTCAACGGTCATGGAGACCGGTTTTTCAGGCAACCGATAGTACATCCAGCGTCCCCTCTTGCGACCATCAACCAGTTTAGCCTGTTTGAGAATCGACATATGTTTTGAAACCGTGGATGGAGCCAGTTGAAGCAGTTCTATCAGCTGGCACACACAGACTTCTTTCTCCCCCAAGACCATTAGGGCACGAACACGATTTTCATCCGAGAGAGCCTTGGCGATTGCAATCACCTCTTCCATTAAGCATCCTCCATTTCGTTATATGGCGAAATATAGTAACGTACACAACGGGGGTCAAGGACAATATAAAAATCAACAAAAAAAAAGGCAGAACCATCTCCGGTCCCGCCTTTCCTTTAATGAATAAGATAATGGAAAACGTTAATTGCCGCCAACCGCTTTGTCCTGATCCTGGAACATCGGGTTAATCATAACTTCCCTAGAATTCTGGCTGGTCCAGGCAGGAGCGAGGCCATAGTGTTCATTAGCCTGCTCTTGTCTGTTTACTGGATCGCTGGTAGTGACAATGAAATCAGTCTCTGGATCGGTAAGCATGGAATTGGCCATTGTTTCTCTTGTCTCCCGGTGGTTCCAGGCAGGAGCAAGGCCATAGTGCTCGTTTGCCTGCCCTTGACTGTTTACCGGCCCGTTGGTTGTCACGACAAATCTGGTCTCAAGATCTGGACGCAGCATTGGATTCGTCATCCTTCCCCCTGCGCCCAAGTCTCCTGCAAGAGCAGTAGCTGCAAACGATGACGAGCTCAACAGTGCAAGCCCTAAAGCCGTCATAACGGACAATGTTGTTATTTTCATGGTAAACCTCTTATATGTCATTTTGTAACATCTTGGATTCGTGATGATTCCGTTTCATTAAGCGGGAATAGTATTCACTTTCGGAATCATTCCTAAATTGTAACCTAATCATGCTCCCGAGTCTGGCAACATATTTTTTAGGCGTACCGAAAAAAACCGAACTGGATTTAAAACCTGCCTCCCCGGAATCATCCTGCTCTATAAGAGTGCATGTTCAATGAAGCAAATTTGCTGAAAAAACCACGAGATTTCAGGGATGGAAGTACGATCCGGATTGCAAACGGAATACTGGATGCCCCAAGAAAAAACCAGGGAGAACAAGAATTTGAGGAGCCTGTAATTGAGGCGTTTCAAAAGATCTTCTCTATAGGTGACAGTGAAAAAAGGAGCGGTGCAGGCAGAATGCTGCAGAAAACGCCGTACTGATCAAACAAAAAGCAAAAATTGCTGAAAATTATGTAAAGACACTGTAAATCGATTATAGGGTTACGCCCTGTAAGGTAGAATACCAATACTGTGCATCAGAATAATTTAAAGGTGTATTGTATTATCCCAATGCAAAAGTCATATTGCATTTATCCAAACAAACTGAAGGGGCTTGAATGCGATCTTTGAACGGAAAAGGGCAAAATGCTTTGGCGTGGGTTTTTGGGATTCTTGGTGTCCTAGCACTTATGTTCATCATATCAAAACATTACAAGAATGCTATTTCTCTTGAGGATACCTACATAAATATTCTTGAGAAAAGAGAAGTCCTCTCCCAGATCCGCATTAACCTCCTCAAATCGGTCGAGATGGAGAAAGACGCTGTCATGGCCCTGACCGATGAGGAATCTCAGAAATTTGCGGACCAGTCTTCCGCAGCATCGTCGGAGGTGGATGTAAACCTGAAGCAGCTGCATATCCTCATAGACAAAGCCCCTCTGCAGGATGAGAGGAAGTTTATTGGTGAGTTTGACAGTTGTTGGACTGAGTTCCGCAAGCTCGATCAAACCATCCTGGAACTTGCTGTTCAAAATACGAATCTCAAGGCCGCGAGTCTTTCCGTGGAACAGGGTTCCGAGGCCATTGGACGATTTGAGCATGCCTTGGAAGAAGTTGGCAAGTTTGCGAGCGGAACTCCCGATGAGGGAGGGATTGAAAAGTCCGTATGTCGTGCGATAACGGCTGGTCTGAAAATTTACAACCTTCACAGTCCCCATATCGCTGAGGCAAGCGATGAGAAAATGGATCTGATTGAGGCGCAGATGAAGGCTGAGGAAGGCGAAGTCTCGCGATCCCTGGATGAGTTGTCACGATATAATGTTGAAGGAGGCAAAGAGCCTTTGGTGCAGGCGATAACTGCTTTTACCGATTTCATGGCCGTGACGGAAAAGGTAATTAAACTGTCCAGACAAAACAGTAATATTAAGTCATTAGAACTTTCGCTTGGCAGAAAACGCAAGATCACGGCTCAATGCGATGAGGTCCTCGCCTCATTTCAAGAGGCTGTTCAAAGCAGGAACTTCAAGGCTACTCGGTAAGCTGCAAATCGAGGTTTTGGGGAGCAATGAAACGTAAACTTTGGTTACAATCTTCTCCTTGGGCAGATTGCGTTTTTGTGTGGCTCGACTGCGTAAGCCACATCATTAATTTAGATTTGGACCTGAATCCCCAGTTCGATGACGCGCTCCGGCGGCAAACCGAAAAAAGAGGTGGCATTCCAGGCATTGCGAGACATGTAAATGAAAAGGAATTTCCGCCATTGGGCCATAGGGTTTCTCCCTGTTGCCATTAAGGTTTCACGGCCAAGGAAGAAGGAGGTTGAATAAATATCCACGGTCATTCCTTTCTTATCGAGCAGATCGATAACATTCATGATATTTGGGGTTTCCATAAATCCATAGCTGGCTTTGATTCTGAAAAAGCCATGTCCCAATTCTTCGATGCTAACCCGGTCTTCCTTCCCCACCTTTGGCGTTTCCTCGGACAGGACGGAGAGGAGCAGCACCCGCTGGTGCAGGGCTTCATTATGTTGCAACAAATTCAGGAGGGTATAAGGGATGCCTTCCGGTGTAATGGACATAAAGACGGCTGTCCCTGAGATGCGGGGCAGATTCAGCTCTTCCACGTCTTTGAGAAAAACATCCGTTGGCATTCGCATGTCGCGGTAATGTTTGGCAAGAAAGGCCCTGCCGTCACGCCAAGTGATCATGCTGGTTGCTATGACCGCAGCGATACTGATGGTGATCCAGCCTCCGTCCACCACTTTCAGGAGATTGGCCCCCAGGAAGGAACAGTCAAAGGCCAGGAAAAGGAGCAACAATAAGAGACTTTGCAACAGAGGCCAACACCACTTGATGCGAGTAACCTTGAAATACATGAACGAGGTAATCGCCATAGTGGCCGTCACGGCTATTCCATAAGCCGAGGCCAACCGGCTGGATTCCTCGAAGACCAGAACCAAGGTGAGGCAGGCAATCATTAGAGCCCAATTGACGGTCGGAATATATATTTGCCCTTTGGCATGTTCCGAGGTGTGTATGATTCGCATTCGCGGAGAGAATCCCAGCTGGATGGCCTGCTGAGTGAGAGAGTACACACCTGAAATCATGGCCTGGGAGGCGATGATGGTGGAGATAGTGGCCAGGCCAACCATAGGATAAAGCAGGGATTGCGGGGCTAAAGCATAGAAGGGATAACCGTTGGCGACGTCCGGGTTATCCAGCAGTAAGGCGCACTGCCCGAAATAATTCAAAACCAGACCAGGGAGAACAATACAGTACCAGCTGAGTCGAATTGGCAAGCGACCGAAGTGCCCCATGTCTGCATAGAGGGCCTCGCCTCCAGTGATGCAAAGAACGACCGAGGCCAGGGCGACAATGCCGTGGATGTGGTTGACTGCGAAGAAACGGACGGCACAGAAAGGGTTGAGCGCTACCAGAATCGCCGGTTGATGAATGATGGATATGAGCCCCAGGACACCTATGGTTGCGAACCAGACCAGCATGATAGGGCCAAACATCTTGCCTATGGCCGCAGTGCCGCGTTTCTGAATCAAAAAGAGTGCAATCAGAATGACACAGGTCAAGGGGACAACATAGGGAGCAGCGGCGTCCGTCGCCAGATTCAGACCCTCTATGGCCGAAAGCACTGAAATTGCAGGGGTGATAACCCCATCCCCATAGAGAAGGGAGGCTCCTGCAGCAGCTAGAATGGTAAGAAAAGCCCAGGCCTTGGGATTTGTCTTTAATTTACTGCGCAGGGTGGCCAAAAGAGAGAAGGTTCCTCCCTCTCCATTATTGTCGGCACGGAGAAAAAATATGACGTATTTCACGCTGACAACGATGATCAGCGACCAGAATACCATGGACATGATTCCGGTTATATTGCCGGGGATGACTGACATTCCGTGTTTCCCGGTAAAACATTCCTTAATGGTGTAGAGCGGACTGGTTCCGATATCACCGTAGATAATACCCAGAGCAGCAAGGGCAAGACCTGAGGTTTTCAGCTTGCCAGGGGGTGACGGCAATAAAACAGGCTGAGCTGCTGGTGGGCTTGCAACTCCCGCAACAGTATTTTGCGTGGACATAGCGCATCTCCAATAATGTATCATGGGAAAAGTCTCCATGATACAGAGAACGCTTTCCCTTCAATGCCTGCGAGGTTAGCTGACGGGCTTGGGTGGAAGAGTTCACCCTACGCCGAGTTCCGGCGATACGCCCCATAATCCTGGTTCCCCCGCTCCCATTTTCCCGAACGAGATTCGGCAGCCCGAGACATTTCGGGATCCGCCCATCCCTGTTGAAGGTATGGACTGATCAGTGTCTACAGACCAGTCATGTTATCATGGCAAAGTCGAACAGTCAGCAAGAAATATTCTTTTATTTCACAAACGTCACCTGCATCATCTTGCCGGTATGTTTCTTCAGAGCCGTTGTCCTGTCAGGCAAAATTGTGCGTCTGCGCATGCCATGTGTTTAATCGCGGTCCTCCTGCCGTGTCTGTGCAAGAAGAATAAGGAGCGGCATAGGCTGCCTGGAGACTGAAGGCAAGATTGAGCAGGATAAAGGAATAAACATCGAACTTTGTCAAACCGGAGACGTTCAGATCAATCCAGATAGCAACCGCAACTGTTTGCACGACAAGAAAAAGAGGTGTCCCAAAAAAGGGCGAACGCCTCTGCTTTCAAGGCGACCACGTCATCTCTGAAGTGTCCTGGTAAAAGGATGCCAGTCAAGGAAATCTCAAGGAAATTGAATTTATTTTGCCGTGATTTGGCAGAATCATTCCGGCCCTGGTTGAAAAACCAGACCAAATGTAAGAAAAAAAATGAACCAGCCCCTTTCATTTGACCGCAACAATGAAAATGATTCCATACAAACGAATGCTGTAAGCGAAACATTTCATAAGCAGTAAAACCATACCCAAGAGTATAGATATGGCACCATCAAAGACAGCCCTGGCCAAAATCAACATAGCCAAAAAAGAACTCGCCCTCTCCGATGAGGCTTACCGTCATATTCTGCAAATGCATTTCCAGGTCGATTCAGCAGCCAGACTCAATAACCGCCAGGCCACCGTTTTGATCAATAATTTCAAAGCACACGGTTGGAAGGAGAGGCGGGCTCAAAAGAAGCCCACCAAGCCCGGATACAGTGAAGAATAGACGCGCAAGATCATGGTATCTGGACAGCTTTTGGCTATTCCGAGCGTATTCCAAATGGCTCCGATACGGCTCTGCAGGATTATGTCAAATGGAAGGCAGGTATCGGCGATCTCCGCTGGAGTGCTGATAGCATGAAGGAGAATAAACCAAGGGCGCTCCAAAAAGAGGTTTCATTTTGTCGGGCTTTTCCGCACATGAGCCTGAACGCTCTGTTTGCAGGAACGACAGCAGAAAATACCATCGAAACTCAATATCTACATTTGCGTGAGCGTCGTTCAACTTGAGCTCATAGGGAGAATAATAAAAATGAATCAAAATCAAATAGCCTCACTATCTTTAAAACTGGCTGGAATTTATGCAATTATTCAAGCTATTCCTCAGCTCCGGGACGTATTTCATGTCGCTGCCATGCGAGGATTAAATACAGAGATGGACAATGGGCCAATGGAAACTGATTTTATATTAATCGGAATTCTCATTTCATTCGGTCTGCTCATTCTGGTCGGCCTCTGTTTTATTATTTTCAGTAAATCCTTGGCAAGACAAATGATCACAAAAGATGAGTTGATAATTGAAAATGCGGAGCTGACGGCAAAAAATATTCAATCCATCGCCTTCTCCGTCGTTGGTCTTATTATGGTCGTCACTGCAATTCCGCATTTCGTACAATTTGCGGCGAATCTTCAGGCATTAAAAAACCCCGGAGTGGAAACAATCAGACGAGAAATCTCAGCCGGTTCCTGGGCATACGCATTTGGCATGGCCGTTCAGGTCATTATAGGCTTACTCTTATTTTTCGGGGGTCCTGGTTTATCCTCTTTGTGGTATTTTTTACAAAAACTCCGGCCGATGAGAATAATATGAAATCCTTCTCCTTCCCCCCCATCAAAATCGGGGATAGAATGATTTTTGCTGCGAACCCGCAAAATATCGGTCCTTTCCTGCTCATAACCCTGTGTGCCGTCACACGATGGTATCTCTCCTAATCATGTTTCCCAGGACGTTGGATCTTGCCGTTTAGGGGCGCCAAACATTGACCTCGCTCAATTCACCTCTTAAATTATTGAGGCTACGAAGAGGAGGAGAATTGGGGATACCATTGTCCCACCTGTTCAAAAAGAGACTTTGTCACAAATAGCGCCTGAAGAAGAGATGCTTAGAGGTACTGTTTATGAAATGGCTCCTGGAAGGAACTGACTACCTGTTGCCATCTTTTCAGCAATATGTCAGCTTGAGGGATGAAATTATGCCAGTGGAGGCGGCGATGCTGCTTGCAAAAGAAACGACAATTTATAATTTGGTGAAGGAATTTCCTTTTCTTATTGAACGGTTGGCAGAGCGCAACAAGGCATTCGAAAAGCTGAAAAACCCAGTATTGCGTCAGACGATGGGACGAATCGCGACTCTTGAGAAAGCAGCGGAATTGGGGAAGGAAGATATTCTTGAACTTATGCTTTTCATCGCAGGAAAAATTATGTCATCAACAGGGAAAAGCGTCGAGATAGTGCCACCGGCTGTGCAGAAATATGAAAAAAAAGAGGGGAAACTCTCAGACGAACAACGCCTGGTATTGCTCAAAGAAATACTCCTGGAACTGCACAATGGTACTGATTTCAAGCAAGTCCAGGAGAAATTTGAACAGACCGTCGGTGATATAACACCTCAAGAGATAGCCTCACTGGAACAGACTCTGGTCAATGAGGGCTTACCAGAATCGGAAATAAAAAAACTGTGTAATCATCACGTCGCTCTGTTCCAGAATGCACTGGAGCGTCAAGAGGTGCCGTCAATGCCCCCGGGACATCCTGTCCATACCTCCATGGAAGAAAACAAGAAGGCCAGGGAACTCACCGCCGCCATAAAACAAGAGGTGCAAAGGATGGGCGAGGAACCTGGCGAGACGATCTGGTCCTTTGTCGTAAATCATCTTCGTTCCCTTGAAAAGGAACTCGCAGGTGTTGATCTCCACTATATACGGAAAGAAAATCAGCTTTTCCCCCTTCTGGAGCAGCATGGTATTGAAGCCCCAGGGAAAGTCATGTGGGAAGTGCATGATGATATTCGGAGCAAATTTCGTCTGACCGGAGAATTACTGGCCGGTGGAGAGAGAACTGCAGCAAGGAATGCTTTATTGGATCTCGCCGAATCAGTTGAGGATATGATCCAGAAGGAAGAGCAGATTCTGTTTCCGATGACCCTGCAGACCTTAACCGAAGCAGATTGGAGTCGCTGCCGCCTCGGGGATGACGAGATCGGGTACGCATTTGATGTGCAGCCCGGAAATGCATGGACGGCCGCCGTTATGGCTCAGGTGTCCGAATTCGCATCAACTGGCGAAATCGACCTCGCAATAGGCCGACTCCCCCTGGAAGTGATCAATGAGATGCTGTGCAATCTGCCTCTTGATATAAGCTTTGTCGATGCAAACGACAAGGTCGCCTATTATTCGGATAGCAGTCATCGAATTTTTCCTCGGAGCGCATCAGTTATTGGCCGTGATGTCAAAAACTGCCACCCACCCAAATCCGTTCACATGGTGACCGAGATACTCGATGCTTTCAAAAAAGGGGAACGGAAAAATGCAGAATTCTGGCTGGAACTCGGAGGAAAATTTATCCACATCCAATATCTGGCCTTATGGAATAAACAGGGTAAATATTTAGGCTGTCTTGAAGTGGGACATGATGCGACTCATGTCCGCTCTCTATCAGGGCAACGGCGTTTGTTGGAATGGAAGTGAATTGCCGGACAATTTTCCAAGAATTTGCTGAAACAGCAAACGGAATAACATGCATACTTTTTCCAGCTCATGTCAGCGGACTCGCCTTATCTGGACATAATTTTGTAACCGGAGGCGAAAATCGGCAGAAGAACCCGTCTACCTGTTTCGGCGGGTTGAATAATTAATGTTTCTGTGTAATTTCCTGACGTTTTGTTGCAGAATTAAGGGTGCGGAGGCTGAGATGCAGGACAGCACAATCAGCAGACCCGATATGCGTTGCCCTGGAACCCTCAGACATCTGCCAGTTGAATATGCTGCGAAATCTGAAGTTTGTATGTAATATCGGGTGTCTTGTATTCGTCAGCACGTTAACGCGTAAAATTCTATCCCCCCGTGTCCCGAAGGAGACAAAATGAAAATTAAGAAGATAAAGCTCATTTATTTTTCGCCCACCGGTACCACGCAGAAGGTATTGGAAAGCTTAGCGAAAGGTTTTAATGCCGAACATGTCGAGCATTACAATTTGACACTTCCGGATGAAGGGAGCAGTGTAATTCCATCCCTTTCCGATGAGCTTATCATCTTTGGATCTCCGGTTTATGGGGGCCGTTTGCCGGCTGAAGCAATCAAACGATTCAAACAACTCAAACCAGGCAAGACCCTGGCGGTGTCCGTGGTTGTCTATGGGAACCGCGATTTTGAGGATTCATTGTTGGAATTGAACAACCTTGCAATCGAGTTGGGCTGTTGTCCGGTTGCTGGTGGTGCATTCATTGGCGAGCACTCTTTTGCAACCGCGGATGCCCCTATAGCCAATGGTCGTCCGGATAGTGTGGATGTTCAAAAGGCCATGGAATTTGGAACAAGGATCAAAAAGACAGTCGAAATGCTCCCATCTGTCGATGCCCACGTGGAACTCAACATTCCCGGCAGGTACCCCTACGAAGGCGGAGTCCGCTCCATGCCTGTTACGCCACAGACAAAAGAACAAACATGCACGCTTTGCGGTACGTGCGCCGCAGTATGCCCGACTGCGGCAATCTCAGTCAATGAAAGCGTGGCAACAGCAATTGATCGATGCATTCGCTGTTGCGCTTGCATCAAGAACTGTCCAACAGAGTCCAGGTATTGGGATGACGAGATGATGAAAAAGATCACCGCCTGGCTAACTGACAACTGCGCTGCTCGTAAGGAACCGCAAGTTTTCTTGGCAGGTATGCAGCGGTCCTCAAAGTAAAAGGGATTCAAGGCGCACCGCAGATTCAGGCATGCGGTGTGAGTGCGTTCCTCAAACGCTTTGCCGGATTATATAATACACATGTCCAATAAAGTAATGCGCTGGATTAACCGGGGTTTACACGTTCTCGGCGTTGCGATTTAACAACTGAAAGATGATCCACCAAACGAAAAAAAAGCCGATCAGTGATTGAGGCACGGATCGGCTTGAATGGTACATTTTCATCGAAAAGCCTCCAAAAGACCTCCGAAGAAAGATCGGTCATTATTGATAATCCGCTAAATTACCGAAATTATCTGGCGTCCCCAACCGGATTTGAACCGGTGTTGCCGGCGTGAAAGGTCGGTCTGACGCAATCAAGACTTATCCACCATGCGTTTTTACTGTTCATCACAGGGCAATATTAGCAGGTAAAAGCATACAGAAAAACTCAAGAGGCCCCCAGACAGGCCCCCAACCGATCAAGGAGAAAAACAGGTTATATCGAAGCACAGGTGAAATGTGGTCGAAAGGTGACATTTACTTCAACGTCTTCATCAAGTTTTCCAAGGATTGTAATCATCCGATCAAGTGTGAATCGACCAAGTTTCGCATTACGGATGCGTGAAAACTCTGAATGCGATACACCTGTTAACTTTTCGGCCTCGCGTGTCGAAAGGCCCCGCGCGTCGAGTGTGCGTACGATCTCCGCGGCAAGAATGGCGCGTACCTGCTCAAGACCAGCGTTTGCTCGACCGAAATCATGGAAAACATTCCCGCTGCCGCGTATCAATTCAAAATTATCGTTCATTTTAAAACCTCTTTTAATCGTTTCAGTCGATCACGGATAATTTCAACATCGTTGTGAGGTGTTTTGATTCCGGTTTTTGATTTCTTTTGAAAGGCGTGGATTACCCAGATATCTGAACCGATTTTCACGGCATAGAGAACACGAAAAGCGTCCCCAAAATGCTTAAGTGAGATTTCAAATACACCGCCTTCGAGACCTTTGAATGGCTTGGTATTGTCGGATTTACCACCTTCTGCGGCAACCGTAAGCGCACTCAGCATGTCGCCCTGCACATCGTTAGGAAATTCTTCGAAGTCTTTTCGTGCCGCTTTAATCCATGAAATAGGTCGTGTATTTTTCATATTATGAATGCTGACATATTTGTCAACACTTTGCAACTAATATTTCCCTCGCTTGACCACTAGAACCAGTATTATCGGTGCGAAAGGCCGGAATTTAGCGCTCTCCTTTAAGCCTTGTTATGTTAAAATGAGTACTTACTAACTTGTATTCAGCCTAATATTCCTCTATTATTTGAAAAAAAGTACATTCAAAGTACATCAAGCACAAATGTCTTGGAGGAGATTGTGAGTGCATATCATTTACTTTTTACTGGTTATTTTGTTGGTTCTTTAACAACTGCATTGATTTTCATATTCAATCGTTATTATGGACATAGCTTTGCAGACAAGAATCGTAAGGATTTTGGCATTAATTTTAGTAAATTTTTTTCAGAAATAACAAAGCGTAAGTCTTTTTATTTACAAAGAAATATTTTCTTATTTGTCTTATCAATTGCTATTATAAGTGTTTGTTTTTCTTTTGTATTGTTTGTTTTTATTAGTGTATCACCTTATGGAAAATCTACCGTTCATTTAAAAGAACCACAAATAGCTTCAGCCTCTTCTTCAGTTGTTCCGAATAGTATTATTTCACAATCCATACCTCAAAATAATGTTCAACATTCTAAAAAAGATGAAATCAATCAAAATTTTCTTAAAGATTCTTCAATAGTTAAAGAGAATCTTTCAACTCATAATATAAACAAAAGTGACTATTGGTATATTATCCAACTTATAAGTGGTGAAAATTTAATAACCCAAAATGCTACCGAAAATGATGGCATTATAACTGTTTTGAAATTTGATGGCAGTGAAAGAAAATTTAGAAGGGCTGAAGTGAAAAGCGTCAAAAAAACACAGCTATAGCAATAATATTGCTCATTATAGTATTGAAAAATTAGCTGTTTTGTGCTTATTCAAGATACTTTCTTTATTATTTCTGGTTCTTTATTATCGTGTAATGTTTCATTTGATAAAGAATCCCTCTTTTTTTCGCACCATTCTTTAAATTCTGGAAACTTCTTTTTTAATTCGACCGCAAACCATGACGCCATCATTGGTTCTTTTCCTGTAGCTTCCTTTAACCACATTTCAATTTCACCGATTATTGGAGTGAAAAATCGTGGTGTTTTTGTTTGATTTTGATTCTCTGCTGGATTCCTTTCTATCCTTTCTTTTTCTTCACCTGCTAAAAGCCATTCAATATTTATGTTTGTATAAATACATAGCTTTGAAAGGGTTTCTGCCGATGGTTTTGTTTTGTTGTTTTCTATATTTGACAGTGAGCTGTGTTTAATCCCAATTAAATCAGCAAATTGAATAAGATTCATTCCCATTTCTTTCCTGAATAATCTTATTTTTTCGCCAATTTTTTCTATTTCTATATTTTTATGTGTTGACATAGCTAAATCGAATGTATTAAAAATGTAGTCATGAATAAATTATAAAACTTATCAAACTAAGGTAACCAAAATGCGAATCAAGAAAACAAAGTCCGTTACTCCTGAAGAGTGCTTTAATTGCACCTTACCAAACAATGCTTCCAAATTGACCGAAGTGTTTCTGTATTCCCCTTTGGTCAGATTAGTTGAATCGAGATTTCGCTCTTGTGATCAGAACGTAACTATCCGGCTTCGTAATACTGAAAACTTCAAATTTTAAGTCCCATTTTAGACATTAAAGCAATTTGATATCAAAACACAAAGGAAAAACCAGGAGGAAAAACCATGGATGAAAACAAATCGCAAAAAATACCCAATCAAAAACCAGGCGTTTTTTGGATTTCAGGACGTATCAAATCTACTGAACAGGTTGGAACGGATAAGGAAAATTTTCCGATTATTGAGAACATCATCGTAACGCCGTCATCGGATGTTTATTCCCATCCAAAGCAATTTTGTGTTATGGCTCGCTCCAAATTTGGTGCAAATGGTCAAGACATTACGATCGAAGTGGAGGCTCAATGTCGTCCATGGAAAGATCAAAAAGGCCGTTTTCACTATCCCCACTATCTTTGGGCTATTTGACGCCCTTTTTCCGGGCCGGAATGGCTTTGATAACGGTTTCCGAGCGCCCGCAGGAGACCGTTATCAAAGGTGAGACTGACCGTCTTTGGAGTTTTTTATGTCTATAACTGATATCGCAAATTTACTACAACAAACCGTTAATTGTATCGGCGACATGATGTCATTTATGTCAGGTCTCTTGATCGCTGTAATTGTGTCGATCTCATTTAAAGCATGATAACTTATCATTTTAATACTGATTTTTTTTTGGCAGGTGCGACATTGGGTCTCCTGCCTTGGTTGCTCGCTTGGTCGGTGAGCAAAATATTCTTGTGGTTCAAATCCACACTCAATTTTTAAGGAGAATTTAACATGACAATCGACTGGACTGGTGTTGTAACTGCTGTAACTGGAATGATTTCCCCTGCTGTCACTGCTGCCCTTCCCATTGGAGGTTCAATTTTGGCTATCGGTGTGGCCTGGAGATTGTTCAAGCACTTTACCCGGTAATAAACTTGGCACCCTTCTATAGGGTGTTGCTGGGGTGCCTGCTATCTGGAGAGTTCTTGAAAGAGCGTTTCCAGTTAGCAGGCTTTTTTGAAATTAGGGAGATTTTGTAATGAAAAATTATTTCTGTTTTCTCTTTGGTTTTATCTTAGTTTTTTCATCCATTTTGTTTTTTTCATATCAATCATCAGCAAATCAATCTGATTGTTCTGTTTATTTCAACGGTCGATCTCAAACTGTTATTGCATATTCATGTCCCGGTAAATCTCCTGTTGTGATTCCTGGTAATGAGGATGTTGTTGAAATTGTTTCTCGAAAAATCATACCTCTTTTACCTTTTTATATTTTGAAAAAACATCCTTCTGAAGTTTCGTCTAATCCCTCTGTAATTACGTTTGGAGGACGATAATATGCCAAGTTGGGGTGATTTATTTAATTGGCTCATTGATTGTTTTATCAATATAATTAATGCATTAAGCCATGGATTATACCTTTTTGTTTCGCTGATTATTTCGGCTTTTCCTACTGCTGTTAATCCTCCGTCTTTTCCAGCTTTGCCTGATAGTGTGACTTTAAACGCTATATGTTGGTTTTTTCCTGTAGGCGGAATACTTTCATCAATTTCTTTTTGGGCTTCATCCGCAACTATTTATTTTTCTATTAAATGTTTTCTTCGCTGGATATAAAACATGAAACGATATCGGTCTCTTTGCGTAATCATTTCTGTTGTATTAACACTCAGTTATAATCTTAGGGATTCTTATTCTAATCCTGGTGTTTTACTTGTTCCTCTTGCTGGAGCTATTTCTTTAGGCGTTGTTGGGGCATCTACTTATATATCGCAACATCCGAATCTTGTTGGAGATATAACAAACCAGGGAACAAATCTTGCGGTAAATGCTTTTGCTTATAATGCAGCATATGGGTCTCTTACTGCTGGTTTTGTTTATGCTGTCGGTACAACTTTACAGGCAGACGGTGTAGCTTTTAATAATGCTCTTACTGCTACTGCTTCGGGTATGTATCAAAATCTCAAAAATGCTATAAATTCAACACTTACGCCAGTTGCTAATACAGGTACTGTTGATCAAACTGGTCAAGTTTATCATGATAATTCAGGTAATGCTTTCAAGATATTAGGTCCATGGCAATATGTTGGCATAAACTCCTCGTACACATCTTCAACAGCTCCATTCTTGTCATGGGTTGGTCAACCACATTTGCAATCGGCAACAGTTGGTGTCTTGTATGTTGACAAAGGGCTTTATACTGACCAATACCATGAGCAGTATTATGTGTATAATTGTCCTATCGTTGCTGATGCGATTGACCCCGTAACACCACAACAAAATAATCCTCCTGTTGCCGGTGCAATGGCTCCTGCTATTGCTGCTGTACCTGCTGCAAGGCAAGACCTTGCGAATTTTATTGCAGCACAACCCGGTGTTATGAAGCCTACTGATCCGGCACCAACTGCGCAGCAGACTAATACTCAGTTAGCGCAATCTGCCATTGCTGCGCTCAATAATTCTGTAACGGGTGTTCAGCAAATAGCTGCTGCTAATCCAACTAATGTCGATGCTCAGATAGCTGCCCAAAATGCTACTGCAGCGCAAGCGCAGGAAGTTGCTGACGAACAAGCAAAAGCAAATCCTCAAACAATGGGTCCCTATACTGGTACTGGTGCTAAGCTTGATTTTTCTGAATGGCAGGGTATTAAAACTCAAATACAAGCATGTCTTCCTGTTGCGTACTTTAGTTCCTTGTTAGGTTATGTTTCAGCTTTTAATTCTATTGGTAATGCGCCTGTGTTCCAATTGCCTTTTGGTAAATTTGGTACAATGGTCTGTGATTTATCAATTTTTAATCCTGTTGTTTTAACTTTCAAAATAATGATTGTTCTTTTCTTTAATGTTGCAATGACTCTTGTAACTATACGACTTTGGTCAACATGGGGTTAATTTGAAAATTAAGGTCATAATATGCCTACGCCACTTGAAATGGAAGGTCAAATTGAGGTTATACAAGGCTCTCTTGGTAGTGGCAAGAGTGCTGTATCGATGTGTGAGGCTGTTGAACATCTTCTTTTTGGTGGTGTTGTCGCTACTAATTTCAATTTTACGCCGGACTGGGCATGGCTTCTCAGTGGTAGAGGGCTATTTGCTCGTTTGGGTCTTTCGGATCGGTTTGAAGTCGCTGAAGGACTGCGAAAAAGGTGTTTTAAGATCGGGTGCATTGATTCGATAATGGAAATTTCCGGCCGAGAAGGGAAGAAGATGCGGGAATTATGTCAAGGCCGGATGAGTAAGAAAAGGGAAGCATACGGCCTTTTAGTTATCGATGAGGCTCATATGTTCTTTAACGCCAGGGCGTATAACAAAAATAAGGAGTATATCGACTTTTTTAGTCAGGCTCGGAAAAACGGGTGGAGAGTTATTCTTGTTGCTCATTCAATTGAGATGCTAGACAAGCAGATCCGTTTCTTCGTTGAACTTGAATCAAGATTTCGAAATCTTCGAAAAGTAAAAGCTCCTTTTCTTCCTTTCTCTTTATCGCCGGTTCCGGCATTTCTCATTGTTCGGAAATATGCTGGTAAAGGGCCTGGCGCTGGCCAGAAGCATTCAATCGATCTGCGCTTTCTTCATAAGGATACTGCAAGCATGTATTCCTCATTTGAAATTTTTGCCTTTGATGATGTTGCCCGACGATCTTCTTTACAAGGTTTGCCGGTCGATCAGATCCCGGCTGCGCGCGAGTATTACAAGAAACGGCATGGCGTTTATCCTGGGAAAACTCGCCCTGTGTATAAGGGGAATATTCGAGGCCCGTATAGTGTTTATTGTCCTAAACCTATCTGATTATTCGGATCCAAGAAAATGTTTAATACTCCTCTAATATCAATACAATTGAATAAAGAACCAAAGAGTTACCTTTCGTCTTCTGGCGCTAGCGCCGATCTGCACCAATCTGAGCAAAAAACTGCTAAATACATTAATCCAATTGATAAACAAAAGGTTGATGCTATGGAAAAGAATGAAATCTCATCATTGCAAATCATGAAACCATCATGTGTTAATGTTCTCGATCTCTTTTCAGGAATAGGCGGCTTCTCTCTTGGCCTGGAACGTTCCGGGATGAAAACAATTGCATTTTGCGAGATTGACGAGTTTCCCCGCAGAGTGCTGCGTAAACACTGGCCTGATGTGCCGATTTATAAAGATATAAGGAACCTACATGCAACAGACATCACCGAAACAGTTGACCTTATTTGCGGAGGTTTGCCCTGTCAGCCATCCAGTTGTGCCGGGAAGCGACGAGGCAAGGAAGATGACCGCTGGCTCTGGCCGGAGGCTACTAGACTTGTACGGGAGTTTGAACCGGAGTGGTTCGTTTTTGAAAACGTCAAAGGTCTCGTCTCTCTTAACGATGGATTGGTCTTCGACCAGGTGCTTTCTGACCTGGAAGGTGAAGGTTACACCTGCTGGACGTTTATTATTCCAGCTTGTGCCGTCAATGCCCCACACCGAAGGGATCGGGTTTGGATTATTGGCCACTCCCGCCGCTTCGGATCAGACGGGTACACATGGTGGCGGGCAAGGAAGGAGTTTAAGGACCGATATTTGGAAATTGAACCGACTTCTTTCAACACCTATTCTGCCAACCCCCCGATCAAGAGATTCCAGAGGGAAAGGATACAACGACCAATTACCGAACGTAATGACAAGCGCTGGATTGAAGTTGCAGCCGGCCTTTGTCGAATGGATGATGGGGTTTCCAGACGGTTGGACCGATCTAAACGATTGAAAGCCCTGGGTAACTCTGTCGTCCCTCAAATACTAGAAATAATAGGCAGAGCAATAATGGAGGTTTCATAAACATGAAACTTCTTCGACAACATACCAAGTGTAAACCTGTCTGTGTAGTTCCGCCTCCTTCAGAAATTCCTCGGTCGAGATTGACTAAGTTTCTATGCCTGGGGTGTTTTTTTACCCTCACTTTTCCAAATCGAAAAAAAAGAGAGTCGGCCAAGAATAATTTTTATGCGCGGAAATGCCCACTGGATAGTTGGAGCGCGTTTATTAAAATTATGGCCGGGTTTTTCTCTTTTTCCCTTTCGATTTGAACTTTCAATTTTGAAACTTTTTTCTTAGACGCCATGAATCAGATACCCTTCATTTCTCAGCAGTGGAATCATTATCATCCTTTTTGCCTGCACACTGAATGCAAGTCAATTCAAATACCAGGTGAAGCCGCACTTGCCGCCAAGCTGAACGGAGCCACGAAGAAAAGCAGGTCACAAGCCCGAATAGTATGTGACCTGCCAGTAGCCACCCCGACCTTGCCACGGAGGCCGGTGGCAGTGTCACGAGGGTTGGATTTTTTAAAAGTGTCTTTTTGGCTGGAATGGAAAACCGATGTTTTTTTTACCGTGCTTGATGAGGCGAAGAAACGAGCCCAGGACTATGACATGGATTCCATACCCGTTTGCAAAGAACGAGGCTACGACTGGAATTTGCATAGATCTGGTACGTCGAAATATTCTTTCCGTCTCACATCCGGAGATGTGACGTTGATGTTCAACAAAAGAAAATCAGATGGAAAGATTCCGACATGTAGACTTGAAATTGGCTCTTTATCCTGCTGGACTCCCGGTTTTCATTCTATTTACGATCAAATCAAGGTGTTTTTTGATTGGTACGGTGCAAAGATTGCAAAAGAGCGTGTTTCTGAAGTTCATCTTGCTTCTGATTTTGTTGGAACTGATATAAAAAACCTCGATATCGATAACCAAAACAAGTGGGTAGCCAAGTCAGTTAACTTCAATCCTTGGAGTGAGATTCCAGTCACAAAAGATGCCAATACAGATGAAATTGAATCAATTCTTGCCGAGTATGAAGCTCTTGGAGTGGAAAATGAGACAATTGAATCCAAGAATGAAACGATTGATTTTAGTTCTCGGTATACACATCGAAAATTTACCAGTTGTACCATCGGCTCCAGGAGCGGCATGGTCTTGAATATCTACGATAAAGTAACCGAACTAAAAACCACCCATTCAGCGCATAAACAAGAAATTTTCGCCGAAATATGGGGTCTGGAAAAATTCAATGATCTGCCGGTTACCCGTGTCGAGTACAGAATCCGCCGTCCTAATCTTCGAGAATTTGCTGATATTTCAAAAGAAAAGAAAATTGATACTGTTGCAGACCTGGTCCTTTCCCTTGCTTCGCTTTGGCAGTATCTCACTATGTCCTGGACGAAGCATACCAAAAAAGACGTTGACCGTAATCACCATCAAAGCAGGGCAGAAGCTTCTGAATTTTGGGAAAAGGTCCGTGCTGTTGTCTGGACAGGTGTTTTCGGTTTGATCCGGAGTAAGCCTGTTACCCATAAAGATATGATGACACTCCGTAAGCAAGCCAGAGGCATTGCAATGTCTATAGCTGCATTTCATGACGTAAGGTCAAACGATATCGACAAGATAATTTATATTGTTCAGCAGCTTATTGAAGAGGATTTGTACGAATTTTTTGACGATCAAGAAGCCTTTATCAAGAAGATGAAGAAAAAGCGCAATGAAATAAACTGTACCATGGCCGGATAGGTATTTCAGCTTTTCTTGTAAACAAAAGGTTGACGCTATGGGAAAGAATGAAACTTCGGAATGGCTGAAGATGTTGTCCAGGATGATACGTGCTGCCGGTCAGCGTGTCGCTGATGCCGATGAACCTGAGCTTGCGCAATTGGTAGCACTCCGGGACCAGTTTGACCAGGCTATGAAGATTGCAATTCAAGGTCAAAATAAACAAGGCCGGTCCTGGTCGCATATAGGTGAAGTTCTCGGAGTTTCCCGCCAGGGTGCATATCAAAGGTATGGTGAATCAAAATGACTCCAACATATTGCAAGTATGAAATATCGAGGAAAACTATTTGCCCGTATTGCTGCATTAATGAAGCAGAGCTAAGTCAATCTCTTTGTCCTGAATGTGAAAGTAAAATCCAGGAGGAATGTAATCTTTATTCCTGCTCTTGGTCAAATATTGAAAACCAGAATAGTGTTTCCGTTAAAGTTAAAGTGAGGTGTATTTGTGAGTATCATTATTCAGGAACTTGGCAGACTCCTTGATTCAGCGCAGGCTGCGAGGGAAACAGGAATTGACGCTCGAAGGCTGAGAAAGTACTATCGGATTTATGGTGGATTTCGCCTTGATGCAGGTTCAGGTCCGATAAGATTTTACGAAAAGGAGCTGCTACATGCCATACAAGGACAAATCAGGGCAGTGGATCGCCCAAATCAAGAAACAAGGACGGAAGTCAAAACACAGGTGCCAAACAAAACGGGAGGCGCTGGAATGGGAGGCGGCGCAAAGATCCGAGATATTGACTCTGGAAGAAGAAAAGACCCCCATAACCTCGTTACTGGAATGGGCGACTGCATATCTTGATTTCTGCAAGATGAAATTTGTTAAGAAAACATACGACGAGAAAGTGACGGCTTTTCGTGATCTGTTTGCAGGTGGCGTTGATCCGAACAAGCCCGCAGAAGATTTGAAGCCCTTTGAGCTGCTCAAGCACTTTCAGACCCAAGCCCAAAATCGAAGCGGTAATGCTGCCAATAAGGACAGAAAAAATCTGTCTGCGGCCTGGAATTGGGGGCGGAATTATATTGGCATTCCTTTTGATAACCCTTTTTCACGGGTGAGCAAGCAAGGGGAGGTCCGGCAGAGTCGGCGTGTTCCATCGCTGGCCGAATTCAACCGGGTTTATGATGTTTGTACAGAGCCGCAAGATAAGCGAATGCTGATTGTGTACTTGTATTCAGCGGCAAGAAGGGCAGAGCTTTTTCAGTTGCGGTGGGTAGACGTTGATTTTATCAATGGTCGGATTTCTCTGCACTGGAAAAAAAACAAGCTTGGAACCACAAAAAACGCCTGGATCTCAATGACCGATGAGGCCATGGAGGCATTGAGAGAGCAACATAAGGTGACAGGGAAGTGGAAATGGGTATTCTGTGAACCGGGGACGGATAAACCGTATCAATACCGTCTGCATTGGTTACCTCGGTTATGCATCCGGGCAAAAGTTGAAAGATTCGGCTTTCATGGGATCCGGCATCTGTGTGCCTCGATATTGGCAGCAAAAGGAGTTCCTACGGTGGACATCCAGAATCACCTGAGACATGACCATCTTTCGACTACGGAAAGGTATGTGCATCAAATGCAAGAAAGCCGGTCAGTAGTTGCAGCCCTGACCGGCTTAAATGGTGCTTTTTCTCCCAAAGGCCCCCGAAAGGCCCCAAGAAAGAAGAAGAAATTCTTACAACAAACGCTAAATAACCGAAATTATTTGGCGTCCCCAACCGGATTTGAACCGGTGTTGCCGGCGTGAAAGGCCGGTGTCCTGGACCTGACTAGACGATGAGGACCAATGATCGTGGTGGGTCGTGCGCGACTTGAACGCGCGACTCTCTGCTTAAAAGGCAGATACTCTACCGACTGAGTTAACGACCCTTTGAGTCTGAAGGAAAGTTTTATACAAAGACATTTACAATGTGTCAAGGAAAAAGGGCCCTGTTTTTTTTGCCATTGGCGGCCGGAGCAGAATCGAATTTGCTAAAAGGCAGGCGTAAAATTCACCAGTCATCTCATAAGAGATTAATTTGATATGGTATATGTCTTCCGCAATTCAGGAGCGAATTTTTTCGCTCTTTTTGATTGGCCGTGATGAAAAACATGATTATTACCTGGTTGATTTAAATAAAGGGTTATTTATTAGGGAAGTCAGGATACAATAGTCCCATTTACAGGGAGGCTAAAAACACGATGGGCTTACTTCATGGCACTGCCAGCTTTGTCCGATTTTCTGTTCAGGGAGAATTGCCTGAAAATTCATGGGATTATCTTGCTGAAAGGGTGCATCTTTTTGCTTTTAAGGATATTGACGAGACATATGACGAAAGCTCGCTGGGCTGGGTTTCCCTGATGAGCATGTTCGACTCCGAATTCAGGTACGGATCATATGCCAACGGCAATTTTATAACGCTTTCGCTACGATATGATGAGCGTAAGGTCTCTCCGGCAATTCTGAAAAAATTTGTCCAGAAGGAAGAGGAACGGATAAAAGCGGAGAAGCAGATCCCCAAGATCAGCAGGACCTTGCGGGTGGAGATCAAGGAAAGGATTCACACTGAGCTGATGAGAAAGGCAATTCCCCTGCCATCGGTCTTTGACCTCTCCTGGAACCTGGCAGATTCAACGCTCCTTTTCTTTACCACCAACAAGAAGGCGCATACCCTTCTGGAGGATTTTTTTAAACAGTCTTTCGGGCTTACCCTGATGCAGCAGGTACCCTATACAACGGCTGAGAATATTCTCAGCGAGGACGATATGAGGAGGCTCTCCACGATTGCACCGGATATCTTTATATGAAGGTCCGGTGATGCAGCGAAAAAATGACGGGTCTCCTTGCCTCTGCGCCGCTCTCACCCGGGTCGCATCAAAGCCGGATCGGACCTGAATAATGTAATAATGCGTTTATTGAAATCATACTGGTTGTAATACTATGGATTTAGTCGATATTATAGCGGAAAAGAAGTTTTTGGGGCAGGAGTTTCTGACCTGGCTCTGGTGGAAGAGCGAGGAACGGGGAGGCAGTGTGGCCTTGCCCGGGCAGGGCGATATCAGCATCATCTTCGAGAAACATATGCTTCTTGAATATGGAGAGGGCGAGGCCAATGAAAAGCTGATCTGCCGGGGATTGCAGACGGAGCTCAAAGAGGCCAGGACCGGGATGTCCATTGGGAAGAAACTGGAGCAGGCCAGGCTGCGTCTGGAGCAGGATCAGCATGAATGGTCATTTACCCTGGCTGCGGGCAGCATGGAATTTCGCAATGTTCGCCTGCCGAAGACCGCGGAATCGGAGGAGGGAGATCCGGTAAACAACAAGGCGGAGACGGAAGGCATGATTCTCGAGCGCGTGTATTTATTTGAAGAGCTCATTCGTATTGTCACCGATCTCTTCCGGATGTTTCTGGAGATCCGCATCGGTGCGCAATGGAGGGAGGAAATCCTGAAAATGAGAAACTGGGTCAACACTTCCGTAGCATCGATGTAGGGAAAAGTGTCAGCACGGACAATGGGAACAATATGAAGTTAGAAACTGTAATCGGGCTGGAAATTCATGCCCAGCTGAAAACACAATCGAAGATTTTTTGCGGATGCTCGACGGCCTTCGGGGCCTCCCCAAATACCCAGACCTGTGAAATCTGCCTGGGTATGCCGGGGGTATTGCCCGTTCTGAACAAGAAGGTCGTTGAGTTCGCGATCAAACTCGGCCTTTCGACGGGTTCGACGATCAACACCTTCAGTCAGTTTGCCAGGAAAAATTATTTTTATCCAGATTTACCCAAGGGGTATCAGACCTCCCAGTTTGACTTGCCGATTATCGAGCACGGATGTATCGAGATCGACGTTGACGGCTGTACCAGGAAGATCGGCATTACCAGGATCCATATGGAGGAAGACGCCGGCAAACTTCTCCATGACGAGCATGAGCCCATCTCCTATGTCGACCTGAACCGTACTGGCACGCCCCTGCTCGAAATCGTCTCGGAGCCGGATATGCGCTCGCCGGAGGAGGCTGTGGCCTACCTCCGGAAACTCCACCTGCTGTTGCGTTATCTGGATATCTGTGACGGCAATATGCAGGAGGGGAGTTTCCGCTGCGATGCCAATATATCCCTGCGGCCGCTGGGGCAGGAAAAGCTGGGGACCAGGACTGAGCTGAAGAATATGAATTCATTCAAGAATGTTCAGGCTGCCCTGGAGTATGAGGTGAGGCGCCAGCGCGACATCATACTGGACGGGGGGACGGTTATCCAGGAGACTCTTCTCTGGAATCCCGACCAGAACCGGACAGAATCCATGCGGGGTAAGGAAGATGCCCATGATTACAGATATTTTCCATGCCCGGACCTGATCCCGGTGGTGATCGACGAGGATTGGATCGATCAGGTGCGATCCATGCTTCCCGAATTGCCCGATGAACGGCAGAAACGGTTTGTCGAGACCTTCGGCCTGCCCGTCTACGATGCCCAGATCCTGACCGGGAGCCGCGAACTGGCCGACTACTTCGAGGCCGCCCTGCAGGTATGCAACGCGCCGAAGAAATTATCAAACTGGATTATGACCGAGTTCCTGCGGGAGATACAGGGGGAGGTTGGGCCCTGGATCAGCTCCACCTGCAAGATCGAGCCGAAATCTTTGGGACTGCTCATCGATCTTTTGGAAAAGGGGAGTATCAACGGTAAGATAGCAAAGACCGTCTTTCAGACGATGATGGAGACGGGCAAATCACCGGAGAATATAGTCCGGGAGCAGAATCTGGTCCAGGTCTCCGATCAGGGCGAACTCCTGACCCTGGTGCAGGAAATCGTGGCCGCCCATCCGCAGCAGGTTGAAGAATTCCGGGGCGGGAAGACCAAGCTGATGGGTTTTTTCGTCGGTCAGCTGATGCAGAAGACGAAGGGGAAGGCCAATCCCCAGCTTGCAAATGAGCTCTTCTCCAAGGCGCTGAATGCCTGATTGAGTGAAACGTGGAAAAGGATCGCTGGCAGGAAAAAGGACAGGGGCATCGGGGCCGGCTCCGTGACCGGTTTCAGGAAAAGGGGCTGGACAGCCTCAGTGACGCCGAGGTTCTCGAGCTCCTCCTGTCTTTCGGTACTCCCCGCACGGACTGTAAGGATCCGGCCCGTGCAGCCCTGAGCCGTTTTGGCTCCTTTTCTTCGGTCCTGGAGGCCTCGGCCGGTGATCTGCAGCAGATTGAAGGGATTGGACCGAAGAACAGCTTTGCCGTTCATTTCGTGCAGGCGGTGGCCAGGCGATATCTGAAAGAACGGCTGCGCGGCAAGAGATATCTGCATTCCTCCGAGCAGGTGAAGGAGTATCTCCTGCATTCCATGCGGGGGCTGAAAAAAGAGATATTTACGGTCATCTTTCTCGATTCTTCGCATGCGGTGATCGACTCGGAGATCCTGGCGGAGGGGACCCTGGCCAATACCACAGTCTATCCGCGGGAGCTGGTGATCAGGGCGCTCCATCATAATGCTGCGGCCCTGGTTATCGCCCACAATCATCCGTCCGGCTCTCTTCAACCTTCACAACAGGACAGGCATTTGACGCAAACTCTTTTTCTTGTCGCGCGTTTTCTGGATATTCAGCTCCTCGACCATCTGATCATCGGGGACGGGTTCTTCAGCTTTGCAGATCAGGGACTGATGGACCAGATACGGGAAGAATGCCGGGCGATCGTCAGCGTCGGCGGCATTTCGCGCAAGACCTCCTCCTGAAACAGTCCCGATCATGGCAAATCTCTATATCCACATCCCTTTTTGTCTCAGTAAGTGTGCGTACTGCTCCTTTGTCTCCTTTCCCGGCATGTCCCACCTTTTCGACCGGTATGTGGAGGCCCTGGGAAAAGAGATCAGCATGCTGACTGCTCACGGTCAGCCTGATGAGCCCCTTGAGACCATTTTTATCGGTGGAGGCACTCCCTCACTTCTGTCCGCCGACCATATTTCCAGCGTGCTGAACTTCTGCCGGCAGAGATTCAGGCTCCACCAGCAGGCTGAAATATCGATGGAGATCAATCCGAAGACCGTTGATTTCATACAGTTGATGAGCTTGAAAGAAAGCGGAGTCAACAGGGTATCGCTAGGCGTCCAATCTTTCCTCGACCGGGAGCTGCAGCAACTGGGAAGGATTCATACCGCCCAGGAGGCCTGGGACGCGGCGGAGATGGTTCGAAACGCAGGGTTTGCCAATATCAATATCGACCTGATCTCCGGCCTTCCCGGTCAGACTCTGGATTCATGGCGTTGGAATCTGCAGTCCGCAATCTCGCTCAACCCGGATCATCTCTCCCTCTATCAGCTCTCCGTGGAGGAGGGCACCCCCTTCTACGTCCAGAGGGACCAGGGCCGTCTGTCTCTTCCAGACGAGGAGGAGATAGAAAGGATGGATGTGCTGACGCCGGAGCTTTGCCGGGCCGCGGATTTCTGGCAGTATGAGATATCCAACTATGCCAGGCCGGGCTTTGAGTGCAGGCACAATATCAACTACTGGCTCAATGAGGAGTATTACGGGATCGGCGCCGGGGCGGTACGCTATCTGGCCGGAGAACGGGTGAAGAACATCGAGGATCCCCTGGTCTACTGCCAGAATATGGAGCGGGGCGAGAGCGTCACTCAAGACCGGGAGATACTCGATTCCGAGGCCTCGTTCCGGGAGAGCGTCATCATGGGGTTGCGCATGGTCACCGGCATATCAGCGGAGCGTCTGTTCAGACGCTATGGCATCGATCTGCAGCTGTATTACGGCGAGGCCCTGGAAAGGCTGGTGAATCTCTCGCTGGTGGAATTTGAAAAGCCCTATCTGCGCCTGACTGCCAAGGGCAGGGCCCTGGCCAACCGGGTGATGGCCGATCTGGTTTGAGCGCCCTGGCGTCAGGCGGCCCCGCAGGCCTCCTGGCCAGCAAGGGCACCCGGGACTGCCTCCCTCTTATTTATACACGATTCCCTTATTGTGCCGGAAAATACCAGGATCCCTCTCAGGATTTGGACCTGCGGTGACGCATATATTCGATCAGCCCCGGCAGCAGGGAGATGAGGATGATGACCATGATGGTGATGGTAAAATTTTTCTTAATGAAGGGGATGTTTCCGAAGTAGTAGCCCCCCAGCAGAAAAGACCCGACCCAGAGCAGGGCGCCTGCGATGCTGAAGCTGATGAATTTCAGATAGTGCATCCTGCCGATTCCGGCGACAAAGGGGGCAAAGGTGCGGACAATGGGGACGAACCGGGCGATTATCACCGTCTTGCCGCCAAATTTTTCGTAGTAGGAATGGGTCTTGTCCAGATACTGCTTTTTCAGGATCCGGGCATCCTCTGAAAAAGGCAGCTTGCTGCCCACAAGCCTGCCCAGCCAATAGTTGACCTGATCTCCCAGCAGGGGCGCAATAAACAGGGCCACCAGCAGTATCTTGATGTCCAGGGCGCTCCCTGCAGCCAGCGCGCCTGCCGCAAACAGAAGCGAGTCCCCCGGCAGAAAGGGGGTCACCACCAGACCGGTTTCGCAAAATACGATCAGAAACAGGATGGCATAGGTTAAAGTTCCGTATTGCTGAAAAATTTCAACTAGATGAACGTCAAGATGCAGAATAAAATTAACGGCGTACGTACACATCTCGACGCAAGTTTTTATGATTTCCATAATGACCGGGGAGAGAAAAGGATAAAAGAAGGACGGCCCCGAAAGGGGGGCTGACCCAAAGGCAAAAGACATTCCGGGCAACCTAACACAGCCCTTTCATGTTTTCAATATCTTCTGCATGAAGGTCTCAGCCTTGGCATTTCCCCGGCGGCCAGTGAAGTCTGCCGCATTCCCGGGGCGGCATGCCTCGGTTCCAGGGGCCTTTTTTCAATCGAGGTCGCCGGTGAAGGTCCTGACACGGGAGATCGACGCCTTGATCGTCTTTTGAAAATGGCGCTTGAGAAACAGGCGGTTGACAGAGGTCCAGGGGGGCTTTGCCACCTTGACCCGGCCGGCCAGGCTTGCCTCCGGCGCAAAGAGGAGGTCAAGAATGTGGATAACCCCTGCTCCCAGCAGCTGGGCACATCCTGCGCAATAGGTAATCATCCTGGCGCCGCCTGCCTCTTGCCGGCGTTTTTCTCCCCATCCCTTGGAGAGAGAGGGATTGATATAGCCCACCGCCCCGCCTTCACCGCAGCAGAGGGTTTCAGGGCCATGGTGCCTCATTTCCCGGATTGAGAGTGAGCTCTGGACGACGAGCCGGCGGACAGCTTCATGGATATGCCTTTCATTCCGCGTGCTGCAGGGATCGTGAATGGTGACGGTTGCGTCAGCGCGGGCCCGCACCGGCAAGGGGTTTGCCGCCAGATGCTCATAGACAGTCTTTACCTGAAGGCCGCCTCCATACTGTTGAAAGACCACGTAGCAGCTCGGACAGGCCACCAGAACGTTCCTGACGCCATGCTGGAGGAGATAGTCCCTCATCTCACTGAAAACGGAGCGGAAATACCCTTCCCGGCCCAGGCTGTGTGAGGGTTTGGTGCAGCAGTCCAGCACCAGGCCGAGCCGGGGGATGGTCGTCAGCAGATGCTCGTAGAGCTGCCGGACCCGGGCGGGCCTTGTTCCTGCCAGCGCGCAGCCGGGAAAGAGGATCGTATCGCAGCCCTCGGGAAGGGCATAAGAGGAATACCACCGGGAGATGCCCCGTCTCTCATAGTTCAGAATGCGATGGTAGCAGGAAAAATCTGCTGTCCCCCGGCTCGCGGCTGTCCTGCGCATTTCCAGAAACAGGGCGGCGGGATTGAGCCCCACCGGACAGACCGCGGCACAAAGCTGGCAGAGGCTGCACTCGAAGGCCATGGACCGGTCCTCAGTCGACGCAGGGCCGTAGGTGCCCGCGATGTTTTTGGGGCTGCCGTATTTCTGTAAAAAAGCGCATTCTTGCTGGCAGAGGCCGCATGCAATGCACTTTTCAGACAGGAGATCCGCCTCCATTTTCAGCTGTATGACCGCCTGATTATCAGATAGTTTCCTCTGCATGCTCTCTGAAATGTAATTATATCTATATATTGCAGTGATATATATGTTGGCGCCAAAGACTGGCGTCCATACTGGGGGTTATGTCCAAAGGGTATATACAAACGGAAAATCCCCGCTTCGTGGATAAAAATAAGCATTTATTTATGATATGAAGGATCCTTCACGTTTTCCATCGCGATTTTTCCGGCAACAGGGCAAGCGGGCTTGAGCGTTGCCGATACATTCAGCAACCAAGCCTCCCGGCTTACCGGGGATCGATCCCGGCAAAATTCCTCTCTGTCCCTCCGCCGCAGGAGAGACAGAGAGGACAATATTTTATTTTCCTATCAAATTAAAAGACGCATCCTCTTTCTGACGATGGCTCTGGAATGTGGTATCCAGGCGGTATGGGAAGGGAAAATCCTTCTTCACATCCCCTTCGGCGCCGGGCGGGAGATACCGGCGGCAGTCGGGGAAATCTCCCCTATTTTTCTATTTCAAAAACCGGTTTCCGCTGCTATAGTGCCGAGATGAAAACTTCAAACAATACCAAACGGACCAAATTTATTTTCATCACGGGCGGCGTCCTTTCCTCTCTGGGAAAAGGGCTCGCTTCGGCGACCATCGGTGCCCTGCTCGAATGCCGCGGATTGACGGTGACCTTCCAGAAGCTCGACCCCTATATAAACGTCGATCCGGGTACAATGAACCCTTTCCAGCATGGCGAGGTCTATGTCACCGACGACGGGGCCGAAACCGATCTGGATATGGGGCATTACGAGCGGTATACCAGCGCTGTGATGTCACAGAAAAACAATTACACCTCGGGTCGGATATACTACTCCGTAATCACCAAGGAACGTCGCGGCGAGTATCTGGGCGGGACCGTCCAGGTCATCCCCCATATCACCGACGAGATTAAAGCGGCGGTCCTCCAGCTGGACGGGAGTGCCGACGTGGCCATCATCGAGATCGGCGGGACGGTGGGCGACATTGAAGGGCTGCCCTTCATCGAGGCCATCCGTCAGCTGCGCGGCGACCTGGGCCGGGAATATACTCTTTTCATCCACCTGACCCTGGTGCCCTATATCAAAGCGGCGGGCGAGGTCAAGACTAAGCCGACCCAGCATTCGGTGCGGGAGCTGCGGGCCGACGGCATCCAGCCGGACATCCTGGTCTGCCGGACCGAGGTTCCCATTGAAGACAGTCTGAAGGCTAAAATCGCCCTGTTCTGTAATGTGCCCAAGGATGCGGTCATCACCGCCATTGATGTTGATAATATCTATGAGGTTCCCCTGCACTTCCATGAGGAGGGCCTCGACACAAAAATCCTGGAGCTCCTGAACGTCTGGACCGGCAAGCCCAATATCCAGCCCTGGGTGGATCTGGTCAGGACCATCAAGAATCCCAAGCACGAGGTCACCATCGCCATCACCGGCAAGTACATCGACCTGACCGAGTCCTATAAGAGTCTGCACGAGTCCCTGATTCACGGCGGCATCGCCACCGAGACCAAGGTCAAACTCCGTTACATCAGCGCTGAAGAGCTGGAGGTCAAGGATCCCGCCGAACTGCTGGCCGGCTGTCACGGTATCCTTGTGCCGGGAGGTTTCGGCCGCCGCGGGGCTGAGGGCAAGATCAACGCCATTACCTTCGCCCGTGAAAACAAGATCCCCTATTTCGGCATCTGCCTGGGGATGCAGTTGGCGGTCATCGAGTTCTCGCGCAATATTGCCGGCATTGCCCAGGCCCAATCCACAGAACTGGATCCGACCACCCCCGATCCGGTGATCTATCTGATGAAGGAGTGGTTCGACTATCGAGCGGGCAAGATGCAGGTCCGCGATGAGACTGCCGATCTGGGCGGGACCCTGCGTCTGGGCGCCTATCCCTGTGTCCTGAAGGAGGGTACCAATGCCTCCGCCGCCTACCAGACCCATGAGATCTCCGAGCGGCACCGGCACCGCTACGAGTTCAACAATGCCTATCGCGCCACTCTGGAAGGGCATGGGCTGATCGTTTCCGGGACTTCTCCTGACAACAACCTTGTTGAGATCGTTGAACTGGCCGATCATCCGTGGTTCCTGGGTTGCCAGTTTCATCCCGAATTCAAGTCCAAGCCGATGAAGCCGCATCCGCTCTTCCATGCCTTCATCAGCGCCGCCCTCAAAAACAAGCAGGCGGGAGGATGATCGTCACCGTTGAAAATCCGGCCGGGCCACCGATCCTGGTGGGCAGCGGTCAGCCGCTGCTGCTCATCGGCGGGCCCTGTGTCCTGGAGTCCGAGGCCTTGGCACGGCAGATTGCCGCCCGACTGCAGGAGATCTGCGGCCGTCTTGGCCTGACCTACATCTTCAAGGCCTCCTTCGACAAGGCCAACCGGACCTCCCTGGATGCATACCGGGGGCCGGGGATAGAGGAGGGGCTGCGCCTCCTGCAGAAGATCCGCGATGAATTTCAGGTGCCGGTGATATCGGACATCCATGACCCGTCCCAGGTCCGGGCCGCGGCAGAGGTCCTGGACGTCCTCCAGATCCCCGCCTTTCTCTGCCGGCAGACCGATCTGCTGGTCGCAGCCGCCCGGAGCGGCAAGCCCATCAATCTCAAGAAGGGGCAATTCCTGTCGCCCTGGGACATGAAGCACGCGGTGAACAAGATCAGGGCCGGCGGAAAAAGTCAGATCATGCTGGTCGAACGGGGCAGCAGCTTCGGCTATAACAATCTGGTGGTGGATATGCGTTCCCTGCCGGTCATGCGTTCCTTTGACTGTCCGGTGATCTACGATGCCACCCATTCGGTGCAGCTGCCGGGCGGGCTGGGAGGTGCCTCGGGCGGCCAGCGGGAATTCATTGCTCCGCTGAGCCGGGCGGCGGTGGCCGCAGGGGTGGACGGATTATTTATGGAGATCCATCCCGACCCCGACCATGCCCTCTGCGACGGACCCAACTCCATGCCCCTCGATCAGGTGGAAAAGATCCTGGCCGGACTTGTCCGGATCAGGGCTGCCGCCGAAGATTCATTCTCCATAGCCGGGTAGTTTTGTGACCGATCCATGCACCCCATCCCCGGAGGCCTATCCCTCTGATTGCGAGCTGATGGAAGGCTACCGGGATCTGGCCAGGAATCGTATTGCCGAGGCAGAGCAGGATGCTGTTCGGCGGCAGGCGCTGCTTGCTAGGGCTGAGCCCATCAGGCTTCTTCTGCTCGATGTCGACGGCGTCCTCACCGACGGCTCGATCCACTATGCCGATGCGGGTGCGGAGGGGAAGACATTCAACACCCAGGACGGTTTCGGGCTGCGTCTGCTCCGGGAGGCGGGACTTGAGACCGGAGTGATCACGGCCAGGACCTCGGAGGCCGTTGCCAGGCGGGCCCGGGACCTGCAGATGCGCTATGTCCACCAGGGCATTGCCAACAAGCTGACGGCTTATCAGGCAATCATGCGTGAGTCCGGCCTGAAGCCCTTTGAGATTGCCTATATGGGCGACGATTGGCTTGATCTGGTCCTCCTCACCCGGGTCGGACTGGCGGCAGCCCCGGCCAATGCCGTCGACGAGGTCAAACAGAGCTCCCATTTCGTTTCCACCAGGATGGGCGGCCATGGTGCCGTTCGGGAGCTATGCACCTTTCTGCTGGAGGCAAAAGGCCTTAAAGAGCAGTTCCTGCAACGGTATACAAACCGATGATAAGCCGCAGAAACAGCGTCTGGCTGATCCCTCTTGTCCTGATCCTGACCTTTCCTTTCTGGCAGGCGCCCGTGGCCCGTTTTCTCGCTCCCCGGGGAGGTTATGATCCTGAATTTGCCAACCGCAAGACCGACGAGCACCATTTCGTCATCGAAAACGCCAATATTTTACAGACCGACAAAGGTGTCAAGACCGCCGATATAAGGGCGGCAAGGGCCTTGACCGGGACCCGGCCCAACGATTTCCTGCTTGAGGCTGTTAATGCCGACATCTATAGCGATAACGGTGAAAAAACCAATGTGACCGCCAGAAACGGCCTCTATAATACTGTATCCAGACAGTTGGTCCTGACCACCAAGGTGATAGCTATCCGGGAGAAGGATAATTATCGGCTCTATACGGACCGTCTGGATTACAACGACAATACCAAAAAGGTCATCTGTCCGGGGACGACCAGGATAGCAGGAAACGGCGTAGAGATTATCGGCAGCAGCATGACCTACTCCCTGCTGCAGAATACCTACGATGTCGGCGGCCGGGTCCATGCCTCCATGCAGGGTTTTGGCCACCTTTGATCATCGGTCTGTCCTCCCCTTTTTTTCCGCGCAGTCCAGGACCAGGAATCCATCTGCCTCAACCTGCCAGCGGACGTTGATGTCCCAGAATAAAGTCCCGTATTCGCCTGTCCTGGCACGGTGGCTGGCCGGGCGAGGATCCAGGGACAGGGTTTCGCAAACAAGGTCGTACAGTTTACGCCCTGTCCTCATCTCATATCGGCGGCAGAAATCCCGGGCTTGCTCAGAGAAGACCACCGCCGTCGTGTTGCTGCCGGCGGGGAGGGTATACCCGTCGCTGGCTTCCAAAATCCGGTCGCTGTAGGGAATATAGGGTTTGATGTCGATCACCGGGGTCTGGTCGAGAAGATCGATCTCGGCCAGATCGCAGAAGATCCCTTTTCCCTCCCTGACGATCCTGATCAGACGGACAACGGACAGGCCCAGGTGATTGGGGCGATGCGGGGAGCGGCTGGCGAATATTCCCACCCGTTCCCGCCCTCCCAGCCACGGTGGCCGGATGGTGGCCCTCCATCCCTCTGCCAGGGTTTCGTGAAATATAAACTGCAGCCAGATATGCGAGAAACGATCCAGCCCCTTGAACATCTCCGGCCGGTTGAAAGGAGCCAGCATTTCCAGTCTGGCCGTGGCCGATTTGACCAGGCCGGGCTGGCGGGGAATACCGAATTTTTCCGGGTAACACGAATGGATGATGCCTATTGGCTGGAGATCGGGCGGATTGAGCATGCTTGCGAAAACCTTGCGAAGGAGGTTGGCGGTATGCGGACCAGGGCCTGCACCCCTGCAAGAGACAGCCGGAAGGCAGCCGATTTTTGCAGACAGGGGAGGGCCGGCCGGGACATCCGCAAAGAGGGGCAATAGATGTGCCTGCAGAGATCCTAAGATAAGGATATCCTTACCATCATTTGCAATTCCGGACAAGAGGTTTTTATCAGGCCCCTGGCTCCTTTCCGACTGCCAGGCAGGCCTGATCAGGCTATGATGGGATCAGGCCGTGGTCGATGATGTCCCTCTCTTCAGGGTATAGACATAGTATCTCCTGGAACGGACGGCCAGGACGCGGAACCTCCTGGAAGAGGTCTTGTGGGTCCAAAATTGATTGCCCGGGAGGAAATTAAAGCCCCAGGCCGATGATTCATCGGCAGTCTCGCAGCTCCAGACATCGGTGACACCAATTGCAAACAGTGGAGAGATGTTGTCCCCCGCGCGGTTTTTCTTGAACAGACCCTGCAGTTCCAGGAGCGTGGGCAGCCGCCAGCCACCGCCGCCAGTGGAGACACTGCCCACCCACCTCCAGCCCACTTCCCAGCTTATATCAGTGTCCGGGCCGGGGAGCCATTCAAGCCCGCTGTAACAGTCGCATATCACCCGATTCTCATAGGCCACATACCGGCCATCACGGGCCAGTATTTCGGGACGATACAGGTTTTGGACCACAGATGGTTTTTGCGAAGCCCCCTTTTCCTCAGGGACCTGTTGTCCGACTATAGGGTGTTGGACAAGTGGCATACCTACCTCTTCAGCTGATCAGCAGGGGATGAAAAATATGGCTAATCTTCCGGGCCGGCGGGAATCTCTCCTGTATCCCTCCCGGTCATGTGCATGTCATTTCAACAAGGCAATGCCGCTGCTTTGGCGAGACTTTCCTATAAATGCCTGGGCGGATATACCCCTTATCGGTTCCAAAATGGAAAAAATTAACGTTGATCCTCGACGCAGGGTGTACGCCAGGCGGCAGGTCGATGCCGGATTACGGAAATTTTGGCAGACGCCCATCTTTATCAACGGGCAATATTGTTGTTTTAGTGAGATAAGCATGTATAATGGTTTTGAAACTCCCTTTTTCAGCGCAAAAATTATCAGGTGAACCGGTGACGGTCTACACCACCGAAGCTATCGCAAAACTGCCATGCAGATACCTTCCACTCCAGAGATCATCGAGCAGATCAGTGAAAGCAGCCGATTCTTCATCTTCCGCGGGAGAGATCGCAGGGGGCAGGGGACTGTCATACTGAAGGTCCTGAAGGGAGATCCGCCAAGTCCGGGGCAAATGGCCGGGCTGCAGAGAGAATACGAGATAATCCGCGCATTCAGTTCCGATCGGATCATCCGGGCCTTTGGCCTCCAGCCCTACGGGAACAGTCTGGCCATGGTCCTGGAGGATTTCCAGGGGGTGCCGCTGGCGGGTCTGCGGGATGCCTTCCCCTCTTCCCTGGAAAAATACCTGCAGATTGCCGTTCAGCTCACCGAGGCCCTGGATGATATTCACCGGAAAGGGATCACGCATCAGAATTTGAATCCCGCCGGAATCCTGTATAATCCCGACTCCGGTCAGTTGAAGATATTCGATTTCTGCATGGCCTCCCGGGGTGCGGCTCCTCTTCCTTCCCGTTCCTTTTTCCCGGAGAAAAGTCTTCTCTATGCAGCCCCCGAACTGCTGGGCCGGATCCATGCGATGTCGGACCGTCGTTCCGATTTATACTCACTGGGAATAATTATCTATGAACTCCTGACCGGGATCCCGCCCTTTCAGAGCGACAACAGCAGCGAGATGATCCGCCTTCATCTCAGCCAACCACCCCGGCCGCCGCATACCATACATCCCGATATCCCTCTGGTCCTGTCGAGAATGGTCTTAAAGCTGCTGGAAAAGTCCCCTGCAGATCGTTATCAGAGCTGCAGGGGACTGCGCAACGACCTTTTCCGGTGTCTGCATGATATCAAGACCGTCGGCGGGGTTTTAGACTTTGTCCTTGGCCTCCAGGAGGTGTCCGGCACCTTCAGGATTGCTAAGGGTATCGGTCATATCCGGGAGCAGGAGGTCTTACGGTCGGCTTGTGCCGATGCGGGCTTCGGTGCCAGGAGGGCGGTCATTGTCAGAGGAGTTTCGGGGATCGGCAAGACCTCCCTTGTGCAGGCCATGCGGAAGACCGTGGCGGGACAGGGAGGATATTTCCTGTCCGGAAAATCGGTGCAGGGTGAGGGCGGCTTTCCGTATATGCCTCTTCTCAGGGCGTTCAGGGGACTGGTACGCCTCATCCTTGCCGAAGACGATGTCGCAATCCACCACTGGAAAAGGGAGCTCCTCGCCGCTATACATCCCAACGGCCGGATTATCCTCGATCTTGTTCCGGAGATGGAAGGCATCCTCGGCGCACAACCGCCGGTCCCGGGACTGGAGCCCGCACAGACGGCCCACCGGTTCCGTTTGGTCCTCTGCAATTTTATCCGGGCCTGTACGGCCTGCAGGAGTCCGTTCGTTCTTTTTCTGGATGATGTGCAATGGGCGGATCCAGACAGTCTCAGGCTCATCGGCGATCTTCTGACGGATCCCTCCGTTCATGGCCTGCTGCTCATCTGCTCGGAGAGCGGGGAGACCTCTCCGGAGCCGCTGCAGGCCATGAAGACCAGGCTGCACGATGCAGGGCCTGGGATACATTCCATCGATCTGGCCCCCCTGACTCTTGAAGACGTGACCGGACTGCTGGCCGAGACCCTGTTTTCCACACACCAACGGGTCGCCGAGTTGGCCCTGGTCTGCCAGGAAAAGAGCCGGGGCATCCCTTTGGTTTTGGAGGAGTTTCTCCTTGCCGCCTACAGGGCGGGATATGTGTTTTTTGATATTGTCAGGGAAAGCTGGCGATGGAATATGGAGGCCATCGCAGGGCAGAATGCGCCGGCAGACCTGGCAGGGATGTTTGCGGCAAGGATGAAAACACTGCCCAAGCCGTCCCTGGGGCTCCTGAAACTGGCAGCCTGCCTCGGCGAAGTCATAGATCTTGCCGCCCTAAGCTGCGATCAGTCCGCCTCTGCGCTGCCGGAGGATCTGCAGATCCTCCTTGATGAAGGCCTGCTGGTCCGGCAAGATTATCCTTCACCCAGCCCTTCGTTCCGATCCGGACCGGCAGGACGCCTGTTCCCCTCTTCCTCTGTCGCCTATGAATTTGGCCATGATCTGATCCGACAGGCGGCCTCTTCGCTGATTTCGGAGGAGGAGATGGCGGGAATCCACCGTGCCATCGCCCAGAGGCTTGCAGGGGACGAGCAGTTTTTGGACAGAGTCCATCACCTCAATGCCGGCATGGTCGACACAGCCGATCCTAAAGCAAAGGTGGATCTGGCCCGGAAAAACCTGATGGCAGGCCGTCAGGCCCTCGCCCTGGCGGCCTTTCATCAGGCAGCCGTCTTTTTTGAGACCGGGCTCGGGCTGCTGCCGGCAGGCAGCTGGAAAAACCACTACGATCTGGCCCTTGCCCTCCATCTGGAGACCATAAGAGCAGGCTGCCGCAGCCCGGAAGGGACGGATTTGCTGGTCAACAGTGTCTGGAACAATGGAGCAACCGCATTGGACAAAGCCAGGGCCTGTCAGCAGATGCTGCGCTACCTGAAGGAGCGGAATCAGCCGGCGGAGGCGTTGCGGACCGGGTTGACAGTCCTTGCCTCTCTGGGGGTGAGCTTTCCGGCCCGGCCCGGAAAAATCCATATCCATCTAGCAAGACGGAAGATGCACCTCCTCCTCGCCAATGCCCGGATCGATGACCTGCTTCATTTGCCGGCGATGACGGATCCGACCCGAAAGATAATCATGGAACTGCTCTCGGATGTGGGACTGATCGCCCGCATTCTGGCCCCCGAGCTCTTTCCGCTCATCGTCCGCCAGGCCATTGTCCTTTCTCTCCGGCATGGCAACGCCCTGCAGTCGGCGGGACTCGGATATGCGCCGTACGGAGTTTTTCAATGCGGAATGCCGGGGGGAAATGTCAGGCGTGGCCATGCCTTCGGCATGCTGGCCCTGGATCTGCAGAAACAGCGGGAGGGGAGGGTATCTCCGGAGACCCTGTACAATGTCAACAGGCTGATCATTCCCTGGCAGGAACATATCAGCGTTACCCTCCCCGCCCTGCGTACTGCATACCGGTATGGCTTGGAAGAGGGCGATGTCGAATTCGCAGCCGATGCACTCCTCGCCTGCTCTTCACACCGGTATTGGATCGGCGGCCCCCTCCCCGAGACCCGGGAAGAGCTGGAGAAGAACGGAGAAGCCATCCAGCGGCTGGGGCGGAAAATTCCTCTGGATCGTCACAGACTCTACCAACAGGCAGTCGAAAATCTCCTGGGCAGGAATGAACGTCCGGCCCGCTTTATCGGCACATTCTATGACGAGTCCTCCATGCTTCCCCTGCATGCCGAGGCCGGCGATAAAGGGACCCTCTTTCTTGCCCATCTTCTGAAGATGGCCCATGCCTATCTCTTCCTCGATCTGGAACAGGCCCGGGAAAGCCTGGCTGCCGCCAGAGAGTACCTCTCGCCCATTGAGGCCTCTATCCTTATCCCGCTGTTTAATTTTTACAGCTCTCTGATAGACCTGGCCCTCTATGACAAGGCCTCGGCTGCCGGGAAAAAGGCCATATGGAAAAGGGTTTCCGCCTCGCAGCGGAAGATGCGGAAATGGGCCGACTATGCCCCGATGAATTATCTGCACAAATACTGGCTGGTGGAGGCTGAAAGGGAACGCATCCTCGGCCGCGAGGCCCTGGAGTGCTTTGATCGCGCCATCAGACAGGCCCGGGAGAGCGGTTTCCTCCAGGAGGAGGGCCTTGCCTACGAGCTTGCCTCGCGCTACCATGACGGCAGGGGGCGGGAACATCTTGCCCGGGTGTATATCCGGGAGGCCCGCTGCCGCTATGAGCGATGGGGGGCCTGGGCCAAGGTCGGGCAGTTGGATGCGATGGCCTCCGGGGTTTCCGACGCAGGCGCAGCCCAGCCTGCTGCCGAGCCCGTCCTGATGATCGACGCGAAGGTCGTTGTCGATGCCTCCAGAAGACTCATGGACGAAATCATGTTGGAAGACCTGCTTCTTAAGATGACCGGCATCATGGTCGAAAGTGCCGGTGCCCAGCAGGGTCTGCTCTTCCTTCGGGAAAAGGAGGGCTGGTGCGTCAGGGCAAAGGGAACGATGAGCGGCAGGCAGGTTGTGAAATCCCATATGCTGGCCTCACCCCGGGATACCCCGCTGAGCGTTATCGAGGCCGTTGCCCGGACCGGGACGACCGTGGTCCTGGATGATCCGGGTGAGGCAGGGCCTTTTGCCGGGGATGCCTATCTGTTTCGCGCCAAGCCGAAATCCATCCTCTGTACCCCCATCGTCCATCAGGATGACATCCTGTGTATCGTCTATATGGAAAATAACCTGACAGCCTCTGCCTTTCCGCCGGCCTGTCAGGAATTGATCCGGCTTCTGTGCTCTCTTGCGGCGCTGTCGCTGCGGAATTCCAACCTCTATGAGAGGCTTTCCAGGACTGTCGAGCGGCTGCATGAGGAGAGAGACAAGCGGCAGGAGGCCCAACTGCAGCTCCTGCACGCCGAAAAGCTGTCCGCCCTGGGGCGCTTATCCGCCTCCATCGCCCACGAATTCGGCAACCCTCTGATCGGGGTGCGGTATCTGATCGAGGATATCCAAAGACGCCCCGCCCTCAGCCGGGAGGATCGTGATCTGCTTGCTATCGGACTTGAGGAGTGTGACAGAATGAAACTCCTGATCAACGACCTGCAGCAGCTCAACCGGCCGTCCTCGGGAAAGCATACGCGCTTCAATATTCACCGCACCATCGACAATGTGCTGCTCTTTCAGAAAAAAAATCTGAAATACAGAAAAATTGCCATCGTCAAGGCCTATGACCTGAGCCTCCCGGAGATTGTGGCGGTGGAGGATCAGATCACCCAGGTCCTGGTGAACCTCACCATCAATGCCGTGGATGCGATGCCTGCAGAGGGCGGCTGCATCACCGTTTCAACCTCGGGAAACGGAGAGTCGGTCTTCATTGCCGTCAAGGATACCGGGGAGGGGATACGGTCTGAAGACCTGGAGCATATCTTCGAGCCCTTTTTCTCCACCAAGCCGACGGCGGAGGGGACCGGACTGGGGCTGCCTGTCTCCTACGGTATTATTGCCGGCCACGGCGGCACCATTACCTGTTCCTCAAAACCGGGGCAGGGCTCCACCTTCACCATCAGCCTGCCCGTCACTCCTGCGGATATGCCTTCAGAGGTAAATCGATAAACTCCGGATCTCCCGCCTCTGCCACCGCCACCCATTCGCCGCCCTCAACGTCCAGATCGGCAATCTTGTCAATGGGCATCTTCAGATACCGACCCTTTCCTGAGACGGCCACGCTTCCGTCTTCGAGGACGATTTCACCGCTTCCCTCAAAAAAGCGCTTGCCGTCCTTGGTGATCCTGCCGATGACCCGGACCTCGCGGTCAAGGGGGACGGGTTTTCTGAGGCTCATGGTGAATTCCACCGTCACTCCCCAGATATTGTCCTGATAGAGAGGCATGATTGCCCTGCCGATGGTCTCGTCCAGGATGGTTGCAGCCAGTCCCCCGTGCAACCGGCCCGGATACCCCTGGTGCTCTTCTGCCGGTTGAAAAAGGGCCATGGTCTCCCCGTTTTCCAGTTCGAAGAAACGGCTTTTGAGTCCGAATGTATTTTGGAACCCGCAGACAAAACACATCCGGGCGTTGGGCTGCTTGCCGGTTACTTTGACTTTCATCCTGACATCCTTGAATATTTTTCCTGACAGTGATGGTTTCTGCTTCCATTTTCCTGATTCATTCCGTCATTTATATCCATTCGGAATGGGGCTGTCCAATGTATTTCCTGTCTCCTGGCCGGTCCTTCTCATAACGTCTCACTTCCAGGGCTGTTATCTGAAGTTATTATTTGTACGAAACAGTATGGAGATGCGGCATTAACGCAATTTGATTGACTCTTTGAAAAAATCTCCTATAACCCTATTGTCGCCATGTAAACCGCGCTGCTTCATCGAGTCCTCGGGTGATTGTCCGGTTTGTGGAAAAATGATCGGCATTGCCCTTATTGCGCTTCTTCCTCCCCCTCGGGGCCCTTTTTGGAACTGGAGATTACAGCAATGAACGAACTGATCAAGATGAAAATCAACGGAATGGACGTACACTTCCCAAAGGGGAAGACCATTCTTGAGGTCTGCAAGGATGCGGGGATCTCTATCCCGACCCTCTGCTACGACGAACGATTGAAACCCCACGGGGGCTGTCGGCTCTGTCTGGTGGAAGTCAAAGGCAGGCCCGTCCCCCTGGCCTCCTGCACCACGCCGGGCGAGGCCGGAATGGAGATCACCACCGAGTCTCCCCGTTTGACCCGTCTCAGGAAGACGGTATTGGAGCTCCTGCTCTCCAATCACCCCAACGACTGCATGTGCTGCGAGGCCTCGGGAGACTGCAGCCTTCAGGAGATGGCCTATCTCTACGGCGCCAGTCTGGACCGCTTCCAGGGCGAGCAGTGGCAGCTGCCGATCCGGGAAGACAACCCTTTTATCACCTTCGAGCCCAACAAGTGCATCGTCTGCGGCCGTTGTACCCGGATCTGCAATGAGGTGGTCATGGCCGGCACCATCGATCTGGCCAACCGCGGCTTCAACGCCATCCCCGAGACGGCCTTCAGTAAGCCCCGCAGTCTTGAGAACTGTGAATTCTGCGGCCAGTGCGTCTCCACCTGTCCCACCGGGGCGCTGACCGACAAAAAGGGCCGGGGCAAGGGGCGGTCGGGCGATGTCCGCAAGGTCAAGACCACCTGTTCCTACTGCGGTACCGGCTGCAATTTTTATCTCAACGTCAAAAACGACAAGGTCATCCGGGTTACATCGGACCTTACGGCCCCGGTGAATAAAGGGAATCTCTGCATCAAGGGCCGGTACGGCTACGACTTTATCCAGAGTGCCGAACGTCTGAAAACCCCGCTCATTCGGGAAGGCGAAGGTTTCCGGGAGGCCAGCTGGGATGAGGCGCTGGGCCTGGTGGCCAGCAGATTCAGAGCCCTGATCGAGGAACACGGGGCAGACAAGGTGGGCGGTTTTTCCTCGTCCCGCTGCTCTAATGAAGAAAACTACCTGTTGTCTAAATGGGTGCGCTGCGCGGTGGGCTCCAATAATGTGGACAACTGCGCCCGGGTCTGACACGCTCCGACGGTGGCCGGTCTGGCCACAAGTCTCGGTGCTGGCGCTGCAACGAACTCGCTTGATCAGATGCCCGATATGGATACCCTCTTCCTCTTCGGGTCCAACCCGACGGAGGGGCATCCCATTGTCTCGCTTCATCTGAAGAAGGCCCTGGCCAACGGGGCCAAACTCGTCGTCGCCGACCCCAGAAAAACCTGGATGGCCCGGCGGGCCGATGTCTGGCTGAACCTGAAACCAGGCAGCAATATCGCCCTCTTGAACGGGATTATCCGGGTTATCCTGGAAAATGGCTGGGAGAATGCCGAATTTATCAGCAAGCGGACCGAAGGCCTCGAGAAATTGCAGGCCAAGGTCCGGGAGTACGATTTCGACCGGGTGGAAGAGCTGACCGGCGTGGGCCGCGATAAGATCATCGAAGCGGCCAGGCTCTATGCCCGGGCCGACAAATCCATGATCGTCTACGGGCTGGGGGTCACCGAACACCAGACCGGTACCGAAAACGCGATGGCCATCGCCAACCTGGCCCTGGTCTGCGGTCATATCGGCAGGCCCGCCACAGGCATCATGGCCCTGCGCGGCCAGAACAACGTCCAGGGAGCCTCCGATCTTGGGCCGCTGCCTGCGACCCTGCCCGGATACCAGTCCGTTACCGACCCCAAATGCCGGGAGAAATTCCAGAAGGCCTGGGGCGTGACCATCAAGGATAAACCGGGGCTGAAGTCGGTGGAGATGCTTGATGAATGCACCCGGGGGAATTTCAAGGGGATCTTTATTTTGGGCGAGGATCCGGCCCAGACCGATCCCGACCTCCATCATGTGCGTAAGGCCCTGGAGAGTGTGGACTTCCTGGTGGTTCAGGACATCTTTCCGACCGAGACGACCAAGTACGCCCATGTGATCCTGCCCGGTGCCAGCTTTGCCGAAAAGGACGGGACTTTCACCAACGGCGAGCGCCGGGTCCAGCGTATCCGTAAGGCCATCGAACCCATCGCCGGTATGGCCGAATGGGAGGTGATCAGCCGGATCTCGACCTTGATGGGCTATCCGATGACCTACTCTCATCCCTCGGAGATCATGGATGAGATTGCCAGCCTGGTCCCGATCTACGGCGGTATCAGCTATGATCGTATTGAGAAGAAGGGCATCCAGTGGCCCTGTCCGACCAAGGATCATCCGGGCACGACCACGCTCTATACCGACCTGTTCTCCCGGCCCGGCGGTCTGGCCCAGTTCATGCCCCTTGATCACCAGGGCTCGGCCGAGGTGGCCGATGAGACCTACCCGCTGGTGCTGATAACAGGGCGGATCCGTGAGCATTATAATAATGGCTCCATGACCCGGAGGTGCGCGGGAATTGCAGAGGTGGTCCCGGAGGAGCTGATCGAGATCAGCCCGGAGGATGCCGGGGCGCTGGGGATTGCCCATATGGACTGGGTAAAGGTCTCGTCGCGCCGGGGTGAGCTGCAGGTCCGGGCCAAGGTCACCGACCGCTCCCAGAGCGGAAGCGTCTTTATGACCTTCCATCATGAGAACGCGTTGACCAATGTGCTGACCTCGGAACACCGGGACCCGATCACCGGGACCCCGGAGTATAAATCCTGCGCCGTCCGGGTGGAAAAGGTGTAGGAGGAGGCAGACAGGCGACGGCAGAAAAGAGGGTCTCGGTACAGTGCTTCAGGCTGTGCCGGGATCCTCTTTGGTGGAGATGATTCGAAAAGAGGGCTGTGCAAGGCACGGCAATACATCGGACTGAAGGCTGGATTTCCACACCCGCTGACTAAAATTCCGCTTTACTTTTGGAAGGCTATTATGTAATTCGTTATTCTGATACAGAATAACGAAACGCTGCGGAATTGACTATGACCAAAAAACACCAAATACCCTCCACGGATTCGCTGTTTCTCCGGCATATGATCGGTGCCCGGGATGAGAAGAACGCCCTGGTTCTTCTCCTGGAAGAGATTCACGCCAGCGGTTCGATCAATCGGGCCGCCAAGACCGTCGGCATGAGTTATAAGGCCGCCTGGGAACGCATTGAGACCTTGAACAACCTCTCGCCGCATCCCCTGATCAGCCGCCAGGTGGGCGGCAGCGGCGGCGGCGGGACGGTACTCACTGAAGCGGGACACGATTTTCTCAAGCGGGCCAATCTCCTGCAGCGCGAATTCACCAGCTTTTTGAATTATTTTTATTTTTCCCCGGAAGAGGCCTTCAATACCCTCAAGACTTTAAGGAGAATCGAAATGAAGATCAGTGCCCGGAATGTCTGGCTTGGCAATGTAGCCAAGATCGAAAGAGGGGCGGTGAACTCGGTGGTCACCGTGGCCCTGAAAGGGAGGGATACGATCGTGTCGGTGATCACCGAAAACTCGGTGCAGCGGTTGGGCCTGCAGTCCGGCACGGAGGTGCTGGCTATTGTAAAGGCCCCATCGGTGATGCTGGCGCTTGAGGTGGACCGGCAGAAGATCTCCGCCCGGAATATTCTCGAGGGTCAGGTCAATCGCATCATTCCCGGCGTCGTCAACGATGAGGTGATCATTGACCTGGATGCCGGCAATACCGTCACCTCGATTCTGACCTCCCAGAGCGTAAAGCGGCTGGGCCTGGTTGAGGGGATGAAGATCGCGGCAATTATCAAGGCCTCCGACGTCCTTTTGGCCATTGCCTGAGTGGATATTGATCCGGGTCATGGCAGGAAAGTTTCCGGTTCCTGCGGCAAGGGAGGGAGGTCTGCGGTGGGATTTTCTCCGGGCCTTGGATGCCTTGCCCAAAGGAGCCCGCAACGTAAAACACGAAGAGGCACAATATGAAAAAGCTTATCACCACGATTTCTCTGATTTTTGCAGGTGTCCTTCTGGCGGTTTCATCCCTGCAGGCGGCGGAGCCTGTACGGCTCTCCGGTCCGGCCAGCATGACCGAGGCCTTGAAGGAGCTGATCGCCCGGTTTGGCGCCGCTGGCGATCATGCCCAGATTCTGACCAATATCGGGTCGTCTGGAGCCATGGCCAAGCAGATCAACGAAGGGGCGCCTGCGGATATCTTCATCTCCGCCAATAAAAAATGGATGGATTTCCTGCATGATCAAAAAAGGATCGATCCGGCCTCGGAGAGAAATCTTGTCGGCAACACCTTGGTCTTCATAGGCAAAAAGAATCCGGCCGTCACCTCCATGGCCGATATCCTGAACCTCAGGCAGATCGCCATCGGCAGTCCTAAAAGCGTGCCTGCAGGCGAGTATGCATCCCAGGCCATGGAAAAAGCGGGCATATATCGGAAACTTGAAGAGGCCAGGCAGCTGATTATGGCCAAGGATGTCCGGCAGGCCTTGACCTATGCCGACCGGGGCGAGACCGACGGGGCCTTCGTCTACAGGACGGATGCCCTGCTGGCGGAGCAGGCGGTCATTCTCTTCGAGGTCCCGCAGGACCTCTACGATCGTGTGACCTACCCCGTCGCCCTGACCATCGAAGGCACGCAAAATCCCGAGGCTAGAGCCTTCTACGATTTTCTCATCAGTCCCGAGGCCATGCAGGTGTTCGAAAAATACGGTTTCAGTGTCGGCAAATAGGATCCCGGAGTCCGTCTCATCCATGTCCTTTCTGCAGCCCTCGGATACACAGGCCATCCTCCTCTCCCTGGAGGTGGCCTGCACCGCAACCCTGGTGTCGACTCCCCTGGGAATTGGCGTCGCCTACCTGCTTGCTCACACCCGAATCCCCGGCAAGACCCTTCTGGAGGGCATCGTCAACCTGCCGCTGGTCCTCCCTCCCGTGGTGGTCGGATACCTGCTGCTGGTCCTCTTCGGACGCCACGGCTATATCGGCCGGCTGCTGGCCCATTTCCATATCCAGATCATCTTCACCCTGACCGGGGCGATCATTGCCTCTTCCGTCGTCGGATTTCCGCTTCTGGTGCGTTCCATCCGCCTGGGTATGGAATCCGTGGATTCCGTCTACGGCAAGGCTGCAAGGACCATGGGGGCAGGGGCCTGGGATGCCTTTTTCACCATCACCCTTCCCCTTTCAGCCAGGGCTGTGCTGGCCGGGATGACCCTGATGTTTGCCCGCAGTCTGGGAGAATTCGGGGCCACGATTATCCTTGCCGGCAATATTCCGGGCGTCACCCAGACCATCCCGCTGGCGATCTATGAATACACCAGTGCTCCCGGCGGCGACCGAATGGCGCTCTCCCTCTGTCTGGTCTCCATCATGCTTTCCCTCTTGGTCCTGCTGGCCAGCGGATCGGTGGCCAGCAGCCTGAAGAGACGGTAAATCCATGCAACTTGATGTGGCCATTCAAAAAAAACAGGGCGACTTCTCTTGTGATGTCCGTTTCAGTCTGACGGGCCGGCGGGTGGGCATCTTTGGCGCCTCGGGCAGCGGCAAGTCGACCCTGATGCATCTGCTGGCCGGCCTGCTGAAGCCGGACCGCGGCCATATCCGCCTGGGGGACATCACCCTTTTTGACAGCGCCGCGGGGATCAATCTGCCGCCGGAGAAGCGCCGGGTCGGGGTGGTCTTTCAGGGGGCCCATCTCTTTCCTCATATGAGTGTCCGCCGCAATCTCCTCTATGGCTGGCAGCGTACACCGGCGCAGGATCGTCATCTGCAGCCCGACGCCATAATTGATGTGCTCAACCTGCATCACCTGCTCGATCGCGGCGTCAACCTGCTTTCCGGCGGCGAACGGCAGCGGGTAGCCCTGGCCAGGACAGTGCTGACCTGCCCCCGGCTGATCCTGATGGATGAGCCCCTGACTGGCCTGGACGAGGAGATGAAGTTTCAGATCATCCCCTATCTGATCCGATTCTTTGCAAGCTTTGACATCCCGCTTCTCTTTATCAGTCATTCGCTTCTGGAGATGCGGCTGATGACCCGGCAGGTCCTGGTTATCGAAGAGGGGCGGGTGAACAGACAGATCAGTGCCGAGGAGCTTGCCCGCTCGTCGTGGGCGGGCTCCAGGCAGGGATATGCCAACCTGCTGCGGTTGGGGCAGCCGGAAGCCTGCGGGGACCTTTGGGCCTATGAATGGGGCGGCCACCGGCTGATTCTCACCGAGGGCGGAGATGGGTATGAAAACATCTTCGAGCTGGACGCCCGGGAGATCCTGCTCTTTAAACGTCATCCCGAGGCGACCAGCGCCAGGAACCTTCTTCCCTGCCGGGTCGGCAAACACATTGCGGCGGGGAACCGGGTCCGGGTCGAACTCCAGTGCGGCGCAGATCAGCTCATCGCCCAGATTGTGCCGGAATCCCTGCGGGAACTGGGCCTGGAAGAGGGGAAAGAGGTGATTGCCGTCATCAAGGCGTCGGCCTTCCGCCGCCTGTTCTAGCAGCCCGACCGTTTTCAATGACAAAGTGCCGCTTATGATCTGTGCGGTGAAATACTGCGGTTTTTGCTGAGTTTTCTGGATTATTACGCAAGGATACAGTAGGATAGCCCTCAATAAAAGAAAACGTGCGGGGACTGCCTGCATCGCATCTGCAGTACCTCCAGAACGGATCATTCTTTTTCGTACCGAGAGTGATCCTGTCCGCCACTCCAGCTGAATGTTTCTGATTTCTCAGCAGGATCGGTGAAAGATTGCGTTTATAAGAATTGAGAGTGATGAAAAAAATTGTATGTCTGGCGCTTCTGCTTTTTGCCCGTACGGCATGGGCCGGTGAGTTTGATAGGGATATTCATTCTCTTGTGATTCACGGGGACATCTATACGGCAGCCTGCAGCCAGACCATGAAGACCCAGCTTCGTCAGTCGATTGCTTCCAGAAAACGCGAAAAAGCCCCGGATGATCTCTGGCGACTGGTATACGGGATGCTCTGCAGTGACGAAAAAAAGGATGAGCATTTTGTCCTTTCCCGCATGCCGGAGAGCATCACTGAAGTGAATGAGGACTCAGGTCAGGAGCCATCGCGGGAAGACCTGCGCTCACGAAAAGAAAAACTCAGCCTGATGGCCAGGGCCGGCGCCTGGAACCCGGAACTGGAATTTTCTTCCAACCGGGCAGAGGTCCGGCTGTTCTTCTGGATCAATGAGGCCTGCGTCAGTGAGCTTGACTTCGTTTGGAAAAAGGGTCGCTGGTATATCGGCGGCGCCGGGACATCCTGTAACTAAAGACCGATCCTTACCTCTTCCCGGCTGTTTCTGCAGGCTTGGTTGTCCGGATATCACCGGGTATTCCGAACCAGCACCTGTCCGTGGGCCCTGGTCGCGGAAAGGTGCTGGAATGCCTGTTAACAGGAGATGAATATGAGTGCATCAGACTATTTGGCGAGTCACGGGAGAATATGATGAAATACGTTAAATACCACGGGCTTGGCAATGACTATCTCGTGATGCGCCCACAGGATCTGGAAAGAGATCTCGATGTTGGACAGATTCAGCGGATCTGTAACCGTAACTTCGGGATCGGCTCTGACGGCATACTGCTTGGTCCTCTTGAGAGTAAAATCTGCAATTTCGGGCTGCGTATTTTCAACCCTGATGGAAGTGAAGCTGAAAAGAGCGGTAACGGCCTTCGCATCTTCTCACGATATCTGCGGGACGCGGGGGAAACAGACGCTGATTCCTTTACTGTGGAAACCCTGGGAGGAGCCGTAAAATGCCGGGTCGGGCAGGGTGGAAGGAACGTCACGGTGGAAATGGGCAAGGTCAGTTTTCTCAGCACCAAAATACCCGTGGCGGGAGAGGAACGGGAGGTACTGAAGGAGAATATCCGTATCGGCGGTACCACCTTTGTGTTCTGTGCCGCTACGATTGGCAATCCCCACTGTGTTGTCCTCTGCGATGACATTTCACCGGCGATGGCCCGCCAGTATGGGCCGCTTCTTGAGACCGACCCCCGTTTTCCCCGGCGGACGAATGTCCAGTTTCTGAAAGTCATGGATCGCGGGAATATCAGGATCGAAATATGGGAGAGGGGGGCGGGCTATACCCTGGCTTCCGGCAGCAGCAGCGTTGCCGCCGCCGCGGTTGCCTGCAGGCTTGGCCTCTGCAACCGGGACATTACTGTCCATATGCCTGGAGGAAAACTGGATATTGCGCTCACCGACGACTTTTTCGCCACCCTGTCGGGACCGGTTACCCGGGTCTGTGAGGGAAATATCGATCCGGAAATTTTTACAGAAGGATGATTCGAGCCGTTTTGAGCGGGGGAACAGTCTATTGCTTCTTCCAGTTTTTAAAGGGGTTTTCCCGGAGGTTTGAGTTGTAGTACCGGATGTCTCCAGACACCTCTTCTCCCAGCCAGGGAGGTCTGGGGAAGGGCTGGTCTTCGGCTGAAAGCTCGATCTCGGCGATACAGAGTCCGGCATTATCACCCAGGAATTCGTCTATCTCCCACCTGAAGCCTTCATAATCCACCAGGTATCTGATCTTCTCCACCAGCGGCTGCTCACACAGTTCGGCGAGCAGGGTATTGGCATCGCTCAGCGGGATCGGATATTCAAACTCAAGCCTGGTGATACCGCTGCTCTTGCCCTTAAGGGTCAGGAAACCGGTATTGTTGCAGGTCCGCACCCTGACCGTCCGCCCTGGTCTGCTGCCGATATAGCCCTGGCGAAAAACGTGCCCTCTGGCGTTTTTCCGCCACTCATCGCCTGCGAGCAAAAATTTTCTCTCTATCTCTTTTCCCATATCAGGATGTCTCTCCTTTTTCTCTGCTTTACAGGGATGGTGCAGCCTGCCGGTCCCCTGCCGACTCCAGGGCCTGGAAATTCAGGGTTGCATGGACGGTGAACAGCGGAAACAGCAGGGCCATCAGGAAGACATTCACCATCGGGATCATGCTGATGACGGCAGGGAGTAGGCCCAGGCGCAGGGCTGTGAAGGAATGCCTCCTGAGCCAGTCGATTTTGCGTCCCAGAGACCAATGGCGGCGGGAAGCCGGGTAGTCGATAAACATCAGGGAGGAATAATAGCCGTAGAGCAGGAACACAAGGATTTGGCCTATGGCGGGGATAAAATTGATGGCCAGGGCGAGACAGGTGACCAGCAGGCCGAAGAGGCCGATTTTGCAGCCTTCAAGTATATCGATGAGGATGCCATGGAGGGAAAACCCTTCTTCGCGGATGTCGGCATGCATTTTTTCAACCGAGGTGCTGAGCAGGCAGTAACCGGGCGTAGTCAGGCTGTAGGCTGCCAGGAAGGCCAGATAAAAGGCGATTATCCTGGAAATGATCATGGAGATCCACTTGAGGATGCACCAGCCCTGATATTTGATCCACCCCCAGACCGTTGCGGTATCCGGGCCCTGAAGGAAATGGCTGCCGACGAATTGGTCAATGTACCGGGTGCTGATCTCGTAGAAGAGGGTCGTGATCGCCAGGGTGACCAGAAAAAGCAGCAAACTCAGCAAGAGGAGCCTTTTACGGGAGACCAGGAAAGAGGCTGATTGAGAAAGTGGGATCCACATGGGGTCGGCAACCGGGTTGTTGGAGGATGGAGGCGATTGATTGCTGCTCCAGAGCAAAAGTGCGCAGTCAAAAGACCTTGGCGTGCTGTAATAATAGGGCTTTTAAATCATTCGTAAAGGCTTGCAGATGACTTTTTTGCCATCTTCGTATACAGTGCATAAAATGACAATCAAAAAGAAAAATCAGACCGTCTTTTCCTGCCGCTCCTGCGGCTATCAGAGCATCAAATGGCTGGGACGCTGTCCGGACTGTCATGACTGGGAGAGCTTTGCCGAAGAGGTTAGACGTCCTGCCGCAAAGTCCGGCAAGGAAGGTCCCGTAGACCGTCCGGTGCCGCTGCATCTGGCGCCCGATGGCGAGGAGGAGCGTATTGTCACCTCCATAGGGGAACTGGACCGGGTCCTCGGCGGGGGGATTGTCCCCGGTTCTCTGGTGCTGATCGGCGGCGATCCCGGTATCGGCAAATCGACCCTGATCCTCCAGACCCTGGCCGCCATCGCCAGACAGGGGCGTCAGGTTCTTTATATCTCCGGTGAGGAATCAGCGCGGCAGATCAAGATGCGGGCTACACGGCTTGGCGCCCTGCATCCCCAGGAATTCATCGCCACAGCCTGCAGTGTCGAGCAGATCATTGCGATGACCGAGGAGATGCGGCCTGGATTGCTGGCCGTGGATTCGATCCAGACGCTGACCTGTGATGATATCCCCTCCGCCCCGGGATCCGTGACCCAGGTGCGGGAGTCAGCCTTCCGCCTGCTGACGATGGCAAAGAAGGAAAATATCCCGGTGATGCTGGTCGGGCATGTGACCAAGGACGGGGCGCTGGCAGGTCCGAAGACCCTTGAGCATATGGTGGATACCGTGCTCTACTTCGAGGGCGACCGCAGCCATGCCTTTCGGATCCTGAGGACAGTCAAGAATCGATTCGGCTCGGCAAACGAACTCGGGGTCTTCGAGATGAAGGGCGAGGGCTTGATGGAAGTCACCAACCCTTCCGAGATCTTCCTGGCCGAGAGGCCTCTGGACGTGCCCGGATCGGTGGTTCTGCCGAGTGTTGAGGGAACGCGGCCGATCCTGGTGGAGATCCAGGCCCTGGTCAGCCCGACGAACCTGGGAACGGCCCGCAGGACGGCTATCGGTGCCGATCCGCAACGTCTGTCCCTGCTCTGCGCAGTTTTGGAAAAAAAAGCGGGGCTTGATTTGTATGGTCATGATATATTTCTTAATATTGCCGGGGGTATCCGTATCGACGAACCGGCATTGGACTTGGGTGTCATCTGTGCATTAGCCTCAAGCCTTCTGGATCAGCCCATTTCCTCCGCCACTGTTGTCTGCGGTGAGGTCGGTCTGGCCGGTGAAATACGGGCCATCGGCCAGATGGACATGCGGGTTCGGGAGGCCGAGCGTCTCGGGTTTACCCGGTTTATGATGCCCAAAGGAAACCGGGACCGGGGGGGATGGAAAACGGAGATGGAGACCTTGTGCGTCTCCACAGTCCAGGATGTTTTTCGTTATCTTTTCAACGGCAGGGGCCGATAGGAAGAGGGATATGGATTCGCGCAGCCAGGGCTATGCCGGGTGGAAAATACCGTGAAACGTATCGGCCCGGTTTTATTGCTCGGCTCTGCCAGGATTCTTGCAGCCTGAGAACTTCGATCCGGTCCGGAGACCTGGTTTCCGGACCGGATCGAAACCCCTTTCTGATGCCGCTCTTCCCCTTCTGACAGCTATTGCAATTGCAATAGTTATTGCAATCGGCATTGGTTTTATGTATTCAAATATGCTTGGTTTTAGATTGGTGCCCCTGGTTGTGCATGCAGGGGTTGGATGCGCTGCTGGCCTTTCGTAAACACCACTGAATATTTTGGCGGCTCAGATAATATTGTACTCTGCTGTCTGCAGAGTCAGGAGACTCTGGAAGAGGCAAGAGGTACACGGGGTGTGCCCGTGATTGATCCGGCGGATGCACGTTTTTGGTTGCCCCAAAGGCCTCTTAATAATAAATCCTGCGTAATTGAAGGTGAAAAATGAGCGGACAGGGAAATGATCATGGCCATGAAGAGGATCATACGGTCTGTATGAAAGTCGGTTTGTTTTTTATCGCGGTTATCATCATGATAGTGTGTATAGGAATGTTGAAATAACAGATCATTCGAAGGTTTCTGTCGAGTGATATTAAGGACTTGTGTCAATATATGTAGGTCATCTATAGTCTGTTAAGAGGAGATGTTCATGGTCGAAATAATGCACAGCAACATACTGGAACTCTATGAGTTACGTGAAGATGCCCTTGAGGGGGGAGGGCAAAAGCGGATAGATCACCAGCACAATGGGGGAAAGCTTACAGCCAGGGAACGGATAGACCTGCTACTGGATGAAGGATCGTTTGAAGAACTGGATATTCTCAAGGTGGGCCGCTGCGCAGCCAGTGCCAGCGAGGAATATCCGGGGGACGGGGTTATCACCGGCCACGGCACTATCAACGGCAGGGAGGTCTTTGTCTTCAGTCAGGACTTCACCGTCACCGGCGGTTCACTCGGTGAGGGTCATTCACAGAAAATCTGCAAGATTATGGACCTGGCCGCCCGGGTCGGGTCTCCGGTCATCGGCCTCAACGATTCTGGCGGCGCCAGGATTCAGGAGGGCGTGGACGCCCTTGCGGCCTATGGAGAGATCTTCCACCGGAATGTCAACGCCAGCGGTGTGATCCCCCAGATTTCCTGCATCATGGGACCTTGTGCTGGAGGAGCCGTCTACAGTCCTGCCATTACTGATTTCGTCTTCATGGTTGAGCAGACCTCCTATATGTTCGTGACCGGACCCAATGTGGTCAAGACGGTTATCCACAAGGACATCACCTCGGAGGAATTGGGCGGCTCCCGGACCCATGCCCAGAAGAGCGGTGTGGCGCAGTTCGTCTATCCCAACGATATCCTCTGCCTGCGGGCGGTGCGGCAGTTGATCAGCTATCTGCCTTCCAATAATCGCCAGAAGGCGCCCATTCTGGATCTCAACGATCCGCCGGAGCGTACCGATCCGGCCTTGGACTACCTGGTTCCCTCGAATCCCAACCAGAGCTATGATATGAATGTCCTTATCAAAAGCATCCTGGACGGGGCCGAGTTCCTGGAGGTCCAGCCACATTATGCCCCCAACATCATCTGCGGTCTCGGACGGCTGGGCGGACAGACCATAGGCCTGGTGGCCAATCAGCCCGCCGTCCTGGCCGGGGCCCTGGACAACAATGCCTCCACCAAAGGCGCCCGTTTTGTCCGCTTCTGCGACGCCTTCAATATCCCGCTGGTCTGTCTGGTGGATGTCCCCGGTTTCATGCCGGGACCGGAACAGGAGCACGGCGGTATCATCCGCCATGGGGCCAAACTCCTCTATGCCTTTACCGAGGCCACGGTGCCGAGGATGACGGTAATCGTGCGCAAGGCCTACGGCGGCGCCTATATCGTTATGAATTCCAAGCATATCCATTGCGACATCAATTACGCCTGGCCGACGGCGGAGATCGCGGTGATGGGAGCGAGAGGCGCCACGGAGGTCATTTATCGCAGGGAAATCAAAGCAGCCGAGAACCCTGAGTCCCTGTTCAATGAAAAAATGGAGAACTACCGTAAGCACTTTATGAATCCGTTTTTGGCCGCCAAACGGGGATACATTGACGACGTTATCTTCCCGCGTGATACCAGGCATCGGCTCATCAGGACTCTGCAGTTCCTGGAGAGCAAAAAGAATAGCCGGCCCGATCGTAAACACGGTAATATCCCCCTGTGAGGTAGAGAATGTTTGAGAAAATCCTAATAGCCAATCGCGGTGAAATTGCCGTACGAATACTCAATACCTGCAAACGCCTCGGTGTTCGAACCGTGGCTGTATATTCGGATCCGGATTTCAGGAGCCTGCATGTCATCAATGCCGATGAGGCGGTGCTTTTGGGTGGAGCCCGCCCGGTTGAATCCTATCTGAATATGGATAAAATCATTGAAGCTGCCCTGGGTACGGGGTGTCAGGCCATCCATCCCGGCTACGGCTTTCTTTCAGAGAACGCTGTCTTTGCCGAAAAAGTGGCGGCTGCAGGCCTGGTCTTCATCGGACCGCCTGCCAAGGTCATTGCGGCCATGGGTGATAAGATCGAGGCCAAAAAGCTGGCTATCCAGGCAGGGGTGCCGACAGTACCGGGGCACGTCGAACCGGTGGCCAATCTGGAGGCGGCCACCAAGGTGGCCGGCGAGGTCGGCTATCCGGTTTTGCTGAAGCCTGCAGCCGGCGGCGGCGGTAAAGGTATGCGGGCAGTAGACAGACCCGAGGAACTGGCCTCCGCCCTGAGCCTGTGTCAGAAGGAGACCCAGAAATCCTTCGGCGATGCACGCATCTTTGTCGAGCGCTATATAAAACGGCCGCGGCATATTGAGATCCAGATCATGGCGGACAACCATGGCAATGTGGTGCATCTGGGAGAGCGGGAGTGCTCTATTCAGCGGCGCTATCAGAAGATTATCGAAGAATCGCCCTCCTGCGCCCTGGATGCTGGCCTGCGCGAGAAAATGGGAAGTCTGGCGTGCTCCCTGGCCAAAAAGGCGGGCTACACCAACGCCGGTACGGTGGAATTCATCCTCGATGAAAACCAGGAGTTCTTTTTTCTGGAGATGAATACCCGTTTGCAGGTGGAGCATCCGGTAACCGAGATGGTCAATAATCTTGATCTGGTGGAGCTTCAGCTCCGCATCTCGTCCGGAGAGACTCTGCCCATTGCCCAGAAGGATGTCGCTCTCAAGGGCTGGTCCATCGAGGTGCGGATCTGTGCCGAGAATCCGGCCCGCGATTTTGCCCCCTCGGTGGGGCTGATCACCCGTTATGCCGCGCCCAGGGGCAAGCGTGTCCGGGTGGATTCCGGGGTGGCGGCCGGCAGTTCCGTGGGGGTCTTTTATGATCCCATGCTGGCCAAGGTCATCACCTGGGGGGAGGATAGAGAGATTGCACGCCAACGCATGGTGCAGGCCCTGAACGGCTATCATGTCGAGGGGGTCTTTACCAATATCGATTTTGCCAACCGGATTCTCAACCACCCGGTATTCATCAAGGGCGATCTTTCCACGGATTTCATTCCCACCTATATCTTTGACGAGAGCAATAAGATCGATGCGCCGCTCTTTTCTCTCCATGCGATGGCGATCGCCACCACGCTGATGCACCATCTGCGCAAGAGCCTGGTGCAGCATGCCCTCCTGCCGCTGAAGTCCCGGGTGGGAGCCAGTCATTTTTCCAAGAATACCTACGAATATGTCGCCAGGAGCCAGGGAAATATTTTCAAGATTCGGCTTGATAAGAATGGCTCGGATCTTCAGTGGCGGATCCGCGTGAACGATGACATCTACCGTGTTGTCACCCCGCAACCGGAGTTTTACCGCCGTAGACTGAAGCTCAGCATCAATGAAGAAGAATTTCATTTTCGCTTGAATTATGAAGGAAATTTCATTGTTGCAGCCTATTGCGGTCTCTCTCATCTCTTTGAGATTTATAACCCCCGGGAATGGAAGCTGTCACACTATATGCCGGTTCCCTCGGTAAAGGTTGCGGAGAATATCCTCGAATGCCCGATGCCGGGCCTGGTGGTGGATGTCAAGGCTGAGAAAGGGGCGCAGGTGTTCAAAGGCCAGGAACTGGTGATTCTTGAGTCTATGAAGATGGAAAGCGCGGTCTCATCTCCCGGCGACGGAGTCATTGAAGAGGTCCTGGTGAAAGCCGGGGATGCGGTGGAATCGGGGAATGTCCTCATCCGCTTCAAGAAGACTTGAGTCAGGGGCAGCCTTTGGGCGGTGCACTGAGCACTCCCAAAGGCTCAGAACAGTGTTTGCAGACTCTCAATCGGACCACGATGATACTGGACGGCTCGACTACATCAGGCCCTGATGGCGGCACAGAGAAGGAGGTTGTCATCCTTCTCTCTGATATGGTTCGCTATACGCAGATCACAGAAGATATGCGGCCCCATGAGATTCGTGATTTTATCGTGGAGTATCATCGCAATCTGCAGAAAATCATTCAGGTTGATGAGTGTCTGCAGGAGATTGAGCCCTCTGCAGGCGACGGGGCCATAGCGATCTTTGAAAGAAGGGAAGGGGAATGCGGCAAATCCGGCATGTGCATCAGGGCCCTGCAGGCTGCAATCAATATTGCCTGTGCCGTTGAAGATGGCCTGATTCCCCCTACCCGTATCGGTCTTTTTTTAGGTGATATTGTTGAGGTCCTGCTCGGCGGTAAGACGATGCGATTCGGGGCAAGTTTTGCTGTTTCCCGGCGTCTTGAGGAACTGTGCGGCTATTTCGGCACTACATTCCTGATGGACAAGGAGGTTGCCTTCTGGCAGACGGATGAATCCGGATCGCTGGTGTGTATAGGCAAGGTGACCCCGAAGAACTTCAATCACCCGATCCATGTCTATTCGCTCTATAAGCCGGGGATTCACGGTTGCTCCAGGGATCTTGATCCCGGAATGATCCAGCAGTTTATCTCCATGAAAAACCGGGCTATCGAATTGTTCTGCGGAAATTCGCTCCAGGGCATCAGGCCGGATTTCCCCATGGCCAGGGAGAAACTGGAGGAAGCCCAGAGGTTCTTTGTGGAGATGACCGGCAGGGAGGACATCGCCTCGGATCGTATCCTGACCTATATCAGGAACATGCCTTACCCCAGCGAAGATTTCAGAAAGATCGGAATGAAGGTCAATGAGACGACGGGGGAATCAATGGGAACCCGCATTCTGCATCTCTCCAACGAACTGCTGCGGGCCATGGATCTCGAATTTTACCAGGCCCTGGTGGTCGATACCGATTGGGAACGCCATTTCAAACTGGAGTGGAGGAAGAAGGGTGATGTCCTCATGCGTATCAATGAGCCGCCCAACGGGGTGTATTATCTCGACAGCGGCAGTGTAAACGCCTTGGATGAAAACGGGAATCTGGTTGCAACTCTGGTTGCCGGCAATGTCTTTGGTGAAATGGCCTACTTTACCAGAAAGAAAAGACGGAATGCCACAATAATTGCCAATACCGATGTGGTGGTGCGGCGGATCTCCAGCGAGAAGCTCAACATGCTTCCGGTCATCAAAAAAATCTTCCGGAAGATTGCCGGTAAAAGAAAAAGGCAGGCACTCTAACCAGCATGGCTGGACCGGAATGACCAGCCACAAGCGAAACATGAAAGTTCCTCATTTCAGTATGGCAAGGATGCTGCTTCTGGGAGACTTTCATATAAAGCCTGCAGGGCCTGGCGCTGATCCCGGATCGATTCCGGAATCAGCGTCCGCGGTCCTTTATTCGGTGGTCAGCACCACATATTGACTGAAGTCTCCGTTGCGCACCCGCAGCAGGATCCGCTTGGACCCGGCGGATTTTTGGAGTACCTTGTCCAACTCCTGCAGATTACGAACCTTTTCCCTGTTTACCTCTTCCACAAGGAGGCCGGGTTTCAGACCGGCCATGGCGGCCGTGCTGCCGGGCTCAACGCCCTTGATGATAATCCCCTGATCCCGTTTATAACCAAATTGCTCCGCCAGCTCCGGGGTGAGATCCTGCATTGTAAGCCCGAATTGCCTGAGTCCTGTGGCGGTGTCGCCTTCTCCTTTGGCTATTTTGCTGAAATTCGCCGGCTGCTCGGCTATGGTAATTTCCGTATCCTGGGTTTTACCGTCACGCACGATCTGCAGAACGGCCTTGGAACCGGGGGGGAGCAGGGATATTTGATTGCGCAGGTCACTGACGTCATCCAGCGGCTTACCATTCAGACGCAGGATAACATCCCCCTGTTTGAGGCCGGCTTTTTCCGAGGGAGAGCCCTGCTGCACCTCGCTGACCAGGATTCCCTCGGCCTTCTGCAGGTTGAAGGACTTGGCCAGATTCTCGTCCACATTCTGGATGGCAACGCCGATCCAGCCTCTGGTCACCTTGCCCTTGGCCTTGAGCTGGGCTTCGACGGTCTTGACCATATTGACAGGGATGGCAAAGCCTATGCCCATATAGCCGCCGGTCCTGGTATAGAGGGCGGAATTGATGCCTACAACCTCGCCATGGATATTCAGGAGCGGGCCGCCCGAGTTGCCCGGATTGATGGCGGCGTCAGTCTGGATGAAGTTCTCATAGTCGTTGATACCGACCTGGTTTCTGCCCTTGGCGCTGACGACACCGACAGTCACCGTCTGGCTCAGGCCGAAGGGATTACCGATGGCGATGACCCATTCCCCCACCTCCAGGGCATCTGAATCACCCAGGGGGACAATGGGAAGATTATCGCCGTCATCAATCTTCAATAGGGCGATGTCAGTCTGGGGATCAGCTCCGATCAGCCTGGCCTTGACCTTCTGATTGTCGGAGAGAATGACGGTAATGGTGTCGGCACCCTCCACCACATGGTTATTGGTCAGGATCTGCCCGTCTTTGCTGATAATAAAGCCTGAGCCCTGGCCCTGCTGTTTGAACTGACGGGGCTGCTGCCGGAATTGAGGGCCAAAAAACTGCTCAAAAAAAGGATTATTGTAAAAATCATCGCCGCCGTTGAAACCTCCGGCGCTTTTAACTGTCTTCTCAACCCGGATATGGACCACGGCAGGCATAACTTTTTTCACCACGCTGGTAAAGGCCTTGGACGAACGGTTTAAAAATTCGGCATCGTCATCGGCCGAAGCCGTCGGAACAGTATGCGCCAGGAGCAGCATCCCAAGGACCAGGAATGCCATGACCCTGGAGACGTATAAAAGTTGTTTCTGCATCACTATGCCTCCAAAAGTTGAAAGGATGATATCTTCCCGCAAAGAGAAAGACAGGCTTGTCGTTTCGATACAGAAAAGGGTAAAACCGATACATCTTTCGTCAAGAAAGATTACTGAAATGTAATCCAGCGGGCATGCAGGCAAGGCAGTAAGGGATGGGGGCCCATGCCGTCTGTGAAACGACGGCATGGGATTGTAGAGCTTTGGGGTTTATCAGCTCCTGATCATCTCGGCAATCTGAAAGGCGACCTCCAGGCTCTGTTCGGCATTCAGGCGGGGATCACAGGTGGTCAGGTAGTTTCGGTGAAGCTCTTCATCCATGATGTTCCGTGCGCCGCCGGTACACTCTGTGACATTTTCGCCTGTCATTTCGAAATGCAGGCCTCCCGGGACTGTTCCCTCTGCCCAGTGGGTCTCGAAAAAACAGGTGATTTCTGAAAGAATGTCATTGAAATTTCTTGTCTTATGCCCTGATTCCGCGGTGTAGGTATTGGCGTGCATCGGGTCGCAGCTCCAGACAATCTTGTAGCCTTCCCGTTTTGCCTCCCGGAGCAGGGGAGGCAGGATCTTCTCGATCTTCTTCATGCCCAGCCGAGTGATCAGCGTCAGGCGCCCGGCCTCGTTGTCCGGATTCAGTGTATCGATGAGTTTTTTAATATTGTCCAAATCATAATCAGGACCGATTTTGACCGCGATGGGATTCAAGACTCCCCGGAAAAATTCCAGATGGGCTCCGTCAAGCTGCCTGGTCCGCTCCCCTATCCAGAGGAGATGGGCGGAACAGTCATACCAGCCGCCGGTCAGTGAATCCTGGCGGGTCAGCGCCTCCTCATAGCCAAGCAGAAGTGCCTCATGGGAGGTGAATACCTGGGCCTCTCTGAGCTGCGGATTGTCGGCCGGGATGCCGATGATTTCCATAAATTTAATGGCCTGCTGGATGTGTTTTGCCAGCCGTTCGTAGGATCGGCCCATGGGGGACTGCACCACGAACTCCTGATTCCAGGCATGGACCCTGTTTAAGGACGCAAAGCCCCCCCGGGTGAAGGCCCGCAGGAGGTTTAAGGTGGCCGCCGACATATTATAGCCCTTCAGCATGTACTTAGGGTTGGGGGTCCGGGCCTCCAGGGTCGGTTCAGGCCGGTTCACCATGTCGCCGCGGTAGGACGGGATCTCGATACCGTTGATTGTTTCCGTATCCGAGGATCGGGGTTTGGCGAACTGGCCGGCTATGCGGCCGACCTTAATCACCGGTTTGCCGCCGGCATAGGTCAGGATGATGGACATCTGCAGGAGGACTTTCAGCGTCTCTCTGATCTTTGGGGCCGTAATCTGAGAAAAGTCTTCGGAGCAGTCACCGCCTTGCAGCAAAAAGGCCTCTCCGGTGACGGCTTTTGCCAGCAGTTCTTTCAGGGAGCGGATTTCACCTGCAAACACCAGAGGAGGCAACTGGGAGAGATCGGCGAGAACCCTGTCAACCTCGCCCTGGTCCGGCCATTGCGGCTGCTGGAGGGCAACGTGGTCTCTCCAGCTTGATTTGGTCCAATTCTTCTGTGTGCTTGTCATGGCGACTTCCTTTTCATTGTTGAAGAGTTCGGATCCTGCCGCTGTCTCCTAGAGACAGCATCGTTCGACATCGAAAGCATTCAGGATACGCTTTTCCCGTTCAAGCTTGTCCGCCTCCTGTTTGGGCAAAAATGCCAGCGAGGGCAGCAGGATTGATGCGGCTTCACGGTCAGGGATAGAGCTTAATCCATTTCCAAGAATCTTGCCAGTTGCAGTATCAAGCAATTCAGCCTCACGGCCATTGGTTACAACTGCAAGAGGAATGCGATATTCCCGATGAAGAACCCTGGCCGCAGCGAGGGCTGAACGTTCCCTGCTCACCAGTGAGCCCGGGCCGTAGCGGATTATCATAAAGGACAGACTCTGGATTGTGACGGTGAGATCAATGGTTGACCTGACAAAGCAGCGGCTAAAGAGGGTATCGATGTAGGCCCTGGGAATCAGTTCATTTTTATCGTATCCCTTTATTTCCACCATCATGCGGTAGATGGTCTGGCGCAGTCTTTCGTCATCGGTGTCAGTCAGTTCTTCCCCGGTGAGATAATCAGCAAGGGTGCCATAGATGAGATGATGGGAAAAATGTTCCGGCATGCTAATCCTCTGACAGCGCCAACGAGCGGCAAATGGTTATCCTCTGAAGGGTTAATATCTATTGCCTTTACATCTGCTTGTCAACGGTGGGATGATGGAAAAAGAGGAGACCCCGGAAAGGGTGATGGCAAATGGCCCTGCTGTGCCTGCCTGCTTTGCAGAGCAACGAAACGGTGTGATGCGCAGCACCCGATCTCTCCGCCCGGAAGCCTGCGGGCCTCAATATTCATGGGCATCATCACTTTACAATTTTGCGTATTTGATATATTTTGTCCCACTTAGAAACCGGATGCTTATGAGGCAGGAGACGGATCAATGAAACAGCTCGATATACAAACAACCTACCTGACCACACCTCAACGGGCCTCCTTTCTGACAAGATTGGTCCCGTCGATCAGATTTTATTGCCGTTTTATCGCGATTGTCATCAGGGCCAGCAGGTTGGCCAGGCGGGGAATCTATAACGATCAGGAATGGATCACGAGCAGCTTTAATGTTTTCAGACAGCTGGAAAGGATCGGGGTTTGTTTCCATATCTCCGGGATTGAGCATCTCCGGGATCTGGAAGGTCCCTGTGTGATAATCGGCAATCATATGAGCCTCATGGAGAGCGTTGTCCTGCCGGTGATTATCGGCCCGATAAAGGCGATAACCTTCATTGTCAAAGAGAGTCTGCTGACCTATCCTGTCTTCAGGCACATCATGCGGTCCCGCAATCCCATCGCCGTCACCCGGATCAATCCGAAGCATGATTTGCAGACGGTAATGAAGGAGGGTGTCGACAGGCTTCAGAGAGGAATATCAGTAATCGTTTTTCCACAGACCACCCGGTCTCCTTCTTTTGATCCTGAACAGATGAGTTCCATAGGGGTGAAGCTCGCGAAAAAGGCAGGGGTTCCCATTATCCCGCTTGCCTTGCGGACAAGTTCCTGGAAAAATGGAAAAATAATAAAAGATTTCGGTAAAATTGATGTATCTGAGGTGGTCCGGTTCTCCTTTGGCGAATCCCTTCGTGTTCAGGGGAAAGGAGGGGAAGAGCATCAGAAGGTTACTGAGTTTATTGAAGGAAAATTAAAGGAGTGGGAAACGGGCTAGGAGAAGCCGATGCGAAGAAGGGATGGAGGAAACCCTGTTGCCCTGACAAACAGAGCAACAGGGGACCAGTCAGGGTCCGACAGGGGATTCTAGAGCTCATCCGGCTCCAGAAGATCACTGTCGTCGTCAAGATCATCCTCGACAATGTCGTCCCCCAGTCCGTCGTCATCGAGATCATCATCATCGTCATCGCTGTCCAAGACATCGTCATCGTCGAGATCGTCATCGTCGAGATCGTCATCATCTAGCTGCGATGAGCGAATGGCCTTGGGGATCTTTGACTCGGGCAGTATAATTTCGGTTATCTTGGCAATCTCATCGCGAATAGCAGGATCCTGCTGGCAGATACTGCAACTGGCGACATGCTGTTCAATGAAGGAAATCATGCGGGCCGGAGCCATTGTCTCATCCCGGACACTCACATACCACGTTTTTATAAGCTTTATAAGTCTATCACACTGCATAGTTTAGTTGTATTCGAGGATTTTTTAGAGATATCGATAAGATATCTCAATTTTCAATAATTGGATTCGGCATTATAATAAAGAGTTGTTTTCATGGTCAACACCTATTAGTATAAACGCCTGTTTTTGATTCTCTGATTTCCAGGGAAGTGGATAGGACACTGGTGGTCCTCCCGGACTTCAAATCCGGTGTGAGGGGTTAATAGCCTCTCGGGTGGGTTCGATTCCCATGCACTTCCGCCAACTCTCCTTCGCATTCTCGACTGCAATAAAGTACGTGTGGTCAAATCTTAAAGAACGATTTAAAAAACCACTTATTCTTCTTCACACCGCTCTTCGTGCAACGTCCCTGAAAAGGACTTTCGTACACGTTTCTGCAAGATACATATCGTCGGAATTTCACTGATTTCGGCGGAAATGAGTATGGATGTTTCTGCGAGATATTGCGGAAAATGCTGCCGTAAAAATAAGAAAAATGCGAATCCTGTTGAAGAAGTCTAACTAAATATATTGTTCGGGTCAAGGATTCATTAACCGGCAGATTAATGGCAATTACGGAAGATTCCAGCAAGACAGGAAATGCACAGTAACCCAAGATCCATGCGTTTTTCATTCCTGCTGCCGGCTCAGGTCTGTCTTTTCCGGACCGGGGAGAAAATACTCCCTCCCATCCGACCTTCCTTTGCATTCAGGAAGAGACTTGCCGGAAAAGGGCGATCGGAGGGCGGGGTGTTTCGGGTTACCCTGAGTTGCGCATTGTATTCCGCCATGAATGTCAAGCCCCTGTGAGGTAGAGTATATACCGATAGTATCGGTATCACCGATAGGGTGGGACGTATTATTTATATCATTGTTATATCATGAATT